>NZ_CAMFKW010000043.1 GCF_945957345.1 uncultured Allobosea sp. | reverse complement strand
TCTCGGCGATCAAGAGCGGCGCCTACGACTTCATCGAGAAGCCGTTCAAGGCCGACCGGCTGGTGCTGGTCGCAGAGCGCGCGCTGGAAGCGTCGCGCTTGCGCCGCGAGGTTCGCGAGCTCAAGACCCGCTCCGTCCAGGCCGATCGCATCGTTGGCCGCACCACCATCGTCAACCAGCTTCGCCAGACGATCGAGCGCGTCGCGCCGACCAACGCGCGCGTGCTGATCACCGGCGAGCCTGGCTGTGGCAAGGAGCTGGCGGCGCGCACGCTGCATGGCGCCTCGACCCGCTCCAGCGGGCCCTTCGTCGTCATCAACGCAGCGACGATCACGCCGGAGACGATGGAAGAGGAACTGTTCGGCGTCGAAGGCGGCGACGGGCGTTCGCGCCGGATCGGCGCGCTTGAAGAGGCCCATGGCGGCTCGCTCTATATCGACGAGATCGGCGACATGCCGCGCGAGACGCAGAACCGCATCCTGCGCGTGCTGGTCGACCAGAATTTCCAGCGTGTCGGCGGCGCGACGCGGGTGCATGTCGATGTCCGCGTCATCTCCTCGTCGAGCCGGGATCTCGCGCAGCTCATCGCCGACGGGCATTTCCGCGAGGATCTCTATCACCGCCTCAGCGTCGTGCCGATCAAGGTGCCGCCGCTATCGGAGCGGCGCGAGGACGTGCCGGAATTGATCGAGTTCTTCATGGAGCAGATCTCGGTCGCAAGCGGCCTGCCCAAGCGACAGATCGGCAGCGACGCCATGGCCGTGCTGCAATCGCATGAATGGCCAGGCAACATCCGCGAGCTGCGCAACAATGTCGAACGGCTGATGATCCTGACCAAGGGCGACCCTACCGCCGAGGTCACGATCGAGATGCTGCCGGCCGAGGTCGGCGCGATGGTGCCGACGACGCCGTCGGGCTCCGGCGGAGAGCGCCTGATGAGCCTGCCGCTGCGCGACGCGCGCGAGATATTCGAGCGCGAATACCTGATCGCGCAGATCGCGCGCTTCTCCGGCAACATCTCGCGCACGGCCGAGTTCATCGGCATGGAACGCTCGGCGCTGCACCGGAAACTGAAGTCTCTCGGCGTCGGCTAGTATGAAAAGCGATCGCCTCGGCTTTCGACGGAAACGTCGAAAAGGGAGGTGATGAGAGGCTGTCAGGCGCGCCATGCATGACCGTTTGCACATGACGCAGGCGGCATGCATCTAAAGTCGGCATTGCTGCACTTGCGCTGCGGGCGAAGACGACGATCTAATGGAACATCGGTGTTCCGACGCTGGTGGAATGCGCCGCCGGCCTGAAACGGAACGAATTGGATCGCTGGATTTTAATCCGATCGGCGATCCCAACAACAGGGACTACCCATGGCCGCCGAGCGGGCACAGAATCTCCAGGACACTTTCCTCAACCATGTGCGCAAGCAGAAGATCCCGCTGACGATCTTCCTCGTCAACGGCGTCAAGCTGCAGGGCGTCGTCACCTGGTTCGACAATTTCTGCGTGCTGCTGCGCCGTGACGGTCACTCGCAGCTCGTCTACAAGCACGCGATCTCGACCATCATGCCCGGCCATCCGGTGCAGCTGTTCGAGCCCGAGGAAACGGACAAGAACTGATTTGGCTGCAAGCCACAAGGACGACAACGATCGGGCGGCCACGCGCGTCACAGGCGCGAAGCCGCTCGATGAGATCGAACGCGACATCGCGGCGAATACGCGCGCCTTCGTCGTGGGACCCTATCTGCAGAAGCGCGGCGTCGCAGTCGATGCCAATCAACGCTCCTTCGCGGCGCGGCTGGACGAAGCTGTCGGCCTCGCCGCTGCGATCGACCTGACCGTCGTCGAGCCCGTGCAGGTACTGCTGACCGCATTGCGGCCGGCTACCTATCTCGGCAAGGGCAAGGTCGAGGAGCTCGCCGAGCGCATCAAGCTCGAAGAGATCGGGCTCGTCGTGATGGACTGCGCCCTGTCGCCGGTCCAGCAACGCAATCTCGAAAAGGCCTTCGGCTGCAAGGTCATCGACCGCACCGGGCTGATCCTCGAAATCTTTGGCCGGCGGGCGCGTACCAAAGAAGGCGCGCTCCAGGTCGAGCTCGCGCATCTGAACTACCAGAAGAGCCGGCTGGTGCGGTCCTGGACCCACCTTGAGCGCCAGCGCGGCGGCTTCGGCTTCCTCGGAGGCCCCGGCGAAACCCAGATCGAGGCCGACCGGCGCATCATCCAGGAGCGGATGACCAAGATCGAGCGCGACCTGGAGAGCGTGAAGAGAACGCGCTCGCTGCATCGCGCCAGCCGGAAACGCGTGCCTTATCCGATCGTTGCGCTGGTCGGCTACACCAATGCCGGCAAGTCGACGCTCTTCAACCGGCTGACCTCGGCCGAGGTGCTCGCGCAGGACATGCTCTTCGCCACGCTCGATCCCACCGCTCGCGCGATCAAGCTGCCGCATGGGGCACGGATCATGCTCTCCGACACGGTCGGCTTCATTTCCGACCTGCCGACGCAACTCGTCGCCGCCTTCCGCGCCACGCTGGAGGACGCGATCGAGGCCGATGTGCTGCTGCATGTCCGCGACGTCGCGCATGAGGATACGCAGGCGCAGGCCGCCGACGTACAGGCGATCCTGCGTGATCTCGGCATTAATCCGGACGATGGCCAGCGCGTCATCGAGCTCTGGAACAAGGCCGACCTGCTCGACCCCGCAGAGCGCGAGCGCCAGCTTGGCATCGCGACGCTCAGGCCGGATGGATCGCGCCCGGTTCTGGTCTCGGCGCTGACCGGGGAAGGCATCGAACGCCTGACACGCGCGATCGAGACCCGGATCGCGTCGAGCCGCCCGGTCTATGCGCTGGAGCTCGCTCCGGGAGACGGCAAGTCGCTGGCCTGGCTGCATGCCAATGGCGAAATCCTCGAACGCCGCGATGGCGAGGATGGCGGGCTGAATCTCGTCGTTCGCCTGCCGCTGGAGCGGGAAGGGGCGTTCACGGCCCGATTTCCGGAGGCCGAGCGGCAGGGATAAGCCCTGCCGTTGCTAGCCCGCGGACTTCTCCCGCTTCTTCACCGCCTGCCAGAGCGCTTCCATCTCGTCGAGGCTGGCATCCTTCGCGGTCCGTCCCTCCGCTTCCAGCGCCGTCTCGATCGCCTTGAAGCGACGCTCGAACTTGGCGTTGGCGGCGGCGAGGCAGCCTTCCGGGTCGGCATCGGCGTGGCGGGCGAGATTGGCGACGACGAAGAGCAGGTCGCCGATCTCCTCATGGATCGCGGCCTTGTCGCCGCCGGCGAGAGCCTCGTCGATCTCGGCCGTCTCCTCGCGGATCTTGTCGAGCACGAGCCGGGCATCGTTCCAGTCGAAGCCGACGGTGGAGGCGCGGGCCTGCAATTTCCAGGCGCGGGTCAGCGCCGGCAAGGTGTGCGGCACGCCAGCGAGCACGCCGCGCTCCTCCGCCTGCGGCGGCAAGCCAGCCGCCTCGCGTGCGGCCATCTTGGCGGCCTTCTCCTGCGCCTTGATCCGATGCCAGAGCACCTTCACCTCGGCGGGCGAAAGATCGCGCGCATCGCCGAAGACATGCGGGTGCCGACGGATCAATTTGCTGGTGATCGCCTCGACCACGTCGGGAAAGGCAAAGGAGCCTTCCTCCTCGGCCATACGGGCGTGGAACACGACCTGTAGCAGGAGGTCGCCGAGTTCGTCCTTGAGGTCGAGCTTGTCGCCACGCGCGATGGCGTCGGCAACCTCATAGGCCTCTTCCACGGTGTAAGGTGCGACCGAAGCAAAATCCTGCTCCAGGTCCCAGGGGCAACCGGTTCCCGGCGTGCGCAGTGCAGCCATGATCGCGATCAGGCCGTCAATCTCGCGAGAAGGCTTCAACGCTGCATGTCTCCATGAATGCGGGCGGAGCATTGCGCGAAAAGGCGGGAACCGGTTTTTCGCTGAGGCAATGCGCAAAATTTTGATAATCCTCCTCCCATGATTCAAGCCACCCCGTCCATCGCGATCGACGAGAGCGAAATCGAGGAAAGCTTCGTGCGCGCCTCCGGTCCGGGCGGCCAGCACGTCAACAAGGTGTCGAGCGCGGTTCAGATCCGCTTCGACGTGCGCCGCTCGCCCTCGCTGCCGAACGATGTCGCGATCCGCCTGATGAAGCTTGCCGGCAGCAAGCTGACGCAGGACGGCGTGATCGTCATCGTCGCCCAGACGCATCGCAGCCAGAAGCGCAATCGCGAGGAGGCGGTGGAGCGCCTGCTGGAACTGATCCGGGCGGCGGCCGTGCGCCCGCAGGTCCGGCGCGCGACCAGGCCGACAAAGGCCTCGAAGGAGCGCCGGCTCGCGTCCAAGGAAAAGCGCTCCGGCGTCAAGGCCGGCCGGCAGAAGCCGATATCGGACTAGCATGTTAGAGAAAGGCGATAGGCGGGGGCAGGGCGCACGCCCTACCCGAGCGCCACGGCGGATCACGCCCGACTATCTTCAGCGCGCTGCGATGCACTATCTCGAACGCTATTCCGCGCCGGCCGCGCAGTTGCGCCGCGTGCTGGCGCGCAAGATCTCCCTGAGCTGCCGCTACCACGGAGAGGACCCGGCTCTGCACGCGACCGCACTCGACGATGTCGTGGCGCGTTGTGTTTCTTCCGGGCTCGTCGACGATCAGCGATTCGCCCAGGCGCGAGCTGCAACGCTGCGTCGCCGCGGCCGTTCGGCGCGGGCCGTTGCCGCCACGCTCACCGCGAAGGGGGTGAAACGGGAGCTTGCGGAACGGGCCAGCAGCGTCGGTGACGAAGAGGAGTTGATCGCAGCCCGAAAAGCCGCACGGCGCAAGCGGCTCGGTCCGTGGTCGCGTGGTGACCGGGCTGCGAGCCGCCAGAAAGACCTCGCAGCATTGGCGCGCGCCGGCTTCTCGATCGCGATCGTCCGTGCCGTCGTCGATGGTGCAGGAGACGAGGATTCGGACGGCGACGCGCTGGCCTGATGGCGTGGCAACCGCGCCCGTCAGGTGGGGATGCAACGTTGCTTGGCCGCATCCCACACCCCGTCCTGACACGGCACGGTCGCGAAGTCGGTGAGGAGGCCGACCGCCACCAGCGCGGCAAAGCCGGCCAATGCAATCGCCAGGCCGATGACGGCCAACCTCATCATGCTCTGTCTCTCACGGCATCGCGGCCTTCGTGCAGGCCGATGCAGCGACTGGACGGAGCGCAGCGAGCCGCCGACCTCACTCCAGCTTGACCTGCGCTTCCTTGACGACCTTGCCCCAGCGCTCGACCTCGGCCGTGACGAACTTGCCGAAATCGTCACCCGCCAGGGTCGGCATCGGCGAGCCGTTCTTCTTCCAGGCGGATTCGATGGCGGGCGTCTTGAGGACCTTCTGCACTTCGTCGCGCATCCTGACCACGATCTCCGGAGGCGTGCCCTTCGGTGCCCAGAGCGCATACCAGGTTGAAACCTCGAACCCCTCCAAGCCCGCCTCCTTAGCGGTTGGCACATCTGGGACGGCTTCTGAGCGGGCAGGAGCCGCGACCGCGAGCGCCCGCAGCGCGCCGCTTTGGATCTGGGCAGCCGAGGAGCCGAGGCCGTCGAATAGCAGGTCGACCTGACCAGCGACCGTGTCCTGCAAGGCAGGGCCAGCGCCGCGATAGGGCACATGGGTCATCTTCGTTTTGGTGGAGATCTGGAAGAGCTCGCCGGCGAGATGATGCGTCGTACCGTTGCCAGCTGAGGCAAAATTCAGCTTCTCGGGGTTCTTCTTGGCGAAATCGACGAGCTCGGCCACGGTTTTGGCCTGCACTTTGCCGGGATTGACGACGATCACCTGCGGCGGCTGCGCGATGACGGCGATCGGGATGAAGTCCGTCTGGATGTTGTAGTCGAGCTTCGGGTAGAGCGCCGGCGCGATGGCATGATGCGCCGCTCCGACAAAGAAGGTGTAGCCGTCGGCCTTCGCCCGCGCCGCGGCCGATGCGCCGACCGTGCCGCCGGCGCCGCCGCGATTCTCGATGATGATGCGTTGGCCAAGCTGCTGGTCGAGCTGGGCTGCGAGCGGCCTTGCGAAGGCGTCGGTGCCGCCGCCGGCCGGGAAGGGCACGATGAAGGTGATCGGCCGTTGCGGCCAGGTCTCGGCAGCGGCAGGCGCGGCAGCCAGCAGGGCGAAGGCCGCGGTTGCGAGGATCAGGTCTCGTTTCGTCGTCATATTGGTGTTTCTCCCTTGATTCGGCGCTTTTTCAGCCCCTGCCTTCGAGGCGGGCAGGGTTCAGGAGAACAGGAGCAGTTTTCGGCGGGACCGCCATGCCGAAGCATCTGCAGCGCCGCCTATCGGGTTCTAACGCGAAAGAGTGACCCCGGCGCTGTTTGGGCCGGGGCCAGGCTTGAATGGAGGCCGGATCATGCTCCGGCCTCCGGACCGCGGATGACGGTCAGGTGCGATACCAGCTCGCCAGGTTCCAGGTCGTGACCTCCCAGCCGGAGATGTCCGGGGTCAGGTTGTTGGCGGAGGCGCCGACGACCGTGCGTGAGAGGACCGGGAGGAGGACATTGGCCTCACAGAAGATCTCGTTGACCTTGATCAGGAACGCCGCGCGCTTGACCGGATCGAGCTCCTTCTGGGCAGCCTTGTAGGCCTTGTCGGCCTCGGGATCGGACCAGCGCGAGACGTTGCGGCCGAGCCACTTGTTCTCCTTGTTGGCGATCTCCCAGGAGACGAGCTGGTTGAGGAAGCGCTCCGGATCGGGCTGTGGCTGCGTGGTGGTGTACATCTCCATGTCGCAGTACAGCTTGGTGTAGGTGTCGGGGTTCGCCACGTCCGACGAGAAATAGACCGAGGCCGTGACCGACTTCAGCTCGAGTTCGATGCCGGCGCGCTGGCAAGCCTGCTTGATGATGGCCTGGGTCTTCTGGCGCGGGGCGTTGATCGAGGTCTGGAAGACGTATTTGAGCTTCTTGCCGTCCTTTTCACGGATGCCGTCGGCACCCTTCTTCCAGCCGGCGTCGTCGAGGATCTTGTTGGCCTTGTCGATGTTGAACTCGTATTTGAGCTTGGTCGACTTGAATTGCTTCGGCTCGTTGACGAAGCTCGCCGTCGCGACGCCGCCGCGGCCATAGATGAACTTCTCGATCGAATCCCGATCGATCAGCAGGTTGATCGCCTGGCGCACGGCCGGATCGCTGAGCGAGGGATGCTTGGTCTTGACGCTGGAGCGCTCGCCATCGACTTCGGTCCACGGATCGGTGGTGTTCAGGATGATGAACTCGACGTCGCCGCCCTTCACCGCCACGACCTTGCCGCGCCCCCCTGCTTCCATGCGCTTGAGGACCTCGTCCTCGACCTGCATGTTCCAGGCATAGTCGTATTCGCCGGTCTGCAGCACGGCGCGCGCTGCCGAGACCGCATCACCCCCGCCCTTGACCTCGAGCGTGTCGAATTGCGGCTTGTTCTTGACGTGATAGTCCTCGTTGCGGGTGCCGGTCAGGATATCGCCCGGCTTGAAGTCGACGAACTTGTAGGGGCCGGTGCCGACAGGCTTCAGGTTCGCCGGCGCCTCGCGCGATTTCGCACCCTTGTAGTCGCCGAAATGATGTTTCGGGATGATCATGCCGGCAACGCCGACGAAGGGGTCCGCCCAGAAGGGGGTCGCTTCCTTGAAGATCACCTTGATGGTGTGGTTGTCGATCTTCTCGACCTTGATATTGGCATAGGAGCCGGTGGTGTAGGCGGCGGTCGCCGGGTCGGCAGCGTATTCCCAGGTGAAGATCGCATCGTCGGCCGTGAACGGCTTGCCGTCATGCCATTTCACGCCCTGCTTCAGTTTCCAGATCACTTCCTTGCCGTCGGCGGAGAGGCCGCCATTGGCCTTGCTGGGAATCTCCGCCGCGAGCTGCGGAACGAGGTTGCCGTCCTTGTCCCAGCCGGCGAGCGGCTCGAAGAAGATGCGCGAGGCGATCTGGTCCTTGGTGCCCGATGCGAAATGCGGGTTCAGCAGGGTCGGAGCCTGCCAGAGCAGGATCTTCAGCGGGCCGCCGCCGCCGGCCTTGGTCGGCTTGTAGCCATCGGCCGGCTGGGCCATCGCGACGTCGTTCCAGACCAGTATCTGGCTCGCGAGCGGCGCCGTGATGCCCACGGCCGCCATTTTCCGGATGAACGATCGTCGCGACAACGACCCATCCTTCACACCCGCGACCAAGCCGCGGATTTCCTCTTCCTTCATCGAAATCCCTCCACCTTTTTCAGCAAAATGATGCCCCCGGCATTGAATGCCGTGTTGTGTTGGCGCGTCAGCAATGCATGGCCGGGCGCGGGCGTCCAGTCAGCGAAAAGGCCTAACATGTCGGGGAGGCCGGCAACGCCCATCGCGAGGCAGAGACTGACGTAAAGGCACTGTGCGTACGCTTTCTTCGTCTTGCTCTTGGCTTAAAGTGTGTTTTCTCAAGAGCAACCGCAGTTTGCGCGCAATTTTACAGATCGGTTTGAACGCAATTTGAGAGTTCCCGATCCTTAGTGCCCCCGCGAACATGTGGCTGCGGGGGTTTATGTTCACGCGATACGCGACCTTCATCTTCCTGATCGGCTTGAGCGCTCTCTTCTTCACGAGCGGAAGGTCGGCATCGAGGCACCAAGGAGACGAGCAGGGGCGGAGGCACGTCGTGACGGCAGCCGAAGATGGGGCAAGCCCCGATGCCGCCAGGACCGATGCCGACATCGTCCCCGATCTGATCCGAAAGCGGCCGCCGCTGCGGCCTCGGGCCTCGGCGGGCCTGAACCAGATGATCGGCGCCCCCGAGGGCTCGATCATCCCGGCCTCCGCCGGACCGGGATGATCTCTTTCAACGACGGCGTGACGCGATGGCGACGATAAGCGCCACGCAGATCATCAGGCCGCTCACCGTGATCAGAGCCGTCTGCAGAGATACCGCCGTCATGATGGCGCTGGCGATGATGATTCCGGTGGCGTTCGCGGTGCGCAGCAAGGCGAAGACCTCGGGCCGCCTCTTCGGCGGCGCGAGGGAATCGAGGATCAGCGAGTAATAGGTGCCCAGGGGCGCGAGGACCACGCCGACCAGGACGGCGCCGAGGACCGTGACAGGCATGGAGATCTGCAAGGCGGCGAGAATGGCACCGGACGCCATGATCGTCAGCTGGATCAGGACCGCGCGGCGGCTTCCCATGCGGTTGCGGACGCTGACCCAGATGCCGCCGGCCACCGAGGCGAGGCAGAGAGGGACGGTGAAAAGGATCGCCAAGGCAGGCGCGTAGCCGAAATGCAGCGCCAGGGCGACGGCGCCGATCTCCAGAGCCGCCACGGTCGAACTGCCCGCGGCGGCGCATATCAGCCAAAGCAGGATCGCTGGGCTAACGACCGAGCCATCGGCCTGATGCGCCTCTTCGGCCGGTGCCGGCATCACGGTCGGAACGAGCAAGGCCGGTATGGCGCCGAGAGATGCGATCGCCAGGACGGCGAAGACCGGCGACAGCGTGCCCAGGCCGGATGCCATCACGGGTGCCAGGACGAACGTCACTTCGTTGAGCGTCGACGCGATTCCGAGTGCCCTCGGCAGCTTCGCCGACGGCGCGAGCTGGTTGAGGATGGTCCGAAGGTAGCCGAATGCGGCGCCGTTCACTGCTCCGGCCAGCGCCGAGAGCACGACCAGCCAGATGAACGGCACGGAATAGTGCGCCAGTAGGGCGAGACCTCCGAGCGCCACCGTACGGAACAGCACCAGCACGCGCAGGAAGGCCGTCGGCGGCAGGCCGCTTCCCGCCCTGGTGATGGGGATCGCGCCGGCGACCTGGGCCAGCGTCATCGCCAGGATCATGCCGGCGCCGCCGCTGGTGTCGCCCGTCAGAGCCAGCGCGACCAGCGCGAAGGCGACCGGCCCTGCGGCCTGCGGGACGGGAAGGGTCGCGGATGAGATGAACCAGCGAACCAGAGATGCTGCGCCGGCTTTGCTGATCGTGTCGGTGGTCATGAAGCGGCCCGGGGCGGAAAAGGGCCGGGCCGTTCCCGGACATTGAAATCCCGCGATGGGAGCGAGGACGTTACCTCTCGAGCCTGATGAGCGATCCAGGCAAGGCTGTCAATCGGACGCCGCTGCGCTGGCGCAAGGGCCGCGACCACAAGGCGGGGCTTCAGGTGCGGGACATGGCCCGGCGCGGTTTTCGATCCGCAATAATCGTCGATTCTCCGGGGGGCAAAATTCAGCCGTTCTGGCGTCTGATCTGAGCCCTTAAAACTGGATCGCTTGGGTTAGAGTTTTCCGCGTCGTTTCCGCTGAGCTAGGAGGTGACCCTATCGCAGGAACGAGGTCTGCCGGGCCGCTTACTGATCCGGTGCAATTTGGTTTGCTCAGTCCGATCGCGATAGAGAGGCTGCAAGCGTCACAACAGTCCTCTGAGGCAAATTTGCGCCACGGCTTGCGCGCGATTGCGAACGCCGAGCTTTTGGCGGGCATTTCCGAGATGAAAGCGAACCGTCTCCGAGGAGATCGCAAGGATGGAGCCGATCGCATCGTCGCTCTGGCCGTCGGCCACCCAACGCAGGCATTCCAATTCGCGGGCCGTCAGCATATCCCAAGCATCGTCGCTTCGGTCGAGATCGAGCAGCATGCGACAGCGCTCATGGGTGGCGGTCGCCAACATGATCAAGCGCATCCGCTTGCTCTGATCTACCTTGAAGGACCGTTCGCGCGTCGACATGCCCACCGCAGCAAAGTACCCTCCCGGACCATGGATCGGGACCACGAGGCCATCTGTCCAGCCCCACTCCTTCACCGTTCGCCAGACTTCCTTTTCGCCATCACTCTGTCGTCGTTCCGCTTGAAGTTCTCGCCAGGTGAAAGGTGAGCTGCGCCTCCTGGTCGCGCGAAATATCGGGCTTTTGCGCGTGAACTGGCGTTTCTCGCTGAGCATCTGCCAGTTCTCAGGCCAATTCAGAAAAAAGGTCTGAACGGGTTGCCCGGCGCTCGGACTCAAGGCACGCGCTGCGGAGCTGACAAAGCCCTCTTTCGCGACGACCGCCGCGAACGTTGCTCCGACCTCGGCTAGGTTGCCGCATCTGAGCAGCGCTTCGGCGAAGGGGTCGATCATGCTCATCGGGTTGGCGCCGATCTCAGAGGACGGGATCGTGACAGCTTATTCGAAAGGGTCAAGCCGGCCGGATCGCCGGGATGATGGTTCGGCCGACGCGACAGTGGCTGTGTTTCGCCCGATCTCTCTGCCTCGGGCTTCGAGATCCGGGTCAATGTCGTGCCCGATCGAACGCTTGCCGTTGCAGGAGGCGAGAAAGCTTTTCGGGTCTGAATGAAGCCGCCGCCATCCGAAAAGACGCGCGACGGTCTGGTCGACGCGATGTGGTATCCTCCGACCTGTCATCGGCTCCTATTGCATCCGCAGAAGCGAAAGCACCTCCCGTTTCAGGGAGGTGCGCGTTGGGCGACGCTCGCCGATGATGCACTTCGCCGCCGCATGCTTCTCTCGGTTATCGCGACATGGGTCCCCATAAGCTTCCTCTATTTCAGGCATTGCGGTGTCAGCTTGAGATAAGGGCAATTTTGGCGCGTGGTCTGATCGCGGCCATCGCGATGCTGGCCGTCTCGACCGCCCATGCGGAACGCAGGGTCGCCCTGGTGATCGGCGTCTCGCGCTATGAGCACGTCCCCGCCCTCAAAAACAGTCTCAATGACGAGGCCGATATGGCGGCGGCGCTTCGCGATATCGGCTTCGACGTGACCGAGATCCGCGATCCCGACCAAAAAGCCATGTCGGACGGCATCGCTACCTTCAGCCGCAAGCTGCCGGGTACGGATGTCGCCGCCTTCTACTATTCCGGCCATGCGATCCAGATCGGGGAGCGGAATTTCCTGATTCCGCGCGACGCCGACCTGGAACTTCCGAGCGACGTTGCCTTGCGGACGCTCGACCTCAACGCCGTGATTGCCGGGATGGAAAGCAGTGCCCGCGTCCGCATCATTCTTCTGGACGCTTGCCGGGACAATCCGTTCCAGGGATTGGCGGGCATGCGCTCCATTGCAACGCGCGGCCTTCAGCCCATTCAATCCGGAGTCGGCACCTTCGTGGCCTTCGCCACAGCGCCCGGCAGCACCGCCGCCGATGGCGACGGCCGCAACAGCCCGTTCGCCCGTGCCCTGCTCAAATATATCCGCATGCCGGGATTGGAGATGAACCAGGTCCTGCGCAATGTCAGGGCGGATGTCTACGCCGCCACGGCCGGGCGACAGGTCCCGTGGGATCACTCCTCGCTGATCGGTGAACTTGTGCTCGTGCCGCAGGGCGCGCCAGCGGAGCCGAAGGTTGCATCGCTCACCGTACCGGCTACGCCTGCCGCGCCCCCGGCTCCGGCACCTGCTTCGCCGGGTTCCGCTGCAGGCGCTCCCGCTGTGGAACCTGCCGAGCGGTCCACGAATACGGACACCCGACCGGGCGCCGTTGCGTCGCCGTCCAGCGAGCCGCAGCCGATAGCGACAGACGACGCCTACGCTCTCTACGGCAAGAAACCGGGTGCGAAAGCTTTCGCAGTTTCCGCGAACGGATATTACGGCATGGCGACCTCGAGCCCCAGCGCCAACAAGGCGACCCTCGTCTCGCTCTACTGGTGCAACAGGCGCTCGGGCTCGATCTGCCGCCTCAAGAAGATTCAGAACAGCTCGACCCTGGAGACCTACGATCGCTTCGACAGGCTCAGCGCCGCCGCGCTGACGAAGCTCGCGGGGGCAGCGCCGGGCGGGGACCCCGCTGGCGAGGGCATCGACAGCCATGTCCGAAACCCCTCCAACCTGCATCCCGAGCCCTATCACGGCCTGACGCCACTCACGGCTCCCGGCGCGGAAAGGATCACCACGGTGGGGCTCGTCAAGATGATGAACGGGGCGGACAAGCCCGTCCTGATCGATGTGGGGGGGTGGAATGCCGAGCATGACACGCTTCCGGGCGCATACTGGTTCCAGGGAGCCGGGGTCGTCACCCCGAAAGCCGATGAAATGGCCAAGATTTCGGATTTGCTGAGCCGCCTGCTCGGCTCGCTTCTCGGCGACAAGGAGCGCCCCGTCGTCTTCTTCTGCACCGGGCGGGACTGTTGGCTTTCGCACAACGCCACGATGCGGGCGGTCGCGAGCGGCTACAAGCGTGTCTACTGGTATCGCGGTGGCGTCGATGCGTGGCGCGCGGCCCGTTTGCCGCTGGTCAGGTCGGTTCAGCACGCACAGATCAACTGAGCGATCCGTGGCCATCCGTCGTTGCCCCTATTGTGTCGAAACGATCGAGGCGGCTGCGATCGTTTGCCCGCATTGCACTCGTGATCTCTTATTCGCCAAGCCGCTGATGGACAGTATCGACGCCTTGTCGGAACGGGTCGCTGCTCTTGAAGCCTCCATGGCCGAGGCCGCAGAGGCCGCGCAGTCGGAGCGGCCTGCCGCTCAGACGGCTTTGCCTGCAGAGGCCGCAGGCATCGCGGTCGCGCAGCGGGAAACGGGATCAGTCCGTTGGGCTATTCCGATCATGCCGATCGTGACGCTCATTGCCGCTCATGCGATCCTGATCGTGCTGCTGGATGCCAGGCTGGTCTATTTGCGCCTGCTCTCGATCGGGCTCCCATTCGTCGCCGGCTTCCTGTTTCGCAAAGGTGCGCCCGGTTTCATCTGGATCGATGTGATCGTCGGGCTGCTGGTCGCCTGTCTCGCGATCGCTGGCATGCTCTGGAATGTTGCGCGTGCCGACGGCGTGCCGTTGCTCCCGGCAGGTCGCGAGGAATGGAGCGAGACTTTCCAGTACGGGTTGAGCATCGCTCTCGGCTTCGTCAGCGGTGCGCTGCTGCGGCGGGTCGTCTTGATCGCGACGTTGCCGGACGCGGCCGGCGGCGTCTTCGCGAGGCTGGCGCGTGCCATCGCGAAGGATATCGTTGGAGATGTCGAGGACGCCTCCTTCGAAAAGCGGCTGAAGAAGGTCGAGAGCCTGATTACGTCCGGTGTGGCGATTGGTGCGGCGATTCTGTCGGGCATCCTCGGTCTCAGCCGGTTTCTCAGCTAGGAGGAGCTCATCATGACTGCATCGTCCCGCGATATCCCCGCCAGAGCCGCGCTGGCTGCGACCGCCGCCTTAAGCCTGCTCGTGACAGTGCCGCTCTGCGCGCAGGCTCAACAGGCAGTCATTCTCGTGACGAACGAGGAAGCGGCTTTGCCTCCTCTCCCGGAATCGGGGGAACAAGGCAAGGGGATCACGCGCGGTCCCGGTATCGAACCGCTGACCCCCGGGAACGGCGTGACGATCGCAGCGCCGACGCCGTTTCGCATCCGCTTCACCCAACGTAACGATGTGCCGATCAATCCCGACAAGGTCAGGGTCACCTATCTGCGCAATCAGCCGGTGGACATCACCCTGCGGTTGCGCAGCTATGTCACGCCGAACGGGATCGATATTCCGCTGGCGAGCGTCCCGCCGGGTCATCATGTTTTCCGGATCCAGGCGGAGGATGGATTGGGCCGCCAGACGACGGCGGTCTTTCATTTCGATGCAAAAGGTAAAAACTGACGTCGATGCGTATCGCTGCCTGACGTCGAGCAAGGTCGGCTTCCGGGCAGTGAGTAAATGTCGCCAATTGGCGTATGGGCAAGGCAGCGCTTTGGCGCAATGCCCAGCCGGTCTGACGCCCGCAAACAGGGATCTGGGGCAGGCTTGCCGGCCTCGTGGTCGCTGTGGGCGACGTTGTGATGAAGTCACTCCGTCGGCGAGTGCCTGGCGAGATGCTGCTGCGAGCTGTGATGGAAGGGCGAGGTCGGAGGCGGACCCGGGCCCTCTCGTCGGCGGCAAACGCCCATGTTCAGGCCGCGGCGCCTTGGGCGGCGCTCCACGGCGATCGCCTCGCTGCAGCATTCACGACCCGCTCCGCTCTTCGCCTCATCGAAATCTGCGCCAGCGTGGCTTGGAGCATCATTCCGGATCTCGCAGCCTCGGCCATTATCGCAGCGGGCGGAACGGCAAGTGCAAGCTCACCCGCGTGGCCGGACGACATCGAGAGCCGGCTTCTCGATGATCGAGGCACGAGAACAGTCCTTACGGCGTCATTCGCGCCAGTGGCGAAACTCAATGCCGAACATGTTGCATCTCTCTGCCAATCAGGAGAGAGACAGCAGGCTGCCGAAAATTCTGCGCGGTCGGCAATGGGGCAGGAGCCGATGCGCTCCAAGCCACGAGTGTCCGCTTCCGGGCAAGGCGCAAACGTCCGGTTATGGCGCGCCGCTTCCGTGGTCGAAGCGCGCGGCGCTCAGCGCAGGTAGTGGATATGCGGCCTTAGATGATGCGGAGAGGTCTCGACGCGGGCCTCGACCGAAAAGACATCGCGCAGGAGAGCTTCGGTGATCACGGCGTCGGGAGCACCGGACGCCACGATTTTTCCCTGCTGCATGACGATCACCGCATCGCAGAACATGGCGGCGTGGTTGAGATCGTGCAGGGCGACAACGCTGGTGATCGGCAGGCTCGCGACGAGTTTCAGCACGCCGATCTGGTGCTGGATGTCGAGATGGTTGGTCGGCTCGTCCAGGACTAGCTCGGTCGGGGTCTGCGCGAGCGCCCTGGCGATGTGCGTGCGCTGCTTCTCGCCGCCCGAGAGGCTCTGCCAGCGGTCGCCGCGCCGATCCTGCAGGCCGGCGCGCAGCAGCGCCTCGTCCACGGCACGGTCGTCGGCACGGGTCCAGCGCGATAGCCAGGATCGGTGGGGGAACCGCCCGAGTCGGACGATATCGGAGATGCGGAGATTGGCGCTGGTGGTCGCGTGCTGCTCGACGAACGCGACGCGTCGCGCCACGGCCCGTGCGCCGAGTGACGAGAGCTCGTTGCCGTCCAGCAGCACGCGGCCCGATTGCGGACGCTTCAGGCCTGTCAGGAGGCGCAGGAGCGAGGTCTTGCCGGAGCCGTTGGGGCCGAGCAATCCGACCATCCGGCCTGGCTCCGCGGAGAAGGAGACGCCGTCAACGATCGTCTTGCTGCCGATCCGCCAGACCAGGTTCTCTGCCGTGATGCTCATGAGGCGCGCTGCAAGCGGTAGAGGATGATCGAGAAGAACGGTACGCCGACAAGCGCCGTGACGACGCCGATCGGGAGCACCTGCTGCGGGATCAGCGCTCGCGAAGCGACATCCGCCAGCACCATGAAGACCGCGCCGATCAGCATGCAGGCCGGCAGGAGCCGGACATGGAGCGGGCCGACGAGCGCGCGCGCCGTATGCGGCACGATCAGGCCAACGAAGCCGATGGAGCCGACCATGCTGACGATGGTCGCGGTCATCATCGCGGTGAGGGCGAAGAGCACGATCCGGGCCCGGTCGACATTGACGCCGAGAGATGCCGCCGTCTCGTCGCCGAAGGCGAAGGTGTCGAGCGTCCTGGCATAGCAGAGGCAGGCGACGAGCCCGATGCTGACGACGAGCGAGACCAGCATGAATTCCGGCCAGCGTACGCCGCCGAAGCTGCCGAGCAGCCAGAACATCACGTCGCGTGCCTGCTGGGCGTTGCCGGATGTGGTGACGATATAGGAGGTCGTGGCGTTGAAGAGCTGCGAGGCCGCGACGCCGGCCAGGATGGTGCGGTCGGCGCCGCCGCGCGTCCCGTTCGACAGCAGGGCCACGAAGCAGAACGCCGCGAAGGCGCCGAAGAAGGCGCCCCCCGACAGCGAGAGAACGCCGCCGCCCAGGCCCAGGATGATGATGGCGACCGCGCCCGTCGATGCTCCCGCAGAGATCCCGAGCACATAGGGCTCCGCCAGCGGGTTGCGCAGCAGCGACTGCATGATAGCGCCTGACAATGCGAGGCCCGCGCCGCAGAAGGCCGCGACCAGTGCGCGGCTCAAGCGATAGTCCCAGATCACCGTCTCGTAGACGCGGTCGATCTCCGTCGCGGTCCAGCCGAGCCGGTTGGTGATGGCAGTGAAGGTCGTGCCGAGCGGAATCGGCAGGTCGCCGATGCCGGTGCTGAGCCCGATGGCGAGCCCGATCGCCACCAGCGATACCAGCATCAGGCCGGCAAAGACCGCCTTGCCTTCGAAAGCGCCGCTTCCGGAGATCACTTGAGCAGGCCGAGCGCTTTCAATTGCTGCGCCACCTGCTCGGCGCCATAGATCGTGCGGACGCTCGGGTTCATGGCTTGGCCATCCATGACCACGATCGCCTTGTTCCTGACGGCTGGGAGCTGGCTGACCGCCGGGTCCGTATTCAGGAACTTGATCTTGGCCTCCGGCTTGTCGAGTTCCCAGCGGTTACGATCGAGGCTGGCGACGACAATCACGTCCGGCTTCGCGGCGATGATGCCTTCCCATCCCAATGTCGGCCATTCGGCCTCGGCGCCAATGGCATTGCGGCCGCCGAGCAGGTCCGCGATGAAGCCGGAAGCGCCGTTCTTGCCGCCGAGATAGGCGTCTGCCGAGGGGGAGGGGCTGGAGAACCAGAAGACGTAGGAGAGCTTCTTGTCGCCCGGTGTCACGCTGGCGCGCAGCGCTGCCTCGCGCGCCTTGAAGTCGGCGATCAGGGCCTGGCCACGATCCGCGATATCGAAAATCCGCGAGAGCTCGTCGATCTCCTGATAGAGTGTCTCCATGCTCCAGAGCTGGCCACGGTTGCCATACGCGTCCTTGCTGCCCTTGGTGTCCAGGCAGGTGCTTGGGGAAAGATAACTCGGAACGCCGACGCGCTCGAAATCCTCGCGCTTGGCAACCTTGCTGCTCGGCCCGAGCAGGGTTGGAAGTGCCGCGGCGACGAAATCGGGCCGCTCGGCGAGCATGCTCTCGAAGGTGGGGAACTCCACGGTCAGGAGCTTCACCTTGGCATTGGCTTCGGCGAGCTGCGGCAGAACCTTGCTCGGCCAGAAGGCCGTGCCCACCATCCGGTCCTGGAGCCCGAGCAGCAGCAAGATCTCGGCGCTGTTCTGCCCGAGCCCGATGGCGCGTTGCGGCGCTTTCTGGAAGGTGACCTTCGCCCCGCAATTATCGAGCGTCAGAGGGTAGCTCGTCGGAGCTGCCGCAAGCGGATTTGTCAGTGCACCTGCGGCGCAAACCGCAAGCGCGACCAGGAGCGATTTGAAGTGGCTCACGCGCAATGTCCAGGAAATGTTGTCTGTGCGGCGTGTTCTTAATGACCTCGCGGGGGAAGGGCTAGTCGAGTCGAAAACATTATAAGTATTCTAAATTATTGAGCTGATTACTTCGGTGCACGCTGGCTGCCTGCGCCCATCATTTCAGCCCCGATCGTGCGATGTCAGGCGATGGTTGCGGCCGTGGCCGGAGCGCCTCGTCGAGCGCGGCCAGTTCCTCGGCAATCTGGGCTCTAAGCCATAGCGCCACCCCTTCGACCATCGGGTTCAGGGGTCTTGATCGCGGCGCGATCAGGCTGTGGTGCTGCCCCGTGCGGATGATCAGGTCAGACGCGGGAACCAGGATTCCTTTCAGCAAGGCACTCGAGACCACGCTGAGCCAGCCAAGAGCGATGCCTTCCCCGTTCAGCGCAGCCTGCAGGATGACCGAGTAGTCGGTGAATTCGTGCCAGATGCCTTTCGAGCTGCTGCGATGGGCGACATTGCCCCATTCCCGCACCCATCTGGGCATCGCATGGTCCGTGAGCCACAGGAAGACATGTCCCGATCCGTCCCCGGCGTGATCGAGCCTGCCCCGCGTCTTCAGATAAGCCGGGCTGCAGACGGGGAAGATGATCTCCGGCGCGAAGAACCAGCGATGGTAGCGCGGGTCGTCGTCTTCGACGATGCGCGTCGCCAGATCCACATTGTCCGGGACGCCGCCAAGGACACCGGGAATGAGATCGAATCGGATATCGATCTGCGGAAAGGCGGCATGGAATTCGCCCAGCCGCGGCAACAGCCAATGGGCCACGAAGGAGCTGGACATGGACAGCGTAACCACCGGCTTCGCCGCAGTCTGCCGCTGTCGGATCGCCTGGACCGTATCGGCGATGCGCCCGACGGCATCTCCGACGACGCCGAAGAGATCGCTTCCATCAGCGGTCAGTTCGAGCCCGCGTGCCCGCCGTTCGAAAAAGCGGGCGCCCACCGCAGCTTCCAGCTCGGCAACGCTGCGGCTGATCGAGGGCTGGCTGACGTTGAATTCCGTAGCAGCCGCCGTGAAGCTGCCGGTGCGGGCCGCTGCCTCGAAAACCAGAAGCCCGCGCGCTGACGGAATGAGGCGGGAGAGCTGAGCCATACGCTCAGCGTATGCTTCTCCCAAGGTTTTTCAATCTGGTCCGGTTGCAGGGTTGCCGCCACGATCATTGTGTCTGCTTAGCGACACAACGGCTTCGTGCTTGCGGAGCGGAAATAGCGCAGCCGTCCCGTTCCGGTTCGATCAGGGAAGCCATTCGATGAGCGCAACGGTTGCCATGCCGGGTCGGCCCCACGCCGCATCGTGCGATCCGCTCCTGGAGTCGTTCGCTATCAAGAGGCTGCGGTTTCGTAACCGCATCGTTAGCACCAGCCATGCCTCGATGCTGGACGATGGCGGCCTGCCGCTCGAACGATACCAGCGCTATCACGAGGAAAAGGCTCGTGGCGGCCTTGCCATGACGATGATCGGCGGCTCGGCGATGACATCGCCGGATTCGAGCTGGGGTGGCGGCCAGCTCGATCTCTCCAGCGACCGGATCATTCCGCATCTCGCTGCGCTGTCCGAGCGTATTCACGGCCATGGTGCAGCCGTGATGTGCCAGGTGTCGCATCTTGGACGCCGCGCAACCTCCTATGGCTGGAACTGGCTTCCGGTGCTGGCGCCGTCGCGCGTCAGGGAAACGCGCAATCGCAATTTCCCCAAGGAGATGGACGATGCGGACATCGCGCGGATCGTCCGGGATTACGCCGATGCGGCGCTGCGCTGCATGGAGGGCGGGCTCGACGGCATCGAGACGGTAACCGGCGGCCATCTCATCGGTCAGTTCCTGTCACCGCGCACCAACAAGCGCAGCGATAGTTTCGGCGGCTCGCCGGAGAATCGGGCGCGTTTCGGGCTCATGGTGCATGAGGCGATCCGCAAGCGCATCGGCGACGAGGCGATCGTCGGCATCCGCTTCGTGATCGACGAGGGCGTGGCCGACGGTTCGGATTTCGAGGATTGCCTGCAACTCGCCCGGATTTTCGAGCGCGAAGGCCATATCGACTATTTCAACTGCATCTACGGCCGCATGGACACCGATCTCGCGCTGGCCGAGGACAACATGCCCGGCCTGTTCCAGCGCAACGCGCCTTATCTCGGCTCGGTGGCGCAGTTTCGCCGCGAGACGAAGCTGCCGCTGATCCATGCCGGCGGCATTCGCGATGTCGCGACGGCCCGCCATACTATCCGCGAGGGTGTCGTCGACCTGATCGGCATGACCCGCGCCCATATCGCCGACCCGTATCTGGTCGAGAAGATCAGGCGCGGTGAGGAGGAGCGGATCCGCCCTTGCGTCGGTGCTTCCTACTGCCTCTACAAGAAGGTCAACTGCATCCACAACGCCGCCAGCGGGCGCGAAACCGCGCTCGACCATGAGGTTGCGCCGGCCTCCCGGCGCCTGAAGGCAGTCGTGGTTGGCGGCGGGCCGGCCGGGTTGGAAGCCGCCCGCGTCTGCGCCGAGCGAGGGCATTCGGTCGTGTTGTTCGAGGCCGCCGCGAAGCTCGGCGGGCAGTTGCTCGTCGCCACGGCGGCCGAGGAGCGTCGCGATCTGATCGGCATCGTCGACTGGCGCATCGCGGAGCTTGAACGGCTCGGCGTCGATGTCCGGGTGAACTGCTATGCGGAGGCCGACACCGTTCGCGCCGAGGCGCCGGATCTCGTGATCGTCGCCACAGGCGGCGTTCCGGATACCGACTGGTTCGAAGGTTCGGAACTCTGTGACACTGTCTGGGACGTGCTGACCGGCACGGTGCCGGGGAAGAGCGACGTGCTCATCTATGACGGGACAGGTCGCCAGGCCGCGGCCTCCTGCGCATTGCAGCTGGCCCGGCAGGGGCGATCGGTCTGTCTGGCGACGCCCGACGACGCGCTTGCCGTCGAGATGTCCTATATCGACAAGTCGAGCTTCCGGAAGCGCTTCGCCGAGCTCGGCATCCGCTCGCTGGTCGATATCAGGCTGGAGAAGGTCGAGCGCCGGGGCAACGCCCTGCGGGCCACGTTCCGCAATGAGCTGACGGGGGCGGAAAGCCGGGTCGAGGCCAGCCAGATCATCGTGGAACACGGCACGCTGCCGGCCGCCGAGATCTATCACGAATTGCGGCATCTCTCGGCCAATGACGGCGTGACCGATATCGCTTTCATGCTGGGGAGCGAGGAGGCGGCAACGCCCGCGCGGGGGAGCTTCCTTCTGCACCGCATCGGCGACGCCGTGTCGAGCCGGGACGTCTATTCCGCGATCTACGAGGCCTACCGGCTCTGCTCCAAGCTCTGAGCCGTCGGCGCTTTCAAGCCGCGGCGGGACTTCGGCCGCTGTCCGTGTCGGCGAAGCGCTCGATCCGGAAGTCGTGGAGCGGGATATCCGTCGTGCCCGTCGCGATCAATTCGGCCATCGTGTCGCCGACGCCCGGGCCGATCTGGAAGCCGTGCCCGCTGAAGCCGAAGGCGTGGAACAGCCCCGGCGTCGTGCCTGACGGGCCCATGACCGGCAGCATGTCGGCGAGATAGCCTTCGCAGCCCGACCAGGTACGGATTACCGAGACGTTCTCCAGCGCCGGCAGGAGCTGTCTTAGGGCGCGAAGCTGCGCCGTCAGGCGAGCCGGATCGGCCTTGGCGTGGCCGGGATCGAGGGGCACGTCGACCCGTTCGGCCGCGCCGCCGAAGACGATGTTGCCGCGCTCGACCTGACGGAAATAGGCGTCGGTTCCATGACGACGGGTCCAGATGCCGACAACCGGCAGGATGCGATGGGGCAGGGGCTCGGTGACGCCCATCTGCGGCCCGCGCGGGGTGAGGGGCACCGGCTCGCCGAACTGCGCGGCGATCCGCATCCCCCAGGCTCCGGCGGTGTTGAGGAGCTTGCCGGCCTCGAATACGCCCCTGGAGGTCGTCACGCGGAAACCAGCTTCGGTCCTGTCGATGCTGCGGACCTCGCATTCCTCGACGATCTCCGCGCCGAGCCGGCTTGCGGCGTCGGCGAAGGCTGGCGCGATGAGGCGCGGATTGCCGGAACCGTCATGCGGGGAAAACGAGGCGGCGATCGCTCCCGGGCCGAGGCCGGGAAAGCGCGCCCGAATCTCGTTTGCACCGAGTTCCTCGAGTTCCAGTCCCCAGGGCCGCGCAGCATCGGCATAGGTGCGCATATCGGCCAGCGCGTCCTCTTCGAAGATCAGCCGGAGGTGGCCGGTCGCGCGGAACTCCACGTCGCGGCCGAGCAGGCGCTCCGCCTCGCCCCAGAGTGCGCGCGAGCGATGCGCCAGCGGCAATTGCGTGAGGTGGCGTCCTGTCCGGCGGATATTGCCGAAGGAAGCGACGGTGGCGCCTGTTCCGACGCGGTTGCGTTCGATCAGCGTGACCTTCAGGCCGCGCCGCCGCAGGAAGAAGGTTGCCGCGGTTCCCATCAGGCCGCCGCCGAGCACGATCACATCCATGTCCAGCCTCTTGCCGCAGAGGCGGCAGATCTCCGTGTGATCGAACCTGGCGCGGACGCGCGGAGCCGTCAAAGACGCGATGGCCGACAGGCCATAAGTCCAGCCTATGGTCCTGCCTCGCATGTCTCTTGGACCGCATCGCGGCTTCCATGTCAGCTTCCGACCACCAGCAAGAGGAGCGGACATGGGCGGCGGAACTGTGCCGAGTGCGGACTGGAAGGTCGGCGTCGATATCGGCGGCACTTTCATCGATTTCTGCGCGCTTGAGACGCGTTCGGGCCAGGTCGCATCGTTGAAGGTCTTGACGACGCCTGACGATCCGGGCGCCGAGCTGATGACCGGCCTTTCGCTGCTGGCCGAGCGTGAGGGCCTCGATCCGACGGCGGTCACTCGCTTCGTCCATGGCACCACGGTCGGCGTGAATACCATCATCCAGCGCAAGGGCGCGCCGCTGGCGCTCTTCACCAATGCCGGCTTCGAGGACGTCATCGAGCTGGCGCGGCTGCGCATGCCGGAGGTCTATTCGCTCTTCTGCTCCCGCCCCGAGCAGCTCATCACTCGCGACCGCATCTTCGGCATTCCGGCCCGGATGCGCTCGGATGGGCGCGAGACGGTGAAGCCCGATCTCGACGCGGTCGCGGCCGCTATCGCTTCGGCCAGGGCGCGTGGAGCCGTCGGTATCGTCGTCGCCTTTCTCCACGCCTGGCGCGACGGCGCCCAGGAAGAGGCGGTGAAGGCCGAGATCGCGCGGCTGGCTCCGGAGCTCTTCGTCTTCACCTCGGCGGAGGTCTGGCCGGTCATCCGCGAATACGAGCGGACGACGACGGCGATCCTCAACGCCTATGTGCATCCGCGCATTGCCGGCTACCTGACGGCGCTGGAGCAGCGGCTGGCGGATCGTGGCGTACCGGCACGCGCGCTTCTGACCAAGTCGAATGGCGGCGTCATGAATGCCGCGGAGGGCAAGCGCGCCTGCGTCTCCATGCTGCTTTCCGGCACGGCTTCGGGCGTGATCGGCGCAACCTGGTTCGCCCGGCAAGCCGGCGAGAAACGCGTGCTGACGCTCGACATCGGCGGCACCTCCGCCGATTTCGCTCTCATCATCGACGGCGAGCCGCAATACGGCACCGGCGAGATGATCGGCGAGTTTCCGCTATACATCCCGTCCGTCTCGGTCAGCTCGATCGGAATCGGCGGCGGCTCGATCGCGACGGTCGACGGGCAGGGCGTGCTGCGCGTTGGCCCGGAATCGGCCGGCTCCACGCCCGGCCCGGCCTGTTACGGGCGCGGCGGCGAGCAGGCGACCGTCACCGACGCCATGGTGGTCTGCGGCTGGCTCGGCCATAGCGAGATGGCCTATGGCCAGCTGAAGATGGATGCCGGCCTTGCCCGCGCCGCCGTCGGGCACTTGGCCGACAAGCTTGGCCGTTCTCTCGACGACACCGCGCAGGCGATCCTCGACATTGCCGTCTCCGAGATGTTCGTCGAGGTCGAGAAACTGTCCTCACGGGCCGGCGTCGACCTCAAGGACTTCACGCTGATGCCGTTCGGCGGCGGCGGCCCGATGCTAGGCGCCTTCCTTGCGCGGGAGCTCGGCATGAGCCGGGTGCTGGCGCCGCGCCGGCCGGGCGTCGTCTCGGCGCTGGGCGGGCTCGTTGCCGATCTGCGCGGCGATTTCGTCCGCACGCTTTTCGCCGAGCTGTCCGCCACGGTGTTGCCGCAACTTAAGGCGGCGTCGGCTGCGATGGTTCAGGAGGGCCGAAGCTGGCTTGCGGCCCAAGGCCATGCCGGCCCGGCCGATCTCAGGTTCTCGGCGGATATGCGCTATGTCGGCCAGAGCTACGAGATCGAGGTCCCCCTGCAGCCGGCCTGGCTCGAAGCCGGTGATCCGGCGGCGATCGCGGGGGAATTCCACCGGACACACCAGCGAATCTACGATTTCGACGATCCTGATGGCCGCATCGAAATCGTCAATCTGCGGCTCTCGGCCATCGGCGCCGGCCCCAACCTGTCCTTTCCCGAAACCGCGGAAACGGATGCGGTTGCCGTCCCGGAGCGCGAGCTGACGATCCACACGGGCGGGGAACGAAAGGCCGTCGGCCTCTACCGTCGTGCCGACCTGCCGCCCGGCAGCCGCTTCGCAGGCCCGGCCGTCGTCGCCCAGGAGGACACGACGGTCGCCATTCCTGCCGGCGCCACCGCGCGGATCGATGGCCATCTCAACCTTCATCTGACTTTCGCGGAGTGATGCCGATGTTCGACCGGATGAAGCTTCAGGTGCTCGCGAACCATGCGCGCGCCGCCGCCGAGAACATGGCGCATACGTTGCACCGCACGGCCCATTCCGCCTTCGTCAAGGAGACGGAGGATTTCACGGTCATGCTGATCAGCCGCAGCGGCGACACCTTCGCCGTGCCGATGGAGTTGGGCGCCACCTGGTATCCGGGCCTGTCCTGGGCTCCGGCGATCAAGATGATCGGCGACTACAAGCCCGGCGATGTCGGCTTCACCAACGATCCCTATGCCTGCTTCGTCGCTACCCACGCGCCCGATACCCATCTCTGGAAGCCGGTCTTCCATGAGGGCGAGATCGTCGCTTGGACCGGCGGGCATATCCACAACACCGACATGGGCGGCGCGGTGCCGGCCTCGCTGTCGCGGGCGCTGACCGAGATCCATCAGGAAGGCATCCGCTTCCCGCCGATGAAGCTCGTCAACGAAGGGGTCTTCGACGAGCAGATCCTCAGGATCATGACGACGAATGTCCGCAAGCCGGACCTGAACATCGGAGACATCAAGGCGCTGGTCGGCGCGCTGAACACCGGCGAGCGCAAGGTCCTGGCCATGATCGAGAAATTTGGGCGCGAGGGGTTCCTCGGTGGCGTCGAGGCACTGCTCGACCAGGCCGAGGCGCAGGCGCGCGAGGTGCTGCGCGGCATGCCGGACGGAACCTGGGAGTTCGCCGATTATGCCGACGAGGATTCGGTCGAGGCCAATCCCTGCCGCCTCAAGCTCAAGCTCACTATCCGCGGCGACGAGGCGGTGCTGGACTTCACCGGCTCCGACCCGCAGCTCGCCTCCTCGCTGAATGTGCCGAGCGGCGGCAACCCGCGACACACGATCCTGCTCGTCGGGGTCTATTACGTCCTCTACACGCTGAACCCGAAGATCCTGCTCAATACCGGATTGACGCGCCCCTTCACCTGCATCGCGCCGGAGGGGACGGTGCTGAACCCGGTCTTCCCCGCGGCAGTCGGCATGCGCTCGCTGACCTGCGCGCGGTTACGCTCGGTGATCTTCGGGGCGTTCTCGCAGGCGGTGCCGGAGCGGCTGCCCGCCGCGCCTGCCGGCAACAACTGCATCGTCAACGTGATGACGACGGACGAGCGCACGAGCCGGACCGTCATCGCCGCGGTCAACCCGGTGGTGGGCGGCGGCGGCGGCATGCCGCATCGTGACGGCACCAACGGCTCCGGGGCTGACGCGGCCTATCTCAAGAACACGCCGATCGAGATCACCGAGACCGAGACGCCGGTGGAGTTCGTCAAATACGGGCTGGCCAAGGACAGCGGCGGTGCCGGGCGCTGGCGCGGCGGGCTTGCCACCGAAATGGCGTTTCGCGTCTTCGCGCCGGACAGCCGCATCACCGCTCGCAATCGCGACCGCAGCTTCTTCCGGCCCTGGGGCGTGCTGGGCGGGAGGGCGGCGGGCCTTTCCGACATGGTGGTCAATCCAGGCCAGCCGGAGGAGCGGCGGCTCGGCAATATCGACACCGCTGTCCTGCAGCCCGGCGACGTGCTGGAAATCCGCTCGGCGGGCGGCGGCGGCCGTGGCCATCCCTTCGACCGGGAGGCTTGGCGTGTGGCGGAGGATGTCGTGCGCGGCTATGTCTCGCCGGAAGCGGCGGAGCGGGATTACGGCGTCGTCATGCAGGGTGAGGTGTTGGACGAAAAGGCAACGAAGGCGCGGCGCGCCGAGCGCTCGCCGGTATCCGGTCATTTCCATTTCGGCCCGGAGCGTGACGGCTATGAGGCGCAGTGGACGCGGGACGCCTATGACAGGCTCACGGTCTTGCTTGCCGGCCTGCCGATCCACTGGCGCTTCTTCGCCAAGACGGAGATATTCCGCCGCATGAAGGGCCGGGTTGGCGCTCAGGGCGTCGACGAAGCCTTTGCCGCAGCCCGGGTCCGCTTCCCGGAGATGCCGGAGCCTCGGCCCTCCTTCGCCGAGGCGGCCGAATGAGCGTGGCTGCGGGAGAGGCCGCGGGGCGGCTGGTTCGACTGGCAGAGACGGATCGTCCGCCCTTGCGCTTCTTCCTCGATGGCGTCCAGCGGGGAGCCCTGACGGGTGACACCGTGCTCAGCGCCGTGCTCTCGGTCGCGCCGGCCCTGCGCCGCTCGGAATTCGGTCCGGAAGCGCGTGCAGGCTTCTGCCTGATGGGCGCCTGCCAGGACTGCTGGATCTGGCAGGAGGATGGACCGAGGCTGCGGGCCTGTTCGACGCCGCTGATCGAAGGCATGCGCCTCCTGTCCGATGCTCCGGGGGAATGGCCGTGAGCGACGCAACGGGACCTCGGGTCGTCGTCGTCGGGGCGGGGCCGGCCGGCATCCGGGCTGCCGAGGCGCTGGTCGCCGGGGGCCTCACGCCCATCGTCATCGACGAAGGCGAACGTGCCGGCGGCCAGATCTATCGGCGACCGCCGCAGGGCTTCACGCGTCCGCCCGAGGTCCTCTATGGCTCGGAGGCCGGCAAGGCCGTCGCGCTGCACCGGACCTTCGATTCCCTGGCGGCGGCGGGCCGCCTCGTTCATCATTCCCGCAGCTCCGTCATCGCCATCGCGGACGGGCGATTGCAGGTGCTTGATGGCACGGGCTCGCGCTGGATTTCCTATGACCGTTTGATCCTTGCCACCGGCGCGATGGATCGCGTCTTGCCTGTGCCGGGCTGGGAGACTGCCGGGGTCTACGGGCTCGGCGCGATGCAGATCGCGCTAAAGGCGCAAGGAGCCGCCCTGGGGCGGCGCATCGTGTTGGCCGGCACCGGCCCGCTGCTCACCCTGCTTGCTGTGCAATTGCTGAAGGCTGGCGCGCAGGTCGCGGCGGTGCTCGATACCTCATCCATGCGCCAGCAATTGCGCGGCTTCTCCGGTCTCGCGGCGCGGCCGCTCTTTGCCCTGCGCGGGCTGATGATGCGTCGCAGCCTTGGTCGGCTCTACCATGCCGGCGTCCGGCTGGATCGCATCGAGGCGGATGAGCGCGGCCCGGTCGCCGCGCTCTGGCGCGATGGAGCGGGCCGGGAGCAGCGCACGCCTTGCGATGCGGTCGGCCTCGGCTGGCACCTGCGGGCCGAGACACGCCTCGCGGACCTCGCCGGATGCGACTTCGCCTATGATGAGACCTGGCGGCAATGGCTGCCGCAGGCCGATGCCATGGGGCGGGCGGGACGCGGCGTCTATCTCGCCGGCGACGGCCTCAGGATACTCGGGGCCGACGGGGCAGAGGTCGCAGGGCGCCTTGCCGCTGTGGCCTGCCTGCAGGATCTCGGCTTGCCGGCTGCCGGTGTTTCGTCGGAGAAGCGGCGCCTTGCCCGGTTCAGCCGCTTTGCGCACGGCGTAGCGCAGGCCTTTCCCTGGCCGTCCCACGCCGCGACCGGATTGCCGGATGAGACGGTGGTTTGCCGTTGCGAAGGCGTGACGGCCGGCGAGTTGCGCAAGACCGCCGATTTCGGTGGAGGCGAGGTCAATCGCGTCAAATCGCTCGGGCGCGTGGGGATGGGGCGCTGTCAGGGCCGCTACTGCGAGCTCGCCGCGTCGGAAATCGTCGCTGGCAGCGCGGGCCATGCCTGCGCGGCTGCGGCGGGCCGGTTGCGCGGGCAGGCGCCGGTGAGGCCGGCCCCAATCTCTGCCCTGCTCCAGGATTCGGCGGGCAACGGATAGGATCGAGTGCTCATGCGTCGGGAGCGCGATTGAGATCCCGGCAGGCCGCCCGCAGGCAATCACGCATCAATTCGTGGCTCGCCGAGAGCGGCCTGTCGTTGCTAGTCAGGATGGCGATGGGCACCTCGATCCGGGGCTCGAAAGGCCGGGTCACGACGCCGTTGAACTGTTCCCATGGCAGCAGGCTGTCGACGATGGCGATGCCGAGACCGTCGCGCACATAGGGCAGGGCCGTGATCGACAGGTCGATTTCGATCGCCGGCGCATAGGCGAAGTCCTCCGCCTCGGCCGAGGCTGCCAGCAAGCGCCCCGGCAACGTGTCGGCGCGATACGATATCAGCGTTTCGTCGAGGATATCGGCGAAGCGGACGCGATCGAGCGCGGCCAGCCGATGCTCGGCCGAAACGACGCAGACCAGCGTGGCGCGCCCCACCGTCTCGGCATGGATTCCCGCATGTGGCAGGTTGTTCATGGCGATGCCCAGCGACACCTCGCCACTGCGCAGCATCTCGACGATGGATGTCTGCGAGGCGATGAGCGAGCGCACCACGATCTCCGGATGCTCCTCACGAAACGCGGTCAGCGCGCGTGGCACGATCGACATGGAAGGCGGGGCCGATGCAGCGAGCCGGACGAGCCCGGTGCGGCCATGCCGCATGTCGATCGTCCGGCGGCGGAGCGCATCGAGCTCTCCGAAGATGTGCTCGGCCTGGGAGTAGAGCTCCTCCGCCTCTTGCGTCGGCACCAGCCGGCCGCGCACGCGGTTGAACAGCTTGAAGCCGAGCTGATCCTCGGCATGGAGGAGGATCTGGCTCAGCGCCGGCTGCGAGATGTTCAGCATCGCGGCCGCGCCGGTGACAGTGCCGCAGCGCATCAGTGTGCAGAAGACTTCGAGTTGGCGCGCCCGCATCTGTCGTCCCATCAACGGCGATAGCGCAGACATCGCCGCCGCCAGCGTGGATGTCCAGCCTCAAGCGCCGCTGGGCATCTCCCCGCTCTATCGCTGGTCCCAGCGATCCCGCATTTCGTAGAAGAGCACGGCCAGCGGCAGGAACCAGGGCTTGCCGTAATAGAGCGGGCGGCTGCGGAAGGGCAGATCGGCATAGGCGCTGGGCCACTCCGTGCTGCCCAGCATGCGTTGCGCGATCTTATGGCCGAACCAGCTCGCCCGCGCGATGCCGGTGCCGTTGTAGCCACAGGCGTAGAAGACGCCCTCCTGCTCGCCGAGATGCGGCAGCTTGTCGAAGGTGAAGCCGGTCTGACCGTGCCAGTAATGCGTGATCGGCGTCCGTTCGAGCTCGGGGAAGACCTGCAGCATTTGCTTCCGCAGATGCGCGGCATTGGCGTGGGCGACATTCTCGCCGTTCACCTTGAGGACGCGACCGCCGAAGAGAACCCGCGTCCCGTCCGGGGAGGGACGGTAATAGGTCACGACGCGCTGGCTGCCGGCCAGCATGCGCCGCTTCGGCATAAGGCGATCCATAACCTCGGCCGGGAGCTGTCCGGTCGCGATCAGCGCGCTGCGGATCGGAATGATCCGCCGTTGCAGGAAGGGCAGGAGCGCACCGGTATAACCGTTGGTCGCGACGAGCAGCTGCTTTGTTGCGATCTTTCGCTCGCCGACCGAGAGATCGAACCCACCCGCCTGCCGCGAGATCGCTGTGACCCGTGCGCCGCTGACGACCTGCACGCCGAGCCGGCGCGCAGCTTCAGCGAGGCCGGCGACATAGCGCGCCGGGTGCAGGCCGGCATAACCGGGCATGGCGAGGCCACCATGATAAAGCTCGGTGCCGATTTCGCCCTGCTGTTCGCTACGCGGCACCAGATAGGCATCGCAGGGCATGACCTGCCGAATGCGGTCGAGATTGCGCCCCATCGCCTCGTAGAGCCGCGGCGTCATTGCGCCCCTGAAGTAGCCGACCACCGCGAGATCGCAGGCGATGGCCTCGCGCGCCACGACATCCTTGACGTGCTGCAGGGCCAGAAAGCTTTCCGCGACGATGGCGCGTGCTTTGTCCGGCCCGTAGGCCATTGCGGTGTCGAAGGTGGCCCAGCCGGGGCCGAGCATCCCGCCATTGCGGGAGGAGGCGCCCCAGCCGGGCGCTTGCGCGTCCAGCACGGTCACCTGCTTGCCGGCACGCGCCAGGGTCAGCGCGGCGTTGAGCCCGGTGAAGCCGGCGCCGACGATGGTGACCTCGCTTTGCGCCGGCAGTTCGGCTGGGGACTGTGGCACAGGCCTCGCCGCATCCCACCAATAGGGCGTGTCGACCGCGTCGTCGCTGAAGAACGGACCGGACAGGCGTGCCATGCGCGAAACCCTCAGGACGGCAGGATGCGCCGCAGGAAATCCTGCGTGCGCGGATGCTGTGGCCGGCTCAGCACTTCGTCGGGCGGGCCTTGCTCGACCAGAACGCCGCCATCGAGGAACAGCACGCGGTCCGCGACCTCGCGGGCGAAGCCCATCTCATGGGTGACGACCACCATCGTCATGCCCTCGTCGGCGAGAGATCGCATGACGGCGAGGACCTCGCCGACCAGTTCCGGATCGAGCGCCGAGGTCGGCTCGTCGAACAGGATCGCGTCGGGCTTCATGCCGAGCGCGCGTGCGATCGCGACGCGCTGCTGCTGGCCGCCGGAGAGCTGGGCCGGGTAGGCATCGATCTTGGCGCCGAGCCCGACCCGCGTGAGCAACTCGCGCGAGCGCGCCAGAACCTCCTCGCGCGGCTCCTTCTTCACGAAGATCGGGCCTTCCGCGACGTTTTCGAGCGCCGTCCGGTGGGGGAACAGGTTGAAGCGCTGGAAGACCATGGCGACGCGTGCCCGCACCTGCCGGATGCGCGACGAGCCCGTGTCGACGCGCTCGCCATGCACCGTGATCTCGCCACCCTGGTAGGTCTCCAGCCCGTTGATACAGCGCAGGAGCGTCGACTTGCCCGAGCCGGACGGCCCGATGATGCAGACCACCTCGCCCTTCTCGACCGAGAAGGAGACGTCGTGGATGACCTCGACCGTGCCGAACGACTTTCTGATGTTGCGCAGTTCGATGATGCTCATCGGGCCTGCCTCATGCGGCGTTCGAGCCAGGCGTTGAAGGCCGTGAGCGGCAGGCTCATGGCGAGGTAGATCAATGCAACGAGCGTGAAGATCGTGGTGTTCTCGAAGGTCGAGGACGCCAGCAGCTTGCCCTGCAGCGACAGCTCAGCGACCGTGATCGTCGAGGCGAGAGAGGAATCCTTGAGCAGCATGACCATCGTGCTGCCATAAGGCGGCAGCGCCACGCGGATCGCCTGGGGCAGCACGACACGCCGCATCAGCAGGTCCCAGCCCATGCCGATCGAGAGCGCGGCTTCCGTCTGCCCGCGGTCGATCGCCTCGATGCCGGCCCGGAAGACTTCCGCCATATAGGGCGAATAGGCGATGCCGAGGCCGATGATGGCGGCCTGCACGGCACTGAGCGACAGGCCCAGATCAGGCAGCACGAAATAGATGTAGAACAGGGTGACGATGCCGGGGATGCCGCGCACGACCACGATGATCGTGCGCGCCGTCCAGGCGAGCGGCGCGATGCCGCTCACCCGCATGAAGGCCCAGACCAGGCCCAGTACCGTCGCGAGGACGAAGGCGCCGAGCGTGACCAGCAGAGTGAGGTAGACGCCCTGCATCAGGATCGGCAGGTACGTCGGAACCTGGCTGAGAAAATGCGTCATGGCTGAGGAAATGGCGCGCGCTCAGAGACCCCATTTCTTCAGGATCGTGTCGAAGCGGCCGTCCTTCTTCATGTTCGCGAGGCTGGTGTTGATCTTCGCCAGCAGTTCGGCATTGCCCTGCTTGACGGCGATGTTGATCGGGCCCGGCACGGACGGCTTGTAGGACTTGACCAGCCGCAGTTGCGGGAAACGTCCCTGCGCGAGGTTGTAAGCCAGGATCGGGTAGTCGCCGATGCCGGCGTCCAGGCGGCCGTTGGAGACGTCGCGCAGGATGTCGGGCAGGCTGTCATAGGCGTTTACCTCGGCCGGTGCGCCGGATGCCTTGAGGGCGTCGATATAGCGTGTGCCGATCTGGCCGCCGACCTTCTTGCCCTTGAGATCCTCGAAGCCGACATAGTCCTTGGCGTCGTCGGACTTGACCACCAGGCCCTCGCCATAGGCGTAGACGTCCTGGCTGAAGTCGACGACCTTGGCGCGCTCCGGGGAGCCGTACATGGCGGCGGAAATGATATCGATCTTGCCGGAGGTGAGCGCCGCGATCAGCGTCGAGAACTGCATCGGCTGGATCTCGACCTTGAAGCCGGCATCCTTGCCGATCTCCTCGATGACATCGACCATCATGCCCTGGATGGTGTTGGTCTTCGCGTCGAGGAAGGTGAAGGGTGTGCCGGTGGGCGTAGAGCCGACCTTGTAGACCGTCTGCGCCTGGGCTGTCGCAGCAGCGACCATCATGCCGAGCGCGGCAACCGTTGTTCTGAACCCGATCATCCCGTTCCCCTGTGTTGCTTCGTGGTCACCCGGTCGTCCACGCCGGGCCATGCAGCATCCGTACCTGTCGGAGCGAGCGACAAGACGAATTCGTGACGGACCCATAAGACGGACTTATGCGGCCCGATGCGGGGCAGGGTGGCTTCTAGAACTCGGCCACCTTGCCGAAGGCGGAGCCCTCCAGTCGCTCAGGTCGATAGGGCCGGGGGTCGAGGATCGGCTTCGCGCCCGTGACGATATCCGCGATCATGTGGCCGGCGCCGGGACCGATGCCGAAGCCATGGCCGCTGAACCCGGCGGCGACGATGAAGCCGGGCAGGCCGGCAAGCTCGCCGATGGCGGGCACGCCGTCCGGCGTCGAGTCGATATAGCCAGCCCAGCGCGCCGCGACCGGCACGGATTTGAGGGCCGGCAGCAGGGCCTGCGCGCGCGCATGGGTCTCGGCGATCTGGCGCGGGTCGGGCGTCGGGTCGAGGATGCGCCTGGCCTCCATCGGCGTGGGCGCGTCGAGCTTCCAGCGGCCGAGCGTCTCGTGGCCGGATTTCCAGCCTTCGAGCCCGCCGATCGCAAGGCTGCGCCAGCGCCGCAGGAACATCGGCACGAACTGGCGGGCGAAGCGCAGTTGCTGCGGCGTGGGGTCGACGCGGGCCCCGCCGCTGATCGCCAGCGTATAGCCGCCGTCGCCGCGGCGGGTGACCGAGACTGCGGCCGTATGCAGCGCCTCCGGCAGGCCGGCAGCGCCCGGCCCGACCGAGAGAATCGACGACCGGACAGAGGATTGCGGGAAACGGATGCCGTATTGATTGAGGAAGGAGGAGGCCCAGGCGCCGCCTGCGTGGACGACCGTCTTGGTGCGGATGGTGCCCTTCTCGGTCACGACGGCCGAGACACGCCCGCCCATCGTCTCGAGGCCGCGCGCGGCGCAGAACTGGTGCACGCTGCCGCCGGCCTTGAGGATGCCGCGCGCGATCACCGGCGCGGCGCGGGCGGGATCGGCCGTGCCGTCCGTCGGCGAGAACACGCCGCCTTTCCAGCTTTTGCCGGTCGCGCTGCCTCGCGCCGACGCTTCGTCTGGGGACAGCATATGGGTGACGACGCCTTCGCCAATGGCGAAGTCGCGCCATTTCGCCCAGCCGGCGAGCTGCGAGTCGTCGTCGCTGAGGTAGAGCAGGCCGCAGCGACGGAAGCCGAGATCTTCTCCGATCTCTTCGGCGAAGCGATCCCAAAGCGTGAGGCTCTCCGTTGCCATCGGCAGCTCGCGGGCATCGCGATTCTGCTGCCGGCACCAGCCCCAGTTGCGGCTCGACTGCTCGGCACCGATGCGGCCCTTCTCGACAAGCGCGACCTTCAGGCCGCGGCGCGCCAGATAGTACCCGGCGCAGACGCCGACGATGCCGCCACCGATGACCGCGACATCGGCGCTCTCGGGCAGGGCGGGGCTGGTCTCGATCTCGAACAGTGGCGCCGGCATCACGATCTCCTTGCGGAGGCGAGACTATCTGCCTGCCGGCGGGCATGTGCACCGCAGATCGGATCGCCACGGCATTTCCTTCGGTTTCGACAGGCCAATTCTGTCATCGCCTGCGCCCGGCGCCTGTTAGACACTGCGAAGCGTTCACGGCATGATCTGCTGTCGCAGCGCCGCGACGCGCGGCGCAATCATCTGTCGATCGAGGTGGGACCCATGAAGCTTGATCAGATCGACATCAAGATTCTCTACGAACTGCAGAAGAATGGCCGGATCACCAATGTCGAGCTGGCCGAGCTGGTGAATCTGTCGCCGAGCCCCTGCCTGATGCGGGTCAAGAAGCTGCAGCAGGACGGCTACATCACCGGCTATTCCGCCCGCATCAATATCGGAAAGCTCGGCCAGACTCTGACGGTCTTCACCGAAGTGACGCTGAAGAACCACCGGCAGATCGATTTCGCACGCTTCCTCGCCGCCATCGAAAAACTCGACCAGGTGATCGAGTGCCATCTGGTCTCGGGCGGCTACGATTATCTCGTCAAGTTCGTGACCAGCGGCATTATCGAGTACCAGACGCTGATGGAGCGGCTGATCGACCTCGATATCGGCATCGACAAGTATTTCAGCTTCGTCGTGCTGAAATCGCCGATCGTGAAACCGCATATGCCGCTGACCAGCCTGTTTCCGGTCACGGCGACGAACTGAGTTTCAGCGTTTCGCGAAGGCGGCGACGAGTTCCGGGTCGCGTTCGAGCTTGTCGAGCCAGCTCGGGTCGAGCTTCGGCACCGAGGACATTAGCAGCCGCGCATAGGGGTGGCCGCCTGCTTTGCCGACCTGATCGGCCGGCAACTGCTCGACCTTCACGCCGCGATACATGACCGCGACCTCGTCGCAGATCGCCTGTACCGTCGTCAGGTCGTGGCTGATGAAGAGATAGGACAGGCCGAGCTCGCGCTGCAGGTCCTTGAGCAATTCGATGATTGCCGCCGCCACCACGGTGTCGAGCGCGGAGGTGATCTCGTCGCACAGGATGAGTTCGGGATCGGCGGCGAGCGCGCGTGCCAGGTTCACGCGCTGCTTCTGCCCGCCCGACAATTCGCTCGGCAGCCGGTGCTTCAGGGCGCGAGGCAGGTGTACGAGCTCGAGGAGCCGGTCGATGCGTGTGTCGCGGGCGGCGCCGCGCAGGTCATGATAGAAGGTGAGAGGCCGGCCCAGGATGTCTTCGATCGACTTGGCCGGGTTGAGCGCGGTATCGGCCGACTGGAAGACGATCTGCAGCTTGCGCAATTCATCGGCGCTGCGGTCCTGCGCGCGGGGTGCCATCGGCTTGCCGTTGAAGGCGATCGTGCCCGAGGTGGGCGGGATGATGCCGGCGATGCAGCGCGCGAGCGTCGATTTTCCGCAGCCGGATTCGCCGATGATGCCGAGATTGCGGCCACGCTCCAGCTTGAAGCCGACCTTGTCGACAGCCAGGATCAGCGGGGTCCCGTCCGCCTGCAGCTTGCCGTAGCCGGCACTGACCGAGTCGAGCTCCAGCACGGGGCGAGGAGTCGTGCCTTCCGGGCTCGCCACCTGTGCGGGCGCGCGCCCGGGAGGGGCGAAGGCAGCGAGCAGTTCCTGGGTATAGGGGTGTGTCGGCGCCGACAGGATCTGCGCGGTCGCACCGATTTCCTGGATGACCCCGCCCTTCAGGACGACGATGCGGTCGGCGATCTGCGCGACGACGGCCAGATCGTGCGAGACATAGACGCCGGCCATCCGGCTCTGGCGCATCACGGATTTGAAGGCGCGCAGGACCTCGATCTGCGTGGTGACGTCGAGGGCCGTCGTTGGCTCGTCGAAGATCACCACCTTCGGGTCGCCGATCAGGGCCATGGCCGCCGAAAGGCGTTGGAGCTGGCCGCCGGAAACCTGGTGCGGATAGCGCCCGCCGATCGTCTCGGGCGAGGGCAGGGAGAGCGCACGGAAAAGATCCACCGCCTTGGCCTCGGCCTCGGCACGCGGCATCAATTCATGGATGCGGGTGATCTCGATCACCTGGTCCATGATGCGCTGCGCCGGGTTGAAGGCGGCGGCCGCGCTTTGCGGCACGTAGGACACTGCGACGCCACGGACCTTGGCCCGCTCCTTCTCGGACAGTGCGGCCATGTCGCGGCCGTCGACGCGCACGTTTCCGCCGGTGATGCGGCAGCCCGCGCGGGTGTAGCCGAGCAGGGTCAGCGCGATCGTGGTCTTGCCCGAGCCGCTCTCACCGATCAGCGCGACGATCTCGCCCGGCGCGATCTCGAAGCTCACGCCCTTGATGATCTCGACGCGCCGGCCGGCATCGGTGGTCGCCTCGACCTTGAGGTCCCGGATTTCGACGAGAGAGCCCATCATTCGCTCCGGTCGCGGATTTTCTGCGGCAGGTTGTCGATCAGCATGTTCACCGCGATCGTCAGGCTGGCGATGGCGAAGGAGGGCGCCATCACGGCCGGCGCGCCGAAGGGCAGGCCGCCGATATTCTCGCGCACCAGCGAGCCCCAATCCGCCTCCGGCGGCTGCACGCCGAGGCCGAGGAAGGACAGGCCGGACAGGAGCAGCACGATGAAGACGAAGCGCAGGCCCACATCGGCCAGCACGGGCCCGATGATGTTGGGCAGGATCTCGGCGCGGATCAGGTAGCTCAGTTTCTCGCCGCGAATGCGCGCCACGGTGACGAAATCCGCGGTGTTGACGTTGACGGCCAGCGCCCGGGCGAAGCGATAGGAACCGGGCGTGTAGATGATGCCGAGGATCAGCATCAGCACGGGGATCGACGAGCCGACGCCGGCGACGGCAACGAGCGCAAACAGCTTGCTGGGGATAGAGCTCAGGGCATCGACGAAGCGGCTCAACGCCGTATCGAACCAGCCGCCGGTCACGGCCGCCGCCATGCCGAGCGTGACGCCGATGGTGCAGGCGATCAGCGTTGCCGCCAGCGAGATGCCGACCGTGTAGCGCGCGCCGAAGAGGATACGCGAGAGCATGTCGCGCCCGAGATAGTCCGTCCCGAGCGGAAACTGCAGGCTCATCGGGCCGAAATAGTCGGTGTCGACGATGTCGCTGATGCCGTGGGGCGTGACATAGGGCGCGAGGATCGCGACCGCCGCCCAGGCGAGGATGACGATAAGGCTGATCCAGCCCGTGAGGTTGAACCGATACCCCGCGCGGCGCGGGCTGGCGGCTGTCGTGTTGGCTGCGTCGATGGCCATGGGTCAGCGCAATTTCGGGTTCGACAGGATGGCGATGACATCCGCCGTCGTGATCAGGAGCAGGTAGACGGCGCAGAAGATCATCGCGCAGCTCTGGATGAGCGGCAGGTCTCGCGTCGAAACGGCGTCGACCATCAGCTTGGCGATGCCGGGATAGTTGAAGATCGTCTCGACGATGATGACGCCGCCGAGCAGATAGGAAAGCGACAGCGCTACGGCGTTGACGATGGGGCCGAGCGCATTGGGCAGCGCATGGCGCAGCACGACCCGCGGGCGAGAGGCGCCCTTGAGCTGAGCCATTTCGACATAGGGCGTGTTCAGTGCCTCGACAACGGCGGCGCGCGACATGCGGATCATCTGGGCCGAGATCACGAAGCTCAGCGTGAAGACCGGCATCGCATAGATGCGCAGCATCTCGCCGAAGGAGTGGACGTCCCGCGCGAAGGACAGCGCCGGCAGCCATTTCAGCCAGACCGCGAAGATCAGCACTCCGGCGGTCGCGATCATGAATTCCGGCACCGAGATCACCATGATCGTCGCCATCGTGACCGAGCGGTCGTAAACCGAGCCGCGCAGCATGGCGGAGGTGATGCCGAGCGCGAGCGCGATCGGAACCGAAAACAGCGCTGTCGCCGCCGCGAGCTGGAGCGAATTGCCCAGGCGCCCCGCGACCAGCTCCGCGATCGGTCGGTTATTGGCGTAGGAGATGCCGAAATCGCCTGTCAGCATCCCGCCGAGCCAGCGGAAGTAGCGCAGGATAGCCGGGTCGTTCAGGTGCATCGCCGCGCGCAAGCCCGCCACGGCCTCAGGCGTCGCCGCCTGGCCGAGCAGCACCTCTGCCACGTCGCCGGGCAGGATCTGGGTGGCGCAGAACACCACGAAGGAGACGATCAGCAGCGTCAGCAGTGCGACGAGCAGCCGTCCGCCCAGCAGGGACAACAGGTGAAGGTTCATCGACGCTCCCGCAGCTGACACCTCCGATCGGAGTGTGGCACGAAATGCGGGCCGGACGCACGCGCCCGGCCCGCAGGAGAAGCAGGGCTTTAGCCTTCGAGCCAGACGTATTCGGCGAAGGCGTAGCCCATCATGCCGCCGAGCGGGTTCGGGAGCAGGCCCTTGAGCTTGTTCGAGATGGCGTCGACGTTGGAGATGTAGACCGGGATCGCGGTGCCGGCCTCGTCGGCGATCATCACCTGCATCTCGCCGTAGATCTGCTTGCGCTTGGCCTCGTCGAGCGAGCCGCGCGCCTCAAGCAGCATCCTGTCGAACTTCTCGGACTTGTACTGGCTCTCGTTCCACGGCGCCGTGGAGGCGTAGAGCAGCGAGAACAGGATGTCCGGCGTCGGCCGCGGGTTGATGTTGCCGAAATGGACCGGGGCCTTCAGCCAATAGTTCGACCAGTAGCCGTCCGAGGGAACGCGCTGAATGTCGAACTTCATGCCGATGGCGTTGCCGGCCTGCTGGACGAGCACGGCCATGTCGACCGAAGAGCCGGCAGCGTCCGAGGCGACGATCGGGATCGACTGGCCGAGAACACCGGCCTTCTGGAAGAGCGCCTTGGCCCGCTCGGGGTCGAACGCCTTCGGCTTCAGGTCCTTGTTGTGATAGACGTTCATCGGCGGAACGGGCTGGTCGTTGGCGATCTCGGCGAGGCCGCGCAGCGCCGATTTCTGAATCTGCTCGCGGTTGAGCAGATACTTCATGCCCGCCACGAAATCCGCCTTGTTGCCGGGCGCCATGTCCAGCCGCATGTTGAGGTTTGTGTAGTTGCCGGTCGTGGTCTTCGACAGCACGACGTTCGGCTGGCTCTCGACCAGGCGCATCGAGCGCGGGTTGATCGCTGCGGCGAGCTGGATATCGCCGGAGAGCAGCGCGTTGACGCGCGCCGTATCGTCGGTGATCGCGAAGAACTCGAAGGAGTCGAGGTTCGCGCCGCCGGGCTTGAAGTAGTTCTTGTTCCTGACCGCGATCGAGCGCACGCCGGGCTCGAAGTTCTCGCAGACGAAGGCGCCTGTGCCGTTCGCCTTGGCGAAGTTCGTGGTGCCGTCGGCGATGATCATGAAGTGGTGCGTCGACAGGATGGTCGGCAGGTCGCCGTTGGGCGCCGCCAGCGTGATCTCCACGGTCAGCGGGTCGACCGCCTTGAACTCGGTCATCTGCTTGGCGAGCGAGTTCGACTTCGAGCCGACGGCCGGGTCGAGATGGCGCTTCAGCGAGTAGATGACGTCGGCCGAGGTCAGTGGCTTGCCATCATGGAAGGTGACGCCCTTCTTGAGCGTGACAGTCCAGACCTTGGCGTCCTTGGTCTCGAACTTGTCGGCGAGCTCCATCTGCAGCTTGCCGTCGCCGTCCAGGAAGGTCAGGCGGTTGTAGAAGGCGCAGCAGCGGACATAGTCTGTCGAGAGCGAGGCCTTGGCCGGATCAAGCGTGTCGGCGGTCGAGGAGGACCAGCCGGCAGCCTTCAGGTTGCCGCCCTTGACCGGCGTCGCCGCGAGCGCAGAGGTGGCACGCGCCAGCACGAGGCTGCTGGCGGAAGCGGCAAGGCCGCCGGCCATCAGCATCTGCAGGAGGTCGCGGCGGCTTGCGCCGCGGCGGATTGAATTCTCGACGATGGCGTCGTCGGCGCTCGTCCAGCTGGAAGAAATCTTGTCGGTCATGCGAATTCCCCTCTTCTGATTTGCGCCGTTGCTTCGGCGTTGGTCTTCTTCGTTGCGGGTTTCTTCAGGCTACCAGACTGTCCTCGACGGCATCGGCGAGCGCACCCATCGAGGTGAAGTGGAAGTCGGGTTCGGTGAAGCTTTCGGGCTCGATCGTGCCGCCATAGCCAGGCTGGGCGTGGCGCCGCTGGATCCAGCAATTGGTCAGGCCGAGCTTCCGGGAGATTCCGATGTCGTGATACTGGCTCTGCGCGACATGCAGGATCTGCTCGCGCGAGCCGCCATCCTTCTCGACGAAGGCGAAGACCTGCTCGAAGAAGGCGGGGTCCGGCTTTTCCGTACCGGTATCGTCGACGGTGAAGCCCGCATAGAATGGGTTGCCGAGCGCGCGGGAAAAATGCGCGAAGGCCCAGCACTGAGCGTTGGTCATGGCGATCAACTTGTAGCGCTTCGACAAGCGGGCAAGCGCGTCGACGCTGTCCGGGAAGGGGCGCCAATCCTTGACGGCGTCGCGCAGGCGCTGCCCGCGGCTCTCGCCTAAGGGCAGGCCGAGCTTCGGCGCGATGACGCCGTAGACGCGGGCGAGATCGTCCGGGAAGTGCTGGACATCGGGCATGTAACGGGCTGCCCGGTAGAGACTGAGGGCTTCCTCGCCATCGAAGGGCACGCCGGCTTCGCGGGCGATTGCCGCCAGGCAATCGACAAGGCCGCCCTCGAAATCGATGAGGGTGCCCACGACGTCGAACGTCATATAGCGGAAGTCGCCGAAACTCTTAGCCATCGCCTCTCCGCTTCTCCCGCCGGTCGCTGGCGGGAATCCGTGGTCGTCAGCAAGCGCAGTCGCATCGTCATCGGGCTGTTCGGCCGCTGGTCGTGACGGTTGCGCTCTATTCCCCTGGCCGGTCTCCGTCGGCCATGAGGGAGTTTCCCATTGCTGGCTCGCCGGATACGCTGAATGTCGAAAACCGCGCGGCACAAAATTCCGAATTCGCAGCCTTCGCGGAATCTCGGCTTCGGGAGGCGGCCGTGGGATTGACCCAGCGTCCGCCCCTCCTTCACGGGGCCTCGCGGCGTCACGCCATCGCGGCGCGCACATCCGGATCGGCCAACGTCTCGTCGAGCGTCGCGCGGGTGCGTTCGACGATCGCATCGATCTCGGCGTCGGTGCAGCACAGCGGGGGGGCGTAGCCCAGCACGCCGTTGCCGAAGGCCCGAATGACAAGGCCCTTGTCCCAGGCGCGGTCGAAGATGCGCTGGGCCGGCGCGGCAGCGGCCGGCAGCGGCGTCTTCTTCGCCTTGTCGGTCACGAGCTCGACGGCGGCCAGCATGCCGCGGCCGCGCACGTCGCCGACGAGAGGATGATCGCGGAGGTTTCCGAGGCCTGCCATCAGGCGCGCGCCGGCCTTGCGGCCGTTGTCGAGCAGGCCGTTCTCGTAGAGCCTGAGCACCTCGAGACCCACAGCGGCGCTGACCGGATGGGCGGAATAGGTGTAGCCGTGGCCGACCGCGGCCGCGCCCGAGCCGTCCGCGATGACGTCGTAGACCTCCTGCGACATCAGTACGGCGCCCATCGGCACATAGCCCGAGGTCAGTCCCTTCGCGACGGTCATCAGGTCGGGAACGATGCCCTCGTCCTCGCAGGCGAAGAGCGGGCCCGTGCGCCCGAAGCCAGTGATGACCTCGTCGGCGACGAAGAGGATGTCGAGCTCGCGGCAGAGCTCGCGCATCGCCTTGACCCAGCCGGGCGGCGGGACGAGCACGCCGCCGGAGCCCTGGATCGGCTCGCAATAGAAGGCCGCGACGCGATCCGCGCCGCCCACGGCCTCGACCTTGGCCTTGAGGGCGGCCAGCGAGGCGGCGATGACGGCCTCCGGCGCCGAGCCCGCCGGGTTGCGGTAGGTGTAATGCGACGGAATCTTGTGCTGCCAGTCATAGGGCACACCGAAGCCGGCATGGAACGCGGGCAGGGCGGTGAGGCCGGCGCCGACGGTCGAGGAGCCGTGATAGCCCTGCTCGATCGAGATGAACTGGTCCTTCTGCGGCTTGCCGCGGGCCTGCTGGTAGTAGCGGATGAAGCGGACCGTGCTGTCGACGGCGTCGGAGCCGCCGAGCGTGAAATAGACGCGGTTCAGGTCGCCCGGCGAACGCTCGGCGAGTTCGGCCGCCAGACGGATGGCGGGCTCGGAGCCGAGGCCGAAATAGCCCGTCGCATAGGCAAGTTCGCGCATCTGGTTCGCAGCCACCTCGACGATGCTCTCATGCCCGTAGCCGGCATTCACGCACCACAGCCCGGCGAAGCCGTCGATGAGCTGCTTGCCGGACGCGTCGGTGATGGTTGCGCCCTTCGCCGAGCGTAGCACGCGCACGCCGGCCTTCTCATGGCCGCGATAGGAGGCGACCGGGTGAATCCAGTGTTCGCGATCGAGTTCGATCAGGGAATTGCTCAACATGGCGGTTCTCCAGACTATCCGAGCGCCTGACTGGCGAGAGCGAAGGGTTTGGCGGGGCCGGGCGGCTGCCGGCCGGCCGGCTTGCGGCGCATGGCGATGCCGCCGCCGACGCCCACGAGGCCGCGCGCGGAAAGCCATGGCGAAAGCTCATGCCATTCGGCCGTGTCGACGCGCAGGAAGGCGCCGGGGCGGCTGGCGATCAGGAAGCTCAGGAGGCTCTGCGCCTGTTCCAGCGTATTTGCGACGACCGGGCCGATCACCTCGCCGCGGCCGAATGGGCGCAGCGCGGCATAGCCGACGCTTCGGCCGGCATCGCGCAGGACGACCATTCGCCCGGCCTCGGTCAGGAGCCGGAGCAGCGGGCGGCGGTCCATCCCCTGCGCCTCCAGGTCGAGCGCGGCGACTGAGGGGAAATTCTCCGAACCGACCCATTCCAGCTCGACGGCGTCGTTCGCCGCATCCGCCGGCAGCGGGGCGGGAATGCCCTGGTGCTGGCGGATTTCGTGCGTCGCCTTGAATCCCAGTTTCTCATAGAGAGGCAGCCCATCCGCGGTTGCAGTGAGGCGGCATTCGCGGGCGCCGCAGGCCTGCAGGGCGGCATCCATGAGCTTCCGGCCAAGGCCCCGCCCGCGCATGCTGGCTGCGACGATCACCATATTCACGGTGGCGCAGTTGTCTCCGAATGGCGTCAGCATCGCGGTGCCGACCACCACATCGCCCTGGAGCGCGACGAAGCCGTGGCTGAGAGCCAGGAGCATCGCCCAGTCCTCGCGCCGGTGGGGCCAGCCCGCCTCGCGCGAGAGCAGAACGGCGCCATCGAGATGGCGTTCGTCGAAGGCGACGAGATCGATCGTTTCCTGGTCCATGATGCTTCGCTTCTTATCCGTTGCTTCATGGATAGGCGGTGCGCCGGCGCAGTTGCTCCTGAGGAACGGCGCCGGGCGATATCTTCGACCGTAGGAATGCGCGGCGACCGCATGGAATGCCACGAACGCCGGAAAGGGGCCGGCAATCGGGGAGCGAGGTGGGTCTCCACTGCGATGCGGGCGGAACTCTCTGCCATAGCCTCAAGGGCGGACGGCAGTTTGTGCTTCCCGTCGCGGGCAATGCGGTGCTCGCGCCGTTCCGGCCCCGGCTATGATCCTGGCTAACGGATACAACCGTTTCGCCACAGGGGATTTCCGCGGATGACCGTCATCAAGCCCAAATTCGTGACCTTCGACTGCCACGGCACACTGATCTATTTCGCGATGGATAAGGCTGCGCGCGCGCTTTACGGCGACAAGCTGGACGAGCCGGCGATGCGCACCTTCATCACGAATTTCTCGGCCTATCGGCTCGACGAGATCCTCGGCGACTGGAAGCCCTATGAAGAGGTCGTCTACAATTCGCTGGAGCGGACCTGCCGCCGGAATGGCGTCGCCTTCCGCCCCGAGGATGCGCGCTGGGTCTACGAGCAGGTGCCGACCTGGGGGCCGCATGCGGACGTGCCGGAAGGCCTCGCCAAGGTGGCGAAGGAAATCCCGCTCGTCATCCTGTCCAATGCCATGGACGACCAGATTCCGCATAACGTCGCCCGGCTCGGCGCGCCTTTCCATGCCGTCTACACGGCCGAGCAGGCGCAATCCTACAAGCCGCGCATGAAGGGCTTCGAGTACATGTTCGACATGCTGGGCTGCGGGCCGGAGGACGTCTGCCACGTCTCGTCCTCGTTCCGCTACGACCTGATGACCGCGCATGATCTCGGGATCAAGAACAAGGTCTGGGTCAATCGCGGGCACGAGCCGGCGAATCCCTATTACGGCTATACCGAGATCAAGGACATTTCGGGCCTGCCCGGCGTGTTCGGGCTCTGAGGCCCCGGCCGATGCAATTCAAATCCTATTGGCATGACACGGCCAACAGCTTCACCGGCGCCGCCAAGGGGCCGGTCGAAGGCAGTTATGACGTGGCCGTCGTCGGTGGCGGCTTCACCGGCCTCGCCGCAGCGCGCCAGCTCGCCATGGCCGGGGCGAAGGTCGTGGTGCTGGAGGCGGAAAGCGTCGGATACGGAGCGTCCGGCCGCAATGGCGGCCATCTCAACAACGGCCTCGCCCATAGCTTCATCGCCGCCAAGGCGGCGCTCGGCAGGGAGCGTGCGGTGGCCCTCTACAGGGCCTTCGACGATTCCGTCGACACGATCGAGCGGATCGTCGCGGAGGAGGGCATCGACTGCTCGTTCCGGCGGGCCGGCAAGCTCAAGCTGGCCTCCAAGCCGGAGCACGTCGCCTCGCTCACCCGCAATTTCGAGGTGCTGCATCGCGAGGCGGATCCCGACACGGCCATGTTGAGCCGGGCCGAGCTCGTGGGTGAGGTCGGCTCCGACGCGTTCCATGGCGCGATGCTTTCGAAGAAAAGCGCCATGATGCATATGGGCCGCTTCGTAACAGGCTTGGCCGCGGCGGCCGCCGGGCACGGCGCGGTGATCCATGAGCGCGCGCCCGTGACCGAGCGGCGGCTGGAAGGTGGGCGGCATGTCCTCCAGACGCCGCGCGGAAGCGTGTTGGCGAAGGATGTGCTGGTGGCGACGGGGGCCTATACCTCCGGGCCCTTCTCCTGGTTTCGGCGCCGAATCATTGCGGTCGGCTCGTTCCTGATCGCGACGCGGCCGCTGAGCGAGGCCGAGGTCGCGGCGACCATGCCGAGCAACCGTACGGCCGTGACCTCGCTCAATATCGGCAACTATTTCCGCCTCGCGCCGGACAACCGGCTGATCTTCGGCGGGCGGGCGCGTTTCTCCGCGACGTCCGACCAGACCTCCGACGCGAAGAGCGGTGCCATCCTGCGCGCGAGCCTTGCCGGCATCTTCCCGCAGCTCAAGGATGTCGATATCGACTATTGTTGGGGCGGGCTGGTCGACATGACCAGGGATCGCTATCCCCGCGCCGGCTACGAGGACGGCGTCTGGTATGCGATGGGCTATTCCGGCCACGGCGCGCAGATGTCGACGCATCTGGGCATGATCATGGCCGATGCGATCCTCGGCCGCCCCAATCGCAATCCGCTCGAGGGGCTGTCCTGGCCGGCGGTGCCGGGCCATTTCGGCAAGCCCTGGTTCCTGCCGCTGGTGGGCATGTACTACAAGATGCTCGACCGGATTCAGTGAGCGCAGAGGCGCGCGGGGACCCTGCGATAGCGAAAACGTTGATTGGCACGCCCCTCGGTGCAGGGCGTGCCATTTTCGTTATTGTCGCAAAGCTGAAAGCTTCGCGGGGTTGTGAAGCATCGGCCTGAAAATTGTCATGCGATTTTCGGAACAGCCGATGCAGATCGGATGACCTCGAGTATCGGGCTGAATGTTATATTCGGCCCGATACCTTAAGATGCTGCCTGCGTCCTTCAGCGGACCGGCGGAGCGTATTGCAGGCCGCCCTCGGTCCAGAGCGCGTTCTTGCCGCGCGCGATCTTGAGCTCGGAGCCCTGGCCGACATTGCGCTCGAAGGATTCGCCGTAGTTTCCGACGAGCTTGACGATGCGGTAGACCCAGTCGTTGGTCAGGCCGATACCCTCGCCGAACTTGCCCTCCACGCCGAGCAGGCGGCGGATCTCCGGATTGTCCGACTTCCGCATCTCGTCGACATTCGCCTTGGTGACGCCGAGCTCCTCGGCGTTCAGCATGGCGTCGAGCGTCCACTTCACCAGATTGAACCATTGCAGGTCGCTGCTGCGGACGACAGGGCCGAGCGGCTCCTTCGAGATCAGCTCGGGCAGGACGACGGCCTCCTCCGGCTTCACCAGCTTCAGCTTCAATGCGTAGAGGGCCGAGGAATCGTCGGTCAGCGCATCGCAACGGCCGGATTCGAAGGCCTTGATCGCCTCGTCGCCCTTGTCGAAGGTGACCGGCTCGTACTTGATCTTGTTCTTGCGGAAATAGTCGGCGACGTTGAGCTCGGTCGTCGTGCCCTGCTGCAGGCAGATCGAGGCGCCGTCGAGCTTGCGGGCGGTGTCGATGCCGAGTTTCTTCTGCACCAGGAAGGCCTGCCCGTCATAATAGTTCACGCCGGCGAAGGTCAGGCCCAGCGTGGTGTCGCGCGACATCGTCCAGGTCGAGGTGCGGGAGAGCAGGTCGACCTCGCCGCTCTGGAGCGCCGTGAAGCGATCCTTCGACGAGAGCGGCGTGAACTTGACCTTCATCGGATCGTTGAAGATCGCAGCCGAGATGGCACGGCACAGATCGACGTCGAGGCCGATCCATTCGCCTTTCGCGTCGGGAATCCCGAAGCCGGCGAGTCCGGGGCTGACGCCGCAAATCAGGTCGCCGCGGCTTTTCACCGTGGTGAGCGTCGTGGTTTGGGCTTCGGCGGGCGCGATCGTCGCCGAGACAGTAAGTGCCAGTAGTGCGGAAGCTATGATTTTCACGGTAGTCCCCCTTGTTTCGTCAACTCTGTGAAGCCGACCCTGCTGCTCGTCAAAGCCCGCCAATATGGAAGGCCTTGACCTCGAGATACTCCTCGATGCCGAGCTGCGAGCCCTCGCGGCCGAGGCCCGACTGCTTGACGCCGCCGAA
>NZ_CAMFKW010000042.1 GCF_945957345.1 uncultured Allobosea sp. | reverse complement strand
GCGCCGGCACAAACGCAGGCGCTCCACTGGATGGTTTTCTCACCGCCGTGCACATCCTGCGTTCGTCGCGCGACCTGACCCGCTTCGTGCTTGTAGTGCTCGGCTCGTCTCCGCCGCCCACGCTCCATGCCTTCATGGACATCGCCCACGGGCTGTCCGATTTCAGCGATTTCCGCCTGCAGAGCACCTTCCCGCACCCCAACATCCACGCGCTCTACCTCGAGCTGCTGCTCGGGCTGGCGCTCTATGTCAGGGCTTCGCGGGCCGGGGACGTATCCCAGCGGATCCGCCTGCTGGTGACGTTCTACATCCCCCTTCTCGCGGTCTTCCTGCTCCACACCAAGACGGGCAGCGCCTGGCGCGTGTGCGGGGTCATGTTCCTGGTCTATGCGATCAGCATCGAGCCCCTGAACAGCGTCGCGAAGCGATGTCGGTTTGAGCCTGCCCCTGCAGGAACGGCGGCGGATCGCCCGGCGTTTGCACTGTGAATGCCACTGCGGGCGCAAGGCGCCGGGTGGGGGGCGCGGAAGCCGGCGATCAGGTCTCGACCAGGATAGGCCGCCAGGGCGATCGCTTCCCCTCTCCCACCAGCGTCGAGCCGAACCGGACTCCGGAAACGGGTCCATTTTTGATTGAAGCCCATGATGGACACAAGAAGCCGCCCGCAGGTCGCTCCCAGCACGGAAGGGCTCGAAGCCCGGATCGAGGTGCGGCCGCGACCGTCCTTCGGCCTCGGGAGCCTTCGCAGCCGCAAATGGCTGCTGGCCCTCGGCACCATCGGATGCGTGGCCATCGCCGCGGCCTATGTCAGCTTGCGCCCGGCGACCTACACCGCATCCAGCCAGCTGCTGATCTATATCAGGCAGGTCCTGACCGGACCCGACCAGGCGATCCTGCCCGGGCGTGCCGATCTCCCGATGGTGCAAAACCAGATCGAGCTGCTGCGCTCCGGCAATGTCCTGGCCACGGTGGTCGAAACGCTGCACCTCGTCGACGACCCGGAATTCAACGACACCCACGCGGCCTTGCCCGGGGACGCCAAGGCTCCTCAGGGACAAACCTCGCCGGAAGCCGTATCGAACGGCGCAGCCTATCGCGCGGCGCTCGCAGCCCTTGGCCGCAAGCTCAGCGTCCGGCAGGTCGGCACGAGCCATATCGTGGCGGTGAGCCTCAAGGCCTCGGATCCCGTCAAGGCGGCGCGGATCGTCAACGCCATCGTCCGGACCTCTCTGCAGGAACGCCCGCGCGCCTCCGATGCGGCCTCTGCCCACGCGCCCACCTTGCGCGAAATCTACCAGAATCTCGGCCCGAGCGCCCAGATTCTGTCGGAAGCGGAGCCGCCTGTCGGGGCGGACGGGCCATCGGCCATCCTGATCCTCGCCATCGCGGCCCTGCTTGGCCTCGGGGCCTCCACCGCGGTCGCGCTCCTGCTCGACATGTTCAGCGACGGGATCCGCAGCAGGGACCAGATGGAGTTCGTCCTGGGCGTGGAATGCCTCGGTGTCGTGCCCCGCTTTCCGGGAATCGGAGCCTGGCCGGAAGATGCCGCCGCCGGACACCTGTTGACATCGCAGCATGAGGTCCTGCGCCGCGCCACGGCGGTGATGGACGATGTTTCGCCCGGAGGGTTCCATGCCATCGGCGTGACCTCGATCCTACCCGGCGAGGGCACGACCTCGCTGGCCATTGCCCTGGCCAGGACCGCCGCAGCAGCCGGAAAGCGCGTGCTTCTGGTCGACGCCGTGCCGGACGATCCTTCGCTCTCGCGCTGGGTTGCCAAGCTCGCGCAGGACCCTCCCCTCCCCGGTGAACACCCGCGAGCCCGGGCTCTCGACGGCCTCGCCGAGCTGCAGCCCGGTCTGGATGTCCTGCCGCTCGACAAGCGCCTCGGCGCCGGCGATCGCCTGATGCCGCGCGGCCTGCTGGACGACATCCTGCGCGCCGCAGAGAGCACCTACAATCTCGTGATCCTCGACATGCCTGCACTGGCGGCCGGTCCGCAGGTGCGCGCAGCCGCCTCGGCACTCGATGGCCTGCTGCTCGTCGTGAAATGGGGCGAGACGCAATCGGAGCTGGTCCGCCAGGCTTTCCAGTCCGCGGGCGCGGCCCGGGGGAAGTTTATCGGCTCCGTCCTCAACATGGCCGATGAACGGGTGATGCAGCGTTATGGCTATGAGCTTCACGCCCGTTCGAAGGCCGCCACGACAGCTTGAAACAGACCACTCCGGCCGCCAGGCCGAGATTTTCGGAGGGAGAGCATCATGAAGGTCGTACTCTTCTGCGGCGGCATGGGCATGCGGCTGCGAGGCTATGTCGACGACGTTCCGAAGCCGATGGTGCAGATCGGCTCGCGCCCCATCCTCTGGCACCTGATGAAGTACTACGCCCATTTCGGCCACAAGGATTTCATCCTCTGCCTTGGCCACAAGGGCGGCGCGATCAAGGACTATTTCCTGAAATACGACGAGTCGATCTCGAACGATTTCGTCTGGTCCCGCGGTGGCCGGAAGATCGACTTCATCAACCGGGACAGCGACGACTGGACGATCACCTTCGTCGAGACCGGCCTGCATGCGACGATCGGCGAGCGCCTCAAGGCGGTCGAGCCCTATCTGCAGGGCGAGGAATATTTCCTGGCGAATTACGGCGACGGTCTCAGCGACCTGCATCTGCCGACGATGATCGACGAGCTGAAGCAGAGCGATGCCGTCGGCTCGCTCCTGCTGGTGCAGCCGACGGCGAGCTTCGACATGATCAGGATGGCGCCGGACGGCAAGGTCGCCGAGGTCGCGGCGCTCGCCCATTCCGACATCTGGATCAATGGCGGCTTCTTCGTCTTCCGGCATGAGATCTTCGACTACATCAATCCCGGCGACGAGCTGGTGCGGGAGCCGTTCGCGCGGCTGATCGAGCGCCAGGCCCTGCTGGCCCATAAATGCACCGGCTTCTGGCAGTGCATGGACACGTTCAAGGACAAGCAGCGCCTCGAGGAGCTCAACGACACCAACCCGCCCTGGAAGGTGTGGAAGGACTGCGCGCATCTCGCCTATCCCGCGATGGCGATGACGGCGGCCGCAGCTCCCACGATGAACCAGGTGGCCTGACCATGCTGCGCCTGAAGCCGGACCGTGCCGGTGCGTCCCCGCTGCAGATCCTCTGCCTGGGCTGCCATTCCGATGATATCGAGATCGGCTGTGGCGGCACGGTGCTGCAGATCGCGGCCGACCACCCGGACGCCGTGTTTCACTGGGTGGTCTTCAGCGCGAGCGGCGTCCGTGCGGAGGAAGCTGCAAGCGGCGCACGGCAGTTCGTCGATCCAGCCCGCATGAAGCGGGTGGTGCTGAAGGACTTCAGGGACGGCTACATGCCGTTCGCCGGGGCCGAGATCAAGAATGTCTTCGAGGAGATCAAGCGGGAGGTGTCTCCGGACATCATCTTCACCCATAACCGCCACGACTCCCACCAGGACCACCGGCTGATCGCCGAATTGACCTGGAACACGTTCCGCAGCCACCTGATCCTGGAATACGAGATTCCGAAATATGACGGCGACCTCGGGCAGCCCAGCGTCTTCAACGCCTTGTCCGACGATACCTGCGAGAAGAAGGTCGACCTGATCCTCGACACCTTCAAGTCGCAGGGCAACAAGCACTGGTTCGACCGCACCACCTTCATGGCGCTGATGCGGTTGCGCGGAATGGAATGCAACGCCCCCAGCGGCTATGCGGAGGCGTTCTACGCTCGCAAGCTGATGCTCTAGCTCCCTGTTCCAGCACCGGTTTCCCGGAAAGGCAGATGCCGCTTTCCGGCCCGATGCCCCAAAAGCGGCAATCGAGAACGACATGCAGGACCTGAAGCGCAGAACCGTTCGCGCGGGATTGATCAATGTCGGCTCCCGCGGGCTCGGCTTCGTCATCCGTATCCTGGCGCTCATGGTGCTCGGCCGGCTGCTCACGCCCGAGGACTACGGTCTGGTCACGATGGTCACCGCCTTCACCGGCGTGCTGAACATGTTCGGCTGCTTCGGCCTGTTCCAGGCCGCCATCCAACGCGACGTGCTCAGCGAAGAGGAATCGTCGTCGCTGTTCTGGCTCAACCTGACCTTCGGCGCGGCGCTGACGCTGACGGCCATCGTGGCTGCACCGATGGTCAGCGCGTTCTACCGGGAGCCGAGGCTCGTCGCGATCATGGACGTGATCGCCTTCACCTTCATCATCACGGCTGCCGGCGTGCAGCATGGCGTGCTGCTTCAGCGGCGCCTCGCCTTCGGGACCTCGGCCAAGATCGAGATCAGCTCGCTGGTGATCGCAACCGCAATCTCGGTCGGAATGGCCAAAGCCGGCTTCGGCTATTGGGCGATCGTCTCGATGACCATCTCGCTGCCCCTGGCCATGACGATCGGCCTGTGGTTCGCGACCGGCTGGATTCCGGGCAAGCCGCGTTTCGTCGCCGGCCTGCGCTCCATGCTGCAGTTCGGTGGCGGGGCGACGCTGACCGGCTTCCTCTCCTACATCACGATCAATATCGACAAGCTCCTGCTCGGCCGGTTCTGGGGGACGGAGGCGACCGGCCTCTACAGCCGCGCCTTCTACCTGATCAATTTTCCGACCGAGAACCTGAACAACACGATCGGCGAGGTTGCCTTCGCGGCGCTGTCGCGGACCCGGGACGATCTCGACCGCCTGCGGCGCTATTTCCTCAAGGGCTATTCGATGGTGGTAACCTTGACGCTGCCGCTGACGGTGGTGTGCGGGCTCTTCGCCGACGACGTGATCCTGGTCGTGCTGGGGCCGCAATGGACGAGCGCCATCGAGATCTTCCGGATCCTCGCCCCGACCATCCTGGTCATCGCGATCTCGAGCCCGCTCGGCTGGCTGCTCAATGCGCTCGGCCTGATCCGGCGCGGCGTCTATCTCGGCTTGTTCTCCGCGACCTTCATGATTGTGGGCATCGTGATCGGGCTTCCCTATGGCCCGCGTGGCGTCGCCCTCGCCTATTCCGCGGTCATGGTGCTGAAGCTGGTGCCGATCTCGCTCTGGGCACTGCACGGCACGGGCGTGCGGGTCCGCGAATTCATCGGCGCGCTGGCGTGCCCTCTCATCGCCTGCGCCGTCGCGGCACTGGTCGGCTTCGGCGTGCACAGCCTGCGCCCGCCGACGCTACTGCCGTTCTTCCGCCTCATGCTGGATGCCGGCTCCTTCGGCGCGACCTATCTCGCGATGCTGCTGCTCATCGCCGGCGAGAAGGCGCTGTATCTCGACCTCTTCCGCAGCGCCCGTACCGGTGCCGACCAGACCGCGTAACTCCCGCGTAGATTCCCGTGCATGTCCCCGCGCGCCGGCCGTGGGCCGGCGCGCTTTTCCGATTCCGGCAAATCCTTGAAACGACGCGGCTTCTGCGCCGGAACACCCGCGCTTCTGCGGACATTATTCAGGTACGACGCCTGAATGCGAGGGCTGGGGGATGCGGTTCACCGAGACGAGCGTTCGCGATGCGATGGTCATCGACCCGACGCCGCATGCCGATGCGCGGGGGCGCTTCATGCGGGCCTGGTGCCTTCGGGAATTCGCCGAGCACGGCATGGCCTTCACCCCGGTTCAGGCCAATATGGGCTTCAGCACGAAGCGCGGCACGCTCCGCGGCCTGCATTATCAGGAGGCCCCCGCGCTCGAGGCGAAGCTGGTGCGCTGCACGCGCGGCGCGATGTTCGACGTTGTGCTCGACCTCAGGCCGGACTCGCCGAGCTACGGCAGCTGGCACGGCGTCGAGCTGAGCGACGAGAACGGCCGCATGCTCTATCTGCCGGAGGGCTGCGCCCACGGCTATCAGACGCTCCGGCCGGATACCGAGATGCATTACATGACCTCGGCTTTCTATGCGCCGGCGTCTGCGAAGGGCGTACGCTTCGACGATCCGGCCTTCGACATCGCCTGGCCCCTGCCCGTCTCCGAAATCTCCGAACAGGACCGCAACTGGCCGCTGACGCGGCGCTGCTCCGGCGATGTCGCGCCGGAGCAACGCCTCTCGGCCTGACCGCCCTGCCGACATCATCGAAAGAGGAACGCGCTATGGCTCTGGACTTGGTGTTACGGGACTATGAGACAGGCAAGCGGCCGATCCGCGTCGGCATGGTCGGCGCTGGCGCCACCGGGCGCGCCATCGCGCTGCAGCTGGGCACGCCGGTGCCGGGGATGCGGCTGGTCGCCATCGCCAACCGCACGCTCGGCAATGCCGAACGCGCCTTTCGCGAGGCGAAGATCCATGGCTGGAGCCGCGTCTCGTCAACGCGTGAGGCCGAGAGCGCGATCGCGCGCGGCGTGCCTGTTCTGACCGACGATCCGTATGTTCTGACCGGCTGCGAGGCGATCGACATCATCCTCGAAGTGACCGGGACGGTTGAAGCCGGCGCCGCCGTGGTGCTCGACGCGATCGCGCATCGCAAGCATGTCGTGATGGTCAATGCCGAGCTCGATTCCCTGATCGGCCCGATCCTGAACCAGAAGGCCCGCGAGGCCGGCGTCGTCCTGACCAATACCGATGGTGACGAGCCCGGCGTCGCCATGACCCTGCTGCGCTATCTGCGAACGCTCGGCCTCAAGCCCGTCGCCGCCGGCAACATCAAGGGCATGGTCGACTACTACCGCAACCCGGACACGCAGCGCGCCTTCGCCGAAAAGAACGACCAGGATCCGCGCAAGGTCACCTCCTTCGCCGATGCGACCAAGCTGTCGATGGAAACGACGGTCCTTGCCAATGCGACGGGCTTCCATGCGGGCCGCCGCGGCATGTACGGACCGGCCTGCGGCGATGTTCGGGAGGTCGCGGAACGCCTGCCGGCGCAAGCGATGCTCGAAACGGGGCTGGTCGACTACGCCCTGGGGGCTGCGCCCCATACCGGAGCCTTCGTCGTCATCCACGAGGAGAATCCGCTGAAGCAGGCGCAGCTCGCCTATTACAAGCTCGGAAACGGCCCGTTCTACGTCTTCTACACGCCGTTCCACCTGCCCCATCTCCAGATCGCTTCGACGATCGCGCGTGCGGTGATCCAGCACGATCCGACGGTGGCGCCCCTCGACGGGCCGGTCTGCGAGGTCGTCACGGTCGCCAAGCGCGACCTCAAGGCCGGCGAGCGCCTAGACGGCATCGGCGGCTTCTGCGCCTACGGCCTGATCGAGAACGCGACGGAAGCACGCGCCAGCGACGCCCTGCCGATCGGCCTGTCCGAGGATTGCGTCATGCGCTGCGACAAGAAGAAGGACGACGTCGTTTCCTTCGCCGATGTCGAACTGCCGGCGGGGCGCCAGGCGGATGCGCTCTGGCGCGAACAGCAGAGGCGCTGGCCGATGCGCGAAGCGAAGGCTGCGCCGGCTCGCGTCCTCGCAGAAGCGACGCCCTGACACAGCATCCAAGCGTTGGAGCCTTCGGCCATGCTGAACCGTTCTTTCTGGAAGAACCGCAAGGTCTTCGTCACCGGCCATACCGGCTTCAAGGGTGCGTGGCTCTCGCTATGGCTGGAAGCGCTCGGCGCCGACGTCACCGGCTACGCGCTCGATCCGCCGACCGAGCCGAACCTCTTCGAGCAAGCCAGGGTGGCCGAATGCGTGCATTCGATCCATGGCGATGTGCGCGACCTCGCGCATCTGCAAGCCGCGATGGCCGCCTGCGCACCCGATGTCGTCATCCACATGGCGGCCCAATCGGTGGTCCGGACCAGCTATGAACATCCGGTCGACACCTATGCGACCAACGTCATGGGCACCGTCCATCTCATGGAGGCCGTCCGCCAGCTCGCGCGTCCCTGCGTCGTCGTCAATGTCACCAGCGACAAGTGCTACGACAATCGCGAATGGGTCTGGGGCTATCGCGAGAGCGACGCGATGGGCGGCCATGATCCCTACTCCAACTCCAAGGGCTGCTCGGAGCTGGTGACCAATGCCTATCGCGACTCCTATTTCCCGCCGGAGACTCTGTCCCGGCACGGCGTGGCGGTGGCCAGCGCCCGGGCGGGGAATGCGATCGGCGGCGGCGACTGGACGGCGAACCAGCTCATCCCCGACCTGATCCGGGCCTTCATCGACCGGCGGCCCTGTCGCATCCGCAATCCCGCCGCGATCAGGCCCTGGCAGTTCGTGCTGATGCCGCTGCATGGCTATCTGCTGCTGTGCGAGCGGCTGGCGGAGGACGGCGCCCGCTTCGCATCAGGCTGGAATTTCGGGCCGGCGGAAGCGGATGCCAGGCCGGTCTCCTGGATCGCCGACAAGCTCGTCTCGTCATGGGGCGAAGGCGCCTCCTGGGCACAGGACGGAACGCCGCACCCGGCCGAAGCGCAACTGCTGCGCCTCGACACCTCCAAGGCCCGGACTCTGCTGAACTGGCACCCCGTCCTTCAGCTCGACCAGAGCCTGCTCTGGATCGTCGAATGGTACGAGGCCTTCCAGGCCGGGAAGGATCTGCAGTCACTCACGCGGCGGCAGATCGAACGCTACGAATATCTTCTCCAGGACGATGCCGAGACATGCGCGCTGGCGGCGCGGCGGATGAAAGCCGCCGCCGCGCCTCTGCTTTCGGCTGCGGAAGGCTGATCCGAGACCTTAACGAGGGAAAGCACGCTCATGCCCAAAGCAGTTGTACTTGGGACTGGAATGGCCGGCTTCGGAGCAGCCCACCGCCTCCAGGCGGAAGGCATCACCCCCGTCATGTATGACAAGAACGCCTATTACGGCGGCCATACCATGTCGTTTCGCCACGAGCCCGGCTTCGTCTTCGATATCGGGCCACATATTTCCTTCACCAAGGACGAACGGATCCAGGATCTGTTCGCCGAGAGCGTCGACCAGCTCTATGAAACCATCCAGATCAACCTGAACAACTATTGGCGGGGCTACTGGCCGCAACATCCCGTGCAGCTTCACCTGCACGGCCTGCCCGAAGACGTGGTCGTCAAGGTGATCGCCGATTTCGTCGAGGAGCGGCAGAAGCCGGAAGGGCCGATCAACAACTACAACGACTGGCTGCTCGCCAGCTTCGGCCCGACCTTCGCGGAACTCTTCCCGAAGCAGTATACGCGCAAATATCACCTCACCACGGCCGAGAACATGAGCACGGACTGGCTGGGGCCGCGCATCTATCGTCCCAGCCTGGAGGAAGTGCTGCGCGGCGCGATTTCGGCTTCGTCGCCGAACATCCACTACATCACGCATTTCCGCTATCCGCAGCAGGGCGGCTTCGTCTCCTACCTGCAGAAATTCGTGCCTTCCGGCGACATCCAGCTGAACCACGAGCTGGTCTCTGTCGATCCGAGAGCGCGCCTGCTGACCTTTTCCAATGGCACGATCTGCAGCTACGACCTCCTGGTTTCATCCGTGCCGCTTCCCGATCTCATCCCGATGATCGTAGGCGCACCGCGCGACGTGCTGGAAGCCGCGCGGAAGCTTGCCTGCTCGTCCTGCGTCCTGGTCAATATCGGCGTGGACCGCGAGGACATTTCCAACGCGCATATGACGTATTTCTACGACGAGGACATCTGCTTCACCCGCCTCGGCTTCCCGCACATGCTGTCCCCGAACAATGCGCCGAAGGGCACCGGCAGCATCCAGGCGGAGGTCTATTTCTCGGACAAGTACAAGCCGTTCGCCGGCCAGCCGAGGGACTGGATCGAACCTGTGATCGCGGACCTGCGCCGCTGCGGGCTGCTGCGCGACAGCGACCGGATTCTCTGCCGCAACGCGATGTATCTGCGCTACGCCAACATCATCTTCGACCTCGATCGTGCCGCGGCGCTCGCGACGGTGCACGGCTATCTCGACGACCTCGGCATCGCCTATTGCGGGCGCTACGGCGATTGGGGGTACATGTGGACGGATGAGAGCTTCAAGAGCGGCGAGAAGGCGGCGGGAGCCGCGCTGACGCGGCTCGCGGCCTCTCAGCTCCGGCAACGGGCACAAGTCGCATGAGCGAGCGGGTCGGCATCGACATCGGCGCTGCCGCGCAAGCCGGCCAGCCTTGGTCGGGCCGACCGGAGAGCGACATGGAGACGGCCAAGGCGGCGCCCGCCAGGCCCGGCCGCATCGCCCTTCTGGCGCATTGCGGCACCGGCAATCTGGGAGACGAGGGCTCGATCGCGGCCGTGCTCGACAATATCACGCGCAGATGGCCCGGGGCCTCCGTCGTCGGCCTGTCGATGGATCCCGAAGACACCACGCGCCGGCACGGCATTCCCGCCTTCGCGATGCGCCAGAGGATTTTCCCGTTCCAGCGGGAATGGTCGTCGACGCCCCGTTCGTCCGAGCCCGTGGGGTTCGCGGAAAAGCTGAAGGCACTGGCCAGGAAGACCGGGCCCCTGTTCCGCATTGGCAATGCCCTGCGCCACGCCCTGTTCGTTCGCCCCAGCCAGCTCGTTCACGAAGTGCTCTTTCTCGGGCGCTCGTTCATCCTGCTCTGCCAGCTCGACATGCTCGTCATCAGCGGCGGCGGCCAGTTGCTCGACTGGGGCGGCCCCTGGGCTTTCCCTTACACATTGTTCAAGTGGCTGCTCCTCGCCAAATGCCTGAACGTGGAATGCATTTTCCTGAACAACGGCGCCGGCCCGCTGGATGCGCCACTGAGCCGCTGGTTCGTCCGGCGCACGCTCGATCTTGCCGACTACGTCTCCCTGCGCGACAGCGCCTCGGGCGACCTGCTGCGGAAGATCGGCTTCCGCGGCAGGATGAAGGTCGTCGCCGATGCCGTCTGGAATCTTCGGCTGCCCGAAAGCGCAACGAAGGTGCCGCAAGACGAGCGGGCAGAGCGCGTTATCGGAATCGCGCCGATGGCCTATGGCGATTCCTCACGACACTGGGTCGACGACAGCCAGATCTATCACCGGTTGATCGACAATCTCGCCGAGTTCTGCGGCCGGATGCTCGAGCGCGGCTACCGGATCAAGCTCTTCAGCAGCGACATCTGGTTCGATTCCCAGGCTATCGCCGATCTCGACGCCGCCATTCGGGCAAAGAACCCCGGACTGGCGCCCGATCGCGTCATGCCGGAAGCGGTTTGCGATATCCCGAGCCTGCTCTCCACCCTGTCCGGCCTGGATTGCTACGTCACCTGCCGCTTTCACGGCGTTGTCTTCGCGTCCCTTCAGAATGTTCCGACCATCGCGTTGTCGCCTCACCCCAAGGTCAGCAACCTCATGGCCGCCCTCGGGTTGTCTGATTATTGCGTGGATATCGCGCGTTGCGATGCGGAGGACCTGACGGCCAGGGCCGACCAGTTGCTTGCCAATGCCGATGCGATCAAAGCGCGCATCAAGCAGAGCGTTTCCGATTTTCAAGAACAGTTGACGGAGCAATTCGACGAATTGTTTCCGAACGATAACGACCTGAACGGCAGAAAACCGAAATAACAGCATGGTGGGGGGCGAAAATGGCCGATAAGATCAACCCGCTGGTCAGCGTTGTCACGCCCGTCTACAACGGCGCCAAGTTCCTGCGCGAATGCATCGAAAGCGTGCTGTCGCAGACCTACCCGAACTTCGAATATATCATCCTCAACAACGCCAGCACCGACGAGACCCTCGCCATCGCCGAGGAGTATCGCCAGCGGGACAGCCGGGTTCGCGTCTTCAGTAACGACGAACTGCTGCCGATCATCGCCAATCACAACAAGGCCTTCGGCCTCATCTCCAGCGAGAGCAAGTACTGCAAAGTCGTCTCCGCGGATGACTGGATCTATCCTGAATGCCTGGAAAGGATGGTCGGGCTTGCCGAGGCACACCCGTCGATCGGCATCGTCGGTGCCTACCAGCTCAGCGGCGGAAACGACATCTGGTATGTCCGGAATGTCGGCCTATCGTATTCGCAGTCCGTGATCTCGGGTCATGACATCTGCCGCGCCCACCTTCTGGGCTTTCAGAGAGTCCTGGGAAACCCGACATCGGTCATGTACCGGGCTGACGCGATCCGAAATACGTCGAATTTCTTCCCAAATCCGACACACGAGGCGGACACCAGCGCCTGCCTCGAGCACCTCAGATACTCCGATTTCGGCTTCGTCCATCAAATACTTTCGCATGAGCGGGTTCACTACAATCGTGTGACGACAATATCCCTCGACAACAATGCCTATGTATCTTCCGAACTCGGAGACTGCCAGGAATATGGCGATTGGTACCTCTCTCAAGCTGAAAAAGAAGGCCGCATCAATCAGCTTCTGGATCAATATTATCGCTATCTTTCGTCGAGCGCCTTGAAATTCAAGAACAAGGATTTCTGGAAATACCACACCGACCGGCTGAACGAACTTGGATACCGGTTCGACAAACTGAAATTCTCCAAGAGCATTTCCGCGAAATTGATCGATTTACTCCTGAATCCGAAATGGGCGATCAGAGCCGCCATCAATCGCGTCCATACGCATTCCATGCTGAGAGGCATGCAAGCACCTCCTAAAAGCTGAAATAAATCTCATACTCGATCGCCGTTAACCGCATCATGAATAAATTCTATCCAGTTCAACCTGAACTATCTCTCTTGGTCATCTGATCGGTAACGCAAATTTTTATCACGATAACACTTCCGTGATGATTAACCATTTGCTAACCAACTTGCTGGGCGAACAATTTTTTGGTACTGTGAGGGTCGCGAGTGCCGGCAGATCGTTTTCATCCCGATCTGATTGTTTACATGTTGCGGGCATAGCAGTGATCGACAGCGCCTTTCCTCATCTTCAGCAAACTCAGGCGAGCGTCTTCGTCGCCAGCGGCTGTGGGCGTGGGCTGCCTAGACGGAATTCGCAGGCGCAAGGCCCAGCTCATGCGCGATGCTGAAGAAAAGCAGAGCCGTTTCCTGCTCTGGACAAAGAACATTCGTGGTCGCGGCTTGATCGAAGACGGCAAATACCTTTTCTGAACTTGGAACAAAATTCACGCAAGGGGCAAAAGATTTCCATGTGGTTCTTGGGCAACGATGAAATTCCACAGGATCCTCGATCTCGGTGGATCCTCTAAACATAGCCAAACAGTTGATTTGATTCGGAGAGGGGGTGGCGTCTATTTGCGTTTCGGGAGAGTTTCATGAAGGAAAACAGGGGCTTCGGCATTGCCATACTGGGGAAATACTCTCTGATGAGAGAGGGTATCACCCGTGTATTGCAAGATAAGGGCTTCCGCACGCTGCCGGCGTTTTCGAACATCGACCAGTTGAAGGCCAAGTCAACGCCCAACAAACTCCTGATCCTGATCGTCCATGCTGGGGACGATTTCGGCCTGATCGTGACCGACATCGAACTCCTGAAGGCGCAGTATCCCGAATCCCATGTCGCCGTCGTGGCTGAGCATTACGGCCTGAGCGAGCCGGCGCTGGCCTTCAAGGCCGGCGCGATCGGCTATCTCGTCAATGCCGTGTCCTGCGATGCCTTCGTCAAGTCGATCGAGCTGCTCATGCTGGGTGAAGCCATCTTTCCCCCGGCATTCCCCTCGCCCGTGCCTCCGCTGAAGCTGCGGCGCCAGAAGGACGCTCCTGCCCCTTCGCAAGACGACGAGGAGAGCGAGGAGGGCTGCGTGGCTGCCGAGAGCACCGCGGCGCCGCTACTGTCTCCCCGCGAGACGGCCATCCTGCTCTGCCTGATCGACGGCAACTCCAACAAATCCATCGCACGCAAGATCGGCATCACCGAGGCGACCGTCAAAGCTCACGTCAAAGCCATCCTGCGGAAAATTCGCGTCCAAAATCGAACACAGGCCGCGATCTGGGGCATGAACAACGCGCTGCTCCTGCAGCCGGCCAACAGCAATTCCCTGCTCAGGGCAGCAGCCAATCCGGAAAATGCCTAGAGGTTGCCAGGGACTGCCAGGCCCGTCGCTTGCCCGCCTCCTTGCGGATCGAGGCCATGCGCGATCGGGGTCTCCGCAACGGCGCCCGGGCCCATGCCCCGGTATATGACTCCCGCACCGGGCTAGCGCAGCCTCCCCATTTGATGAAACTGTCATATGCCGGTTCTAAGGGCTGCCGCGATCGGCCCGAGGGCACATCCGGAGAATGACATGCGCGCGTCTTGCCTGTTGGCGGCTGCCCTGACCACGAGCCTCATGGGCGGCTCTGCGATCGCCCAGACGATCTATCCGATCGACCGGGCCGAGATCCTGGAAGGCTCGCGCTTCGATTTCAAGGTCGAGTTCCCGAACGCGCCGACCTCGGCCGACGTCAATGTCACCATCAACGGCAAGCCCGCCGCCGACGTGCTCGGCCGCCCGACCAATTTCATCCAGAACGAGGAAGGCCAGAAGCACTCGGCCCTGTGGCTGCGCGGCGCCTCGCTGCCGGCCGGCCGCTATGTTGTGGAAGCCACGCAGGGCGGCAACAAGTCTGTCGTGAACTGGGACGTCTTCGCCACGGTCCAGCCGCGCCGGGCCAAGAACGTCATCCTCTTCATCGGCGACGGCATGACGGTCGCCAACCGCACCGCCGCCCGCATCCTTTCCAAGGGCTGGAAGGAAGGCAAATATGACGGCGAGCTCGCCATGGACGACATGTCCAACATGGCGCTGATCTCGACCTCGGGCACCGACTCGATCGTCACCGACAGCGCCAATGCGGCGCATGCCTACACCACCGGCCACAAGTCCTGCGTCAACGCGCTCGGCGTCTACTGCGCCAAGAACGCACTCACCCTCGACCATCCCAAGGTCGAGACCATCGCCGAGCTGGTGAAGCGCAAGACCGGCATGTCGGTCGGCGTCGTCACCAATTCCGAGATCGAGGACGCGACCCCGGCCTCGATGGTCGCCCATACGCGGCGGCGCTCGGACTACAACGACATCGTCGAGATGTTCTATGCCGTGAAGCCCGACGTGATCATGGGCGGCGGCTCGCCGAACTTCCTGAGCAAGGTGACCCCGGGCTCGAAGCGCACCGACGAGCAGGACTTCATCGCCAAGTTCAAGGAGGCCGGCTACACGCTCGCCACCAGCAAGACCGAGATGAACGCCGCCGTCGCCGGTGGCACCAAGAAACTGCTCGGCCTCTACAACACCGGCAATATCGACGGCGCCTTCGACCTGCGTCTGGCCAAGAAGGGCTCGATCTCGAAATTCCCGGACCAGCCGGATGTGGTCGAGCAGACCAAGGCCGCTCTCGACATGCTCAAGGGCAATCCCGAAGGCTTCCTGCTGATGGTCGAATCCGCCCGCATCGACAAGTACAGCCACTCGCTCGACTGGGAGCGCTCGGTCTTCGACACGATCATGCTCGACAACGCCGTCAAGGTCGCCAAGGACTTCGCCGGTGACCGCAACGACACGCTGATCATCGTCGTGCCGGACCACTCCCACCCGATGTCGATCATCGGCACCTATGACGACAGCCGCCCGGGCCAGCTCCTGCGCGACAAGCTCGGCGTCTACGCCGACTCCGTGCCGCCGAACTACGGCCCGCTCGATGCCGAGGGTTATCCCACCGATGTGAACACCTCGCGTCGCCTCGCCGTGGTCTACGGCTCCTATCCCGACACCTGCGACACCGGCCGGCCCGCCATGGATGGCGAGCGCGTCCCGGCCGTGAAGGGCCCGGACGGCAAGACCAACATCGCCAACGAGAAGGACTGCTCGGGCCCGCTGGCGGCGCGCAAGACGGGCAACCTGCCCTTCGACTCCAACAGCGGCGTGCATGCGGCCGACGACGTCATCCTGACCGCGATGGGCCCCGGCGCCGAGCGCTTCCGCGGCCACAAGCCGAACACCTTCGTGTTCCGCGTGATGACCGAAGCTCTGGCGCTCGGCGGCAAGTGAGCCGATGATCGGGGCGACGGAGGCATCGATGCGTCTACGCAGCCCCTTCGCAACCTTGACCCGCCGTGGAGCCGTTCTCGGCCTCGCGGCGGCCAGCCTTTTCGACCGCACCGCCATGGCTGCGGACGCGGAGACCATCGCCTTCGACAGCCTCTACAAATCCTTCGGCGTGCTCGGCTTCGAATTCTCCGACCGGGTGACGGCGTTGCGCGGCCAGGAGGTGCGGATCACCGGCTACATGGCGCCGCCGCTGAAGCCGGAGAGCCATTTCTTCGTCCTGACGCGGGAGCCGCTGGCGATCTGCCCCTTCTGCCAGTCGGATGCCGACTGGCCGGTCGATATCGTCGTCGTATTCATGAAGAACGAGACGGCGATGGTCAGCGCCGGGCGCAAGGTCGTGGTGACCGGCCGGCTCGAAATCGGCTCCGCCACCGATGCCGAGACCGGCTTCGTCAGCCAGATTCGGGTCACGCATGCCACCTTCGCCCTTGCCTGAGGGGCGCACCGAGACGCTCGTCCTCGATCGGCTGGCGCTCGATCGCAGGGATGGCGACGGCCGCTCCTTCAGCATCCTCGCGCTTCCCGCCCTGACGCTCGAACCCGGCACGAGCCTCGGCGTGAGCGGTCCCTCCGGCAGCGGCAAGAGCTCGCTCCTGCATCTCGTCGCAGGCCTGCTCACGCCGAGCGCCGGCCGGGTATCCTGGGGCAAAACCGTGGTCTCCGCACTTGGCGAGAGCGAACGAGACCGCTGGCGGCGGCGCACGCTCGGCTTCGTTTTCCAGGACTTCCATCTCGTTCCTGAACTCGATGTCGCCGCGAATATCGCGCTTCCCGCCAGCTTCTCGTCCTGGCGACTCGATGCGGCTGGAAAGCGCCGCGCGCTCGAGCTTGCAGAGCAGATGGGGCTTGCCGATCCGCGTCGACGGGCCGCTCTTCTGTCGCGCGGCGAGCAGCAGCGCGTCGCCATCGCGCGTGCCCTCTTCGGCGAGCCTGCCCTCCTTCTCGCCGACGAGCCGACGGCGAGCCTTGATGTCGCGCGCGGCGAGGCCATCGGTGCCTTGCTGGTCGAGGCCGCGGCGCGCTGCGGCGCGAGCCTGATCTGCGCCTCGCATGATGCGGCGCTGCTGGCGCGGATGGACCGACGCCTCGACCTGACGCCCGCGCCCGCGAAGCTCGCGTCATGAACCCGTTCCCGATGCTCCTGGCGGATCTGCGCGCGCTGCGCTGGACGGCTCCGGCCATCGTGCTGCTCGTCGCAATCGCGATCGCCAGCGGCATCGCCATCGGTGCGCAGGAAAGGGCGCTACGTCAGGGCTCGGCCCGGGCCGCCGATGATTTCGACTTGATCGTCGGCGCGCCGGGCAGCCAGACGCAACTGGTGATGTCCGCGGTCTATCTGCAGCCGGAGGCCCTTCCCCTGCTCGACGGCCGCATCCTGCAGGCGCTGGCGCAGGATGAGCGCGTTGCCGCCTTCGCCCCCCTTGGATTCGGCGACGTCAGCCGCGGCTATCCGGTGATCGGCACCACCGCTGCCTTCGCCGGGCGCTGGGGCAGGATAGCCGCCAGCGAAGGGCGGCTCTTCGCGGCGGAAGGCGAGGCCGTGATCGGCGCGGACGTCAATTATCGCCTGGGCGACACGATCGCGCCGTCGCACGGCACGGCCGGCAACCAGGGCCGCCATGGCGAGGATAGCGAAGAAGAGCACGCCCATCGTCATGAAGGTCATGGTTACACGGTCGTCGGCCGCTTGCCGAAGCTCGGATCGCCCTGGGACCGCGCCGTCCTGGTCCCGATCGAAAGCGTCTGGGAGATCCACGGCCTCGGCAACGGCCACGCCTCCGAGACGGCGGCGAGCGATGCGCCCTTCTGGCAGGCCGGGACCAACAAGCCCGGCGCTCCGCCGAAACCGCAGGACCGCATCGGCCCGCCCTTCGACGGCAAGCGCGTGCCCGGCGTGCCGGCCATCGTGATCAAGCCGAAGAGCGTCGCTGGCGCCTACACGCTGCGGGCGCAGTACCGGCAGGGCGGAACGATGGCGTTCTTCCCGGCCGAGGTGCTGGTTTCGCTCTATGGCGCGCTCGGCGATATCCGCTCGATCCTGGTCGTCGCTTCGGCCGCCAATACGGTACTGATCCTGCTCAGCGTCGTGCTGCTCCTGATCGCGGTCAACGGCTTGCGGCGGCGGCGCTACGCGACCCTGCGAGCACTGGGCGCGCCGCGCTCCTATGTGCTGCTGGTGACCTGGCTCGGCGCGGCCCTGCTGATCGCAGCCGGTTGCGTGCTCGGGCTCGCCCTCGGACTGGCCGCCACTCATGCGGTGTCGGGGCTGGTTGCGGCGCGCACCGGGCTTGCTCTCGCGCCGAGCGTGGGGATCGGCGAATTGTCCCAGGCAGCGCTGCTGTGCCTGGTGGGCAGCGTTCTGGCCGCCCTCCCCGCCCTGGCTTCCTACCGCGCGCCGGTCCTGTCCGGCCTGCGAGCCGATTGAGCTGCAGCATCAGGCGGCCAGGGCCGCCTCTGCCGGCTCGTAGGGCCGGTGCAGGCTTTCCGCGACCTGCGCATTGGTGATCTGGCCGCGATGGATGTTGAGGCCCGCGGCGAGATGCGGATCGTTGCGGATCGCCTGCAGGCCGCCGGCCGCCAGCACCAGCCCGAAGGGCAAGGTGGCGTTGTTCAGCGCGTAGCTCGATGTCAGCGGCACGGCGCCCGGCATGTTGGCGACGCAGTAATGGATCACGCCGTCGACCTCGAAGGTCGGGTCCGCATGGGTTGTCGGATGGGAGGTTTCGAAGCAGCCGCCCTGGTCGATCGCGACATCGACGAGGACTGCACCGCGCTTCATCCGGGAGAGTTGCGCGCGTGATACGAGGCGCGGTGCTGCCGCGCCCGGGATGAGCACGGCGCCGATCACGACATCGGCCGCGAGGATCTCCTCCTCGATCGCATGGAGGGTCGAGAAACGCGTCCGCGCTCTCCCCGCGAAATGCTCGTCGAGCTGCCTGAGCCGCGGCAGCGAGCGATCGATGATCACGACATCGGCGCCGAGGCCTGCCGCCATGCGCGCGGCATGGGTGCCGACCACGCCGCCGCCGATGATGGCGATCCGCGCCGGCGGCACGCCTGGCACGCCACCGATCAGCACGCCCCGGCCGCCGGCATGGCGCTGGAGGCAGCGTCCCGCAGCCTCGATCGCGAGCCGCCCGGCGACCTCGCTCATCGGGGCCAACAAGGGCAAGCCGCCCGCCTTGTCGGTCACTGTCTCGTAGGCGACCGCCGTGACACCGGATTTGAGCAGCCCCTCCGTCTGCTCCGGATCAGGCGCGAGATGGAGATAGGTGAAGAGGATCTGGCCCTCGCGCAGCTGCGTCCATTCCGAGGGCTGCGGCTCCTTCACCTTCACGATCAGCTCGGCCCTGGCGAAGACCTCCGAGGCGCTCGCGGCGATCTTCGCGCCTGCGGCCTCATAAGCGGCGTCCGGGGCGGAGATGCCGGCGCCGGCGCCGGTCTCGACCAGGATTTCGTGGCCGGCCGCCGCATATTCGCGGACGGCCTCCGGGGTCAGCCCGACCCGATATTCGTGAACCTTGATCTCCCTGGGCACACCGACGCGCATCACTTCCTCCCCGTTATCGTTGGAATATTGCGATCCTGCGCCGGTGCCGGCGCGCTGTCAGGCCTTCGCGTGGATAGCTCTCCAGATTGCCAGCGGCGTCGCCGGCATGTCGATATGGCGCACGCCATGCGGCGCGAGAGCATCGACGATCGCGTTCATCACCGAAGGCAACGAACCGGCGCAGCCGGCCTCGCCGCAGCCCTTGGCGCCGACCGGGTTGGTCCGGGTCGGCACGCCCTCGCTGATGAAGGTGAAGAAGGGGACATCGGACGCGCGCGGCATGGCATAGTCCATGTAGGAACCGGTCCTGAGCTGACCATCCTCGTCATAGGAGGTCATCTCGCAGATGGCCTGGCCGATGCCCTGGACGACGCCGCCATGGAGTTGCCCCTCGACGATCATCGGGTTCACCAGCACGCCGAAATCATTGACCATGACATAGCCGACGATCTCGACATGGCCGGTATCGGGATCGATCTCGACCTCGGCGATATGGCAGCCATTGGGATAGGCCGAGGGGGCGGCCTTGAAGACGTGATCGACATCGAGCGTCCTGGGCAAGTCGTCCGGCAAGGACAGGCCCGCCTGAAGCTTGCGGACGAGCTCCATGATGCCGATCGAGCGATCGGTTCCGGCGATGCCGAAGCGGCCGTCGACGAACTCGATATCGGCGACGGCCGCTTCGAGAACATGCGCGCTCAGGAGCTTGCCCTTCTCGATGACGCGCTCGCTCGCCTCGATGATCGCCGAGCCGCTCGCCATGATCGATTTCGAGCCGCCGGTGCCGCCGCCCGCGATCAGGCGGTCGCTGTCACCCTGCACCAGCTTGATCTTGTCGAAGGGCACGCCGAGCTGGCTGGTCAGAACCTGGGCGAAGGGTGTCCAGTGGCCCTGCCCGTAATCGAGCGTGCCGGTGACGATGGTGACCGTTCCGTCCGCTTCGAAATGGATGCCGCCCATCTCGTTCGTCGGTGGTGCCGTGACCTCGAGATAGCAGCCGATGCCGCGACCGCGCAGCTTGCCGGCCTGGCGGCTGGCGCGCTCGCGCGCCCGGTAGCCCTTCCAGTCGGCCGCCTCCAGTGCCCTTGCGAAGAGCGCCGGGAAATCGCCGCTGTCATAGACGGTCCCGATCGGGGTCTTCCACGGCAATTGCCTGGGTGCGATCAGGTTGCGTTGCCGGATGACGGCGCGGTCGATCCCCATCTCGCGGGCGGCGGTATCGATCAGCCGCTCCATGAAGTAATTACCCTCGGGGCGGCCCGCCCCGCGATACGCAGCGATCGGCACGGTATTGGTAACGGCGCAGCGCGTCTGCACCTCGACCAGCGGCGTGCGGTACATGCCGACGCTGTTCTTGCCGATGTTGAGCGTCGCCATCAGCGGGCCAGGCGGCGAGAGATAGCCACCCATATTGCCGAAGCCGGTGAAGCGCGTGGCGAGGAAGCGGCCACGTGAATCGAGGGCAAGCTCGGCATCGAACACCATGTCGCGGCCATGGTGATCCGAGACGAAGCTCTCGGAGCGCTGGTCGGCCCATTTCACCGGCTTGTTCAGAAGCCGTGCCGCGTGAAGCAACACGACATATTCCGGGAAGACCGCGGATTTCATGCCGAAGGAGCCGCCGACATGGCCAGTGATGAGGTGCATCTTGTCCTGCGGCACCCCCATCGCCGCGGCAAGGTTGTTGCGCATACCGAAGGCGCCCTGGCTGGGGGCATGGAGCGTGTAGCGCTTCGTCTTGCGGTCATAGGTGCCGATCGCGGCGCGCGGCTCGATCGGGTTCACGATGATGCGGTTGTTGACGATCCGCACCTTGGTGACATGCGCGGCCTCTGCAAAAGCCGCCGCGACCTTCTCGGCCTCGCCGAAATGATAGTCGAGGATGAGGTTGCCGGGGACATCGTCGAAGAGCTGCGGGGCATCGGGCGCCAGCGCCGCCTCGGCGGTGGTGACGGCGGGCAGGACGTCGATATCGAGCGAGACCGCCTCGGCGGCATCGCGCGCTTGCTGGGCCGTGCGGGCGACGACCATGGCCATGGGATCGCCGACGAAGCGCACCTTGTCCGCCGTCAGCGCGTGCCGGACCGGCTTCTTCATCGCCGATCCGTCGCGATTCGGCAGGTCCATCACGCATTTCAGCGCGCCATAACCTTGCCCATCGAGGTCGCCGGCCGTGTAGATCGCGACGACGCCCTTCATCGCCTTCGCATCTGTGGTGTCGATGCCGCGGATGACGCCATGCGCATAAGGACTGCGGACGAAGGCGGCATAAAGCTGGCCGTCGAGCGAGAGATCGTCGGTATAGCGCCCCTCGCCGCGCACGAGGGTCGCGTCCTCCTTGCGGGGGGGAGACTGCCCGATTCCGGCAGCGCGTCCTGCCGGGCGATCGGCCTGGGAAACATGCATGTTCATCGCGAGGCACCACAGTCGCATGAAGGCCGAAGCGGTGATCCTGAGCGGATCAGCAAGGAACGCTTCGGCCTTGCTCCGGCCCTGCCCATCTTTCAGAGGGCGGTTCCGGCTGCAACGATCATAGGCATCCTCGCACCGATTGGCGCCTGTGCCCGCGACATAGCTCCCTTGACGGGACGGTAGCTCGACAGGCCCGTCATTCCAGAACCGAATGGAGATCATCCGGACATTTAATTTCATGAAGACAGGCGCGCGGCGTAACGTCGGCGCGCGGCTGCCCGGCCTGGATCGACATGGCCTCTCGCGTGCCGGAAGCCATCGCCTGTTGCCGCGACACCGGGACGAGGCAGCTCGCGAGACGGAACGGGACTGAAGCATGCGCATGCCGGATCGGGAGAAAGACGAGGGCCAGCGTCGGGAGACGACTGCCCGCGCCGCCCAGCCGTCCGGCTTGAGCGGCAGGATCGCCTCGTCCCTGATCCGCTTTCCGAATTACCGGCGGCTGTGGATCTCGAACCTGTTCTTCTTCGCCGGCCTGTGGACGCAGACGCTGGTCCTGGGCTGGCTCGTCTTCGACATCACCCGCTCGGAATTCTCGGTCGCGTTGTTCACGGCGGCGCGCCTGTCGCCCTTGATGCTGGGGCCGCTGAGTGGGGTGCTTTCCGATCGCTTCGACCGCGTCCGCCTGCTGCTGATCGCGGCAGGCTGGGCCTTCGCCACGATGGCGGCCATCGCGACACTGGTTTCGCTCGGGCTCATCACCTATTGGGGTCTGGTCATCGGCGGCTTCTGCATCGGCATGGCGCAATCTCCGTCGCAGCCGGCCCGGTTCGCGCTCGTCTCCGAGCTGGTCGAACGCGACAGCCTCAGCAACGCCAACGCGCTCAATTCCATCGTCATGAACATGACGCAGATCGTCGGCCCGGCGCTGGGCGGGGCGATGATCGCCGCTTTCGGCCCGGCCGTGGCGCTCTGGGTCTCGGCCTTCTGGTATCTGTTCTCCTTCCTCGCGCTCTGGCGCCTGCGCGGCGCCGGACGGCCCGGCGTGCGCCATTCCGGCGAAACGCTCATGGCCTCGCTCACCGGCGGCATGAAGGCGGTCTTCTCGAGCCGGCTCGCCAGCACGGTGCTGCTGACCACCTTCATCTCGAACATCCTGATCTGGCCGCTCCAGGCCGCCTTCATGCCTGTCTTCGCCAAGCTTCATCTCGGCCTCGACGCCACGGGCCTGGGCTGGCTCCTGACCTGCACCGGCATCGGTGGCCTCAGTGGATCGCTGACCATCGCCGCACTCGGCGATTTCCGCTTCAAGGGCGGCATCTTCCTGGCGGGAACGGCATGCTGTGGCCTACTGTGGGCCGCCTTTTCTCTCACGACCTGGCTGCCGCTGTCCTTCGCGATCATCGCGGCGCTGGGCATGTGCGCCGCGCCTTTCGTGGTGATGCAGACGACGCTCCTGCTGATGATGACCGAGCCACGGGTCCAGGGGCGGGTGATGGGCCTGCAGGAACTCACAATCGGCGTGATGCCGCTCGCGACCGTCATCCTCGGCGCGGCCGCACAGCGCTTCGGCGTCGCGACTGTCGCGCTGGTCGACGGGCTCCTGCTCGCCGCCCTCGTCGCCACCCTGGCGATGCGGGTCCCGGAATTGCTGCGCTATAGCGGCCGGCAGGCGTGAGAGCGCAAGGCGCACACAACGTCCATTCTTTACGCACATCTCATAAATTGAACGTATAGGTTGCATAACGCAGAGCAACCACCTCGACCGAGATGGCCACCCTGCTTCGCCGGGGCGCAGGCACCGGGCATGAGGAGGTCGTTGCAATGCCGGATCGGCGCGCTCCAGCCGCGGGGCTTTTCCACCGCCCGAACTCCAAGGTCACGGCCCGATGACGCTGGCCGAACCGGACAGGCGCGCCGATATTCGCCCCCCGCAGCGCGGCACGGTCAGGCCGATCAGGGCTTCGGACGTGCCGGCCGTCGCGCGGTTGTTCCTGAAAGTCTTCAGGCAAGCCGACAAGCCGGCCGGCGCCGACCTCCAGCACTACCTGCGGACGATGCTGCTGGCCTCGCCATCCTATGGCGAGAGCGTGGGCACGCAGGTCTACGAGCAGCAGGACGGGCGAATCCGGAGCGCGCTGCTCGCCGTGCCCATGCGTTTCGTCGCCTGCGGCAATATCGTGCCCGGCCGGTTGCTGGGCGTCTTCATGACCGATGCCGACAGGGAAGCCGTCGGAGCGGCGCAGCTCATCCTCGCGCTGCGGCCAAGGCGCGCCGATTTCGCCTTCTGCGACAGTGCTTCGCCGACGAGCTGCAACCATCTCCTCGCCATCGGCGGCAAGCCGATCGCCCTGCAGAACCTCGAATGGGCCCGCAGCTTCCGACCTTTCGGCGCGCTGGCTGGGCGTTTCGACGCTCGCTTCCTGCGCAGCAAGGTCCCTAGCCTGCCCGTTCTCGCGCGACCGCTCGACGGCCTGCTGCGCCGCCTGCTGCCGCAGCGAGACACCCTCGATCGTGGCGCCTTGCGCGTCGCGGACATGCCCGTCCCCACATTCCTCGTCCATGCCCCCCGGCTCATCGCCCATTACGCGGTGCGTCCGCTCTGGACCGAGGAGGAGCTGTTCTGGCTGGTCTCGCTGGCCGCCCAGAACACCAGGCTCGGGGCCTTCACGATCCGCTCCGTGCTCGACCGCGGCAATGCGATCATCGGCTGCTTCGTCTATTACGCTGCGCCGGGGCGGACCGCGCATGTCCTCAACGTGCTGTCGCTTCCCGGCCGCGAATCCGCGGTGCTCGATGCCATGTTCCGCCATCTCGACGAGACCGGCCATGTCGAGGCGCGGGGACGCGCGCAGGCTGCCCTGATGACCGGGCTCTCACTGCAACGCTGGCTCGTCTTCCGGCACCGGGCCTTCACCGTCGCGCTGACGCGGATCCCCGAGATCAACGAGGCGCTGGCACGCGGCGACATCTATCTCGGCGGGCTTGCCGGCGAGGATTGGAGCCGGCTCCTCTGCGATTTCGACTGAGGCGGATGCGATGACGGTCTCGGTCATCCTCAAGACGCTCAACGAGGAAGCGCGGATCGGCGCCGCCATCGAGAGCGTGCTCGCGGCGCTGGAAGGGATCGGCGGCGAGGTCATCGTGGCCGATGGCGGCTCGCGCGACCGCACGCTGGCCATCGCCACGGCCTATCCCATCTGCGTCGTCCAGCTCGATGCCGCCACCGCTCCAAGCTGCGGCATCGGCCCCCAGCTCGGCTTCCAGTACAGCCGCGCGCCCTTCATCTGCCTTATGGACGGCGATATGCTGCTCGATCCCGGCTTCCTGCCCGAGGCGCACGCCTTCCTCGCCGCTCATCCCAAGGCCGCCGGCGTCACCGGCCATGTCGCGGAGATGAACGATACGAGCCTCGAATATGTCCGGCGCGGGCGGCGCGCCTCGCCGGAGAACCGGACCGGGCCTATCGACCGCATGAATGGCGGCGGGCTCTACCGGCGCGCGGCGATCGAGCAGGCCGGGTATCTCTCGGACCGCAACCTGCACGGCTACGAGGAATTCGATCTCGGCGTGCGCCTGCGAATGCATGGCTGGAGCCTGCATCGGCTCGACCGCCGCTTCGTCCGCCATTTCGGCCACGCGCTCAATGCCTATGCGCTGCTGCTGCGGCGCTGGAAATCGGGCTATCTGCGCGGCATCGGGGAGTTGCTGCGTGCGGCGATGGGCCAACCGCAATGGCGGCAGCTCGTCCAGGATCTGCCCGAGCTGAAGCTCTGGGCCGGCGTCTATGCCTGGCTGGTGCTGATGGTGGCGCTGCCCTTCGTGCTGCCGAGCCCTCTCCTCGGCCTCGCCCTCGACGCCGCGCTGACAACCGGCATCGTCGGCATGATGAGCCTGCGGCAACGGAGTGTCTCGCTCGGGCTCTATGCGGTCGTCGCCTGGCTGTTCCACGCCGCCGCCTTGCCGCTCGGCTTCCTGCAGGCCCGCAAGGCTCCCGACGCCTGGATCGAAAGCCGCGTCGTGAAGGATGCCTCATAGGACGCGACCTGCTTCGGCCTGCGCGCGGCTGCGCCGCACGAGGCGGAGCAGCACGATCCAGGCGATTCCCGCGATGGCGCCCTCGACGAGGTAGAGCGCGACGAAGGTGCCGATCGGTGCCGCGAGCCATGTCGCCGCCGCGATCAAGGCACTGCCCAGCAGATTCGCCCCGTTCAGGATCCAGGCCCTGATATCCTGACGCCCGGACGCTCCGAGCAGGTCGACCGCAACAGCCCAGGCGCCGACGAGGACGATGGTGCCCGACAGGCAACGCACGAAGAAGGAGAGCTCCTGGTATTGCCGCCCGAACAGCGCCGGGAGCTCAGGCGCCAGCAGGAACAGGGTGAGGCAGGTCGTCAGGCCCAGTGCAAGCGCCGCGGCTAGTGCTTGCTTCGTCAGGGGCAAAGCGTGATGCAGGCCGTCACGGCTCGCCCGCGCCAGGCGCGGATAGAGCAGACGGTTGAGGGCATCGATCGCAAGGTAGCTCGCATCCATGATCCGCCGGGCGACACCATAGCTGCCGACCGTCGCCAGCGGTGCGAACAGCCCGATCACCAGCAGGTCGACATTGGCGCGGACGGCCCGTATGGCGAATTGCGAAGCGAACAGGAGGCCGGGCATCAGCTCCTCGCGCAGGACCGCAAGCCGGGGCCGGCCGAGCGGCCGAAGCCAGACGGCGCCGAGCAGCGCGTAAAGCAGGTTCCCGGCGCATTGCCAGAGCGCCCAATCCGCCAGCGTCGAGACCCGGAAGACCAGGCAGGCCAGCGCCGCGACGGCCATGCGCGACAGAGCGAAGCCGACGACCGCGCGATTGGCCTGATGGAACCGGCCGAGACCGAGGAACGCGGTCTCGGCCAGCAGGATCAGCCTGACGACGACGACATTGCCGAAGAGCAGCAGCACCAACGTGCCGGTGCCCACCGAAGGGCCGGAGCCGATCCGGAGCCAGGCCGATAACGCAAGCGCGCCGCCGGATACGAGCACCGTACCCGTGAGAGCGATCAGGCAGAGATTATGGCCGAGCAGGGCGGCGTAGCTTCCCGGTTCGCGCGAGACCCGGCGCAGCAGGCAGTCGGAAGCGCCCAGGCCGCAGAGCTGGACCGCGATGGTGGTGACGGCGGATATCTGGACGAACAGCCCGAACTCGATCGGCCCGAGCGCGCGCGCCAGGATCGCAAAGGTCGCGAGCTGCGAGAACGCAGCCGAAGCCAGCGCGCCGCTCGACATGAGATAGCTGACGAGAGCCGGGCGAATGCGCTGTAACCGCTCGTTCGCGGCAATTCCGGCCATCGTCAGCGTCGCCCAAGTTAAGGTTAACGTTTAATTGAAAACCCTACCATAGGTTGTATTTTCTTATCAGAAAAGGATTACTTCAATCTGAAGATGTGATTTTGCAGAGAACGCAAGTCCGGGAGGACCTATGCTCAACATGGTCGCCGCCAACCTTGCCCGCCCGCCCGGCGCGGCGCTGAGCCCGGCAAGCCGCAAAGCCAACTCCCCCTCTCACTGACGCAGGCCGCCATGTACGTCACGACCGAAACCAGCCCGATGCCGGGCGGGAACGATGCCGCTTATCGGCGCGCCGTCGAAAGGCCTCTCCCGCCGGCTCCCACCATCAGCCCGACGCGGGTCCTGTGCTGGCTCCTGGGCGGCTGGCCCTGGCTGGCGATCGCGGCCTTGTCCGGCGCCGTCGCGGCCGTCGGCGCCGGACAATTCGCCACGCCGCGCTTCACTGCGACGACGGAGCTGACGATCGCGCCGTCCAACCTGCTGATCGCCCCGAACGACCTCTACGCGACCAATATCCAGAGCGACAGCCAGATCCTGGATGTCGAGAGCAAGATGCGGATGATCGCCTCCGGCAATGTTATCAGGCGGGTCGTCGAGGAGCTCGATCTCAGGAACGATCCCGAATTCGCGCCCAGCCCCTGGCTGCCGAACTTCCTGCGGGCTTCAGGCCAGCCTCCTGAAACGACCGAGCTTGCCCGCACCGTCGCTCGGCGCGTGACCGTGACCCGGCAGGAGCGCTCCTATGTCGTATCCGTGTCGGCCTGGGCCAGCGATGCGTCCCTCTCGGCCCGGCTGACCAACGCCATCGTCGAAACCTTCCGCGCCGAGATCGTGCGGGCCGATGCCGAGCGGGTCGGGCGCGCCGCGCAGGGACTGGCCGCCCGCCTCGACGAGATCAAGGCGGCCGCGACCGAGGCCGAAGACCGCGTCGACGCGTTCCGCCGGGCGCATGGCCTGCAGCAGGGCCTGTCGAAGCAACCGCTGAGCTCGGAAGCGCTGGAGCGGATGAGTGCCAAGCTGACGGATGCCAAGGCACGCCTCGCCGAGGCGGAGGCGCGCTACAACGAGGTGTCGCGCTCGGTCTCGACGCAGGGCGTACAGGGCGGCGCCGTCCAGTCGCAGACGCTCGCCGGATTGCTCGCCGACGAGGCGGGCCTGCGCCGGCAGGTCGCGGTGCTCTCCAAGACGCTCGGCCCGCGCCACCCATCGCTCGCGAACGTGCTCGCGGAAGCCGACGCTCTGGCGAAGGCGATCAAATCCGAGACCGAGCGCCTGCGCCGCGCCGCCCGCATCGAGGTCGACCAGGCCAGGCGCGCGCTCGACACGCTGAACGGCGAGACGAAGGCGCTGCGCGGCCATGTCTCGGTCGACGACCAGGCGCTGGTCAGGCTGCGCGAACTCGAGCGCGAGGCCAGCGCCCGAACCGGGCTCTACCAGACCTTCCTGACGCGGGCCGGCGAGACGGCGCAGCGCCAGCAGATCGACGCGACGGATGTGCGGGTGATCACGCCGGCCACCGCGCCCCTGCGGCCGAGCTGGCCGCCCCGCCCGATCGTCGCAGCCGGGGCCGGCCTGGTGCTCGGCCTGCTCATCGCCACGGGCGCGCTCACCGGGCTCGGCTATCTCCGCGCCGTTCGCAGGAGCGCAACGCCATGATGGACCTTGCGCAACCGCGCCCTGCCGCCGGCATCGCCGCGCCCCTGCTCTTCACCGCGACGCTGCTGTTTTACCTGGTCACGCTGACGCCGTTCATCGATCTCTCGGCCATCGGCACCGGCGATGCTGCGACGACCAGGTCGAGCGCGCTCAACCAGATCGTCTATCTCGGGCTGACCGCGGCTCTGTGGTTTACCGTCTTCCGGTCGAGCGCGCGCCATCTGGCCGCCCGGCCGCGCGGCATCCTGATCGTGATGCTGGTCTGGTTCGGCTTCGCCTCGGCGCTCTCGGCGCAGCCCGATCTCGCGCTCAAGCGCGTCTTGCTGGCGATGCTGACGATCGTGAACGGCAGCGCCCTGCTCCTGCTGCCGCGCTCCGAGCGCCAGTTCGCCGGCATGCTCGCGCTCTGCTGCTTCGGGGCGCTGGCGCTTGCCTATCTCGGCGTGGCCCTGCTGCCGCATCTCGCGATCCATCAGGCCAGCGAGGTCCGCGAGCCGATGAATGCGGGCTTCTGGCGCGGCCATTTCGCCCATAAGAACGTCGCCGCCGCGGCAATGGTGGTGATCAGCTTCGTCGGTCTCTACCTGTTCGGCACGGGCCGGCGCCTCCTCGGCGGACTGATGGTGCTGGCGGCTACCCTGTTCCTCGCCCAGACCGGCGGGAAATCGGCGATCGCGGCCCTGCCCGGCATCCTCGCCATCGCCTGGGTCTTCGAGCGCTGGCGCACCATCCGGATTCCGCTGGTCGTGCTCGGGATCGCCGCCTTCAACATCCTGACGATCGGCTGCGCGATGTCGCCGACCATGCGCGGCCTCGTCGCCGGGCTCGGCATCGACCCGACCTTCACCAACCGCATCGACATCTGGAAGATCGGCGCCACCGCCGCCCTCGACCAGCCGCTGGCGGGCCATGGCTTCCAATTGTTCTGGCAGACCGACGCGATGGTCCACAAGGGCGGCGCTGCGGCGGGCTGGGCCTACGCTGCCTTCAACGGCCACAACGCCTATCTCGACATGGCGATCACCACCGGGCTGCCCGGCCTCGTCCTGACGCTCATCCTGATCGTCTGGCTGCCGCTGCGCGACATCAACCGGGCAGAGGCGACCGCCAACGACCCCGCGTTGACCCGCCTGTTCGTGCGGATCTGGCTCTACGGAATCCTCGCGGCCTGCGTCGAGAGCCTGTTCTTCCAGTCGGGCAGCCTGATCTGGTTCATGCTGGTCGTCGCGATCTTCGGCCTGCATCTCCAGGCCAACGCGCATGAAATCCGCGAGCCGGCAAACCATTCCAGCGAAATGGAGCCGGCCCATGCCTGATCCATTCGGAATTCCAGCCTCGCGGGCAAGCCTCGCCCGCCTGTCGACGCGGTTCGACCAGTTCGCCGGCCGCATGGAGAACCGGCTGATCCGCGCCGTCCCGCGCGCGACCATGGAGGTTCCCACGCAGGAGCCGATCGTCTCCTTCACCTTCGACGACGTGCCGGATTCCGCCCTCGATGTCGGCGCTGCGGTCCTCGAAGCCAACCGCGCCCGCGGCACCTTCTATATTTCGGGCGGGCTGGAGGGGCAGGTCGAGCCCGGCCGCACCTTGATCGACCGGGCCGGCTGCCGGGAGCTCGCCGCGCGAGGCCACGAGATCGGCTGCCACAGCTTCGGGCATCACGATGTCAGGCAGGTCGACGGCCCCACCCTGACTGACGACCTCGCCCGCAATGCCGCTTATCTCGACGCGATCGATCCGCGGCCCGCACCGCGTAATTTCGCCTATCCCTACAATAGCGGCTCCTTCGGCAAGCGCGCCCTTCTCACCCGTGCCTTCCGCAGTTGCCGGGCCGGCGGCGAAGGGATCAATCGCGGCCCAACCGACCCGGCCTTCCTGCGGGCGGTCGAGATCCGCCAGCCGCAGCAGCATGTGCTCGGGCTCGCCCGCTGGATCGACGCGCTCGTCACCGATCCCGGCTGGCTGATCTTCTTCACGCATGACGTCTCGCCGCGGCCGACGCCGCATGGCTGCACGGCGCCCAGCTTCCACCTGCTGGTCGGCTATGCGGTCGCGCGCGGCTGCCGGGTCCTGACCGTGGATGCGGCGCTCGACCATATGGGCCTCAGGCCGACAGGCTCGGGGGGGCAGCGGCGATGACGCACACCCGGCGGCTGCTCGCCATCAACAACTACTTCTATCGCCGCGGCGGCGCCGAGAGCGTCTTTCTCGACCATATCGACCTGTTCACCGCCGCCGGCTGGGACGTGGTGCCCTTCGCCATGCAGCACCCCGCCAACCTGCCGAGCCCGTGGTCCGGGCATTTCGTGTCCGAGATCGAGTTCGGGCGGGCAAGCGGGCATCTGACCAAGGCGCGGCAGGCCGCCAAGATCGTCTTTTCGCTGGAGGCGCGCCGGAAGGTCCGCGCGCTGATCGGGCGGGCGCGGCCGGATGTGGCGCATGCCCACAATGTCTACCACCATATCTCGCCGTCGATCTTCAGCGCCCTCAAGGCCGAAGGCGTGCCGCTGGTGATGACGGCGCATGACCTGAAAGTGGCATGCCCGGCCTACAAGATGCTGAGCCGGGGCAGCGTCTGCGAGCGCTGCCGGGGTGGGCGCATCCACAACGTCCTGCTGCGCCGCTGCGTCAAGGATTCCGCTGCGGTGAGCGGCCTCGTCCTGATGGAGACACTGGTCCATCGCAGCCTCGGGCTCTATCGCGACACGCTCGACCGCCTGATCGCGCCGAGCCGCTTCTATCGCGACAAGCTCGTCGCCTGGGGCTGGGATGCCGATCGCATCGCCCATATCCCGAACTGCATCGATACGAGCGCCTATACGTCCGCAGCCGGCGAAGGCGACTACTTCGTTTATGCCGGGCGGCTCGCACCGGAGAAGGGACTAGCCACGCTGCTGCGCGCCGCCGCGCTGGCGCGCCAGAAGCTCGTCCTCGCCGGCAGCGGCCCGGAAGAGGAGCGCCTGCGCCGGCTCGCGGAGAATTTCGGCACCGATGTCGTCTTTGCCGGCCATCTCGACAAGCCGGCCCTGCAGCGCCTGATCGGGGAATCGCTGGCGCTGGTCCTGCCTTCCGAATGGTACGAGAACGCGCCGATCAGCTTGCTCGAGGCCTATGCGCTCGGACGGCCCGTCATCGGCGCCCGGATCGGCGGCATACCCGAGCTGATCGCCGATGGCGAGACCGGCCTCCTGGTCGAATCCGGCAACGCCGCTGCGCTTGCCGAGGCGATGGCCGCGCTCGCCGCGCACTCCCCCTCCGCACGGGCCGGAATGGGCGCCAGCGGCCGCGACTGGGTCGGCCGCGAGTTTTCGCCCGATCGATACCGCGAACGTACCCTCACCCTGTACGAGGCGATCTGCTGATGTACACCTTGATCCCACCGATCGGCGCCAGGCTGCCCGAACGAAAGATCGTCTTCGTCGGCCTGCGCGGCGTCCCCGAAATCCAGGGCGGCGTCGAGACCCATGTCGCGGCGATCTCGGCGCGCCTGGTCGAGCGTGGCTGGCGGGTCGAGGTGCTCGGGCGCGCGCCCTATCTCGCGTCCCAGCGGCCCTATACCTGGAAAGGCGTCACCGTCACCCCGGTCTGGGCGCCGCGCTCGCGCAGCTTCGAGGCCTTGCTGCACACGATGCTGGGCCTGTTCGTCGCGGCCCGCGGCAATCCGGACCTCGTGCATATCCATGCGATCGGGCCGGCGCTGCTGACGCCGCTCGCGCGCCTGCTAGGCCTGCACGTCGTGGTGACGCATCACGGCTTCGACTACGAGCGCCAGAAATGGGGACCAGTCGCGAAATCCATCCTGCGCACCGGCGAGGCGATGGGTATGCTGTTCTCGCATGCAAATATCGGCGTCTCCAAAGCGATCGTCGAGGCTGTCCGGCGCAAGTTCAGCGTCGGCGCGACCTTCATCCCGAACGGCGTCGAGAGCCCCGTGCAGACCGATCCCGACACGTCCTATCTCGATCGCATCCGGGTCCGGCCGCAGCGCTACATCCTGTCCGTTGGCAGGATCGTCGAGGAGAAGCGGCATCTCGACCTGATCGAGGCCTTCGCGCGCCTCGCCGATCCCGGCCTCAGGCTCGTCATCGCCGGCGCCGCCGATCACGCCGGCCCCTATCAGCGCGCGGTCGAGGCGGCGGCTTCAGCGACGCCCGGCGTGGTGATGGCCGGCTTCCAGCGCGGCGAAGCCCTCTGCCAGCTCTACCGGCATGCCGCTCTGTTCGTGCTGCCTTCGAGCCATGAAGGCATGCCGATGGTGCTGCTCGAAGCGCTCAGCTACGGCGTGCCCAGCCTCGCCAGCGATATCGACGCCAACCTCGCCGTGGATCTCGGGCCGGACAGTTATTTCCCGCTGGGCGCGGTGGACCGGCTGGCGGAGGCGATCGCGACGAAACTCGCCGCGCCCGCCCCGGCCGAAGGCGCCGCCCGCGCGGCGCAGGTGCTCGATTCCTTCGGCTGGGGCGCGATCGTCGATCGCACCATGGATGTCTACGAGAGCGCGCTACTCGACTGGCGGCGTGGGCCTGTCCGCCAGCGCAGCGCCCGCCCGGCAAAACATGTCGAACTGGGAGGCTGATGGTGAAAACCGCGTTGCGCAATCTCGAAATGACCGTGCTCGGCCTCGGCTTCCTCGGTCTGGCCTGGGGCAAGAGCAGGCTCAACGGCTACAGCACGCCCAACACCGTGGCGAAATCCGATCCCGACGGGCAGATCGCCTATCTCCTCGACATCTTCGCCTCGCTGCGTCGCTTCATGCCACCGGGCTTCGATGTTCGGGGACGGGACGTGCTGGAGCTCAGCCCCGGCGCCTCGCGCGGAAACGGCGTGCTCTTCTTAGCGCTGGGCGCCCGCTCCTATCATGCGATCGACGTGTTCGACCTCGCCGGGGGCGAGGACCCCGCCTTCTACCAGCGGCTGCTGGCGCGTTTCCCGGAGGGCAATGCATTCGGCCGGGCGCGCGCATCGGCGCTTGCCGGCGCGGCGAGCCCCCGCGCTTTCGGCTATGCGGTCGGCCGGGATTTCGACATCCCGCGCCTGTCCGAAGGGCGGCAATTCGACCTGATCGTGAGCTGCGCGGCCTTCGAGCATTATGACGATCCGGCGAGCGCCATCGCCGCGATGACGCAAGTCGCGCGACCCGGCTGCGAAGCGGTCCATATCATCGACCTGCAGACCCATTCGCGCTGGATCCGGGAACAGGACCCCAACAACATCTATCGCTATCCGGCACCGCTCTACCGGCTCTTCGCCTTTCCCGGCCAGCCGAACCGGCTGCGCCCCGCCGATTACATGAGCAGTTTCGAGACCGAAGGCTGGAGCGATGTCCGCTTCGTGCCGTCGCGGACCGTCGACCCCGCTCTGCGCGAAGCCTCGCTCAGCGGGCTGTCCGCGCCCTTCGCGGGCCGCGACGACATGATCATTCTCGATGGCGCGCTGACGGCGCGTTATCCGGGCAAGGCTGGTTGGCCGGGGGCCTCGACATGACGAGCCGCCGCTCCGTCCTTGCCGGGCTGACCGGCCTCGCCGCGCTCGGGCCTGCACAGGCCGCAAGCGGAGCCGGCAGCGATATCCCGCTGTTCCGCCGCGGCATCGGCGTCTCGCATGCCCTGGGCTGGGCCGAAGTTCGCGCGGATGGCAGCTATGGCGATGCGCCCTTCTCGGCGCCGCGCTTCCGCTTCGATGCGGCGCAGCGGCAGGCTATCCGTGCCGCCGGCTTCGATTTCGTGCGGCTTGCCGTCGATGTCGGGCCTTTCCTCACCTTCCAAGGGACAGCGCGTGACCGGGTCGATGCATTGCTCATCGGCACGGCTCGCGATCTGCTCGATGCCGATCTTGGCGTGATCGTCGATCTGCATCCGAGCGCGATGAATCCGGCCTATCGGCCGGCCGCCTTGACCGCAGGTGTCGATGCGCCGGAATTCCGTGCCGTGCTTGCCCTGCAGCAACGCCTGGCCGACCTTCTCGAAACGCTTGCCGAGAGCAGGGCGAGCACCGGGCATCCCAGGCTCGCCTTCGAGCTGATGAATGAGCCGGAGGTGTCGCAGGCGATGTGGCAACCCATGCTCGAAGCCTGCTACCGGGCCGCCCGGACAGGCTCAGCCAGGCTGCCGCTCGTATTGGGCGGCGGGTCGATGAACGCAGCGTCCGCGCTGACCGCACTCGACACGCGGCCCTTCGCGGGCGATAGCCGCCTTATCTACACCTATCACGACTACGCACCCTGGCAGTTCACCCATCAGGGCGTGCGCGGCAGCCCGGCCCATGCGCTCGATGCGATTCCTTATCCGGCGCCTCCCTCGACCGATGCGATGGTGGCCGCAACCCGGCAGCGCATTGCCGGCCTCGCTCTCGACGGCTCCGCGCTTGAGCAGGCGCTCACTGCGAAACGATCCCTCGCACGCTATGGCGGCTTCGATCGATCGAGCCTTGAGAAGACTTTTCGGCGGGTGAACGACTGGCGCATCGCGCAGCACCTGCCTGCCCATGCCGTCCTGCTCGGCGAGTTCGGCGTCCACCGCACGCCCTATATGGATACGCCCGAAGGTGCCGCCGCCCGCGAGCACTGGCTGCGCGACATGCGCGAGCTGGCCGAAGCGCAAGGCTTCGCCTGGGCTGCGTGGACCTATGCGGGAACCGGCGGCTTCGCACTCGCCGAGAATGAGACCGGGCCGGGCTTCGATCGCGCAACACTGCGCGCACTCGGCCTGCGATGAGGCCGGCATGAGCCGACAGCGCTATGCCCATCTCGACGGATTGCGGGCGATCGCAGCGCTTAGCGTGATGATCGAGCACCTGTTCGGCGATCTGTTGCGGCAGGCTCCACCGGCGACCGGGCCGATGAGCACATTCGCCCGGTCTGTGGTGGAGACCCTGAGCCTCGGGCGGTTCGGCGTGGCGCTGTTCTTCCTGATCAGCGGCTTCGTCGTGCCGTTCAGCATCGCCGGCGAGCGGCCGCTCCGGCATTTCGCGATCTCGCGATTGTTCCGGCTCTACCCGGCGCTGTGGCTGGCGCTGGCCGTGCTTACCGCAACGGCCTGGCTTTCCGGCGACAGGCCGTCGGCGACGACATTGCTCGCCAACATGACGATGGCGCCGCCGCTCTTCGGCCAGCCCTGGCTCTCGCCGATCTATTGGACGCTGTTCGTCGAGCTCGTCTTCTACGGGCTCGTCGCGCTGCTGTTCGCGACGAGGCTCCTGCGAAACGTGTTCGCGTTGCTCGGCCTGAGCCTCGGTCTGATCGCCGCGACCGTGCTGCCCGTGCACTTGCGCCTGCATGGCCTCGCGGAGCTGCCGGTCCAGTATCTCGGCATGCACTTGCCGTTCCTGTTCCTCGGGTTGCTGCTGCGGCTCTGGCTGGTCGAGCGCAGGACGGGCGCCTGCCTTGCGGCGTGGCTGATCGGTTTCGCGCAGCTTGCAGCCGTGATCGCGGTCTCGCCGTTTTCGCTGGCACGCGGCGACCATTTCATCATGGAAGGGCTCGCGCCCGTCCTTGCCGCCTATCTGCTCGCTTTCGTGGTCTTCCTGGCGGCGATCCGGCTGGAGCGGCCGCGCTCCGCCCTGCTCGCCCGGACCGGACTGATCAGCTACGCGATGTACCTGTTCCACGGCCCGGTCAACGCCGCCGTCTACCGCGTCCTGCCGTTCACCGGAGAGCGTGGCGATCTCGTCACGATGCTCGTCTGCATAGGCCTGACGCTGACGCTGTCCTGGCTCATCTATCGCACGGTCGAGCGCCCGATGATCAGGTTGGGGCGCTCGCTATCGGCCGAGCGTGACGCGCGCGGCGCCTATTCCATCGCCTTGAAGCGGTTGAGATAGGTTTCCTTGTCCGTCGCGGCCTGCGTCGGCGGCAGCCTGAACTTCCAGGTCTCGGTCAGCGTGCGGTCGCCGAGCTTCAGCACCGCGTCGAGATCAGACGAGACGGCCGGGTTCCTGACCTTGATCCGATAGATCAGGCGCCAGCCCTGGATGGCCGGATTGGGCTGCAACTCCGTGCCGACGATCTCGACATTGTCGTTGGCCGAGACCACGGCGGTCGGGCGGGCGTCCTTCGCCAGCTTGCGCAGCGAGGGACCCTTGAAATCGACCAGGAAGGCGAGCGTGCCGTCGCCGGCGCGGATCAGGTTGGACTGGTAGATCTCGCCGGCCGCGCGCATCGTCTGCCAGACATGGGAGATGTCGCCCTTCATCAGGGCAGGCTCGTCCATGGTCCAGTGCATGCGGTAGTCGAAGCGCATCGGCTCGCCGAACGGGGGCCTGCTGTCGGGCACCCAGAGCGTGACGATATTGTCGTTGGTCTCGTCGGCGGTCGGGATCTCGACGAGGCGGACATTGCCCTTGCCCCAATCGTTGGTAGGCTCGATCCAGGCGCTCGGACGCAGGTCGTAGCGATCCTTCAGATCCTCGTAGCGCGAGAAGTCGCGGCCGCGCTGGAGCAGGCCGAAGCCCTTGGGGTTCTCCGCCGGGATATCGCTGATCGCGACCATGGACGGGTTGACCAGCGGTCGCCAGATCCATTCGCCAGTGCCGGTGCGGACGGCGAGGCCATTGGAATCATGGATCGCCGGGCGGAAATTCGGGGTCGGCGACGGCTGCTGCGGGCCATAGAGGAACATGCTGGTCAGGGGCGCAATGCCGAGCGTCGTCGGCGAGGCGCCCTGGCGCAGGAAGACGCGCGCCTTGACGCTGAGAACGGCGTCGGAGCCCGGCGTCAGGGTGAACTCGTAGGCCCCGGAAGCCCGCACCGAATCCATCAGTGCGTAGAAGGTCAGGTGCTTGTCCTTCGGCTTCGGGCGGCGCAGCCAGAATTCGCGGAAGGCGGGAAATTCCTCGGCGATCGGCAAGCCGGTATCGATCGCGAGACCGCGGCCGGAGAGGCCGTAGATCTGGCCCTTGCCGATGACGCGAAAATAGCTCGCGCCGAGCACGCTCATGATCTCGTCGAGCTTGCCGGCCTGGTTGATCGGATAGACCACGCGGAAGCCGGCCCAGCCGAGCTTGCTGGTCGCCTCGCGGTCGAAATGCAGGTCGGCGAAGTCGAAGCGCCCGGAATCATAGGGGATTTCGTGCGCGGCGCCGTCGACGATCTCGCTGATCTTCACCGGCGTGTTGAACTGCATGCCCTGATGGTAGAAGGCCAGCTTGAACGGCGTCTTGTATTCCATCCAGGCGAAGCGTTCGCGCTTCGGCTGCATCTTCTGGTAATCGGCGAACTGCATCTTGCTGAAGACGTCGGGCAGGTTGCTGACCGGTGCGACATAAGGCGCATCCGCCAGCGCCTTCGCCTTGGCGACCACGTCGTCGAGCCCGAATGCCGGCTTCTGCTGCGCGAAGGCCGACGGCCCGGCGACAACCGCCAGAGCCAGCCAGCCGAGCAGCAGGCCGAGCCGCGCGAAACCGGACCTGCTCCGGCCCTGTCCGCACTGGTCCAGCAGCCGCATCAGCCCATGCCGGGCTGAAGAGGAAGATCGGGCCATGAGCGGGGCCCCGTCGGCGGAACGGGTCGACAAGTTCACACTACCTCCTTAAAGGTGGGCGTCGGCGGGACGGAGCGCCCGTCCTACATTGGCAGCGGCGCACCGAACACATGCCCATCATCGCCCCAAGGGTCAAGGAATGAGCGCGTTCTCTTCGGACCGCTCCCGCGCGACCCTTCGCCGCCCTCTCTTCTCAAGTGAACGAACTCAGCATGGATCATAAGAACGCTGCGCCGGTCGTCGAAGGACTGGAGACGGTGTCCCCTGAAGAGGCCGCTGCCGGCCTGTCCCGTCGGCAGGCGCTCGGAGCCATGGCCTCGGCCGCCTTCGTCGCCGGAATGGCCGCGCTTCCCGCTGCGGCCCAGCCGAAGCCGGCGCGCGCCGCCGATCCGGCCGCGACGAAGAAAGCCTTCGTCGACAAGCTGATCGCGCAGATGACCGTGGACGAGAAGGTCGGGCAGTTGCGCCTGATCAGCATCGGCCCGGAGATGCCCTTCGCCAAAATCGTCGAGGAAATTGCCGCCGGGCGCATCGCCGGCTCGTTCAACACCGTCGTTCGGCGCGACAACCGGCCGATGCAGGAAGCCGCGGTCAGGCGCTCGCGCCTGAAGATCCCGCTCTTCTTCGCCTATGACGTGGTCCATGGCCACCGCACCACCTTCCCGATCCCGCTCGGCCTGGCGTCGAGCTTCGACATGGCCGTGATCGAGCGCATGGCCCGCGTCTCGGCGATCGAGGCCTGCAATGACGGCGTCGACATGACCTTCGCGCCGATGGTCGACATCAGCCACGATCCACGCTGGGGCCGGACCTCCGAGGGCTTCGGCGAGGACCCCTATCTCGTCAGCGAATGCGCCCGGGCCAGCGTGCGCGGCTTCCAGGGCACTTCGCCCAACCAGCCGGACACGATCATGGCCGCGGTCAAGCATTTCGCGCTCTATGGCGCGGTCGAGGGCGGGCGCGACTACAACACGGTCGACATGAGCCCCCTGCGCATGCATCAGGTCTATCTGCCGCCCTATAAGGCCGCGATCGACGCTGGTTCCGGCGGCGTCATGGTCGCACTCAATTCGGTCAATGGCGTGCCGGCCACCTCCAATACCTGGCTGCTGCAGGACCTCCTGCGCAAGCAATGGGGCTTCAAGGGCGTCACCGTCAGCGACCATGGCGCAATCACGGAGCTGACGCGCCACGGCGTCGCCCGCGACAACCGCGAGGCCGCCAAGCTCGCGATCAAGGCCGGCATCGACCTCAGCATGGCCGACCAGGTCTATCTCGCCGAAGTGCCCGGACTGATCGCCTCCGGCGAGATCAAGATGGCCGAGCTCGACGCCTGCGTGCGCGAGGTGCTCGGCGCCAAATACGACATGGGCCTCTTCGCCAACCCATTCCTGCGGATGGGCAAGCAGGAGGACGATCCGTCCGACGTACGCGCCAACGACCGGCTACATCGGGAACCGGCCCGCGAGATCGCCCGCGACAGCATCGTGCTGCTGGAGAACCGCAACCAGACCTTGCCGCTGAAGAAGCAGGGCACGATCGCGCTGATCGGGCCGCTGGCCGATTCCGGGCTCGACATCCTCGGCAGCTGGTCGGCGCAAGGCGTCGCCGAGCAGGCCGTCACGGTCAAGGCCGGCATCGAGAACGCGATCGGCGACAAGGCCAAGCTCATCGTCGCGCGCGGCTGCAACGTGCTCGACGACCAGAAGATCGTCGACTACCTGAACTTCCTGAACTGGGACAAGCCCGAGGTCATCCAGGACCCGCGCCCGGTCGATGTGATGATCGATGAGGCCGTCGCGATCGCCAATCAGGCCGATGTGGTGATCGCCGTGGTCGGCGAGGTCCGCGGCATGTCGCATGAATCCTCGAGCCGCGTCACGATCGAGATGCCGGGCTCGCAGCGCAAGCTGCTGCAGGCGCTGAAGGCGACCGGCAAGCCGCTCGTCGTCCTGCTGATGAACGGCCGCCCGCTCGCCATCGGCTGGGAAAAGGACAATGCCGACGCGCTGCTGGAGACCTGGTATGCCGGTACCGAGGGCGGCAACGCCATCGCCGACATCCTGTTCGGCGACCACAACCCCGCGGCCAAGCTGCCGATCAGCTTCCCGCGCTCGGCCGGCCAGATCCCGACCTATTACAACGCGCTGCGGATCGGGCGCCCCTTCACGCCGGGCAAGCCGGGCAACTACACCTCGCAATATTTCGAGGAGGAACAGGGTGCGCTCTATCCGTTCGGCTTCGGGCTCAGCTTCAGCAAGTTCGCGCTGACCGATCTCAAGCTCTCGGCCAGCCGCATCAAGCGCGGCGAGAAGCTGACGGCCGAGGCGACGCTGACCAATACCGGCAGCTTCGAAGGCGCCAATGTCGTGCAGCTCTACATCGCCGACCCCTATGCCTCGATCGCGCGGCCGGTGAAGGAGCTGAAAGGCTTCCAGAAAGTGACGCTGAAGCCCGGCGAGAGCCGCGTGGTGCGCTTCGAGATCGGCCCGGACCAGCTCAAATTCATCAATGGCGACCTGAAAGAGGTCATGGAAAGCGGCCAGTTCGACGTCCAGCTCGGCCTCGATTCACGCGACGTGCTGGAGCAGTCGTTCCTGCTCGCCTGAGGCGCCCGCGCCGCTGCCCGAGATGCGAACCCGGCATGGGCGACCATGCCGGGTTTTTCATTTGGCCTGCTCCGGCACGATCCGGACATTCCCCGACAGTTTGGTCATGGCCGCCAATATCGCGCAGCGTCACGGAGAGGCTTGCTTCCAGCATCGTTAGGCCTGATCCTGAAAAGATGGATCAGCGCGTATCTTCCCCATGGGATGAACGCTCGACATGCTTTATTGAACGCTCGCCATAGTGAGCTGCGCAGGTCTATCGCCCATGCCTTCGAAGATTATCCCGATCGTAATGTGCGGCGGCGCCGGAACCCGCCTATGGCCGGTATCCCGCGACACGATGCCGAAACAGTTCATTTCGATGTTCGGCGGGGATTCGACCTTCCAGCGGACCATGAGGCTCCTGTCCGACGACAAGGTCTTCGCGCCCGCCATCGTCATCACCAATGTCGAGTATCGCTTTACCGTTCAGGAGCAGCTTCAAGCTTGCGGCGCGAGCGCCCAGATCGTGCTCGAGCCGGTGCGGCGCGATTCAGCCGCTGCGGTCGCAGCTGCGACCGAGCTCGCACTTGCGCGCGATCCGGGTGCGATCGTCGGTGTCTTCGCCGCCGACCATGTCGTCCAGGACGGGAAGCTCTTTGTCGAAACCTGCCGCCAGGCCGGAATCGTCGCCCAGCAAGGCCGCATCGTCACGATCGGTATTCCCCCAACGTCGCCAGCCACGGGCTACGGCTATATCCGGCCCGGTGAAGAGATAGGGGACGGCGCCCGCCGGATCGCCGCCTTCGTCGAAAAGCCCGACGCGGCGCGCGCGGCGCAGTATCTGCTCGACGGCTATTTCTGGAATTCCGGCAATTTCATCTTCGATGCGACCACCATGCGAGCGGAGCTCGGAGCCTTCGAGCCGAACGTCCTGGCTCCGGTTTCAGAGGCCGTGGCCAAAGCCGAACCCGATCTCGCCTTCCTGCGTCTCGAGGCGACGGCCTTCAGCCGGGCCAAGACCATCTCGATCGACTATGCGGTGATGGAGCGCACGCAGAAGGCCGCCGTCGTCGCCGGCAATTTCGGCTGGTCGGATGTCGGCGGCTGGTCCGCCGTATGGGACCTGTCCGAGAAGGACGTGGACGGCAACGCCATCGAGGGGCGCGGCTATGTGCTCAACGGCGCGAACAATCTCGTTCGCTCGGAGGACGCGCTCGTCGCCGTGATCGGCCTCGACGACATCGCGGTCATCTCGACGCGCGACGCCGTTCTGGTGACGCCGCGGGAGCAATCCGACAAGGTCAAGCAGATGGTGGCGCTGATCACCGCCCATGGCGAGTCGGAAGCTGGCGCCCATCGCGAGATCCAGCGCCCCTGGGGGAAATATCTCTCGGTCGACATGGGCGCGCGCTATCAGGTCAAGCGCATCACCGTGAAGCCGGGCGGCGTCCTCTCGCTGCAGAAGCACTATCATCGCGCCGAGCACTGGGTCGTGGTGCGGGGCACGGCCGAGGTCACCCGCAACGACGAGACCATCATCGTGCACGAGACGGAGTCGATCTATCTGCCGATCGGCTGCGTGCATCGCATGGCCAACCCCGGCAAGATTCCGCTCGAACTGATCGAGGTTCAGGTCGGCTCCTATCTCGGCGAGGACGACATCGTTCGCATCGAGGATATCTACAAGCGCGTGTGAGAGGCGCTGCGGAGCGCCTCTCAGATTTGCCTGGACGGCTCAGCCCTGCGCCGGCTTCCAGCCCGCCGCGGGGATGGTGTTGATCATCCAGGGAATGCCGAACTTGTCGACGAGCGAGCCGAAGCCGGGCGACCAGAAGGTCTCGCTGAACGGCATGGCGGCCCGTCCGCCTTCGGAGAGCTGATCGTACCAGCGCTGGCCCTCGGCCTTGTCGCCGGTATGCAGGGTGACGTCGAAGCCGTTCTTCGGCTTGTCCACGTTCGGGGCCCAGGCGGTGTCCATGTCGGCGCCCATCAGGGCCTGATCGCCGACCTCCAGCCAGCAATGCATCAGCCAGGTCTTGTACTTCTCGTCGGTGATCGGCATGCCGGGCGGCGCGTCGCCATAGGGCATGGCCGCGGTGATCTTGCCGCCAAGGACCTTGGCGTAGAATTCGAATGCCGCCCTGCACTCCCCCCGGAAACTCAAGCTGGTCACGATCTTCATGGTCGTCTCCTTTACTGACGGGCTTCGGCACCCTTCCGACGAGGCCGGGGAGCGTGTCAGCTCCCGGTTAGATTGATATCAATACATCTCTCCTGTGCGTGTCAGCATGACGAATGCCGGCCAAGCCGGACCGATGCCCGAAGCCGCCGCGCATCTTCGACCGGGGATGTGGCGCAACAGCGACCATCCATCCTCGACCTGGCCGCGTCGAACCTTCGACGGACGCGCTAGCGTTTCCTCTTGCTCAACTGCCTACCGGCAGGTAGGTCAATAGCCAACATCCTGTTGGCGGGCCAACTGCCGGCACATCCAAGGGGGCTCAGCACGCATGCCGGTCATCGAAAGCAGGGTCGGCACGGGAGCCGAGCAACAGCAGAAGCGGGCCGCCTACGGGGCTCTGATCCAGACCCTGCGGGAGCGCCATGCGCACGTGCTGGCCGGCGGCGGCGAAAAGCTCAAGGCACGCCATCGCGAGCGCGGCAAGATCCCGGTGCGCGAGCGCATCGACCTCCTGATCGATCCGCTGACGCCTTTCCTCGAACTCTCAGCCCTCGCGGCCTGGGAACTCTATGGCAACGAGGTGCCGGGCGCCGGCATCGTCACCGGCATCGGCGTCGTCGCGGGCACGCCCTGCATGATCATCGCCAATGACGCGACGGTGAAGGGCGGCTCCTTCTTCCACGAGACGGTGAAGAAGCATCTGCGGGCGCAGGAGATCGCCTTCGAGAACCACTTGCCTTGCGTCTATCTCGTCGATTGCGGCGGCGCCTTCCTGCCGGAACAGGATCGCGTCTTCCCCGACCGCGACCATTTCGGCGGCGCCTTCCTGCAGCAATGCCGGATGTCGGCGGCCGGCCTGCCCCAAATCTCGGCGGTGTTCGGCGGCTGCACGGCGGGCGGGGCGTATATCCCGGCATTGTCCGACGAGGTCGTGATGGTGCGCGGCACCGGCCGCATCCATCTCGGCGGGCCGCCGATCGTGAAGGCGGCGATCAACGAGATCGTCGATGGCGAAACGCTGGGCGGCGCCGAGATGCATACGCAGGTCTCGGGCGTCAGCGACTATCTCGCCGAGGACGAATACGAAGCGATCGCCAAGCTCCGCGACATCGTCGGCGCGCTGAACTGGCCGGCGCCATCGCGCGTTACGGCGCGCCCCGTCAGGGCGCCGCTCTACGACCCCGCCGAGATCGAGGCGATCGTCGGCACCGACCTGAAGCAGCCTTTCGACGTGCGCGAGGTCATCGCCCGCATGGTCGATGGCAGCGTTTTCGACGCCTTCAAGCCGGATTTCGGCGCGACGCTGGTCACCGGCTTCGCCCATATCCACGGCCAGCCGGTCGGCATCATCGCCAATAACGGCGTGCTGTTCTCCGACAGCGCGCTCAAGGGCGCGCATTTCATCGAGCTCTGCGACCAGCGCCGCATTCCGCTCCTGTTCCTGCAGAACATCACCGGCTTCATGGTCGGCACCGAGGCCGAGCGCGGCGGCATCGCCAAGCATTCGGCCAAGCTGGTCTATGCCGTCTCGAACGCGCGGGTGCCGCGCTACACCGTGATCATCGGCGGTTCGTATGGCGCCGGCAATTACGGCATGTGCGGGCGGGGCTTCCAGCCGCGCTTCCTCTTCGCCTGGCCGAATGCGCGGATCGCGACGATGTCGCCGGATGTCGCGGCGACCGTGGTGACCGAGCTTCGTCGCTCCAGCCTGACGCGCGGCAACGCGAACGAGGCGGATATCGAGAAGCTCGATCGCGAGACGCGCCGCCAATTCGAGGAGCAGAGCACGCCCTATTACGCGACGGCCCGGCTCTGGGACGACGGCATCATCGAGCCGGCCCAGACCCGCGACGTCATCGGCCTGTGCCTCTCGCTCGCCGCGCGCGAGATCGACCTGCCCGGGCATCGTCCCGTCTACCGGATGTGACCCCGATGATCGGCTCTCTCCTTGTTGCCAATCGCGGCGAAATCGCCGTGCGGATCATGCGGACCTGCCGGCGCCTCGGCATCCGCACCGTCGCCGTCTTCTCCGATGCCGATCGCGATGCGCAGCATGTCGCCTTCGCCGACGAGGCCGTGCGCATCGGCCCCGCCGCCGCGCGCGACAGCTATCTGCGGGCGGAAGCGCTCATGGAGGCCGCCGCGCGCAGCGGCGCAGAAGCGATCCATCCCGGCTACGGCTTCCTCTCCGAGAAGCCGGACCTGCCCCTGCTCTGCCGGCAGGCGGGGCGCATCTTCGTCGGCCCCTCGGCCGAATGCATCACCGCGATGGGGCCGAAGATCGGCTCGAAGCTGATCGCGGAGAAGGCCGGCGTGCCGAGCGTGCCGGGCTATGCCGGCGAGGACCAGTCGAACGTCGCGCTCGCCGATGCGGCGGCGCGGATCGGCTATCCCGTGATGATCAAGGCCTCGGCCGGCGGCGGCGGCAAGGGCATGCGCCGCGTCTTCGCGGCCGCGGAGCTGGTGCCGGCGATCGAGATCGCACGCGCCGAGGCGCAGGCCGCCTTCGGCGATCCCGCCCTGCTGATCGAAAAGCTGGTGATGCGCCCGCGCCATCTCGAGGTGCAGGTGGCGGGCGACAAGCACGGCAATGTCGTGCATCTCTTCGAGCGCGACTGTTCGGTCCAGCGCAACAACCAGAAGGTGCTGGAGGAAGCCCCCGCCCCCAATCTGGCGCCTGCGATCCGGGGCAAGCTGCTGCAGCGCGGCGTCGCGCTCGCCAAGGCCATCGGCTACGACAATCTCGGCACCGTCGAGTTCATCCTGGAGGACGGCTTCGACGAGCCCTGGTTCCTCGAAATGAACACGCGCTTGCAGGTCGAGCATCCCGTTACCGAAGCGATCACCGGCTACGACCTCGTCGAGTGGCAGATCCGGATCGCCGCGGGCGAAAGGCTCCCGGCCTTGCAGCCTGATATCCGCGAGAACGGGCATGCGATCGAGGCCCGCATCACTGCAGAACGCGCCGACCAGGGTTTCAGGCCCGATACCGGGCGGATCGCGAGCTATGCCGAGCCCGCTTCGATCCGTGTCGACAGCGGAGTGCGAGCCGGCTCCGAAGTGTCGCTGTTCTACGACTCACTGCTCGCCAAGGCGATCGCAGCCGGGCCGGACCGCGCCACGGCCTGCGCGCGGCTGGCGGCGGGCCTGCGCGAGTTCGCCATTCTCGGCCCCGCGACCACCCTGCCCTTCCTGATCGATGCGGTCGAGCATCCGATCTTCGCGCAAGGCAAGGCGACGACACGCTTCATCGAGGACGCCTTCCCCGATGGCTGGACGGCGAACCGCCCCCACCACCGGCTGGCACGCGCCGTCGCCGCCCTGCTCTGGTTGGAGAGCCAGAAAGCAGCACGCCCGAATCTCGATGTCTGGAACAGCCTTGCGGGCTTCCGCCTGCTGGCGCCGGCCGGTGGCGTGGCGACGAGCCGCCTGATCGCCGAGGAGGAAGACGGAGCAACGAAGCTGGAAGTCCGATTCCTGCCGGATGGCAGACGCGTCGTCCTCGACCCGGAGGGCGGGATCGAACTGGCGCTGCGCCTGAGCGCCGGAAGCTTCGAGCTCTCGTTCGAGGACCGCGTCCTACGCGGCCACCATGCCAAAGCCGATGGCCGTGTCCGGCTGATCCTCGACGGCGAGACCTTCACGATCGGCATCGGCAGCGAGGCACGCCCCGCCGCGGCGGCCGGCGGCGCCGGAGCCGGCTCTGGGGCGGTGTCCGCCCCAATGCCGGGCGTGGTCGCGGAGGTTCGCGTCACGCCAGGCGATGTCGTGGAGGCCGGACAGGTCGTCGCCGTGCTGGAATCGATGAAGCTGTTCACCTCGCTCCCGGCCGGCATCGGCGGCATGGTTGCCGATATCGCCTGCCAGCCGGGCGACACGGTCCAGGCCGGCAAGAGGCTCGTGCTGATCGAGCCGACGCCCACCTGAAGTCCGCATGCTCCTGGCGCAGGCCCGCCAGCCCATCAATCCATCTCGACCGTCCGAAGCCCTTGCCGGAGAACGATCCTAGACCGCCGCTCTTACCCGCGCTTCCGTAGAAGCGGAATCAGCAGGCGGCGACGGGATCGGGGGAACCGCCTTGAAGCTGCCTTTGTGGGGAAGCGCGCTCAGCGCCACGCTCCTCGTCCAGGTCGTGAGTTCGTTCGCCGGCGCCGCCACCCCGCTTCTCGGCCCGGTTCTGACCCTGCGCTGGGGCCTCGCGCCCGAGAGCATCGGCTATGTCTCGGCGGTGGTCTCGGCCGGCATCTGCTGGTTCCTCGCCTGCGGCAATCCGATGCTCGACCATCACGGTCCGGTGCGAGGGCTGCAGATCGGACTGGTCTTCGTCGCGGCCGGGCTGCTGCTGCTGCTGTCGCTGCCCTTCGTATGGATTGGCCTTGTCGGCGCCCTGCTGCTGGGGCTCGGGCTGGCTCCCAACACGCCGGCCGGCAGCCAGATCCTGATGCGCACGGCGCCTGCCGACCACCGGACTCTCGTCTTCTCGATCAAGCAGGCCGGCGTGCCGCTCGGCGGCGCCATCGCGGGCTTCTCCGTCGCGCCGATGGTCCTGAGCTTCGGCTTCACCGGCGCGATCCAGGCCATGATCGCGGTCGTCCTGATCAGCGCGTTGTTCGTGCAACCCTTCCGCCGGAGCCTCGATGCGGAAAAGGGCACGCAGAACCGGGCCTGGGCGCGGATGTTCCTGTCGCCCTCGTCGCTTTCGCGATCGGCCCGCGTGCTGAGTTCGCATGCTTCTCTGCCTATGCTGACGGCGCTCGGCGTCTCGTTCTCGATCACGCAGGCCTGCATCACCGCCTTCACCGCGACCTATATGGTCACCCGGCACGGGAAGACGCTGGCGGAAGCCGGCCATCTCGTCGCGACCCTGCTCGTGGCGAGCACGATCGCGCGCATCTTCTTCGGCTGGCTGGCTGACCGGATGGGCAGCGGATTGCGCCTGCTCTGCCTGCTGGCATTGGCCGCCGGCGCGGCCATCACGCTCCTGATCGGTACGGCCGGGACGAATCCCTGGCTGATCTATCTCTGCATGGCCCTGGTCGGATCGACCTCGATGGGCTGGAACGGCGTCCACATGGCCGAGCTGGCGCGGGTGTCGCCACCGGCACTGATCGGCGACGTGACCTCCGGCGCCAGCCTGTTCGGCTTCGTCGGCTCGATCTGCGGCCCCCTCGTCTTTGCGGTGATAGCAAACCGGACCGGCAGCTTCGACTGGCCGTTCCTGCTCGTGGCCGGCCAGCTCGCGATCTCCGGCGTCTTCGCACTCTGGTATCTGCGGCGGCGCCCACAAGCCTGACGCCGTGCGGAGGAGGATCTGGATAACATCGGGTGATGCCTGATCCCGAATAAAGCATGAGACAATGGAGGCGGAGCCTCCAGGTGTTCAGTCCCGAGGTCACCTGGGCGGGATCAAGTCTGAAGCGCTCTGGCCCGGCCGCCCATGCCTTGCAGATGGCTTCGTAGGGTGTGAGGCCGCGTAAGGCCTTGAGACGTCTTGCGACCTTATCGCCGTCGATCTCGGGCAGCCTGCTGATGCGGTGGCGCTGGAAACAGCGGTGCCGGGCCGAGCGCGTCAGATGCGGGATCGAGGCCTGCAAAGCGTAGGGGCAATCATCCGGCGGCAGCAGCGTATGCTGCTGAAACACCACCGCCATGGCCTCTTCTTCCGGCGTCGAAACTGTGGAGCGAGGCGCCCTCGGACCCATCGGCGCGTCGTCTAGGAAATGTCAACGGCGGTCGGATTCCAGGCCATCGTGGCGGAGTAAAAGCAGGCCACTGG
>NZ_CAMFKW010000041.1 GCF_945957345.1 uncultured Allobosea sp. | reverse complement strand
TGCCCTCGCAAGGCGCGACCGGCTTGATCGGGTCGCCCTGCACGGCGAAGACCACCGCGTCATGAATGAAGACGATGCCGACAGCGGTCTCGCCGAGGCTCGCGGCCTTGGCCGGGGCGGCGCCGGACTTGGTGTACTGGCTGATGTTCTTGTGCAGGGCCTTGAGATAATCGAAGCCCTTCTCCTCGCCCATCAGCTGCACGACGGTGGCGAGCAGATTGTAGGCGGTGCCCGACGAGTTGGGGTCGGCGACCTGGACGTCGTCCTTCAGCTTGGGGTTGAGCAGGTCGGCCCAGCATTTCGGCTCCGGGATGCCCTTGGCCTTGATCTGCTCGGTGTTGAAGCCGAAACCGAGCGCGCCGGCATAGATGCCGACCGAGCGCTGCTTGGCCGCCTTCCACTGGTCGATCGCCCAGCTGTGCAGCTCCTTGTTCTTGGGCGATTCATATTCCTGGGTCAGCCCCTCTTCGGCCGCCTGGAGATGCGGGTCGCCCGTGCCACCCCACCAGATATCGCCGCGCGGATTGGAAGATTCGGCCTTGAGCTGAGCATAGATCTCGCCCGCCGACTTGCGGGTCATCGCAACCTTGATGCCGGTCTCCTTCTCGAAGGCGTTCGACATCGCGCGGCACCATTCCTCCTGGACGCCGCAATACATGACGAGCGAGCCCTGAGCGCGGGCCGGCGTGGCGGCGAAGGCCGCCGTGGCAAGCGCGGCGAAGAGCCCCGCCTTGAGCCAGGATTTCGTGTGCATGTGAACCTCCCTGTTCGGATCTTTCGTTTCTTGTCGCTTGAGACGAAGCTGAGATGAATTTTTGCGAAAGATCAATGGAATATCGTGCTGGCTAAAGAATCCCGGTGATCTCCTGCAGCGGCTTGGCCAGCCCCGGCGTGCAGCACAGGATCGGATTGCCCTTGGCGATCCCCTCGCCGGCGAAGAAATCGTTGATATGGGCGCCCGCCTCGCCGGCGATGGCGATGCCGGCGGCGACGTCCCAGGCATTGATATGAAGCTCGCCATAGGCGTCGCTCGAGCCATTGGCGACATGGCAGAGGCCGAGCGTGCCCGAGCCGCCGCGCTTCATCGCTGCGCCCGCCGCATAGCCGCGCTCGATCACCTTGAGATAGTTCTGCGCGGGGATGCGGGTCGACCAGCCGAGCTCGACCGAGGCACGGGCGATATCGGTCGCGCCGGAGACCTTGATCGGGTCGCCGTTCAGGGTCGCGCCGGCGCCGCGGCGGGCGGCATAGACCTCCCCCAGGGCCGGCGCGGCGACGACGCCGATCTCCGGCTTGCGGTTCACCAGGAAGCCGATGGAAATGCACCAGTTGCGGTCGCCATGGGCGAAATTCGCGGTGCCGTCGATCGGATCGAGGATCCAGACGGCATCGGACGCCTGGCCGCCGCCCTCCTCGCCGATGACGGTGTCATTCGGGAAGAGCTCCGAGAGCCGGCGGCGGAGGAAATCCTCGACCTTGCCGTCGGCGACGGTCAGCCAGTCCTGCACGCCCTTCATGGTGATGCCGAGCGACTCGCGCCTGGTGAAATAGCCCAGCGCCAGATGGCTCGCCTCGCTGGCGAGCCCGAGCGCCGCGTAATAGCGCAGATCGCGTTCGGCCGGGCTCATCACTTCGCTCCCAGGTCGACACGAACCGGCTTGCCGGTCTGCGCGGATTCGGTCGCGGCATCGGCCAGAATCTGCGCCTTCAGGCCGTCGAGACCGGTCGGCGAGGCTGCAGCCTTGCCGTGGCAGGCGGCGATGAAGGCATCGAGCTCGGCCCGGTAGGCCGCGGCATAGCGCTCCAGAAAGAAGTTCTGCACGGGATCGGCCCGGAAGCCCTGCCCCGTCGCGATCTCGACCGTGGTCTCGTGGATATTGCCGGCACGCAGCATGCCCTTGGAGCCGTGGACCTCGATGCGCTGGTCGTAGCCATAGGTGGCGCGGCGCGAATTGGAGATCTGGGCGATGCGGCCGGAAGCCGTCTTCATGATCACGGCGGCGGTGTCGACGTCGCCGGCCTCGCCGATCGCCTTGTCGACGAGGGCCGAGCCGAGCGCGAAGACCTCGATCGGCTCCTCGGCCAGGAGGAAGCGGGCCATGTCGAAATCATGGATCATCATGTCGCGGAAGAGCCCGCCCGAGCGCTTGACGTAATCGACCGGCGGCGGCGCGGGATCGCGCGAGATCACGGTGACGATCTCGATCGCGCCGGCCTCACCCGCACGCAGACGCTTCTCCAGCGCGGCGAAATTCGGGTCGAAGCGGCGGTTGAAGCCGATCATCAGCGGCTTGCCGGATTTTTCCACCGTCGCGAGGCAGCGGCGGATGCGAGCCGTATCGAGATCGACCGGCTTCTCGCAGAACACCGCCTTGCCAGCGGAAACCGCCTGTTCGATGAGGTCGGCATGGGTGTCGGTCGGCGTGCAGATCAGCACGGCGTCGATCGCGGCATCTGCCAGGATCGCCTCCGTCGTCGTCGCCTTCGCGCCGGCAGCAGCGGCCAGCGAGGCGGCGGCCTCCGGCATCGCGTCGGTGACCGCGACAAGCTCGGCATCGCCGCGCGCGGCGACGTTCAGCCCATGGATGCGCCCGATGCGGCCGGCGCCCAGCAATCCGATCTTCATGGTCTTCGTCATTCCCGTCGTCGCGTCTCTATTAGAAGGGGGCCGATGCGGCTCTGATCCGCCGGCTAGTCGTGTGCGCCCAGAATGGTCTGGTCGAAATCGATATTCGAGCCGGTCATCAGCCCCGACTCCGCGGAAGCGAGATAGGCGACCGCCTTGGCAACCTCGCGCGGATCGATGAGGCGGCCGAAGGGCTGCGAGGCATTGGCCTCCTCCAGCCAGCCATCCTTGGCGTCGTGGCGCAGCTTCATGATCGCATCCTCGCCCGGCGTCGCCATCCAGCCGATATTGAGGCCGTTGACGCGGATGCGGTGCTTCAGGAGCCCATAGGCCGCATTCTTCGTCAGCGCGGCCAGGGCCGCCTTCGAGACGCTGTAGGCCGAGAGGAAAGGCTGGCCGCCATGGGCCGACATCGACTGGATATTGACGACGGCGCCGGGCACGTCCTGCCGACGCATCAGATCGGCCGTGCCCTGAATCAGGAAGAAGGGCGCACGCAGATTCACCGCCATGATGCGCTCGTAGAGCGCGGGCGACGTGTCGAAGATCGTGCCGCGATCGGTATCACCGGCGGCATTCACGAGAATGTCGAGATGGCCGAAGGCCTGCTCGGCCGCCGGCACGACCTGCCGGACCGCATCGAGATCGGCAAGATCGACCTGATGGAAGCGCGCATCGCAGCCCGCAGCGCGCAGGCTTTCCGCAACGGCCTCGCCCCGCGCCGCATTGCGCCCGGTGAGCAGGAGCCCGCGCGCACCACGTGAGGCAAATTCGCGAGCGATCGCCTCGCCCAGCCCCTGGCTGCCCCCGGTAACGATGGCAACCCTGCCGTGAAGATCACGGCCGAACGAACCAGCTTGCGACAACGACCCGCCTCCCGACGCGAAACGGCAGGAATTTTTTAGACCTCCCGCTAGTTGGAATAAATATTCCATTCTCGGCATGACCGAGTCAAGCCGAGGCGATCATCGGCCTGTCAAACCCAATGCCCGCCACGCGTGCATGACAGAATCCGCCTCAACGGATCATTGCGAAACCACCGCCTCGCGCGGGGGAGCGGCCGGGCCGGGCCTCCATTTTTTGGAGCTGCGCAACATTCTCAACGGAAAGAAAACTGTCGTCTTCTCCGCTCGACCAGCATAATGTTGCAACCGCTGAGTAAAATGCGGCACATTCATGCAATGACCGGTGTTCTGGAACCCGGCAGGCGCGCATCTGTCCCGCGCTGCACAGTTGACGCTTTCGTTGGCACATGCCTTGCTGAGGCATCAACGAGAACACGGCGCGAAGGCGCCGGGGATGAATTTTGTCTTATCGGTGGAGGCTTCGATGAAAGAGCAGGAAATCCGCGGCTTGGTCGCGGATGTGAAGGATGGTGCGCTGTCGCGGCGCTCCTTCATGCAAAAGATGATGGCGGTGGGCATCAGCGCACCGCTCGCCAGCCAGATTCTGGTCTGGAACGACGTCGCGATGGCCCAGCCGGCCGACGACTACAAGCCGACCAAGGCCGGCGGCGCCGGCGCCCTGAAGATCCTGCTCTGGCAGGCCCCAACCCTGCTCAACCCGCATTTCGCCTCGGGCACCAAGGACCAGATCGCGTCCCGCATCTTCTACGAACCGCTCGCCGGCTGGGACGAGGACGGCAACCTGATCCCGCAGCTCGCGGCCGAGATCCCCAGCAAGGAGAACGGTGGCCTGGCCGCTGACGGCAAGTCCGTCACCTGGAAGCTGAAGAAGGACGTGAAGTGGCATGACGGCAAGCCGCTGACGGCCGACGACGCCGTCTTCACCTGGGAATATGCCGCCGACCCGGCAACCGCCGCCTATACGACCGGCTCCTACAAGGACATCAAGGTCGAGAAGGTCGACGATCACACCATCAAGGTGATCTTCAAGGAGCCGACGCCGTTCTGGGCCGACGCCTTCGTCGGCGTCGCCGGCATGATCATCCCGAAACATCATTTCGGCGAGTACAAGGGCGCCAAGTCGCGCGAAGCCCCGGCCAACCTGAAGCCCGTCGGCACCGGTCCCTACAAGTTCGCCGATTTCAAGCCGGGCGACATCCTGACCGGCACGCGTAACGAGAACTACCACGTCAAGAACAAGCCGGCATTCGACACGGTCGAAGCCAAGGGCGGCGGCGATGCGGTCTCCGCGGCCCGCGCAGTGCTCCAGACCGGCGAATACGACTACGCCTGGAATCTCCAGGTCGAGGACGAGGTCCTCAAGCGCATGGAAGCCGGCGGCCGCGGCCGCGTCCTCACCGCGCCGGCGGGCGATATCGAGTTCATCATCCTGAACACGACGGATCCGTGGACCGAGGTCGATGGCGAGCGCTCCAGCGTCAAGACCAAGCACCCGACCCTGACGGACCCGGCCGTGCGCCAGGCGATCAACCTGCTGATCGACCGCGAATCGATCCAGAAGTTCATCTACGGCCGCGGCGGCACCGCAACCGCGAGCTTTACCAACGAGCCGAAGCGCTTCAAGTCGGAGAAGCTCAAGTACGAGTTCAACGTCGACAAGGCCAACAAGATCCTCGACGACGCCGGCTGGAAGAAGGGCTCCGACGGCATCCGCGAAAAGGACGGCAAGAAGCTCAAATACGTCTACCAGACCTCGATCAACGCGCCGCGTCAGAAGACCCAGGCCATCATCAAGCAGGCCTGCCAGCGCGCCGGCATCGATCTGGAGCTGAAGTCGGTCACCGCTTCGGTGTTCTTCTCGTCGGACGTCGCCAATCCCGACACCTACACCAAGCTGTACTGCGACATCGAGATGTATACGACGACGCAGACGCAGCCGGATACCGGGCTGTTCCTGAACCAGTGCGTGTCCTGGGAGATCTGCAACAAGGAGAACAAGTGGCTGGGCCGCAACGTCTCCCGCTACTCGGATCCCGAGGCCGACAAGGCCTATAACGCGGCCAAGACGGAGCTCGATCCGGCGAAGCGCGCCGCGCTGCTGATCAAGGTCAACGAGATCTTCTGCGAGGCCAATATCCTGCTGCCGATCCTGTCGCGCCCACGCGTCGTGGCGGCGGCGAACAACCTCAAGCCGCAGACTTCCGGCTGGGATTGCGACACCTGGAACCTTGCCAGCTGGTATCGCACCTGATCATTAAGGACCGCTCCTGCCGAGCGCCCCGGCGCGCGGCAGCACGATGACCTGCCGGCCTGCACCGCTGTCGCTCACCCGACCATGCAGGCCGGCAGTTTCTTCTTCGCATTGACCGCGGCCTGGCCGCGCACAGGACGACTTCATGGCGACATATCTGTTGAGGCGGTTGCTGATAGCCATCCCCAGCCTGCTCGGGATCAGCGTGATCCTGTTCACGATCCTGGCGCTGGCGCCGGGCGACCCCTTCTCGGAAATGGCGACCAATCCGAACGTGCCTCCCGAGGTGCGCGAGGCCATCCGCGCCAGCTTCGGCCTGAACGACCCGATCTTCGTGCGTTATCTGCGCTGGCTGTCGAACATGGCGCATGGCGACTGGGGCTTCTCCTTCGCCAGCCGCATCAATGTCGACCAGCTCATCCTGCAGCGCGTCCCGACCACGCTCTTCGTCGTCGGCTCCTCGCAGATCCTGGCGCTGTGCATCGCGCTGCCGGTCGGCATCTATGCGGCGACGCGGCCCTATTCGGTCTTCGACCAGATCGCCAACACGCTCGCCTTCGTCGGCTTCTCGCTGCCGACCTTCTTCACCGGCCTGCTGTTCATCCTGCTTTTCTCAGTCACGCTCGACTGGTTCCCCTTCGTCTACCGCTCCGACGTCGCGGCGACGGGCTGGCGCTGGTACTGGGAGATGTTCCGCCAGGCGATCATGCCCATCATGGTGCTCGGCCTGTTCCAGGCGGCATCCTATACGCGCTATGTCCGCTCGGCCGTGCTCGACGTCATCCGGCTCGATTACGTCACCACGGCGCGCGCCAAGGGCCTCAGCGAGCGCAAGGTCACGCTCCGGCACATCACGCGCAACGCGCTGATCCCGGTCGTGACGCTGGTCGCGCTGCAGATGCCGGCCGTGTTCGGCGGCGCCATCGTGACCGAGCAAATCTTCCGTATTCCGGGCATCGGATCGCTTCTGATCGACGCGATCCTCGCTAACGACACCCCGGTGATCATGGCAGTGACTTTCGTCTTCTCCTGCCTGGTCGTTATGTTCAATCTCATCGCGGACCTTCTTTATGGCTGGCTCGACCCTCGCATCTCCTTCGGCTAATCCGGCCGGAGGCGCCGCCGCGGCCGCCGTATCGGTCTCGCCGGCGCGTGAAACCTGGCGGCGCTTCCGCCGTCACAAGCTCGCCATGGCAAGCACGGTCGTGCTCGGCCTGCTGGTGCTGGGCGTCATCGTCGGCCCCTGGCTCTGGCCGGTGGCGATCAACGACATCGACTTCTCGGCGCAGCTTCAAGGCCCGTCCTGGGCGCACCCGTTCGGAACCGACGATCTCGGCCAGGATATCCTGGCGCGCATGATGTATGGCGGGCGCATCTCGCTCGCCGTCGGCCTCGCGGCGATGATCGTCGCGACCACGGTCGGCGTCATCATCGGCGCGCTCGCCGGCATGTCGCGCAAATATGCCGACCCCGTGCTGATGTGGGTGACGGACCTGTTCCTGTCGCTGCCGCAGCTGCCCCTGCTGCTCCTGGTGATCTATCTCTTCCGCGAGCAGCTCAAGGCGGTGTTCGGCGTCGAGGGCGGCGTCTTCGTGCTGATCGTCGTCGTCATCGGCGGCCTGCGCTGGATGCCGGTGGCCCGTCTGGTGCGCGCGCAGTTCCTCTCGCTGCGCGAGAAGGAATTCGTCGAGGCGGCCCGCGCCCATGGCGCGACCAAGGCGCGCCAGATGTTCAACCACATCCTGCCCAACGCGCTCGGCCCGGTCATCGTCGCCGCGACGATCGAGGTGTCCTCGGCGATCATCGCCGAATCGACCCTCTCCTTCCTCGGTCTCGGCTTCCCGCCGGACATCCCGACCTGGGGACGTCTGCTGTTCGACGCCAAGGACCAGCTCGACACCGCCCCGCACTGGGCGCTGTTCCCAGGCGCCGCGATCTTCCTTACCGTGCTCTCGATCAACTTCATCGGCGACGGCCTGCGCGATGCGCTCGACCCGCGTCGCGTCATCTAATCCAGGGAAGGGCTAGACATGACCTCACCGATCCTGACCGTTTCGAACCTCACGACCTCCTTCCGGGTCGAGGGCAAGTGGAAGTCGGTCGTCCGCAACATCTCCTTCGACATCAAGCCGAAGGAAACGCTGGCCGTCGTCGGCGAGTCCGGCTCCGGCAAGAGCGTGACCGCGCTGTCGATCATGCGCCTGACCCCGCCGCAGTCGAGCAAGATCGAGGGTTCGATCAAGCTCAACGGCAAGGAACTCCTGACCCTGCCGGATGCGGATATGCGCCATATCCGCGGCAACGAGATCGCGATGATCTTCCAGGAGCCGATGACCTCGCTGAACCCCGTGCTGACCATCGGCTTCCAGATCGCGGAAGCCCTGATCCTGCATCGCGGCCTGTCGCGCTCGGAAGCCGAGGCCGAGACGATCCGCCTGCTGGAGAAGGTCCGGATTCCCGCGGCGAAGTCGCGCTTTCACGAATATCCGCACCGCTTCTCGGGCGGCATGCGCCAGCGCGTGATGATCGCGATGGCGCTGGCCTGCAAGCCGAAGCTGCTGATCGCCGACGAGCCGACCACCGCGCTCGACGTGACCATCCAGGCGCAGACGCTGGAGCTGATCAAGACGCTGCAGGAGGAGGAAGGCATGTCCGTCCTCTTCATCACCCACGACATGGGCGTCGTCGCCGAGATCGCCGACCGCACGGTCGTCATGTACAATGGCGATGAGGTCGAGACCGGCGCGACCGAAGACATCTTCCGCAACCCGAAGAAGCCCTACACCAAGGCGCTGATCTCGGCCGTGCCGCGGCTCGGCTCGATGATCGGCAAGGAGCGCCCGATGCGCTTCCCGGTCGTCGACCGCAATACCGGCGAGTCCGACGTGCCGGTCGAGGTTCCCGATACCGTCAAGGCGGCCGAACGCCCGGTGCTCGAAGTCGCCGGCCTGACCACGCGCTTCGAGATCCGCGGCGGCCTGCTCTCCTCGGTCAAGGGCCGGGTGCATGCGGTCGAGAACGTCTCCTTCAGCCTGATGGCCGGCGAGACGCTGGCGCTGGTCGGCGAATCCGGCTGCGGCAAGTCGACGACCGGCCGCTCGGTGATGCGCCTGATCGAGCCGCTCGCGGGCTCGGTGCTGCTCGACGGCGTCGACGTGCTCAAGCTCAGCCAGCATGACCTGCGCGAGCAGCGCAAGCGCATGCAGATGATCTTCCAGGACCCGTTCGCCTCGCTGAACCCGCGGATGAACGTGGGCACGGCGGTCGCCGAGCCGCTGCTGATCAACAACCTCGCCAGCCGTTCGGAAGCGCGCGACAAGGTCGCCGACCTGCTCAAGCGCGTCGGCCTGCAGCCGGACATGGCCAACCGCTTCCCGCACGAGTTCTCGGGCGGCCAGCGCCAGCGCATCTGCATCGCGCGTGCGCTCGCGGTCGAGCCGCGCCTGATCGTGGCGGACGAGGCGGTCTCCGCGCTTGACGTCTCGGTGAAGGCGCAGGTGGTCAACCTGATGCTCGACCTGCAGGCCCGCATGGGGCTGGGCTATCTCTTCATCTCGCACGACATGGCGGTGGTGGAGCGCGTCAGCCATCGCGTCGCGGTGATGTATCTCGGCGAGATCGTCGAGATCGGCCCGCGCGAGGCGATCTTCCAGAACCCGCAGCATCCCTACACCAAGCGCCTGCTCGCGGCGGTGCCGATCGCCGATCCGGCCCGACGCCTGCAGAAGCGCCCGGTCTCGAACGACGAGATCAAGAGCCCGGTCCGTCCCGCCGACTACGTCCCGCCGGTGCGCCAGTACCGCGAGGTCTCGCCGGGCCATGCCGTGATGATCTGGGGCGAGGAATGGGAGAAGAAGGACCCGGCCGCGATCGCGGCCTGAGCCTTCCAAAGCCCGAAACGATCAGCCCGCGGCTCACGCCGCGGGCTTTTTGTTGTGCGGGCTAACGTGCAGACCCGAAAGGTTGGCCCGCGCTTTTTTGTAAAAATTATTTAGAATCAAATGCTTACAGAGTTAGACTGCAGAAATACTCAGTCCACTTCCCTTGCAGCGTGAAACATGGCCTGCAAGGGGCGTTGCCAGATATCGCGCATGTCGCTCTCCGAGGCTACCACACGGAGACTGCTCAAAGGCCTCGTTGTGTAAGGCTTTTCTGCACGACCGTTCGACCCACTCGAACAGAGCAATCAGCATAATGCGATGGACAGCATAATCCTTCTCCGACTAGGTCGGAGGAGAAGAAGGTTCTCCTATGTCCATCCACTCCCCCGCTCCCTTGCCCGCACCGTCCAGCTCTCTTCTGCGGAGCGCGGGACGCATCCTGCCCGGCTTCGCGCTCTGCGCTTGCATCAGCACCGTCGCCTTCGGGCTGGAGCATCTCGAAGCCCTCGCCACAGGCCGCGCCTGGCTGGAGGCCCTGGTGCTGGCGATCCTGATCGGCACGGCCATCCGTACCGTCTGGACGCCCTCCGATCGTTGGCGCCCGGGCATCGCCTTCTCGGCGAAGATGGTTCTGGAAATCGCCATCGTGCTGCTCGGCGCCTCCCTGAACGTGGCGATGATCATCGCCGCCGGGCCTGCCCTGCTCGCCGGGATCGCGGTCGTGGTCGCGATGGCGCTCGTCTCCAGCTTCCTGCTCGGCCGGGCGCTCGGGCTGCCGAAGCGCATGGCCGTTCTGGTCGCCTGCGGCAATTCGATCTGCGGCAATTCCGCCATCGCCGCCGTCGCGCCGGTGATCGGCGCCGACGGCAAGGATGTCGCGGCCTCCATCGCCTTCACCGCGGTGCTCGGCGTCCTGGTCGTGCTCGGGCTGCCGCTTCTGGTTCCGATCCTGAGCCTGACCGAGACCCAGTATGGCGTTCTCGCCGGCCTCACGGTCTATGCCGTTCCGCAGGTCCTGGCCGCGACCGCGCCGGTTGCGGCGGCGAGCGTCCAGATCGGGACCCTGGTGAAGCTCGTCCGTGTCCTCATGCTGGGACCCGTCGTGCTTGCGCTCTCCGTGCTGGGGCATCGTTTGCGGGAAGACACCGAGGCAAGCGGCGCTCGGCCGGCTTCGCGGCGGCTGGCCGTCAACAAGCTCGTGCCCTGGTTCATCATCGCCTTCCTCGGCATGGCGGCCTTGCGCAGCCATGGCCTGATCCCGGAGGTCATGCTTGCCCCGATCGCCAAGACCGCTGGCATTTTCACCATCATCTCGATGGCGGCCCTGGGCCTGGGCGTGGACGTCCGTGTCGTCGCCCGTGCCGGCGGGCGGGTCACCGCGGCGGTCACCCTGTCCCTGATCGCGCTGACGGCCATCAGCCTCGGGCTCATCCGCCTGCTCGGCATTGCCTGAGCGCGAGCGGCTGCACCGCGGACATTCGACAGGATCAACCCGCGGCGCAAGCCGCGGGCTTTCTCGTGGGCTTGACCATGCTCCGGCTGAGTGGCGAGCCTTTCGCCGGGCAGCTGTCGCCTTTCGACCGGATCAGGCGGCGAGGCGCGCGCGGGTGCGCAAGATCATCAACGCCGCCTCCGCGGCCTCGCGACCCTTGGTGACGAAATGCGCCCGGTAGATGTCGCCGTGATGCGCGCCGTCGCGATAATGATGCGGGGTCAGCGAGACCGACAGGACCGGCACGCCCGAGTCCAGGCCAGCGCGCATCAGGCCATCGACCACGGCCTGCGCGACGAATTCGTGGCGGTAGATGCCACCATCGACAACCAGCGCCGCTGCGGCGACGGCCGCATAGCGACCCGTGTTTGCGAGGTCGCGGGCCAGCAGCGGCATCTCGAAGGCGCCAGGCACGTCGAAGACATCGACCTGATCGGCGGGAATAACCTCACAAAAGCCCTTGAGCGCCTGATCGACGATATCGGCGTGCCAGGCGGCTTTGATGAAGGCGTAACGGGCGAGTGTCATGGTGATCTCCTTTCGCGACAGACACGTCACCCAAGGCGATCACGAGCCAGCGCCGCGCCGGAAGGCGCGGACGGCGGACACGTTCTCTTTCATCCGGACTGTGACCGTCGGCTCAGGCCTCGCACCTGATCTGCTGACCCCTCCCGAAGGAGGGCGCTCGCGGGCTCACGGCCGAGGCCGCATACCGCCGGTGGGGAATTTCGCCCCGCCCTGAGAACGCGGTTACGGTAATACGTTCGCGGAGAAGGCGACAAGAGCCTCCCGGCATTTAGTCCGGGATGCGCTCCCAATCCTTGAGCCAGGGTGCGGCCGACGCGTCGCTCGGCGCGCGCCAGTCGCCGCGCGGCGAGAGCGAGCCGCCGGACGACACCTTCGGACCGTTCGGCACGGCCGAGCGCTTGAACTGGCTGGTCTCGAAGAAGCGGCGGATGAAGACGCCGAGCCAGCGCTTGATCACCGGCAGGTCATAGGCGACGCGCTTGGCCGCCTCCATGTTCGGCGGCCAGTCCCCTGCCCCGGCATCGCGCCAGGCATGCTCGGAGAGAAAGGCGATCTTGCTGGGCCTAAAGCCGTAGCGCGTCGTGTAGAACAGGTTGAAATCCTGCAGCGCATAGGGGCCGACGAAATCCTCGGTCTTCTGCGCGGGCTTGTCGCCGTCGCCCGGCACCAGCTCCGGCGAGATTTCGGTCGCGAGGATGTCGAGCATGACGTCCGACGCCTCCGCCCCGAAGCGGCCGGACTGGGCGACCCAGCGGATCAGATGCTGGATCAGCGTCTTCGGCACCGAGCCGTTGACGTTGTAGTGCGACATGTGATCGCCGACGCCATAGGTGCACCAGCCAAGCGCCAGCTCCGACAGATCGCCCGTGCCCATCACCAGCGCATTATGTCGGTTGGCGAGACGGAAGAGCACGGAGGTGCGCGCACCGGCCTGCACGTTCTCGAATGTAATATCGTAGACGGGCTCGCCCGCGGCGAAAGGATGCCCGATATCGACCAGCATCTGCCGGCAGGCCGGCGTCATGTCGATCTCCTCGGCGCTGACACCGAGCGCCCGCATCAGGCGCCAGGCATTGTCCTTGGTGTCCTTGCTGGTGGCGAAGGCCGGCAGGGTATAGGCGAGGATGTTTTCGCGGGGCAGGCCGAGCGCATCGAAGGTATGGGCCGCGACGATCAGGGCCTGCGTCGAATCGAGGCCGCCGGAGACGCCGATCACCACCTTTTCCAACCGCGTGCTCTCCAGCCGCTTGCGCAGGCCATGCGACTGGATGTTGTAGGCCTCGAAGCACAGTTCGTTCAGCCTTGCGTCGTCGTTGGGCACGAAGGGGAAGCGATCGACCTCGCGGGCAAGGCCGAGATCACTGTCGCGATCAGGCTCCAGCGCGAACTCGATGCGGCGGAAGCCGAGCCGGTCACGGTTGAGATCGGCACTGTCGCCGAAGGTGTTCTGGCGGATGCGGTCCATCGCCAGCCGTTCGAGATCGATATCGGCGAGGATGAGCTGCGGCTCTGCGGCGAAACGCTCAGCCTCGGCCAGGAGCGCGCCGTTCTCGTAGATCATCGCCTGCCCGTCCCAGGCGAGATCGGTGGTCGATTCACCCGTGCTCGCGGCAGAGTAGGCGTAAGCCGCGATGCAGCGGCCGGAATGGGCCTTGCAAAGGGCGTGACGCCAATCGGACTTGCCGATGGTGACGTTCGAGGCCGAGAGATTGAGCAGCAGTGTCGCGCCGGCAAGCGCGGCATAGGACGAGGGCGGAATCGGCGTCCAGACATCCTCGCAGATCTCCATATGGACGGTGAGATCGGGAATGTCGGTCGCCGTCAGCAGAATGTCGGTGCCGAAAGGCACCTCCTGGCCGCAGAGCTCGATATAGAGCGCGGCAGCCCGCTCGCCCGAAGCGAACTGGCGGCGCTCATAGAATTCGCGGTAGTTCGGCAGATAGGTTTTCGGCGTGGCCGCGAGGATGCGGCCGCGATGGATCGCGATCGCGCAATTGAACAGCCGCCCATCGACCCGCAAGGGCGCGCCGACCACTGCGATGCAACGCATACTCCGGCTTTCCGCGACGAGCCGCGCCAAGGCCTCCTTGACCGCATCGAGCAGGGCGTTCTGCTGCAGCAGGTCGTCGATCGCATAGGCGCTGATGCCGAGCTCCGGGAACAGGCAGAGCGAAGCGCCGCCCTCTTCCGCCCGCCGCAGCAGGGCAATGGTCTCGGCGACGTTGAAGGCCGGATCGGCCACCTTCAAGCGCGGCGCAGCGCAAGCGATGCGAACGAGACCGTGAGCGTGGATGTTGCGGAAACTCATGCAGTCCTCTCACAGCGAACCCCGCTCCGCGATCGTCCGCCGAGCAAAGTAGGCATCATCATAGGCTGTCCACCCGGCTACCGGCAGAGCTGCTTCGTCGGGACAAGGCTGCATATATGAAGCATGCTCGATCTTCAGCAGGGAACTGTTCAGAATCGCACGCGTATCTTCGGTGCTGAAGGAGTCACGACCATGCGATCATTTCTGCGAGCCATCGCCCTTGCGGTATTCGCATTCTGGGCGGCGCAAGCGAACGCCTTGCCAATTACCGCGATGCAGGTCGATTCCGGCGTCACGCAGGTCCAACTCCAGTGCACGGCGGCAAGCTGCATCGATCCTCGGACCGGCGTCTACACGCAATCGACGTGCGATCGCTATGGCTGCCGACCAAGCAGCGGACCTGTCGGCCGCATCGGGGGCGGTGGAGGATATGGCGGGGGAGGCTACGGCGGCGTGCCAGGTTATGGCGCTCCTCCGCCTCCCCCGCCGCGCCAGTGGGGTGGTGGTTATGGCGGAGAAGGCTTTGACTGCAACCCGAGCCGCTGCATCGACGGGAACGGGCGCGTCTGGGAAAGTACCTGCAACCGTCGTGGCTGCCGCCCTCTCCGGCCTGCCCGTGGGTCGCGCTGGTAGTCACGACCATATCGCCATTGCCATCAAGCAATCGACGTTTCAGCCCGAATCGACCGGATAAGGGCTGAACTTCGGATACCACGGGAGCAACTGCGCGCTGTTGAAACTGGGCCGATCGTTCAGCAACGTTTACATCGCTTCGCCGTATCGGATGGTTGTCGCTGGTTGACATCTTTCTAAGGCAGCGGCAAAGCCACCGGCAAACGCTGCTTGCCGCGCTCCACGGCGCCATCTCACTCAGAAAGCCGGTCATGTCCTCATCGCCGATTGCGTCGCCTGTTTCCGACAGGACGGAGAAGCTGACCGAGCAACTCGCGCGCATTACCACCAAGGACTACCGGATTGGCATCATCGGCCTCGGCTATGTCGGCATTCCGCTGGCTCTGACCGCCTGCAAAGCCGGTTTCAGGGTCGTCGGCTTCGACATCGACGCCAAGCGCGTGGACCAGATCAATCGCGGCGAGAGCTTCATCAAGCATATCCCGACCGAGGCCATCGCTGCGGCTCGCCAGGAAGGACGCTTCCGGGCCACGATCGATTTCGACGAACTCCGCGACGTCGATGCCATCATCATCGCCGTGCCGACGCCATTGACCAAGCATCGCGAACCCGATCTCAGCTATGTCGAGGCGACGGCACGTGCGATCGCGCCCCGCCTGCGCAAGGGCCATCTCGTCGTGCTGGAATCGACGACCTGGCCCGGCACGACCGACGAGATCATGCGCCCGATCTTCGAGAAGACCGGCCTGAAGAGCGGCGTCGATTTCTACCTCGCCTTCTCGCCCGAGCGCGAGGACCCCGGCAATCCGGATTTCGGCACCTCGACCATCCCCAAGGTCGTCGGCGGCGACGGTGCGGATGCGCTGGAGCTCGCCAACGCGGTCTACAGCGCCCTCGTGGTCAAGACTGTTCCCGTCTCCTCCTCGGCCACGGCCGAGGCGGTCAAGCTGACCGAGAACATCTTCCGCGCCGTCAACATCGCGCTCGTGAACGAGCTCAAGGTGATCTACGGCAAGATGGGCATCGATGTCTGGGAGGTGATCGACGCCGCCAAGACCAAGCCCTTCGGCTTCATGCCGTTCTACCCGGGTCCCGGCCTCGGCGGGCACTGCATCCCGATCGACCCGTTCTACCTGACCTGGAAGGCGCGCGAGTTCGACGTCACCACCCGCTTCATCGAGCTTGCCGGCCAGATCAACACGGCGATGCCGCATTGGGTGATCGACCGCGTCGCCGAGGCGCTCGACCGCCAGCAGGGCCGTGGCCTGAGCAAGGCGAAGATCCTGGTGATGGGTATCGCCTACAAGAAGAACATCGACGACATGCGCGAGAGCCCCTCGCTGCGCCTGATCGAGTTGCTCGAGGAGCGCGGCGCCAAGGCCGACTACCATGATCCGCATGTGCCGGTGATCCCGCCGACCCGCGAGCATGCCAACCTGACCGGCCGCGTCTCGGCCGTGCTTTCACCCGAGACGATCAAGGGCTATGACGCCGTGCTGATCGCGACGGACCATGACGCAGTCGACTACAAGGCGCTCGTCGCTGCCGCCCGCCTCGTCGTTGATACGCGCAATGCCTGCGCCAAGGCCGGCCTGACCGGCGACAATATCGTCAAGGCCTGAGCCGGGACGCCCCAGGAAACGCCAGAGACCACATCATGACGTCATTCGCGCTGATCGGTGCCGCCGGCTATATCGCGCCGCGCCATATGAAGGCCATAAAGGCCGTCAGCGGCGACCTCAAGGTCGCCTTCGATCCCAACGATTCCGTCGGGATCATCGACAGCCATTTCCCGCAGGCCCATTTCTTCACCGAGTTCGAGCGCTTCGACCGGCATGTCGACAAGCTGCACCGCCGTGGCGAGCACATCGATTTCGTCAGCATCTGCTCGCCTAACTACCTGCACGACGCCCATATCCGCTTCGGCCTGCGCGCCGGCAGCGACGTGATCTGCGAGAAGCCCCTCGTCCTCAACCCCTGGAACATCGATGGGCTGATCGAGATCGAGCGCGACTCCGGCCGCAAGGTCAACACCATCCTGCAGCTGCGCCTGCACCCGGCGATCATCGCGCTGCGTGACCGCGTCGCGGCCTCCAACCAGCGCCATTCCGTCGACCTGACCTACATCACCTCGCGTGGGCGCTGGTACCACGCCTCCTGGAAGGGCGACGACTCGAAGTCGGGCGGTGTCGCGACCAATATCGGCGTGCATTTCTTCGACATGCTGGCCTTCGTCTTCGGCCCGCTGCAATCGCAGACCGCCAATCTGCGCGAGGGCGCGCGCGCCGGCGGCCTGCTCTCCTACGAGAAGGCCGATGTGCGCTGGTTCCTCTCGGTCGACTCGGACGATCTGCCCGATGGCGTGAAGGGTCAGAAGACCACTTTCCGCTCAATCACCGTCGATGGCGAAGAGGTGGAGTTCTCGGACGGTTTCACCGATCTGCACACCCGCAGCTACGAGGAGATCCTCGCCGGCAAAGGCTACGGGCTGGAGGACGTGCGCTTCTCGATCGAAGTCGTCTCGCAGTTCCGCCAGCTGCCTGTGGTCACCAGCGGCGAAAAGCACCCCTTTGCCGCGAAATACATCAAGGGCTGAACATGGCCGGCGCGTCGCAGATGCGGGAAGACCCGCGCTTTCCCGGCGCGCTCGTCCATGAGAGCGCCTATGTCGACGAGGGCGCGACGCTCGGCGCCGGCAGCAAGGTCTGGCATTTCGTGCATGTGCTGGGCCAGACCACGGTCGGCCGCGACTGCGTGCTCGGCCAGAATGTCATGGCCGGACCGCGGGTCACGATCGGCGACGGCTGCAAGATCCAGAACAATGTCGCGCTCTATGACGGCGTCGAGCTGGAGGCGGACGTGTTCTGCGGCCCATCCTGCGTCTTCACCAATGTCAATAACCCGCGCGCCTTCATGAACCGCAAGGCCGAGTTCCGCCGCACGCTGGTGAAGCGCGGCGCGAGCATCGGGGCCAATGCGACCATCGTCTGCGGACATACGCTCGGGGCGTATTGCTTCATTGCCGCCGGCGCGGTGGTGACCAAGGACGTGCCGGATTATGCTCTGATGGCCGGGGTGCCGGCGCGCCGGATCGGCTGGATGAGCAAGGCCGGCGAAAAGCTCGGACCCGACCTGACCTGCCCGCTGACCGGAGCGCGCTACCGGGAAACCGGCCCGGAGCTTCTGGAGGAGATTGCCTGATGAGCGAACGTCCTGTGATCGAGTTCATCGACCTCAAGGCCCAGCGCCAGCACATCGGCAAGGCCATGGACGAGGCGATCCTCAAGGTCGTCCATGACGGCAACTACATCCTCGGCCAGCAGGTCCAGCAGTTCGAGACCGAGCTCGCCGCCTTCTGCGGAGCCAAGCACGCGATCGGCGTTGCCAACGGCACGGACGCACTGATCCTCGTGCTGGAAGCTCTCGGCATCGGCTCCGGCGATGCGGTGATCTGCCCGAGCTTCACCTTCGCGGCGACCGCCGAGGTCGTGGCCTGGATGGGCGCGACCCCGGTCTTCGCCGAGATCGACGAAGCGACCTACAATATCGACCCGAAGAGCCTGGGCGCCGCGCTCGAAACCGCGAAGCAGCACAAGCTCAATCCCCGCGCCCTGATCAGCGTCGATCTCTTCGGCCAGGCCTGCGATTACGAGCCGATCGAAGCCTTCTGCAAGCAGAACGGCCTCATCCTGATCTCGGATTCGGCGCAGGGCTATGGCGCGCGCTACAACGGCCGCGTCGCCGGCGCGATCGGCGATTTCGCGACCACCAGCTTCTTCCCGGCCAAGCCGCTGGGCTGCTATGGCGATGGCGGCGCGATCCTGACCGACAATGACGAGCATGCCGCGCTGCTGATGTCGCTGCGCTTCCACGGCAAGGGCTCGTACAAATACGACAATGTCCGCGTCGGCGTGAACTCCCGGCTCGACACCATCCAGGCGGCCGTGCTGATCGAGAAGCTCAAGGTCTATGCCGAGGAGATCGAGAAGCGGCAGGTGGTGGCGCAGCGCTACACCGCCGCGCTCAAGGATGTCGTGGTCACGCCGCATGTCATGGCCGATTGCGTCTCGACCTGGGCCCAATACACGATCCGCGTCGCCGCCGACCGCCGCGACGCTTTCCAGGCGGCGCTGAAGGCCAAGGGCGTGCCGACCACGGTCTATTACCCGAAGCCCCTGCACCAGCAGACCGCCTACAAGCACTATCCCGTCGCCGGAAACGGCCTGCCGATCTCCGAGCGCGTCGCGCAGGAGGTCGTCGCGCTGCCGATGCATCCCTATCTCGACGAAGAGACGCAGGATTATATCATCGCGGCGGTGCTCGAGGCTTTGGCCGAACCGGCTGCCGCGGTCGCATGAGCCGGCCGCTGCGGCTGGCTTATCTCTCCCTGGAGACGCCGCGGCCGGGCCAGGCATCGCAGACCCATATCGACGAGATCATTGCCGGCCTGCGGGATTGCGGCTGGCAGGTCGAGCTGTTTGCGACGAGCAGCGGTGGTGCGAGCACACGCTCCTCGCTCCTGCGCCGTCTCCTTGGTTATGGCCGTACGCAGATCAAACTTGGCAAACGCTTGCCCGAGTTCGACGCCGTTTTCATCCGCTCGCACTTCATGGCGCTGCCGCTGACGCTATGGGCACGCTGGCACAGCATTCCGGTGGTTCACGAGATAAATGGTACGCCCGCCGATATCGGCGTGACCTACCGTTGGCTGAAGCCGCTCTCCCCGCTCTTCTCCTGGCTTTACCGCACGCAATATCGGCGCGCCGCACATCTGCTCGCGGTGACGCCCGGGCTCGTGGACTGGGTCGAGACCTTTGCCGGGCACCGCCGCGTCACTCTGGTTTCAAACGGCGCCAACACCGATCTGTTCAAGCCGGAAGGGGCGCCCAGCCCGGTCGAGGGCCGATATGTGATCTTCGTCGGCGGCCTCGTCGCCTGGCACGGCATCGGCACCATGCTGGCCGCCCTGAAGGAGCCAGGCTGGCCAGCTGATCTGCGGCTGGTGATCGTCGGCGATGGCATCGAGCGCGGCAAGGTCGAACAGGCGCTCGCCGATCGAAAGCTGCTTTGGCTGGGCCGGCAGCCTTACGACGCCGTTCCGGCAATCGTGCGCGGCGCCCTGGCATCGCTGTGCGTCATCGAAAACCAAGACGGTCGCTCGTCATCGGGCGTCGCACCGTTGAAGCTGTTCGAGGCCATGGCATGCGGCGTTCCCGTCATCGCCAGCGACCTTCCGTTCCAGACCGATCTCGTCCGCGATGCCGAGGCCGGTCTGATCGTGCCGCCAGCGGTTGCGCCAGCTATCGCTTCTGCCGTGAAGAGCCTCGCCGACGCCCCCGAAAAAGCCCGGATTCTGGGCCGCAACGGCGCGGCCTATGTCGCTCGCGAGGCGAGCTGGCACCATCGCAGTCAGGAGATCGATCGCTTGCTACGCTCGGTCATCTCACAGTAAATCACGAGCGCGATTTGAGCCTCTGCTCGATGTGGATTTCTTGAGACATCCTCCACCTTCGGCGCATATTCTGCAAATCAGGATTGCATTGCGCCCGGAAAGTGATAGCGCCAACCGATCTTGCTCAAGAACGTCAGAACAGTGGACCGAGGGAACGGCTGCGCCGACATGACTGCCCTCGCCCCCAAGCCGGCGCCTTCCACCGAACGGATCCGGCCCCAGCCATGACACGGATTGCGCTCGTCTGCGTCTCGCCTCTGCAGCACGATTCGCGCGTGCTGCGCCATGCGGCGCTGCTTGTCGGCGCCGGCTATGACGTACGCATCTTCGCGCAAGCTCCCTTGCCCGCCGTACCGCCTGCCCCCGTCACCGTGATCCCCGGCCCAGGCAGCGACACGCGCGTCCGCCTCGGCATGGTGCTCCGTCAGGCGCCGGCTTCCCTTGTCCCGGCCAGCGCGGACCTCCTCTATTGGCTGTCCCCAAGCCGATTGACGACACGTAGCGACCTGCTCCGCTTCAAGCCCGACCTGGTTATCGCCAATGACTGGCGGGCGCTCCCCCTCGCCTTCGCGGCCAAGCGCGGTTGCGGCGCCCGCATCATCTATGACAGTCACGAATTCGCCCCGGAGGAATTCGCGGATAGCTGGCGCTGGCGCCTTCTCGCCCGGCAGCATGTCGTGAGGATCGAGGATCGCTATATCCGCGAAGCCGATGCCGTCGCGACGGTCAGCGATGGCATCGCCGATGCGCTCGCCCAGCGCTATGGCTTGACGCGGCCGACCGTGATTTCCAACACACCCGCCTGGCAGGAGACCGCTTTCCGCCCGACCGCGCGCCCCGTCACCGTGCTCTACCATGGCGCAGTGGTGCCCCGCCGCGGCCTGGAAATCCTGATCGAAAGCGCTCCGCTTTGGCCGGCTGAATTTCGGCTCGTGATCCGCGGCCCGGCCCAGGGCGGTTTCGACCAACATCTGCGCAATCTTGCCGCTCCATTCGGAGAGCGCATTGCCCTGGAACCGGCGGTTCCGCCCGATCAACTAATATCCACCGCTGCGCAAGCCGATATCGGCATCTTCCTCCTGTCGAACAGCACGACGCATGCGCGCTTCGCGATGCCCAACAAGATCTTCGAATACATGCAGGCGGGGCTCATGGTGATCAGCAGCGACCTGCCGGAGATTCGTAAGACAATCGAGATCTCCGGCTGTGGCGTATTGCTGTCAAGCGATACGCCACAGGTGATCGCCACCTGCCTGGCGCGCCTCGGCCCGGCTCAGATCGACGCCCATAAACGCGCAGCCCTTGTACGGGCACGCGATCTCAATTTCGAGGGCGAAGGCACCAAACTCCTGGCGCTCGTGTCGAAAGCCGTGACGCCTTCGATCGAATAGCTTGAGTGCTTCGGGAGCTACGAAGGCGACTACGCTGCGGCTTTCGCCCTCGCGACAGATACCGCCTCCTCGATCGCAGCAAAAAGGCGATCCGCTTCCGCCTCCCAGTTCAACGTCTTCGCCGCCTCGAGCGCACGTCGCTTGCAGGCGTCGATCTCGTCACGATCGAAGCCATTGATCGCCTCCGCTATGGCTCGCGGCGTCACATCAGATATCAAACGGCCGAGCTCATGTTGCCGCAGCAATGCGCTCATCTCGGGCAAGTCGGAGACGCAGAGCGCAAGCCCCGCCATGGTGTATTCGAAGAACTTGTTCGGCAGAACGTGAAGATTCTGCTTCGAATGACCGGGCAGGGCGAACAGACCGACATCGAAGCGGGCGGCTTCTTCCACCAAGTCGATCATCGGCACGGGCGGCGCCAGCACGACCCGCTCGCCAAGGCCGGCTTTCTGTATCCGGGCTGCAAGCGCCGCAAGATATTCGCCCGGTCCCGGTCCACGGATCGTCAGCCGAAACTCCGGACGCCAGAGTGCGACGCTGTCGATACAGGCCTCGAGCCCGCGCCCGACATTGACGACGCCGTGGTAGAGCACCTCGATCGCATCACCGCAGGACCTGTGCGCATGCGGCTCGTAACGTGGCATGTTGCGGATCAACAGCGGCTTCTTCGACAGACCGTAGAGGCCGTGCAAGCGATCAACGATACCTTGCGAAACGCAACTCGTTACCGCAGCCCCAGCAATGCCTTCGCGTTCAATCCCAGCGATGACAGGGCGCTGCGTCAACCGCCAGATCATGCGCTGGGCGTATTCATCGACGGCGAGTTCATGCGTATCGTAGGCGTAGGGAACCCCCTGCTCCGCCGCAAGCCGCCGTGCGATCGGCAGCGCCGTCCAATCATTGGCGAGCCAGATGTCGACCCGTTCACTGCGAGCCAGCGCATAGAGTTGCTCAAAACGACTATGCAGAGCCCAATAAGCCGTCTCCGCGTATCTGGGGTTGAGGTAGACCAGAGCCGTATCCTTAGCGCGTCTGGTACGGTGAGCCACAGACCTGAGCACCCGCGCAGCGGTGCGATGAATCGCGGACCGCGGCACCGGGGGAGCAGAACCACAGCCGCCCTTCCCTCCGAGCTCCAATGACGTGTCACTCGGCGTCGTTGCTTGTTCGACACTAATCGCGTGACAGGGCCATTCCGGCGGGCTCGACAGCGCCCCCGGCAGCCCTACCGCAACGACCCCCCAGCCTCGCGCGTGAAAGAGATCACCCTGTCGGCGCACACGCGGATCGTCCGGGATCGCGGAGACGCAAATCAATCCGATACGCGGCATCCGCGTAGCCGTACCAGCCGTCATCAACATAACCCTCGGGACAGGCATGCGCCTGCAGTCAGCTGGGAGCGCAGCCGATCCATGCAACCGGGCGGAGTGGTCTCGCGACGACCCAGACTTGTCAATCGATTATCAGATCGCCATTCATGATGACGCTTGAGTTCAACCGGCGCCGCAACCCGGTCGCCTTTCGACGAAGCGCATGGCCCCACCGTCGAAGACGCGTTGCGTTGCGTTTGACCGCCCTGAGCGCGTCAGATATCCCATCGCAAAAGCCGGTTTCCTCTGTCGTACGAATGCGCATTCGCGTATCGGGTTCGATACCCTCGCTGCGCGCTCCCGAGAATTTGACCCTGCCATGACGTCCTTCGAGAAGCCGACCTTGCGCCAGAAGCTGATCGACATGTTCGATCGCTACTCGGCAACCCATTTTGGCACCGAGATCAGCACCCGTTATCAGCCTCCCGCCCATCGCCCCAGCGAGGAGCGTCAAACCCGCTATCAGATCTGCCAACGCTGCGTGATGGACTCGAGCGACCCGGAGATCACCTTCGATGAGCACGGCGTCTGCCACCACTGCCACTCCTACGACAAGCAGATCGCGACCTACGTCAAGCGGGATGCCGCCGGCTGGCGGGAGATGGAAGAGATCGCAGCCACCGTCCGCAAGGAGGGAGAGGGCAAGCGCTATGATTGCATCATCGGTCTGAGCGGAGGCGTGGACAGCACCTACGTCGCCTATCTCGTCAAGAAGCTCGGCCTGCGCCCGCTGGCTGTCCACATGGACAATGGTTGGAATACAGAGATTGCCGTCCGGAACATCGAGAATATCGTCACCAGACTCGGCATCGATCTCCATACGGTCGTCCTGGACTGGAATCAGTTCAAGGATCTGCAAGCCAGCTTCGTAAGGGCAGGCGTCACCGATTGCGAGATTCCGACGGATCACGCCATCGGTGCCATCCTCTACCGAACCGCGATCGAAAACGACGTTCGCTTTATCATCGGCGGCTCGAACCTTGCCACCGAACAGATGGTTCCGCGTACCTGGTCATCGGGGCACGGCGACTGGCGCTATATCCGTTCCCTGCACAATCAATTCGGCAAAAGCGAAATCCGCTCCTATCCACACTACACGTTCTGGGAGCACGCGATCTACTGGCCATACATCCGCGAAATGCGAATGATCTATGTCCTGAACTATATCGAATACAACAAATTCGATGCAATCGAGCTGATGAAGAAGGAGCTGGGCTGGGTCTCCTATGGAGACAAGCATCACGAGTCGATCTATACGCGCTTCTATCAGACACAGTATCTCATCGATAAATTCGGTGCCGACAAGCGCCGGCCTCACCTGTCCTGCCTCATCAACGACAACCGCATGACACGGGAGGAGGCTCTCGCCACGTTGCAGAAGCCCCCCATCGACGAGGACATCGCGGCAACGGATCGGGAGTTCGTGCTCAAGAAACTGGGCATCAGCCAGGATGAATACCGCGGCATCCTGGCCCAGCCTCCGAAAACCTATTGGGATTTCGAGAGCGACGAGAAGTATTTCCCGGACAAGGCCTATCATTGGGCGCTGCAGAATCTCGACTTGCTGCGAGAGCCGCGCCGCGTGCTCCTCAGGAGAACGGGCGGATGGATCAGCCGGAGCGCACAGTCCACCTGGCTCTGGATTCGCATCCTGGCGAAGTTGCCGTTCCGGCTGGCCTGGCGCGTGCTGCGCCGCCTGCTGCGCGCCGTGAAGCGCTGAACGCGGTGCGCGTCTGCATCGTCTCGGCAACCTATGTCACACAGGAACCGCGGGTTCTGAGGCAGATTCGCACGTTTCAGGAACGCGGTTGGCAGGTTTCGGTGGTGGGCTTTCCCGGTCGTCTTCCCGTGCCGGAGAGCTGGGATTTCCACGACATCACGATGCCTGCGGTCATCCTACCCGAAACGGCAGCGTCCGAAGCCCCTGCAGAACCCGTCGTCCCTGCAGCGAAGAACGGTCGCTCATTCCTCGCAAAGCTGGCTGCCTTTATCTATTGGCGCGCAGCACAGCCATGCGCGCGCAGCGCACGCACCATCTGGACCGAACTCTGCAGACTGGCGCACCGCTGGCGCCAGAACGGCACTGTGGCCGACGCCAACGTCCAAAGCGCGCGCCGCTCGCTGGCCGAGACCCTCTACGAACTCGAGCGGCCACGACAACTCTCCTCCGCGGAAGCCCACGAGATATTCTTCGCGACGACCCAGAACGCATTTATCCGCGACAAGGTGACAGGCGCGGTGCCGCAAGCCGATCTGGTCATCGCACATGACTATATGACGATGCCGTTTGCGGGACCGCTCGCAGAGCGGATGCAAGCTTCTTTCGTGGTCGACATCCACGAATATGCGGTAGAACAGTATCATTTCGAACGAAATTCGGCCGAAGAGCGCTATTTCAGCCATGTCACACGGCCGATGATCGAGGCCCTGCATCGGGACTACTTCCCGAAAGCACGAGCGCTCAGCGCCGTCAGCGAAGGCATCAGCCGCCAAATTCAGATCGACTACGCCTTGCCGGTGGCGCCTACCGTCATCCGCTCGACCCCCTTCTACAATGAGCACCCCTTCCATCCGACAGGCGAGGTCATCGAGGTCATGTATCACGGCCTGGTCAATGGATCGCGCCACCTCGAAGTCGGCATCCGCAGCTTGCCGCTATGGCGACCCGAGTTCAGGCTCACCATTCGCGGGCCGGGGCCAGAAGATTACATCGAGACGCTCAAGACGCTGGCGGCCGAACTCGGTGTCGAAGATCGCTTGTCCATCGAACCGCCGGTGCCGTTCGACGAGATCGTGATGACAGCCAATCGTGCCGATATCGGGTATCTGGCACTCATGAACTTCTCGCGTCAGAGGCAATTTGTATCGCCTAACAAATTCTTCGAATACGTCATGGCGGGGCTCGCTCTCGTCGTTATGGATTTCCCAGATCTGGCCCCGACAGTACGCGCGACCGGCATCGGGCGCCTTATCGAAGAGTTTACTCCCGAGGCGATCGCAACGGCGATCAATAGCTTCGACCGCCCGGCCATCGATGCGGCAAAACATGCTTCGTTAGCGCTGGCGCGAGATCTGTGCTGGGAGCGCGAGCAGGAACGGATGGTCGCAGCTTACGGCTTGGCCAGCCTAGAAGCCGCAGCAGAGCGGCAAAACAGACCGAGCCGAGCGTCAGGGGCAGGGCTCCGCGCGGCCGGCCGAGCGCTGCCACGCCGCCCCAGGGGGTGGCCCAAACATTTTTGACCGTCAGCTGGTCTTCAGCGCCTGCTCGTAGAGATCGACCAGACGAGCCTGCTCCACTTCCCAATTGAGCTCAGCTGCAGCCTTACGGGCATTGGCCTTGAAGCGGTCGACGATCTCGGGCGTGAAACTGTTCACGGCGTCGGCAATGGCCTGCGGTGTCACCGCCCGGATCGGCACGCCGAGATCGTAATGCGCCATGATCCGCTGCATGTCCGGCAGGTCTGCCACACACATGGCCAGGCCGGCCTGGATATACTCGAAGAACTTGTTCGGCAGCGCGTAGATATTGTGTTTCGACGTGGAGGGCGGTGTCGAGATCCCGATATCGGCCTCGGCGGCGGCGTGAACGAGATCGACCATCGCCACCTCCGGCAGAATCTCGACCCTGTCCCAGACCCCCGCCTTAACGATCTCGGACTTGAGCACGGGCATGAACTCGGGCCGAATCGGACCGCGCAGCTGGAACACGAACTCATTCCGCCACAACGGAACCGAACGAATGCATTCTTCAAGGCCACGATCGAAGGTGATGATTCCGTGAAAGTAAACGCGCATGCGCTTGCGCGTCGGCTCTAACGGCGAGAGATCTGAGACTCGGTTCGGCACATTGCGAATCTCGACAGGCACGCGCTCGACCTCGTGCAACGCCGCCATATCCCTGGCAATACCGGCAGAGACTGCGGTCGTGACAGCGGCCTCCTTCAGACCGCGCGCTTCGATCGCGCGGACCATCGGCACCTTGGTGGTCAAGAAGTCCGGCTTGTAGCGATACTCCTCGACCGCATATTCATGCGTATCGTAGCCGAAGCGGGTACCGTGTTCCTGGGCGAGACGACGCACCACCGGCAGCATGTGCCAGTCATTGGCGAGATAGAAGTCCGCCTTTATCCCCCGCCCCGCTTCATACATCCGCGCAATCTCGAAGACGGCGAGATAGGCGCGCTCGGCAGCATCCGCATCCATCGGTGCGGGCAATGGCGCCATGGCCTCAACGGCAGTTGCAGCACCCTGTGCCTGCAATGCCGACGAGCCGATTCTTCGAGCGGACTGCCGGTTGCGCGCAGCCATGAGCTCCGCAGCGCTCCGCACAACGGAGCGCGCCGCCCTTATGGTCCTCAATGAAGCATTGACCAGGACAAACCCTGTGCGGATCGCAGGCCGAAGCAGGTACCGGTGGCGTTCGGGAATCAGCCTGCGGCCCAAAGCGACGAGCTTTGCCTTGCGTCCTTCCGGGGCGAGAGCCGGAGCGCTCGCATGTTGCTCCGTCGAGATGGCTTCATTGTCCGCACGGGCAGCGGGCACCAGTGCGTCAGCCTGGATGATTCGCCATGAAGGGGCCGGCGACCGGGCGGTGCCGATGCCGACGGCAACAACGTCCCAACCCGCATCGTGAAAAGCCTGGCCCTGGCGCCGCACACGCGGATCATCCGCGATCGTGGACAGCGAAAAAATGCAGATGGACTTACGAGCCACGTCGGTCACCAGAAAGCAGCTGAACGCCCCGGCTGGGCGAGCGCAGGGGGCGAGCAATCGAAGAAGTTGTTCGGGAGGTCAAGCCTATCGCGTTCCAAAGGCGCGGTGCAGTTGCTCATCCGGCGGATAAGTGATGAGAACGGCGCGGTGCGGCCCGGTGAAGACAAACATCGAGCCGGCTGCCACGGCAGCCGCGCCGGCTCCAATCGCATCGCGAAAATGGTCGACATTGCCTGCTCCACCAAGGGCGATCACCGGCACGTCCACCGCCCCAGCCACGCGCCGCACGAGCGCCAGATCATAGCCCTGCCCCGTGCCTTCGCGATCGATCGACTGAAGCATGATCTCGCCCACGCCTTGCCCGACGATCCGTTGGGCAATGTCCTCGGGCTTGCCGCCCATTCGCCGCCGCCCAGCTTCGACATAGACAGAATAGCCCCCGAGCAGGGATTTTCGGCAATCCAGACAACCGATCACGCTCTGCGCGCCGAAAACACCGGCAATTTTTTCAGAGAGCGCCGGGGTGCTGGCCAGAGCCGTATTCAGCACGATTTTTTCGACGCCGAGTTCAAGGATTCGCGCGGCCTGATCATAACTGTTGATGCCGCCACCATATGCGATCGGCATGAAGCTTTCCGTAGCGATTTCCTTGATCAGCTCGTAGTCCGGCTCGCGTCGCTCGATGGTGGCCGTCATGTCGGCGAGAACGAGTTCGTCCGCCCCCTTGTCGTTGAATATCTTCACTGCAACGCGCGGATCACCGACATATTTCGGCGCCTTGAAACGAACAGGCTTGTAGAGCAGCCCATCCTTCAGCAGCAGGGTGGGGATGACGCGCGGCCGCCGCTTCGGCAGGAGCAGCGGCGGCAAGGCAGCTTCGGCGGTCATGGGCTCCATTTCGCAAAGTTCTCGAGGATGCGCATGCCGAAGCGGTGGCTTTTCTCCGGATGGAATTGAAAAGCGACGATGCTGTCGCGCGCGACCCCAGCGGTGAAGCGTTCGCCGCCGTAAATGGATTCAAGCAGGACCTCGTCGCGCTTCTCGCTTTTCAGCCAGAAAGAATTGGCGAAATAAAAGCGCGGCTCGTCGCCAATATCCGCGATCACGGGATGGGGGCGCGCCGGCTGCACATAGTTCCAACCCATTTGCGGGACTTTGGCCCCATCCTGTGGACGAAAACGGACGCAGCGGCCCGCGATCCAGCCGAGGCCAGCTCCCTCACCCTCCTCGCTGCCCGATCCCAGCAATTGCTGGCCGACGCAAATCCCCAGGAGCGGCGTACCGCCACGCTCGACTTTCTCCTCGAGCACCTCGCGCAGACCGGTTTCTGCGAATTGGCGCGCACCATTGGAGAAATGGCCGACGCCGGGAAGCATGAGCCTATCCGATGCGCGGATGGTCTCCGGGTCGGCGCTCACGCGCGCCTTGATGCCGAGCCGATGGAACATGTTGCAGATGGAGCCGAGATTGCCCATCCGGTAATCGATGATCGTAATCATCCCGCGGCCTGAACCATGTTTGCAACCGATCCTACGGAGGGCTGTCGCCCCGCCAACCCGGCTGACCAGACACCTTCCTGCGTCATCGCCAGCCATTCGCTCAGGCTGATCCAGATCCACAGCGACCAGGACAGATCTTCACCCGCCTGATGGCGCGCCCAGATCGCATCCAACGCGGCTCTGTCGTATTGCTCAAGCTGAGTGCATGGCCCCTCGAAAAGCAGGTGATAGGCCCAATCTTTCAACTCACCGCGTAACCAGGCATCCTGCGGAGCCTGGAAACCGACCTTGTCCACCCGCCAGGCGACGGACGGAGGGAGATCCGTTGATAGCGCTTTCCGCAGTATCCATTTCAGCCACCCTCCGCGGATCAGCACCTCCTCTGGCAAGCCAAGGCACCAATCGACGAAGTCGTGATCGAGGAACGGGAATCGCGTCTCCACGCTCGACGCCATGCCATTGCGGTCCGAGACCACCAATTGATTGGGCATCGTTGCATAGAGCAGGCCGTTCGCTACGTAATAGCCGAGATAATTGCCGCCTCCCGGCGCCGGAACGCCTGGTTTCGGCGCTTGCAGCGGTTGCTCGAGCAATGGCTGGCCTCGCATTTGGCGCCACTGGTTCGCCAGGGCCGTGCGCAGATAGAAGGAGATCGGCTTGCCCGCCTGCGGACTGAATCGGCGCGCTGCATCCTCGTATTTGGCCGCCTCCCGCTTAAGACGCGAGGACATCAGCCAGGTATTCCAGGCGAGTGGGGCCCATTGCCCGGTATTCATCCAATCGTTCTGGCGAATGGCGAAATAGTAGGAGTAGCCGGCCAACAGCTCATCCGAGCCCTGCCCATCGATCATGACTGTCAACCCGTCGGCCCGGGCCGCACGGTGAACCGCCCACTCCAGATAAGCTGAGGCCGACATCATTGGGGCTTCCTGATGCCAGTGCAGAGCCCGCGACTGAGCCACCAAATCACCAGGTGAAAGCTCTGCCGCTTTGCCGGCGATGCAGGTCTTGCTCAGAACTTCATCGACATAGTGACCTTCGTCGATGGTCGGATCCTGCGAAAATCGCGCCGAGATCGTATGCAACAACTGCGTGCGGTGCCCTGTCTCCTCGCGCGCCATCAGCGCGACGAGGCTGGAGGAATCCAACCCACCCGACAGGCACGCACCAACCGTTACGTCCGCCCGCAACCGCATCGCCACGCTGCGGGCCAGGCGCTCGCGGAACTCGCCGACCAGATCCTCGGTCTTGCGCCCCTTCTGGCGTTCGCGGGTTTGCGGCGTCCAGTAACGCTCGTAGCTCAGCACAGAGCCATCAGGCCTCAGCAGCATCGCATGGGCTGCCAGAAACTGCTCGATTCCGGCGAAGCAGGTTGCCTCGCTGCCGTAGTCGGCAATTCCCTGCGTATATTTGCCGATATGCTCCCAGTTCACCTCAGGCCGGATATCCGGGTGGGCAAACAGCGCCTTCATCTCCGATGCGAAGGCGATTCCGCCGCCGCTCAGGCGCGTGAAGTAAAGCGGCTTCTCACCAAAACGATCACGTGCGATCAGGGCAGTCCCGCTCCGTTCATCCCATAGAACGAAGGCGAATTGGCCGTTGAAGCGCGACAGGCAGCCCGCACCCCATTCGAGATAGGCCGCCAGCAGCACCTCCGTATCTCCGGTCGAGCGGAAGGAATGGCCAAGTGCCTTCAACTCATTCCTGAGCTCAACGAAGTTGTAGATTTCTCCGTTGAAGACGATCCTCACACGCTCCTCGGCGGCCGCCATCGGCTGAGCCCCGTGCGGAGACAAATCCTGGATCGCAAGCCGCCGGAAACCCAGGCCGACATGATGCTCGCCCGCTCGGCCGAGCCACAGGCCAGCATCGTCCGGGCCGCGATGCCAAAGCCGGTCGCGCATCGCCCCCAGCGTTCCAGCCTCAAGCGGCTGCGGGCCGAACACCGCCACCAGTCCGCACATCGTTTCGTCCTCTTACCCAGCGTGATGGCGCGTCTTACGCCAGTAGAATTCGTTAGCAAGAAAGGCCCGGATTGTTCCCGCTCATTCCCGAAGCCTGAGTTCAAGTGCGACTCGACGCTCCATCGCGTTTCCTGCCCGGGAGCTTCTGCCCACCTTCCGAGACGGCAACTTAGACCATTCCCGCCATCCGGGTCTTTTCCAGTTCCGAAGCGCCTTGCTGCACAAACCCATCGAACAGGATCAGCGGTGGATCGCTCTCATTCGTCGGCGCGTAGCTCAATGCAGCGCAGCGCGACCACAAATCGTATCTTGCGCTCTCGGACAACGCAGGCCGCTGTGCATCCTCAACGAGCACGGATACGACAAACTGGCCTGGCCCGATCTGCAGCGGCCCGATCAATCCTTCGACCGCTCCCGCCCCGGATTTGTCGAAGCTGCATTCAACCTCGCCACTCGCCCTCGCCAGCCTGTCCCCGGAAAGCGTATAGACCAAGAGATGACAGCGCAGCGCAGTCATCGTCCCAACTGGCCCCGCCAAGCAAACTCGCGCCCTGATCTCCTCGCCGACCTGCAATCCTCCACTCTCCTCCCCTGCCCGAGAAAGAGAGACGTCTGTGATCCGCACACCAGGCTGACCGGGAAAGCGATGGATCTCCGCATCGCCCCCGAGCCTTTCGACGACGCCCTCACCAGAAAGTTCGCTGATGGGCTCGGCCGCGCGCACGTGCTGCTCGACAAAATCAGTCCTGAGCATCGCGGGGAGCGAGAAGGGATTCAGGCTCTTCGGTGCCGCAGCCCTGGCACCGGCGCCTGCCCTCGCGAGATCGGCCATTTCCTGTTCGTACTCAGCCAGGATCGGCGTAGCTTCTCCATCGCGATGGACATGCCCGTCACGCAGCCAGATCACACGCTCGCAGAACTGCTCGATCAAATCCGTGGAGTGCGAGACCATGATCATCGTGCAGCCCGATCCGATCAGCCGCTTCATCCGATCAGCTGACTTGGCGGCGAAATAGCCGTCGCCCGCCCCCAAAACCTCATCAATCAGCAAGATGTCGGGATGAAAAGCCGTTGCGACCGCAAATTGCGTGCGTGACTGCATCCCGAGCGAATAGGTGCTGTATGGCTGGTCAAGATATTTTCCAAGCTCGACGAACCGAATGACGTCATCAATCGCGGCGGCATAAGCATCGCCGTGAAGGCCGTAATACTGCAAGGTCGCGTCGATGTTCTGCCGGCCGGTGAATTCGGGGTGAAAGCCGATACCCGTCGACATCAGTGCCTGCACCGAACCATGAACGTCAATGCAACCATCGGTTGGCGCAAGGCTGCGGGTTATCAACTTCAGCAACGTCGTCTTGCCGGCGCCGTTGCGCCCAATCAACCCGATGCGCTCCCCTCGGGCAAGATCGAAAGTAACGCCTGCGAGCGCGGTGAATTCCGGAACTTCACGACGGGTGAAAAACGGCAGGTCTCGCAGGCCAAACTGATGGGCAACCATTTGACGCGCGTTGCGAAACATCTTGTAGCGCTTCGTTACGCCGCGCGCGCTGATCGCAATTGATCTGCCTGATTGAATCACGGGAACGAAATCCTGCGTGTTGACGCGGCCTCGCGGACCAGGCTGGCCAACCACCACTTAACTCCGGCTGCATCCGGAATAGCACGTTCAGGATGCCACATGATCCCCAACCAAGGCAGCGTCCGATGATATGCACCTTCGATGGTTCCGTCAGGCGCCGTCGCGGCTTCCTCCAGCAAGGCAGCCAGACCCGCACGAACAATACCGTAGTCGTGGTACGAATTCACCTCGGCGAAGGCACCTGCGCGCGAACGCGTCGCGTGCGAGCAAGCGACGTGCCCATACACCGGGCTCAGCGTTCCGCCCAGATAGACGTTCATGAACTGGAAGCCGCGACAGACCCCCAGGACGGGCGTTTCCGTCTCCTTTGCCCAATCGAGCAGTGCCGTCTCCGTCGCGTTCCGCTCAGGGGCATAGCCGGCATTGTCAGGCATGACGCCATTGCCTCCGCTGAGAATAACCAGAGCGGGCTTCAGCCGCCGGGCAAGAGAAAGCGCCGTTGCCGGATGGTTGGGCAGAGGGACGACGTCGCACCCGGCGGCGTCCAGCAGAGAGAACCAGTTCTGATCGAGCGCGTCGCGGCGCTCACCATAGCTTGGAACAACGTCGACACGCTGCGTGATGACGATGAGCGGGCGCTGCAACAAACTCATATCGCCAAAATCTGCTGCTTCTGGCAATCGAGTTCCACCTGTCGCGCTTTCGCGAGCCGCTGGTAGTGCTCGGTCCCAATGCCGATCGCGGCCGGCAGCCCGAATTCGGCGCATCGAATCGCCATATGGGAATTGGCGCCGCCAAAAGCTGTGATCAAACCGGCAATCCGGCGAGAGAACAGCCATTCATAGCCGGGGTCAGCGCGTTGAATGAGCACGACCGTTCCTTCCAGCGACTGCTTGCTATGTCCAGTCTCGTCGAGCACGCGAAGCGGCGCCGACACATTACCTGAACCGACGAAGTTGGCCCGAACCTGCGGCGCTACGAAGGCATAGAAATCCCCGCGCGCCTCGATCAGCGGCGGGAGGATCATCGAGGCATGAATGCGCGCGCGCGCCTTGTTCGCCGCAGCAATCCTGCGCAGCGCCTCTGGGCCCGCATCGACGCCGAGGAGAACGCGCTCGATGTCACCGTAGTCGAGGAAAGACAACTCCTCTCGCGAGAGGCCGTGCCGTGCTCCGTAAGCCGCGATGCTCTCCAGCACCGCCCACAGCGCACGCGTGAAGACGAATTTCGCATATTCCCGGCCCGTTATGGCGTGGCGCATGAAATCGAGCAGCGCATCCGGCGCAATATCGAGGCCGATCTCCGGCAGGGCGCTCGCAAGCGCCGCGCGTTCTGTATTGGTCCAGGCAAAGCCGTCATCGGCGGTCTCGACATGCGGCACATCGACGAGGGGGCGCAGATAGCGCTCCGGCGCCTCGGCATAGCTCTGCGATGTGATGTCGTAAGTGCCCGGGCGCAGGTGGCCGCAGCGTCGAACGAAATCATCGAACGACATCGCGCCGCTCGCCGTGGCCCCGGCATCGTCGGCGAGCTGATGGCTGACCGTACGGATCGAGCCGAGCAGCTCTTCGACGCGCTCCGCGGTGAGGATTCCTCGTGTAACAGCGGTGCGGAGCAGGCTTATGGCCACGAAAGCGCAGCGTGCCAGATGCGCGAAAGGAAGAACTCCCTCGACCCGGCAGCGTGCCAGAATCCCGCGCAAAGCGTCCAGCCGCGGGAATCCGCCGGGCATGGCGGCATCGAGCTCTGCCTCGTAACGGCGGATGGCCACCCAGGCCTGCTGCTCGACGCGCAGCGCATTCGCGTTGATATCGGCATAGGCCGCCCGCAGAACCGCAATCTCATCCGCACCGAAGCCGGCCGGATGGAAAAGGGCCTCGTTCCATCGCGAGAAGTCGAAATCCAGGCAGGTCGGCACGATCTCGAATTCGACCTTGTCGTGGGCTTCGGGCCTGGCTGAAAGGCGCTCCAGGGCTGCCTCGATCAAGCGCGCCGCCAATGCATCGGGCACCGCTGCCGGGACGAATGAATTGAAGCTGGCTCGCACGTCGACATAAGCATGGCCAGCGAATAGCCGCATCAACGGGACTCCTCGCAGGTCCCGATAGCCGAATTCGCGCCGCTGTGCGGACCAAGCATCGTCCATCACCAGCGCTCGGTAGAGCGAGGCGGCAAGCGGACGCGGCACGATTCCGATGATCTCGGCAGGATTCCAGTCTGGCATGACGCCGTAGATCGATCGCTGGCCGAGCACCGGGGGAACCGGCCGCGAAAGCTCGTCGTAAAGAGCCAAGGAGGCGTCGCGTTCAGCATTCAGGCGGGTGTCGTCCTCACGACTGCGATCGTGCTGAACGGCCAGCGGCCGCACCTGCAGCAGATGGACCACGCCGTCGGAGCTGATCGCAAACTCAAGATCGAGCGTGTCGAGATCGAGGAGATGTTCGACTTCCTGGGTCGCGGCCAGCAGAGGCGCGATGAAAGCCGGCTCCTGCGGGATACGTTCTAGCCCGCGATGCACATAGGCGATGCGGGTCTCGTCGCCGCCGCCAGTCACGATGTCGGTCCGCGAATCCAGACTGTAGTTGAGCACGTAATAGGGTGCGCCCTGGTCGAGCGTCCGAGTGAAGATAACGCCGCTGGCAACCACGTCAGCCACCATCGGTTGCACGAGCACCTGATGCTCCGGCGCATCGTCGTAGGAGGCGATCACCGAGCTGACTGCTTCCTCCAGCGCTGGAGGGTTGCTGGCGACATTGAGGCAAGAGCGAAACTTACCTGCCTGGCTGGCTTCGAAACTGTCCTCGCCGACAGCGCTCGATCGGACGGCAAGGACCTGCTCAGGGAAAGTACGCATGACTTCGGCGACAACCGCTGCCGGCTCGTGCTGCCAGCGGCGAACGCGGAAGCTGACCTGCGGCGCTACGCGCGAGAGTCTGACCCGCGTCCCCAAACGGGCGAGTGTCTGCGCCTTGGATCCGAACAGGAACCGCGCCAGCGCACCCGGATCGTCAAGATCCGTCCAATCACCTGCAACATCGACCAGGCGCATCGGTATGCCCGCGATGCGGAGCTCTTCGAACAGCGCTCCCAGATGCCCACGCTGCAGGCTTTTCGGCTTGCGCTCGCGCAGGGCCCTGATCGCCGGAACCAACGCCAGGGGAACCCAGGCCAATCCGACGAGATCAACCTCTTGCGCCGATGACCCATCGGCGTTGGCAGCCAACGCGAAACGCCTCAACCCACCGTGTCCGTCGAGTTCGACGATCTCGCGGTTCTTCCGGCGTGGTGCGGAATGGCTGCTATCGACGGCAATCGCGATTGCATCGCCCGCATCCGTCAGGGCGCTCAGCACTCGCGGTCGATAAAGGATATCAGCATACGAGATCAGCAAGTCATGCTCGGGAGCAAGGCCGCACAGGAACAGCGACTGCGCCGCTCCACTGCTCTGCCATTTCCGATTCACCACGAGCTTCACGGACAATGGAGCTTCAACGTCGTCGGAACCATAGCCAACAACGAATTCAACGCTGCCTGCCATCGAGCGCAGGGCAGCGAGCTGCCACTCCAGCGCATTCATCCCCGGCCCAGCCTTCCGGCGAGCCGACGGCGTCACACCACCCAGCGGGCGCCCGGCGCCCAATATGACAGCCTGCGTAGTCTTCATGCCGACGTGCCTTCCGATATCTGCGTCAGCACATGGCGAACAAGCCGCGGGTGCATCCAGAAAAAGGAGCGCCCGGCATCGGGCTGCTGACGCACGCTCGCCAAACCATCGAGCGGAGCGCCGCCCGCTGCGGCGACGACATCGAGTAGCGTCATGGCGCGAAGGTGGGGGTCATAGGCATGCAGCAGAGCCCGGTAGGCAAGATCCGGCTCACGCGCGAACATGCCGGCCAAAGCGGGGAAATGCGGCGCCTCGAACTCGCGCGTCAGAATGATGTCACCCGTATCGATGCCGGCGTTCATGTAGAAGCAGCTCATGCCAGGCTTGCCGCGCGTCAGAAGTGACCAGAAGAGACAATCCGACCCCTTAACCTCCGGCACGACTCCCGGGTGAATGTGCAGGATGCGCTGTCCGGCCTGCTCAAGCACCGCCGGAGGCACACGGCCACCGTTGGTATAAAGAAATACCGAGCGCCCCTCACGCGCCAAGCGGCGATGAAGGTCCGGATCGTCGAAGTTCTCGGCAACGAAACGCTCAAGCTTCTCGGCATGGGCGGCGAAATCGAAAGGCTCGAAATACTTAACCTTCACGGGCAGGCTCGCCTGCACCTTTTCGCACAGCTCCCGGAACTCCGGCGCGTGGTCGCGATCCGGCAAGCGGATTCGCTGCTTGCGAAGGCTCGCCACGAAGCGCCCCCACCGCAGTGCCAGCCCACGGGTAGGCTCGTGAGGGCCGATGAAATCTACGAGTAATATCTTGCGGACCTTGTAGCCGTTGGCAGCCAGATAGGTCAGATAGGTCCGGCTTGTCGCGCAAAAGCGATCCGCGATGACACACAGGTCGAGAGTCTTCATCGGTGCTCTCCGAGCAGATCGTCGAGCAGCTTCGCCAAGCCTTCCGGCAGACGGAATTCCGGTGTCGTCAAGATACCCCAGTCGAGCTTCAGCACCGTGTTGATCCACTTCCAGTCCTCGCGGGACAGGCCGTGATGGAGGAATGCTGCAGCTAGGACTTCCACGTATTCCGGTGCGATTGGCGCGATTTCGAGCGGCTTGCCCAGTTCTCCTGCATACCCGCGGCACAGCTTGCGAGCGACCTCGACCTTCTTCGCCAGCTTCTCCATGGTCCGTACCTGAACCGGGTCGAGCGAATCCGGCGAAAGGCCCGCGATGAATACCTCCGTCGCAAAACCCTCGCTCCCCTGAGGAACCGGCAAAGCCCTTATCGATCTTTGCAGCAGCTCCGCACTGCGGCTTACGAGGCCGTCACGCATCATAGATCGACCTTAGGCGCCCCTCGCGATACGCCGCTTCGTAAGCTTCCAGATCGGCAAGACTGTCGACCTCGAGCCAGCCGTTGCTGGTAAAGGCAGGACCTACATCGAATTGTGCCTCGATCAGCAACTGGACGAAGGTCGTCATGAACATGTTGGCCTTGTCCTTGCCCAGGTAGGGGCCCAGGGTATCCAGCCCGTCATAGAACGCGCAGATCTTGGGCTGAACGGAAGCCGTAAGCTTGATCAGGCCGATATACTGGCCCTCGATATCGGCAAGAGACGACGGTTTGCCACCCAGTTCGGCAAGACGACCGTCCGGCCCGATCCTCAGCGTTTCCGCGTCGGCAAGCGGATCCTCCATCCGCAGTGACCAGAGGGCGTGCCAGCCACGATCCACCACCACCGAAATCTCGTGACGCGCAGCCATCAGACTTGCCAGGACGCGCGCCTCGAAGACGATATCGCCGTAGACGATGAGGAGGTCGCGCTTGCCGTCGAGCAAATGGCGCGCGGCAAAAAGCGAGGAGACCATATTGGTGCGGGCATAATCCGCGTTGACGACGTGATCGAGCCCAGGCAGGCGCAGCATCTCGGCCATATGCCCGGCGACGATGGTGGCTTCGTCAACACCTGCTCCCGCCAGCACCTCACGCTGCCGCGCGAGAAGCGAGCGCCCGAACAGGTCGGTCAGGCATTTGGGATGGTTGTCGGTCAGCGGCCGCAGCCGTGAGCCAAAGCCCGCAGCGAGAATCACGGCGCGTGGTGCGGACTGGCTCATCCGTTGACCTCCGGAATGTCGTTAGCGAGGAGCGCCAGCACCCGCTCGCCGATACGAGGCTCTTCATACAGAAAATCGGCCAGAACGTCTGGTCCGAGCGAGCCCGCTGCGGCAAGACGTCCAAGGCCATCGAGGATGGCTTGCGAGCCGGTTTCAACCACGAGGCCAAGGCGCTCGCGAAAGTCGATTTCCGCGGCAGGCTGCCCGAGCGCCCCCCAGCCGGGATTGAGTATCTTGCGCGGCCCATCGACGAACAGGCAGGGCCGCTGTCGCAGCGCAGCGAATTCCAGAGCGAAACCTGAATAATCCGTGACGAGCGCATCGGCTGTCCAGAGCGCCGCGGAGCCTCCGGTGGATCTCTCCACACTCACGCGCGGATCTTCGACGAACCGCTCCAGAATGGAGTCGAGCAGGCCGTCCGGTGAGAAGAAGAAGCTGGGATGCGGGCGCAGCGTCACGTTCCAGCCAGCCCCGACAAGGTGCTCGGTCAACGACAGCCCAATGAGGTTCAGCAGGTTGTTCTCGCCCCAGGAAGGCGCGATCAGCACATGCTTGCCCGCAGGCGTCTCGACGGCTGGTGCCTCCTCCCGCATCACGTCGAACTTGCCGTAGCCGGCAGGGAAACTCAGACGGCTGCCCAGACCGTTCGCACGGCCGAGGATCTCGAATTCGCGGGCATGGTGCGGCCCCGCAGCGAAAAGCGTGTCACAGCCGTCGAACGCATTCGGTTCGTAAATGACGTGCAGGCTCGCCAGCGAATGCGGCATGTGGATAAGGCGCACGAGGCTTTCCCCGAAATAGCCGCGCGGTATGCCGCTCGACGCCGTCACCACGACACGACAAGCCAACGCCTGCAGGCTCGCAACGCTCGGCGCCCATTCAAGCGGGATGCCCGCGCGTGCATAGCGAGCCGCGAAATCTAAGGGCCAGCCATCGCGGTCGTTGGAGACGATGAGGCGCGTAGCAAAACCCGCCCTTCGCGCGGCAAGAGCCGAACTGCGTACCCAGATTTCATCGATCCAGGTCGAACAATAGAAGTCCACGCACCGCTCGCGCGAACGGAAGCGGCCACGCAACTTGTCGATCAGCGAGCCGAGCATCGACCTACCTGCGTTGCATCAAGTAAAGCTCGCGCGTGTCACTGTCCGTCATCTTATGAAAACCATCGAACGCGAACAGGCGTTTCGCACCTTCCATCGCCGCATAGAACTCTGGATTGCCGACGTCGTTGCAATGTGTCTCGAAAATCATCATCCCGCCGGGCTTCAGATAGCTCGCCATACGGGCCATGTGATCGTCGATCGAGACGCGATAGTTGTTGTCGTCAGTCCAATGGGTCGCGAAGGAAAACACGACATCGAAGACCGGCCCCGGATCGTAATCCTGCAGGCGGCCTGCACGCAGTTCTACAAGATCGGCAACCCGCAAATGCTCTGCAGCAAGCTGCCCGATCTCGATCATGTAGGGATTGATATCGATTCCTGTCGTCTGGCAGGCAGTGCGGTAGCTTGCGAGGATACCGATAAAGCCGCAGTTGCAGCCGATGTCGAGCACGCGGTCACCAGACCTAATGAACCTCCGCAGCTCGTAGTCGTCAAAACGATAATCGGTCAGACGATCCCCGAATATTCCAGCCATTCCCATTCCCTGGTAAGGCTGACCGAAGAAATACTTGTAGGCGCTCCCATCGGCTCTATAGCGAGCTAGGACCGCGCGAATCTTGTCCTGCAGCGCATACTGACTCACGATGAAATCATGATCCGAGGTATATCGGCCGTCTGGATAAATCAGCCGCAGGCTGATTCGAGCCTGCGCAAGGAAATACAGGCCGACCCTATTGAGCCAAGCAGACAAGCGCACGACCTTCGGCCAATGCGCACGATTGCCGACCAGCCGACGAGCGATGAAGTCCGGAATGATGTTCATGGAGACGCAGGTACCTGTTCCGAGACCGTCCCATCTGACCCACTCGAAACAGCCGACCAGGCGCTCGAGTGATGGATGAGATAGGAGGTCTCGTCCTCTTCATTGATACGCAGCTTTAGTGCGTGAGCCAAAACATCGAAACGAACATCCGCGCCATGGCGGCTGGAGCGCTCGAGCTGCAGGTCGTACACGGAAAACGACAGCAGATATTCGCCACGCGTGAGCGGCAACGCCGGGATCGTGAAACGCACATGGTGCATTTGCCCGATATCGAGGGAAAAACGGTCGACATCATTCTCGATGCGCCCGATCCTCACGCCCCGCGGCGACCAGAAAGTCACCAAATAGCGACAGGCGAAATGACCGGCCTCCTCCGCGATGAGGTCGATATCGATCTCCAGTCTCTCGCCGGGCGTGAAATCCACCTTCTGCCGGGCACCGTCACCCAGGCCGAGCCGGTCGATCTTGACGCCTGAATTGGCCGGCCATCGGAAAACTTCCCGGCCATCGCCAAGCCGGGTCAGCATTGCCTGTCCCGCATCCACCGAAACGCTCTCGCCGGCTTCCACAGCGCCATCCCGCGCTGACTTCCGGTCGGCGAAGAGATCGAACTGCTTCACCGGCAAATCCAGTTTGTAAGCCAGCGTCCGCCGTTCCAGGAACACATCATAGGCGTTGCAGACATCGAGGGCTGGGCCATCCATGACCACATGCCCCTCCTCGATCCAAATGCAACGCTCGCAGAAATGAAGCACCTGCTGGGTAGCATGGGAGACTAGCAGTAGCGTGCAGCCGGACAGGGCAAGTGCCTCCATCCGTTTGGCGGATTTCTGAAGGAAATAGCTGTCGCCTGCGCCGAGCACCTCGTCGATGACGAGGATATCGGGCCGGATCGCGGTTGCAGCGGCGAACTGAAGTCGAGACGACATGCCCGCCGAATAGGTCTTGAACGGCTGCAGCAGATGGTCGCCGAGTTCGCAGAAACTGACGATATCAGCATAGGCTTCTTCCAGCGCGGCCGGCGGCAGCTTGTTGTAGTTCAGCGAAGCACGGATGTTCTGCGCACCCGTAAACTCGGGGTCAAAGCCGAGACCGGTCTGCAACAGCGAATGCACTTCTCCCTTGATCTCGATCTGGCCGCGAGTCGGTGCGATGCTGCCCGTGATGAGCTTGAGCAGGGTTGTCTTGCCGGCGCCGTTGCGGCCGACGATACCGACGCGTTCCCCGGCAGCTATATCGATCGAAACGCCTGCGAGAGCATGGTGGAGCTTGATCTTGGGGCGCAACACCTGAGGCAGACGGCTGAAGAAGCCCATCTGATCGAGCGCGCGCTGGCCTGGATTCTCGTAAAGCGGATAATCCTTGCCGGTCTCGCGCAACCGGATGATCGCGCCGGGATCAGGCATAGTCGTAGAATGCGAATTTGGCTTTCTGGAAGATCCAGTAGCCAGCGAGGAAGGTGGTCAGCGCGAGCGTCGCGATGGCGCACAGATGCCATGGGCTCGGCCAGCGATCGAAGACGATCAGAGCCTGATAGGCAAGCACGTAGTGAGCAAGCGGGTTCAGCCGAACGACCGGAGCCAGAGCGGCCGGAACCATCTCCACCGTGTACCCGATCGGCGTAATGATCAGCAGCACCGTCGTGACGTATTGCAGGATGTGCTGGATGTCCCGGACGAGGATCGTCAGCAGCGACAGCACCCACGCGATGCCGCACATGAACATGATCTGGAACAGGACGAGCACTGGAACCAGGACCAGTTTCCAGCCGCCCTGACCGAAGATCGGCGCCAGAATCATCAGCGCCGTCATGCCGAAAACCAGCGCTGGACAAGCGGTCAAGACGGCGCGGACCGGCAGTAGCTCGGCCGGAAAAACGGCGTTCACCAGCACCTGCTTGTTCTTCAACACCGCATTGGTTCCAGCCGCGAGCGAATTGCCGAAGGTCGTATAGGCGGCTAGCCCCGTCGAGGTCAGGAAGACGTAGTCGACAGGCTGCAACCCGGGCAGGCGCACGCGAAAGATCAAGAGATAAACCGCCGCGTAGATCACCATCAGCAACAGCGGCGCCAGGAAAATCCACGACATGCCGAGCACCGAGCCGGCATAGATGCTGCGCATCTCCAACAGCAACGTTCCGAACAGGATCGAGCGATGCCGCCAGATCGTTCGGAAAGGATCTAGGACGAGATTCAAGGCTTTCCTCTATCCAATGCAAGCTGGCCCGGTTCAACGTCCGAGCTCGGAAGCGTCCCAGAAATCAGAGAAAAGGCTGCCGCTGCAGGCGCGATCTCGTATCCGATAGCATCAGGCTTGTCGAGTGACAGCAAAATATCGGAAGCCCTTAGACGGCGACGCCGAACCTGTCGACCCAACGCCCGAAGCATAGGATCCGCCAGGGCGAGGTCGAGAATGGCAGGCTTCCGTCGAGCACGCGATCGACCATAGTTAACGCTTTCGCCCCATCAAAAATATCCGGGAAACGCTCGATCGTGCGCCGGCACTCGGCACGAACCTGCTCCTTCAGCTCGCCGCGGAACCAACGTTGTTCGGGCGTGGGAAAGCCTAGCTTGTCCTGACGGTTCTGCACGCTTTTCGGGAGAACGTTCTCCATCGCCCGCCGCAACAGAATCTTGGTCTCGCCATCGACAACCTTGTGAAGTCCGCCGAGCGCGATCGCAAACTCTACCAGGCGATAGTCGAGAAACGGCACGCGCGCCTCGATCGAATGCGCCATCGAGTTCCGGTCCTCGAAATGCAGCAGCATCGGAACGCTGGTATTCAAAAGCTGCTCGGAACACAGATGACCGAGCGGCGTCGCATGCTTTGGCCGCGGTGCATTTGTCGCGGCATGATAGGATGCGAGGTCGTCGTTCAACAAAGCGGCCGTGATCCAGATGGGCTCCGCCTCGACCTTATTGGTGAAGGCTCGGACCAGGGGAAGCAGCGGCTGGAACTGCGGCGCCGATGCGGCCGCCAGGAGCATCAACCTGTCGACCGTCGTATTGTGACGCCGCCGCATCGCCTTCAGGTCGCTCCAGAACAACCCCATGTCGCCACGTTCGACATGCCCCGCCAATACCGCTCCGAAGGTCGTGTGATAACCGGCAAGCGTCTCATCCGCTCCCTGCCCGTCGAGCATCACAGTGATGTGCTGGGCATGAGCTTCCTTAAACACCGACCATTGCGCGAAGATCGAGGTCGAACCGAAGGGCTCGTCCTGATGCCAGATCATGTCATCGACCGCGCTCCACAGATCGGCACTTTGCGGGCGAACAACATGACTCTCATTGCCACATTGCTCGATCACAGCCTTGGCATAGCTCCATTCGTCCAGGCCGGGATCGTCGAAGGCACAGGTAAAGGTGTGATGGCCAAGACCGGTATCGCCGCCTCGGACCTCGTTCGCGAGACACACGATGGTGGAGCTGTCCAGCCCACCCGACAGGCAGGACCCGACGGAGACGTCTGCACGGAGCCGCAACTTGACGGAATCACGCATCAATGCATCGAAGCGCTCCACAGCCTCGTCGAGGGATGGCGCAACGGTGTCCGGAGTCGGCATGTGATACCAGCGCTTGACGGCGAGCCGCTCTCCGGGCTGCCACCTGCCGAGATCGAGATGAACGAACTCGCCACCCCGAAACTGCCGGACCCCGCCGAAGAATGTTTCGGCAGTGTGGTCGATGACGCCGGACAGGAAGAAATCCCGCAGCCTCGGCCGATTGAGGACTGCCCTGAAACCAGGCAATGTCGAGAACTGTTTGATCTCGGAGGCGACCGCGAAACCCTGCTCGGTCTCATAGAGGTAAAGCGGCTTCACCCCGAAGCGATCGCGGGCCAGCAACAGCCGGCATTCCTGCTTGTCGTAAAGCGCGAAGGAAAACATGCCGTTGAACTTCTGCAGGCAACTTTCGCCCCAGAAAGCATAAGCGGCCAGAATGACCTCGGTGTCGGTCAGCGTGCGACAATGCCTGCCGTAATCGGCGAGCTCTTCTCGCAATTCGCGGTAGTTGTAGATTTCGCCGTTGAAGACGATCCAAAAGCGGCCATTCTCATGTTCCAGCGGCTGAAGCCCGGTCGCGCCGGTTGCGATGATCGCAAGCCTGCGGTGGCCGAAGGAGAGCCGTCCGGCCGGAGTCGCGAAGTCGCGCCAGCCGTCACCATCGGGGCCGCGGTGCGCAATGATGTCAATCGCAGCGCGCGATGCGTCCAGATTGATCGAAGTCCAAATACCACACATGTCCGAAGCCGTTTCGTCAGTTGCCGCGACGTGCTCTCAGCCGAGCAACTTCTTCAAGGCCGCGCGTTGCGCCCTGAACTCGTCGGCCGGGACAGCCGGAGACCCCATGACGGTCATTCCGTCAGGCACGTTCTTCACCACCACAGCGCCAAGCCCGACGGTCGCACGTGCACCGATCTTGGCCTGGTTCATGACGATCGCTGCGGGCGCCAGCCAACCCTGGTCCCCCACCACGGCGCTGCCGCCCACCATACTTTGCGCGATCACCGCGGCGTGGCGCCCAATCACCACATTGTGGGAAATATGGCACTGGTTGTCGATGCGAGCACCCGAGCGGATCAGCGTATCGCCGAGTGTGCCGCGATCAATCGACGTATTTGACCCGATCTCGACATCGTCTTCGATGACGACGCCGCCGATATGGGGAAACTTCTCCAGCTCGAAATCCTCGTTGCGTTCATAGCCGAAGCCGTCCGCCCCGATCACCGTGCCGCTATTGACGGTCACGTCCGCGCCGATGCGTACATCGTCCAGCAATGTCACATTAGGGTACAGAATCGAGCGAGCCCCGACGACGCAGTTTGCGCCGATGAAGCAATTGGCCCCGACGCTGGCCGTGTCGTCGACTTGCGCCGTCCGATCGACGACCGCACGCGGATGAATGCCCTGTGCGGGACGCGGCCGGGAGAAGAACTGCCGCACGGCCCGCATGAATGCGAGCCGCGGATTATCGGTAACGAGGCAGCTGATGTCGTCCCCCAGCAACGCATCGGCATGAGCTGCCGAGCAGATCAACCCCGTACCGATCAAGCTTGCCCGGACTTCGTCGATTCGGACGAAGCCGGGCTTGAGATAGGTCAGGGCTCCCGCCTGCGGCGCATTCGCCGGACGCGCCGCGCTCAGCGGCCGACTTTCGTCGCCGGCTACGCGGGCGACGAGAGTGCCGAGCGCATCGGCCACATTCCGTACCGTGATCGTCATGCCGCCCTGCCGCTCAGATCTGCCCATCAGACGAAGATGCGAATTGTTTCGTAGCTCTCCGCGAATTCGGTGCTTGCCTGCACGCCACGAACCCTGGCGAGCGATTCCAGCACTTTCTCACCGTGATAAGCACGAACCGACTGGGTCTTATAGCGGCTCCAAGCCCGAATTTTGGCTTCGATATGCCTCTGCTCAACCCGGACCAGCATGTCGAGATGCGAGTGCATATGGTTCCACGGGAATTCATACCCGATGATGCTGCAATGCTTGAAGGCACGGACAGCTTCATTGGTCAGCGTCGCATGATCCTGGTGGATGTCGTCGCGACTGGCGACCAACACTAGCCCTGGATCGATCTCCTTGCGCAAGCGAACCAGCGTTTCGAGAATATCCTGGCGATGCTGCGGAAAATGCCTCACCGGGAAATCGAACCCTTGAATGCGCTCACGCTCGATTCCGAGTTCCGAGCAGCTCTCGTAGCATTCCTCGATCAGAAGATCCGGGTTGAACCCGAGCGCCTTTGTGCTCTCCGCACAATTCGAGAAATAGCAATAATGAACCGGCTGCTGACGCTCAGTCAGCATGCTGACCAGCGCGCCGCAACCGATCTCGTCATCAGGGTGTGCGCAGAGCACGAGAGTGGGCGAATTCGGACTCAAGAGCTGCAAGGCTGTACTCCACGGAACTGCCACATCGGCAGTTGGTCGACGATCGAGGCTCGCGCCGGTCAACGCGAGCGATAGCGTGGTCGCGTATTAGCCGCAACGACACTTTCAGAGCGTCGCCCCGGTTCGCTCGCCCCACATCCCGAGATTCACGATTCGCCAGAGCGTGAAATCCAGCGGGCGCACGCCCTCGAACATTTCCTTGGCCAACGACCTGACACCGCTGGCATTCATCAGCCCGGGATAGCGCGCCAAGGTCTTCTCGATGCCGTCCTCGACCAGGCCGCGCAAGGGGCCCCGGAACCAGATCTGCTCCGGTGTCGCGAAACCGAGCTTGTCGCGCCGCTCGCGCACGGCTTCGGGCAGGATGCCCTTCATCCCTCGGCGCAACACCCGCTTGGTGTCGCCGCCGACGATCTTGTGGTCGTTGCCCAGCGCCAGGCTGAATTCGACCAGGGGGTGGTCGAGGAACGGGACCCGCGCCTCGATCGAATGCGCCATGGAGTTGCGATCCTCCCAGTGCAGCAGCATGGCGAGGTTGGAACCATAAGTGAGCGTCATGCACAGGGAACGAATATCGGTCACCGGCGGGAGGCCGAGCTCATCACTTGCAAGCTGCAGTGCGGTCCGCGGATTGCCGGACTCGCGCAGGAGTGCCGTCCCGAGCCAATCATGCTCGGCCAGCGCCCGATGCTGGCGGCGCAGCCTGCCGATCACGCCGGGCGGCAACAGCCGCAGCAACTGAAGGCGCATCTGCTCGGAAACCGGCGTGCCGTGATAGCGCTTGCGCTCGACCATCGTGCGCAGCAACTGCCGAAACCGCCACTGCCGCGTCAAGCTGGCCATGTAGTAGGAAAAGCCGCCGTGATAACCCGATAGCTGCTCGTCAGCGCCCTGCCCGTCGAGCATTACCTTAACGCCGACGCGACGCGCTTCCTCGAAGACACACCATTGCGCGAAGATGGAAGTCGAACCGAAAGGCTCGTCCTGATGCCAGGTGATGTCGGAGGCGCGCTGGAAGACATCCTCAGCTTTCGGGAAAACGAAATGCGGCACAGTATGGGCGTGGGAAACGACCATGTCCATGAACGGCTTTTCGTCGACACTCTTCTCGGCATAGCAGGCCGAGACCGTGTTGACCTGCGCGCCTCCAGCTCCCGAGCCCATCATACCGGACATCAGGCAGACGATCGCCGAGGAATCGAGGCCGCCCGAGAGGCAGGAGCCGACCGGCACGTCGGATCGCAGGTGCAACCGAACGGCTTCGGTCAACAGCTCGCGGAAACGATCCGCAGCGTCGCCTTCTGAAATCGAGAGCTCGCCCGCCGCCGCAGGGTACCAGCGCCGCGGATTGACCGCGACCGGGCCATGCCCGCTCGCGTCAATCATGACGCACTCGCCGCCGCGTAGTTGCCTGACCCCCTCGAACATCGTCTCCGAGGTGTGATCGGAAATGCCAGAGGCCAGAAAATCATGGACTCGGGCGACATTCATCCGGCCCGAAACGCCGGGCAGGCCGAGCAATTGCTTGATCTCGGAGCCGAACGCCACGCCACGCGGCGTCGTCACCACATAGAGCGGCTTGATGCCGTAGCGGTCGCGGGCCGCAAAGAGCTTCCGGTCCCGCTCATCCCAGATCAGGAACGAGAACATCCCGCGCAACCGCGGCAGCACATCCTCGCCCCAGAGCATGTAGGCGCGCAGAAGCACCTCCGAGTCGGATTCGGAGACGAAGATTTCGCCCTTCGCCCCCAGCTCCTCGCGCAACTCCACGTAATTATAGATCTCGCCGTTGAAGACGAGCCAGTAACGGCGCGACGCATCGCACATCGGCTGCAAGCCGGCATCGGAGACGTCGATGATCGCGAGGCGGCGATGGCCAAGCGCCACCGGGCCCTTCGCGCTGTCGAAGACCTCCCAGCCGCGACCGTCAGGGCCGCGATGGGCAACGATATCGATCCGCTGCTGATCAGGTTCGAAGCCGACCGAGCCAAAAATGCCGCACATTCCATAGCCTCATCGAAGCGGATCAACGCCGCCGGAAGCAGGGCCGGGCGTTCGCGTGGCTTATAGTTGGCCGTATGCGATCGGTCGAGCTCGACCAAGCTTTTCCGTACCGCGGGCAGCAGCTCCATTTGACTTTGGCCACTCAACTTAGCCGTGTTTTGGGACCCGGATTTTGTGCCAAGGTCACGTTTTTAGCCCGACGCTTGATCTCTCCGCCCCGATCTCGACACCTGCTTCCTCGAGCGCGAGCTTGATCCCGCGCAGGTTGTTATGGGTCGGCACGCGCCTGCCCTTTTCGAAGTCACGGATGGTTGAGAGGCCGAGATGAGCGGCCTTGGCGAGATCCTGCTGGCTCCAATCGAGGAGCGCGCGGGCGGCGCGGCATTGGGCGGGTGTGATCATGATGCCGGCATAGCCTGATCAACGCTTTTCGTCGAGTGTCGACTATTTCAGTTGACTGGAGGCGCCATAGGAAGGGAACCGTCCGTCACCGACGATTTTCGTCGCTGGAGGACGATGATGACCCTGATCCTGGAGTTCAAGAACAAGTTCACTTTCTACAAGCCGGGCATCCTGCGCTACGCCATGCGGCAGGCCGGCCCTCGGATTTCAGGGCTGCAAAGCCGGGCCCAACGACGCGAGCATCTGTCTCAGTCCTTTAAGCGCGGATGGGCGGAAGCCAGGGCCGAGCTGGCGGCGCTTCAATGGCTTCAGGCCCTGACGCCTTCAGGCGCTGCCTTGCTGCTTCGCGACCATGTCAGCAAGGGGGCGGCGATCACCTCCCCGAGCACGGCTCCCGCGACCGCCCTCGCCCATCAGCAGCTGCACTGAGGGGGGTCGCGATGCACCGCAGTTTGCCTCTCCCGCTCATGTCCTCGCAGGCGCTCTCTCGCGAAATGCCCCTGGAACCCCTGCCTTCGACCTCCCGGCTCAGCCCGGCCGAGCTCGCCCAGGCGTACCGAGCCTGGCGGTTCGGATCAGCGCGCACCGCATCTGTCATCGGAGGGACCAAACGATGACGGGCACCTTGCGCCCTAGGCGCTCCTCCGCAGGCACTCGGCTCACCGAGCTGCGCCCTCCCCCTATGATCACCCCGTTGAGCCTGTTGAGTTCCGCACTCGACCGCGGTGTCGACGAACATGTGTTGTCCCAGCTGATCGGTCTACACGAGCGGAGCTACGCAGAGGACGCACGCCGCGCCTTTGAGGCAGCCCTCGCCGCCGCCAAGGCTGAACTCCCGGTGATCGCGAAGACCCAGATCGCCAGTATCGGAGCAAAGCGTTATCGCTATGAGGATCTGGCCGAGATCGCCCGCGCGGTCGGCCCGGTCCTGGCGCGCCACGGCCTGGCCTACCGCTTCCGCTCGAACAGTGACGGCGAGAGGGTGACCATCACCTGCGTGATCTCGCACCGTGACGGTCATAGTGAGGAGAACAGTCTTAGCGCCGGCGCCGATCATAGCGACGAGAAGAACGCGATCCAGGCGATCGGATCGACGCTGACCTATCTGCAGCGGATGACGCTGAAGGCAGCGTTGGGGCTCGCGGCCGCGGACGACGATGACGGCAAGGCCGTAGGAGCCGGTGAGACCATCACTCGCCAGCAAACCCGGGAGCTTCTCGCGCTGATCGACGAGGTCGGCGGCGAGCGCGAGGGCCTGCTGCGCTTCTTCAAGATCAAGGCTTTTGCCGAACTGCCGGCGCGCCGCTTCCGGCAAGCGCTGGTGATGCTCAACGCCAGGAAGGGACGAGCCTGATCATGCTCGAGATCATCAACTGCATCTAGGGAACGCCGGAATGGGCGCAAGCGCGCCTCGGCATTCCCACAGCTTCAGAGTTCGCATCGATCCTGAGCAAGGGACGCGGCGGTACCGAGAGCCGAACCCGGCAGACCTATCTCTACAAGCTCGCCGGCGAACGGCTGACCGGCGAGGTGATGGAGGGCTTCACCTCAGCGCATATGGAACGCGGCAAGCTGATGGAGGAGGAGGCTCGCAGCGCCTATAGCTTCGTCACCGGCCTGGATTGCGAGACCATCGGGTTCCTGCGACGCGGGCGAGCGGACGCCTCACCCGATGCGCTGATCGGCCAGGACGGCCTGCTCGAGATCAAGAGCAAGCTATCGCATCTCCTGATCGAGGCGTTTCTCAAGGGCGAGTTCCCGCCGGAGCACAAGGCGCAGTGTCAGGGACAGCTCTGGATCGCCCAGCGCGACTGGATCGATCTCTCGATCTATTGGCCAGGCCTGCCGATCATGATCACCCGAGCCCATCGCGACGAAGCGTTCATCGCCGAGATCAGCACAGCCGTTACACAGTTCAACGAGGAACTCGATCGGATCGTCGCGCAGGTCGCCGCCTACGGCCGGCTGGAGGCCGCCTGATGGATGGGCGCCGCGAGTTCACCCGCAGCCAGAAGGTCGCCATGCTCAAGCGAGCCATGGACGCGCGTGGCTGCATCCGCTGCGAAGGCTGCGGCCTCAACGTCTCCGGCAAGGTCGTCGAGTTCGACCACGTCATCCCGGAAGCGCTGATCCTCGACAAGACGAGAGAGCTTTCCATCGAGGACGGGCGCGTTCTCGGCCGTGACTGCTGTCATCGCGCGCCCGGAGCGAAGACCGCTCGGGATCTGGCCGCGATCGCCGAAGCCAAGCGGCGCGAAGCCCGCCATCTCGGGATCAGGCCGCTGCTTTCGCGAGGCTTCCCAAGGCCGTCACCCCAGATGAGAGCCTCTCGTCCCCTCGCCAAGCCCGCCAGCTGGCGTCGCGACGATCAATGACCCCTTTGCACGATAGAGATCACATCCGTGTCTTCGACAACGTCTTGCCTAGAACCCAGGCGCAACCGCTGGCCGTCTCTTGTGATCGCCATCATGCTGGCCTGTGTCGCCAGCGCCTGCGTCCCGCGTACCGCCATGCGCTTCGATCGCTACGACGGACGCAGCGACGCCGGAGCCGTCGCCCAATTCCAGCAGGACGACGCCATCTGCAAGGGCGAAGCCGCCAAGGCCCAGGCCATGGCGGCTCCGATCCATATGGGTCGTAGCCTTGCAGATGCGATGGAGGCCGGCATGCTGGAGG
>NZ_CAMFKW010000040.1:0-47500 GCF_945957345.1 uncultured Allobosea sp. | reverse complement strand
ACTGGTCCTCGATCGAAGCCGCACGCTGAAGATCGGACGAGTAACGGGCGTAGATCGCGACGCGGGTCATTGGGACGCCTCCTGAACGGGGCCCATCATCACAGGCTCTCGGGGGTCGGGTGCTCAGAGTATCGATATCGTCTGCGTCGCCTTCAAGCCTTCTTTCCCTTCGGCCGCGAGCCGGTCCGTGAACCCTCTTTGCCTCTGTATCGCTCTCGCGCGATCTGACGGCCGACCAGCCGGGCCAGGCGGTGCACGGCGTCTTCTCCGATTTGCGAGGGCGCGGGCGAATGGCTGGTATCGGCCTTGTGAGACGACACAATGCCGCCCCCGGCAGGCTGGCCAGGGGCGGCATCGTCTTTTCCTGGTCTCGGCTTCCTGGCCATGGCCGCCTCCGGTGGGAGAGGCTGACCAATCTGACCACATTAAAGCTGATGGCTACCGGATTAATTCGGGGCGGGAAGAAATAGGCGCCTTTGCCGGGACGACCGGGTTGGCCGCAGGCTCGCCGGTCACCGGCAAGGCCGGACGCTTCGTGACGAAGCCCCAAGCGCGCCACATCGCCATGACGGCGGCGGTCTCTTGCTCTGGCGCGATCTGGAGCTTCAGCTCGCCGCCCTGCTGGGGAAAGATCCGCTGGGGGGCAAAGCCGATGACACGCCAGCCGGTCGCCGCGCGACGCAGCGTAACGATGCTGCCGTTCACGGAATAGCCGTAGGCGCGAGCGACCGGCCCCTTGAAGATATGGGTCGCGATGATGCCCTTGCGCATGCTGTTGGGCATCCGGATCCTGTCCAGCCTCTTCTCCGCCTCCTCGGCGAGGTTCCTGATCTCGGACGCCGTATGGGTCCACTTGCCAATGAGAGTGAGCGTCAGCTTCAGCAGGGCCTCGTCGTTGGATACCGCGACATTCGGGGTCTTCGTGGTCATGATCGTCTCTCCTCGCTTGTTTGGCTGCGGTGAGATCATCTGTGGAATGGTGCCGCGCCCGAACGCCACCGTAACAACTCGGGTGCGGCAAGTTTCGTCAGAACAGGAGGTTGGGAACTTCAGCAGCGGTGCTCGTGGCTTCATCGAGAGGCGCGCCTACGAGGTTCGACCGGCCGTCGCGGGAGTGCGACACGATCATTCCGCAGCTGTTGACCATCGCTTCCTCGCAGATCAGGCGGAGTTCGCGGCGAGCGTCCTCCAGGCTGCACCGGTCCTTGCACGCGATCGAGAGGGCAGTTTCGAAGACCAGCCAGCCGGCGTCGAGCGCGCGCCCGGCAACGCGGTCGATCTCCACGAGAACGAATTCCTGGGCCATCAGGCAGGTCACGATCATCTTGCCGGTCCGGACGAAATCTCCGATCGCGACCAGCCACTGGTACTCCAGCGTCCGTTCTCCCTCGTCGTGCCGGATTTTCGCGCCGTTGACGCGCCCGAGAACCGCGAGCATCAGCAGATCGAACGCCTCGATCTGGTACACCTCGCCAATCTGCCGGTCCCGGATACCATCGACGGACGTGTTGATGATCTCACGCCAATCGGCCTTGGCCGGGCGGTCCTTCGGCGAGTCGTTGATCCTGTTGAGCTTGCGCAGGTTGGAGGTCTGGCGCTTCGCCAGCTCGAGCGCCTTGAAGGCCACCTTGATCAAGTCGTAGAGGTAGGTATCGAGCTGCGTGGAAGAGGCTTCCTCGACGTTGTATCGCAACGCCGCGCAAGCGCGGAAAAGCGCGTCCGGGATCGCTGCCGTCCAGAAGCTGTTACGACAAAGCCAGAAAGCCCAGTGCCCATCGACCCACTCTTTAAGATCAGCGGGCATGCCCGGCCAATTGGTGCCATTCTTCTCCTGGAAGAGCGTGTATCCCGCCTGATGGGTGGTGTTGCCGCTCGCCGTGTCTTTGACGCGGTAGAACAGGTGGCGGATGAACATGCACAGCGAGAGCTCGTACAAGCTCATGCCTGACCGTCCCGTCATGAGCGGCGAATGTTCGATGATGATGTCGATGCCCTGTCCGCGCGCTTTCTCCAGCATGGCCTTCGCCGCGGGCGTAGCGCTGCTCGCGTGGGCACGCACGACCACCTCACCATCCACCACTCTTGCGTCATGGATTGCCTGCGCCTGCAGTTGATGACCGACGGGGATCAGAGCGGGTTTGACCTTCATCTGAGAGATTGCGGGCCTTCCATCTCCGATCTCCGCAGGTGGCACATCGTCCTTCTCTAGCGGTTGTTCGGTCTTGTCATGACCGGGGACGTTCTGCTTAGGCGGTACCGCGGGAGGCGTCGTCTGGACGAGGGTAACTTGGCCGTGTCGGGGAAGGACAAAGCCATCGATGAACATCCGCCCCACGACAATCGCGGTTGCGTAGGGGATGACCATGCATTCGAGCTCGGTAGCACCCGAATTCTTCGCCGCATCGACGAGCTCACCCCCGGCGAGGAGGACGTACTGCCCTTGTTCAGAGGGATGCTTGATCAGGATCGGGTACGGCCTCGGCCTGCGCGCGCCGACGGTGTTGGGTGCCAGGCCCAGATACTTGCTGCCGGAACGATCCGCCGCGGAAACCTCCGTCATCCGCAGCTTGACCAGCTCCTCCGCCATGATCCTGACGCCGGTCGCTACACCCTGATTGAGTGCGCAGTCGATCGCGTATTTGCTGACGAGCTTGGAATTGAGAACGCCGACCTCGCCGAAGACAGCGGGGTTGAGGTGAGCCTTGTTGAAGACCGCCAGCTCGCCAGTCCTGTGCATCTTCTTGCTGATGGTCTTCGGGCCGACCGAGGCGGTCGGCCCGAAGATGGCCGGGTTGAGCCTCGTGGCGTCCAGGATCGCCAGGGGCTGGGTCTTGAGCGTCTTGCGGTTGGCGAGGCCGGGCCGCGCCAAGATGGGCTTGTCGGAGATGGCCCGGTTGAACTTGGCGGTGTTGAAGGGCGGCAGCGTGCCGACCTTGGAGACTTTGTGCGACATTGCTATATTCCTTTCGGTTTCGACGTTCGATTGGTTCCGTCTGACCAAAAGGCTGCCTGAGTCGCGCTCTGCTGCCACCCCTATCGGACACGTTTTGTTCGGCTATTGATCTATTTCTGTTCCGACTCGTTAACAAATCGTTAACGCGATTACTTGATTGGGTTCCTACCCTGATAGATTTCACGGTCGACCATGACGGCACCGTCGGTGTCGCCGACGATGTATTGCTCACGCGTGATCCAGCCGCACTCGCTGTCGACGGCGGTAGCCGTCGCTGTCCCCTCTTTCGCGGGAATCAGCCGCGGCGTCGTCCCACGAGCCATAATCGGGATCTCTTCTGCCTGTAGATTGGCGACCTGGGCAACAAGCCCGATCACGATGACTGCGCGAGCGCCGCCGGTACAAGCACTCGCAGCCTCCGTTGCGCCGAAGACAGCGTAGTTGCCGTGATGCGTCCCGTCGATCACGACAACGAGGTCTTTGGAATCGCGCTTGAGGATGATATTGAGTTCTTGCCGCCCGCCCTCGGGCCTGAGCGGTAGAACGAGACCCTCGAAGCGATGGTGGGTATTGTAGTGGCCCACGCTCGATAGAAACCGAGCGTGCATTCCGAATTTGTCGCAAATGGAATAGGTCCGCGGAGCGGGCATCATGACCTCCTCTAAATGGCTATCCGGCGCGACTGCCGCGCCGGTCCTGCCGTGAAGGCCAAGGGATTGATCGCATCTCCTCCGGAAAGGCGACCGGAAGAACTCGGGTCGCGCGAAGAATATTATGGGACCGGGTATGTGAGCTGCCCGTAGCCCTGCCCACGTGATTTCCAGCTTTTGGCGGCCACGCGTCGAGGATTGACCACATGATCGTGGACGATCAGCTCGGCGATGCGCAGCAGGCGTTCGGCGTCCCGGCTTTTCGGGCGGAAGAAGTAGAACTCCTGCGCCTCGCTGGCACGCACCATCTCGCCGAATCCATACGCGGTTGCGCGCCTCAGCTCCTGAGGCGCGATCCCGAGCAGGTCGCAGTGTGCTCGACCGGCCGGACTCCGAAGCCAGGGATTGAGCGCGGCGTTGCGCATGCGGTGGTGCAAGCACTTGTCGAACTCGCGAACCGAGAGATCGGCCGGCAACCGGACCGCCAGGCAGCGCTCGGCGAGCATGACCGGCGAGCCGGGGAGCGGCTTGCCCTTCGGCAGGATGTGCTGCGCCATCCAGTTGTCGTAGCCGAGATCGGAGCACGGATAGCCGTCAGCGCTGGTGGTGAGCGAGCCATAGCGGTCGCTATTGAGCTCTCGGAAGCGGTCGCGCAGGTTGACCTGTGCGGTGACTGAGACCTTGTGCACCGCCATCTTCAGGCGGCGGGCGAGGCCGAGCAGGCCGGTCGCGATGGTCGGCATCCTGTGGTCCTCGCCGCAGCCGGCGGCGTAGATGAACACGAGCTTGCCCTGCTGGTAGGCCGTGCGAAAGCGCTCATTGGTGAAGGCGGTGTCGGCGAGCGGCAGGAGCGTCTTGCCGCCGATCCTCGGCCACTGCGTCGGGAACCATTGGGTAACGGCGCCGGCCGAGCCGGGCGGAAGGAGCGGGCTGCCGATCGGGCGCTTCGTGCGGGTGACGGGCGCTGTCTTGGTCTTCATGGCGTCTTGCCTTTCTGTCGTGTCGGGTTTCCCGGGGGCATTCCCGTTCTCACCCTCACTCCCGCTCCCCCTCGCCCTTTCGCTTCGGCCGCACGAACCCGATTGGCCTCCTCGCGCCCTCCATGCCGCCGAGCAGGATCGCCTCGGCGGCTCCGATATCAGCAGTGACGAGATAGCGGCGTCCGGCCTCGGCGGCGAAGCCGAGCGCCAGGGTGACGAGTCGGCGGATTCCGCGCGGATTGGTGGTCGCGAGCCGGGCCACGACCGCATCGTCAGGCGAAGCGAACGCATCGCCATGCACGGCGATGATCTCGGCGGCGATGCGGCTGGCGATCGCGCGCAGCATCGCGCCATCCGGCGGCGCGATCGTCACGACCAGGAATCTGTCCTGGATGTAGGACGGCAGGGCGTCGAGATCATTGGCAGTCGCGATGATCAGGCAGCGCGAGAGGTCGAACGGGATGCGCAGATACTCATCGACGAGAGCGCAGGCATTTTCCGGCTCGAGTACGGCGAGAAGGCTGTTGTAGGGCTTCTCGGTCGAATGGGTGACGAACTTGTCGATCTCGTCGAGGACGATCAGGGGATTGCCGGTCTCCCCTCCCAGCATCGCCTCGGTCACCACGCCCATGCGCGCGCCGCGCCAAGTCGGCGGGTGGCCGACGAAGAGCGCTTGGGCGTCGGAGTTGGTGGCGCAGGAATGGGCATGCTGCTCGACGCCGAGTGCGACGGCGAGCCTGCGGCTGAAATGGGTCTTGCCCAGGCCTGGCGGCCCGACAAGCAGGAGCGGCGGGATGGCGATGCCGGTGCCGGCCATGGCGGAGAGTGCCGCGGCCCGCTCGACCAGGGCGATCACCTCGACGAAGCCCGGGCATTCTTCGCGCAGCCGGGTGAGGCGATCGCGCGTGCCGTCATCGGCAACGACGAGACGGCGCAGCGGCTCCTCGTGGAGGAGCGCCCGAAGACGCTCGACCCGTCCCTGCTCGTCACTGGAGGCGGAGCTGGAAGGTCCGCTTTCATCGACCTCGTCACCGAGGCCGACAAGCCTGAGCTGCTTGAGAACGGAGGCTCGGTGGAAGACCGCGACCGTGGGCCCCGGCGCAGGAGCGGTCGCGGGCGGCTCATCGCGAGCCGGGGCGACCCGTTCTTCGAGGGCTTCGCTATCGGGACGCTGATCGCGCAGATGGCCGAGCAGCCTCTGCCGGTCCAGGTCGCGCAAGGTCGCGACGGCCTCGGCATCGTAGGCGGGAATCGTGGTCATCGCGCGCCTCACAGCTCGACGCCGCCGAGAACGGTCACGAAACGTCCGCCCTGTCGGGCAATGCGGCGGCCGACGCCGATCGCAATCTCGACCAGCGCACGCATCGCGTCGGGATCGGCAGCGCGTTCGGAGATGAGCCGCTCCACCTCCATCTTGGCGATCAGGTCGCCGGAGCTGCGCGCCGGCCAGAGTCCAATGCGGCAGAGACGGGCGTAGGCCAGGATGAGTGCGCCGCGCCGGGCGCCGTACCAGAAGGGAGAGGGTGGCTCGGCCTGCGACCAAGCCTCGATGCTCGAGAGCAGGGTCCTCGCCTCGTCGAGCAGGAGAGCGAGATCAGGCGGATCGTCGAACCAGGTTTCCAGCCCCAGTCCATGTTCGAGATGATAGACGTCGGGGCCGCTGCCATCGTCGGCGTCCGGCTGCGGCAGCACGGCGCCGCTGAAGCGCTGAGCAGCCTGTTCCATGCCGCGTGGCACGTGCGCGCCGATGACGAGGCGCGGATGGCTGTCGGCGAAGGAGCGCCGCAGAGCGCGCGCCATCAGCACCGGATCGTGAACGCCGTTGCCGGCGCGATATTGCTGGTCGCGTTCTTTCACGAGCATGGCCCGGGCGAAGTGGTCCTCGGCCGAGCCGGGCGGCACCAGCAGCATCGCGATCGCGCCGGCATGGGCGAGGACGGCGAGCGCATTGCCGATGTCGACCATGTGCTCCAGCGCCGCGGGATCGGCCTCGGCGAGGGTGAGGAAGCGCTCATATTGCTGCGCATGCACCAGCGCCCGTCCGCGCAGGTCGAGGATCGGCGGGAGCCGCTCGAGCAGCGCGGCATGGCGTTCGAGCTCGTCCGGCAGCTCCGGCAGGAGCCTGTCGAGCGCGGCGAGCTCGTCGATGACGGGCACGCTATCGGTTGTGAAGACGAGGTCGCGCAGGGACGGTGCGATATAGTCGGTCATGATCTGGATTGTCCTGAGGGGTCGGCTCATCCGCCCTTTCACCGTCTCCTCCTCGCCATGACGAAAGGCGCGCCCTTGTGAGGCGCACCCCTCCGATGACCTGGGATGGCTGCCGCAATCCGGCCGTCAGCCGATCTCGTCGATATTGAGGAACCGGTTGCTCTGGCCGGCCACCGTCTCGCCCTGACCGAAGGCGATTTCCCAGAGCGCGCCGAGCCGATCCGGGTCGGCGTCGCGGGCACGGACGAGATCGCGGGCCGCGATCTTGGTGGCGACATCCGCCGCGTTGCGGGCGGGCCAGAGCGCGATGCGGATCAACCTGGCATAGGCCAGGACGAGCCCGCCCTCGATCGTGGCGTCTTCCATCCCGGTCGGCCGGTCACCACGACGCAGATCGTCGATCAGCGCGAGGAGGTGATGGACGCCGTCGAGAAGATCAGCGAGATCGGGGGCAGCGGCGAAATACGCCTTCAGGCTGTCGGCCTGCTCGAGCGCCCAGGCGCGGGGGGCGCCGGGCTCGATCTCATCCCCCGGCTTCGGCTGGAGCGCCCCGACCCGTCGCGCCATGGTCTCGATCATCTCAGCGACCGCCTCAGTGGTGGTCGGCAGCGTCAGAGGCGCGGGGCGCCGCGGGAGATCGCCGACAGCACGACGCGCCAGCGCGATGTCCTCGCCATCGCCGTTCCGGCGGGCATGGCGCAGCAGGTCGCGACCGAACTGCTCGCGCGCCCAGGCATCGTCCTCGGAACGAGCAGGCAGCAGGAGCAGGGCGAGGTTCGAGGCATTGGTCAGGATCGACAGCGCGTTGGCGACATCGATCCAGCGCTCGACCTGCCCCTTCTCAAGGGCGAGGAGCAGGATCAGGCGCCGGACCTGTTCGGTATGAGCCTGCCCGCGACCACGGAGCGCGAGCAAGCCGGGCAACTGGTTGCGGAAGATGGCGAGGCTTTCGGTCGCGCTCGGCGCGATGGGGACGAGCCGCTCCAGGCCGGCGAGGTCGTCGATGACGTGATGCAGGGTCGTGTCGAGCGCGATGGTGCTGAGCAGCTCATCGCGGCGGATAGCGGTGTTCATGGTGTTTCCTTCGATTCACTTGGGGTGACGGCTTCCTTCCGTCGAATTCCTCCTCTCTCCTGATCTCGGTCTGCTCCCTGCCGGCCTTGGAACGCGAACAGGCAGCACCTGCGAAGGTGCTGCCTGTCATGGCCTGCGGGGGGCGGGCGTCTGTGGGGCGCCCCGGCCAGGCCGGCTTATTCCGTCGCGAACAATGCTGCGATGCGCACGCCGAGCCCGAGCGCGATGAGGCCTACCTCGTCGAGATGAGCATCGGCCGCTGTCGCCTCGATCGCCCCAATGCGACGTGCTGCAATGCCGGTCAGGCGGGCGAGGTCGTCGATCGACAGGCCACGTTCTTCGCGCAACCGCCGCAGGTTGCGGGCGAGCAGTTCCCTGGCTGACAATGGCTTCATGGGGTTTCCTTTCCGGTTGGATCGGAAGTTCCCTTTTCCTGCCGCCTCTCTCGGACTGATGGCATGCCGCCGATCAGCTCTTCGGCTTGCAGCCGGCGCGCGGAGATCATGGCCCAAGAGATGTTGAAGCAGATTCAGGCGACGACACCGGCTCGGCGAAGGCGAGGAACCTGATCCCGGCCAGCACCAGAGCCATGAACGTTGCGGTCATGGTCTTGAACCTGTCCTTGGGGGTCGGCCTGTCCGCCCTTTCACCTCCTTCCCGACGTCATGTTGAAAGGCGCGCTGGGTGGGCCCGCCCCTGCCATTGAGGATTGGGATTGGCTTGTGCCGATCAGGGGAGATCGGTGACCGTCCTGCCGAGGTCGACGGCCCATTCGACCGTCGCTCGCATGTGGTCGGGATCACGGCCGCGCGGCGCGATCAGGTCGAGGGCGGCCTGCTTGACGGCGAGGTCGCCCTCGTCGAGGGCCCGCCACACGCCGATGCGGGCGAGACGGCCATAGGCGAGAAGCTCTGCGCCCCTGATCGGATCGTCCAGGCGCGAAGGATCCGCGATCTTGCCCTGGAGACGCCGCCAGACATCGACTTGAGCCAGCAGCGTGCGCGCGCCGTCGAAGAGATCGGCGAGGTCGACCGGCGTCGCGAGCCAGAGCTGCAGCGACCGGGCCATCGCGACCGGATAGGCCGCGGGTTCGCTTGCCGTGGCGCTGAGGCAGTGCTGGGCCAAGACCTTCGGCAGCCTGGCCGGCCGCATGCCGTCCTCGCTGAGTGCGACGAAGTCACCGCCGCACATCCGGCTGACGCGATAGGCGATGTGAGGTTCGCCCGAACGGCGGGCCTGACGACGCAGGGCGCGGCGCAGATCGGCGCGTGCGCGATAATCCCCATCGCTGCGCGGCGCGATCAGCATCGTCGCAACATTGCCCGCATTGATCAGCATCGCCGAGGCCCCGACAGCATCGGATTTGAGGTCGTCGACCTTGACGATGCCGTCGCCGAGGGCCGTCAGCAGGCCTTCGATCTGCGCGGCATGGAAACGGGCTCGTGACCGGACCGGCAAGAGCGAGGGACGGTCGCGCCAGACCGAGGCACACCGCCGCAGACCGGATTGATCCTTGTCGCCGAGGAACTCGAGAGCCTCCAGCTCGTCGATAATGCCGACGAGCGGCGTTTTTGTTGCGCCCAGGCTCCAGGCCGTTGCGATGTCGGCTTCAATGGTGGACTTCACGAGATGCTCTTTCATGAGGGGTGATCTGCTCTCCGCAGCGCCCTTTCTCCTGTCCCTCTTCCCCATTTGCGCCGACCGAACGCGAAAGAGCGGCACCTCGCGGCACCGCCCCTTCCTTGGAACTCCTATGGCGAGGTCGCCTCGAGCTGGCCTAGACGATAGGGATCCAGTCCGGCTCGCGCACGACCGTCGCGGTGGGGCGCCAGCCATGGGCCGGCCAGGCGGCTTCCGTGAAGAGATGCCGGATGGCCGCCTGCATGTGCGAGGGATCGCCGCGGCTGGCGCGCGCGTTGATGACGGTGACGAGCCGCTCCTTCGCCTGCGCTTCCGGCGAATGCTTCAGCGCCGGCCAGGTCGCGATCTGCGCCGCTGCCAGATAGGCGAGGATGAGCGCGCCCTCGCAGGCCCAGCGCAGATCACGCACGCCATCCTCGGCCTGCCGTGCCAGGACCCGCAGCCTATCGGCGATCGCGAACATCTGCTCGACGCGAGCGAGACATGCCTCGAAGGACGGCTCCGCCTTCAGGAACAGGCCCCAGCGTGCGATCTCACGGGGAGTGAGCAGGACCTCCCCCGCCGCGGGCGGGGTGAGATCGACCAGATCGAAGTGCCTGATCGGCCAGCGCGCCAGACCCCGATCATCCTGGGACGGGGCTGCGGGTCCCGGCGGCACGATCAGCGGATCGATCGCATAGGCGGCGCGCTGCAGCCGGATGCGGATCGCGGTCGTGGCGTCGAGCATCGGCGCCTGGCCGCGCTCCGCATCGTCCCCATGGAGCACGTCGGCTTCCGCCAGCGCCATCTTGGCATGGGCGTCGTGAACGGTGTCGCAGGGCCAGATCGCGACGATCGCGCTGCACGAGAGCCCCGCGATGGCGAGCGCGACCCAGGCCCGGTTTTGCGGATCGGGGTGATGGCTGCCGATCAGCAACCTGCGGGCCTCATCGCCACAGCGCTTTGCGTCGATGGCGACAGCCTGAAGGTCAGGCGCGCTGCGCCGGAATGCGATCAGCTCCGACACCGAGGGGTCGTCGCCGATGCTTTCGGTGATCGCCATCAGAGGGTCGCGGATGGGCTCGGCCGGTCCGTCCTGGTCACCATTTGCATTGTCGTGCGGCGCAAGGGGGCCGCGTGAATCGTTCCTGGTCATGTCTTGCTCACTCATGTGGGTCGAAGCCCTGTCGGCTACGCCCTCGTCCGGCCCTTGGAATCGCGAAAGGGCACCGCGATCCGCGGCGCCCTCTCGGTATGTTCGGAGTCTGCTCCGGTCCGGATCAGAGTGGCTTGAACCGACCGGCCGTCTCCTGTTGCATGCGACGAAGCTCGCCGAGGCGATCGGCCATCGCACCGGCGAACATCACGATGTTCCGCAGGCGTGGTTCGACCAGGCGCTGGGCCAGTTCCTCGATCCGAGGCCGCGGGGTGACCTCACCGATCGTGACCGCGTCGATCAGGCAGGCCCGCGCGAGATCGGCCGCTGCCAGCAGGTTCGCGCCGTTGGAAGCGCGCTGCAGCCGATCGAGACGCTCGCGATCGAGATCGGCATCCTGCTCGATGGTTCTGGCGAAGCGATCGGCGTCGTCGAGCTGCAAGGCTGCACGCTCGACCAGGATCGCAGGTGAGGTTTGGTCGCGCAGAAAGGCCATGAGGCTGAGCCCCTGTTCCAGGCCGAGTGCGGTCGGGCGACCATCACGCGCGTCATCGGGCGCGGGCACGGTCGCCGCGTGAAACACGGTCTCGACCACGGCGGGTTCGCCGACGTCGCCATGCGCGAATGCCTTTCGTGCAGCCGCGATGAAGTCGGCATCGCTTCCGGCGGCCGTGATGATGTCGCTCAGCACGCGCCGACGCGCTGCGACGTCGCGCGGGAGACGCGGCGGCGCGAGCGCGACGGTGATCATCGCGGCATGGTTGAGCAGCAGGAGCGCGACCAGCATGTCGAAGAAGTACGCGACCTGTGCTCGTTCGGAGGTGCCGGCGAGAGCGAGGAAGCGGGTGATCTCGACGCCATGGCCGATGGAGCGCTCGGTCATCTCGCCGACTGGATGAGCCTCGGCGGCGAAGCTGGCGTAGCCCTTCTCCGCGCCCGCCGACAGCGACAGGCGCTCAGTGAAGGCGGCGAGGTCGTCGGTGACGCGTCGTAGCGGCAGCTCGAGCTCGATGTCGGCGAGCGAAGGCGTGGGAATGGTCTTCATGGTCAATCGTCCCGGTTCATAGGGGTGACAGCCACGTGGCTGCGTTGTCCTCTGGCCTCCCGGAATCGAGAGAGGCGCCCGATCCCGGACGCCTCCCTCATGCTCTTGTCGTCGGCCTCCGGTCAGACGAGCTCGTTCCAGTCGAAGACGAGCCGGTCGCGGGCATCGACCGGCAGCGTCTTGATCCACGCCGCCTCGGCCGTGACATGGCGGACAGCCGACTGCATGGCGGGAGGATCGCCGGCTTCGCCGCGCAGATTGACCAGCGCGACCACCTGCTTCTTGATCTCGAGCGCTTTCCGGTTGTGGACCGGCCAGATCATCACCTGGCAGGCGGCGAGATAGCCCATCAGGCGCGCGCCCTCGGCGGCGGTCATGAGTTCGCTGGCGTTGCCGGACCCGCGCTCGGCGAGCGTGAGCAGCCGGTCGCAGGTCTCGAACATCCGGCGCGCCCGCAGCAGCAGATGCTCGAGGTTGGGAGCGGCCCTGGCGAAGCCGGCCCATTCCACGATCTGGTGGTCGGCGAAGGCGGGCGGCCCGCCGCGCTTCGGCAGATGCGCGACGAGGTCGAAGCGTTCGAGCGGCCAGTTCGCCAGCCCGCGATCGTCGGCCTTCGGCGCCGCCGGCGCCGGGGGCAACATCAGCTCGGGCACGGCGAAGGCGCCGCGCTTCCAGCGGATCCGGCGGGCATGCTGCGGGTCGATCTGACTGTCGAAGTCCGCTTCGCGCTTGTGGAAGAGCGCGCCGGTCTTTTCCGCGAGGGCGAGCTTCGCCTCCGCCTGGTCGAGATCGTCGGCCGGGCAGAGCGCGACGAGCGCGACGAAGCTGAGGCTCATGATCTCGAGCCCGCCGCACACGGCTTCGTAGAGATCATCGCCCGATTCCCGCGCCAGCCAGACCCGGAACTCTTCACTGTCCAGGTTCTTGGCATTCCGCGCGGCATTCTTGAGATCGAGCGGCTGGCGCCTGAACGCCGTGAGCTCGGCGACGCTGGGATCGTCGCTGCCCGCGATCTCCATCGCCACCACGATCGGGTCGCGCAGCGCGTTGCCGGTCTGCTCATCCACCGTCCGGTTGGCACGCGGGGCGAGCGAGCGCCCTTCGTCCTGGTTCTTGTTGGTCATGTCCTGGAACTTTCAGTTGGGGTTACGACCATCTGGCCGCGTTTCCCCTCCGTTCCCCGGAATCCAGAAAGGGCCCCGTGCGGGAGCCCCTTATTCAGGCACGGCTGCCGACGATTTGGGCAGGTCAATCCTTCACACTGACGATGTTGCGCCGCAATATACGACCATGCCCGTTGGGCGTTTCCTCCCAGACTTCACCCCGCCGGGTTCGTCCCGGCGGGGTCTTTCGTTTGGATGCCCTACGCGGCCCGAGGCAGCCTCAGGCCGCGCCCCTGGAGCCAGCGCTCGATCGCGTCGAGCTGGCGGTGCCGATCCTGCTCGGCCAAGCTGAGTCCGGCCCGGAGCATGGTGATGCGCCGCAGCGCCGCCGGCCGCGTCAGCCACGGCACCTCCTCCCCGGGCTCGAGGCGATGGCCCTGCCAGGCTGCACCCTTCTCGCGTTCGGACGCCGAGAGAACCTCGGGAGCCTCGAGCCAGGCCCAGCGGTTGGCGAAGGCCTTGAGCCGGACATCGCCGAGACAGTCCCGGCCGAGCCGAACGCGCTGGTCCCAGGCGACCTCGTGCCAGCGCCGCGAGGTCATCGCGTCCTCGCGGCTGATGAAGCCGCCGCTATACAGGTTGGCGTCCGGCCAGGGGCTGGGCTCCTTGCCGGAGAAGCGGCCTGCGAGAGCGACCGCGAGGTTGTCGCGGAAGCGCGCATGGCCCCGGATCCGTGCCAGGCGCACATGGCACTGCGCCACTGATGGTATCTCGCCACGAGCGGCGTGGGCCACCATCTCCCAGGGCAACAGGATCGGCTGCGCATTGGTCTTGACCAGCCGGATCGGGCGCTCGCCTTTGGCGAACAGGAGCTCGCCGAGCTGTTCCGGCGTGGCATCGAGATAGCCCGGATCGATCGAGAGATCAGCGACGGCCCAGGACGCGCCGTTGCCCGGCACCTGCATGACGCCGCCGGCCGGGATCATGCCGCCGAAGAGCCCGAGGCCGATGGGCTCGGGTCGAGCGAGCAGCCCGGCCGGGCCGCTCTTGTGGGCATTGGCCAACATCGCCGCGACGATGGCCGGCGCGCGCTCGCGCAGCACTCTGAACAGCGCGATGGTGGCCTGGACGTCATTCAGCGCGTCATGCGCATCGGCCTCGTCGAGGACGATGCCGTTGGCGCGGCAGACCGGCCCCAGCCGCAGCGTCGGCTTGCCCTCCGGAGTTATGGGTATGGTGACGACGTCGGGCGCGAGCATCGTGAGGGCGCGCAGCATGATCAGCACGTCGGCGCGCTGATAGCCCGGCATCGAGGTCGGATAGGGCGGGAGCAACGTCTGGAAAAACCCGTGCCGCAGCACCTCCTCGTCATAGGCGATGGTGTTGAAGCCGAGGATCGTCGCGGGCGACGCCTCCGCGATGACACCGGCGATCGCCCGCATCAGTTCGAGCTGCGACAGTGGTTCGGCCTCGATCCTGTCGGGATCGAGGCCGGTGACGACGAGCGCGTCCGGGCTTGGCACCACATGGGCGGGAAGCCGCGCCCGCAGCACGGTCTCGCGCGAGGGCACGAGATCGTCACCGGTCGCCACGAAGGCCGCCTGCAGCGGCACGTTCCAGGCCGGGGCCAGGCCGGAGGTTTCCAGGTCGTAGAACAGGAAGCTCATCGCCGCGCCCTCAGTGCCGGCCCGGGGAGCCAGGCTCCAGCGGCACCTTGATCAGGCTGATGCCGAGCTCGCGCGCGTCCTGCTGCATCGCGGCTTCGATCATCGCGGACGTGCGAGACCGCCGGATCTCGTCCCCGTCGAGAACCATGGCCTCATAGACCATGATCTTGCGCTCGAAATGCGCCTCCTCGCGCGCCGGCGCCTCGGCCAGCATGAAGGCGAAGAAGCGCGCGGCCGCTCGCGCCCCTTCCGCCAGCTGCAATCCGGTCAGGCCGTCCTGCTCCGGATAGGTCCGCTCCGGCTGCTGTTCCAGCAGGAGGGCATGCGTCATGGCCTCCTGCCACAGGAGGTAGAACCTCGCGGGCTCGTCCGCGCTCATCCGGTAGCTGCGCTGGTAGCGCTTGAGATCCGCGTCCGTCGGGCGCGCCTCGTCCCGGGCGGTGTCATCCGCCCCATTCTTCCTCGTCATCGAAAATCCGCTCAGGCTCGCATGACCCGGAACGGCTCTCTCGGCTCAATTCCCGGGGGTTCCCGAAACTGGGTTCCGGGACTCGGCTGTCTTTTATCTAGTTCATCTACGCAGGTGGGTGGCGCTCGTCGAAGGCGTAAATTGGCCCCTATGCTCGCGCCGAGCGAAGCCAGACGCAGCTGGTAGCGGCGCAGATCCTCCGGGCCGGCCCGATCCGGCGGCACGCCGAGGAAGGCCGTGAACTCACGGACCTGCCGGATATAATCGCGCTGCGTGTGCTCGCCGAACTGGCGGATGGTCATGTCCTCGATCATCCGCTGACGCCGCGGAGTGACGGTGACGGAATCGATCATGGAAACCTCCGAAGATCAGGAGGAAACGACCCCGAAATCCTCGGATGCTGCGCCTCACAGTCTAAATCTCAGCGATGACCGCGCCGCAGCGCACTCCCGCGAGAACGGGTTAGTCCCGTGGCGCACCGATCCCGTCGCCTTCACAACGAGGACTCTGACCAGCTTGGACTGAGCCTGATGTCCTCGCGCTGATTTATAAGGGAAATTTCCGCCATACTGTCTTAAGTCGGGTGGACGACCCGCACGCGGAAAATAGGAGGAAGATATCAGCCTGATATTCAACGGATGCGATCCGGATGATCTGGCTGATACAAAAAGACAATACAGACGACGGGCGCCGCGATCAAGCGGCGAGGGCGGTTGGCAGCTGCCTACCGCTCGATATCTCGGCCCCGTGGTCTCTGTCGCGCGGTAGGTCGAGCCCGTGGATGTTGCCCGGTGCCGATCGGACCCTGTCCTCCGGGGCTATGTGGGAGCCTGTTCAGGGCGGCGCGCCGTCGGGCCTGATCCTCCTGTTGCGCCTGCTGGCGCAGCCGCTGGAAGTTCTGCTGCTGAAGCAAGAGGTCGGCCTGCGCCCGGCGTTGAAGGTTGGCTTGCTCGGCTCGCATGCGTGCCTTCCTCGCGAGATCCTGTTGCTCGGCGATCCGCCTGGCGACGGCACGCTCGCGGAAGAAGCGCTGGCTCTCCTCCCGAACCGCCTGGGCCATCTCGGACCGCTCCACGATCGCTGCCTGATCGGCGGCGATGCGCAGGCGCTTCGCGCTCGCGTAGCTTGGGATGGTAGCCACGGCGATGCCGGCCGCGGCGAGCGCGGGGATCAGGCCGGCGCCGGTCGCGAGCACGCCAACCGCGACCATGTAGAATACGGCCTTCCGGATCTCGCGGCCTGCGAAGAGTTTTGCGGCGATGAACCCGCGGTTGACGCGGGCCCTCCGGATGCGATCGCGCTGGCGGTACCGGCCTCGAACCTTCATCTGACGAGCCCGCAAGTCATCACGTTCTTCCGCCGACAGACGGGCAGCGAGGCGGGCTCGTCCCTTCCCGGCCTTGATTGCCTCCTCACGTTCGCCATCGGCCTCCATCTCGGCGACCAGCCTGTCGTATTCTGTGAGCACGGCTTCGGCGCTGCGCTGCGGAGCGTCGTTTCGAAGCCGCGCCTTCACGTCGTCCATGGCGGGCAGTTCACCCATGCTCGCGCCGACCGCAACCTCCCGGATGCGCGGCCCGTCGCCGTTCACCCGCAGGCGATTGAGATAGCGCGTCAGGCTGGTCGATTTCAGTGTCTCGCTGTCGATGAGCTGAACGATCGGTACGCCGGCGATACGCTTGTCTCCGGCCGCGAGGCGGAACCCGGCACCTTCGAGTTCCTCGCGCAGAAGCGCGAGATCGCCCCCAGCCTGTCGCCAGGCATACAGGACGCGCGCATTGATCAGTTCGGAATCGACGCCGAGCCGCTTATCCTGCCGGACTTCGGCCTTCGACTGGCGCAGGCCCTTCTCGGCCACAGGTCCCTGAGCCGCAAGCTCGGCGAGGTCATCCCGCCCACGCTCGCGCAGCAACTCGACGGTCCGATCCACCCTCGTGCTCGGCTGAAGCGCTTCGCCGAGCTCGATTTCGAGACGGCGGGCGAGCATCTCGTCGCGATCTCCGGACCGCCAGAAGCGCAGAGCCTTGCCGTCAACTTCCGAAGCCATCGAGAAGGCGACGTGGAAGTGGTGTGCGCGGTCACCCTTCTGGTGTTCTACGACCAGACGGGCGCTGCCTTCGGGGATACCGTATTCGGCCTCGATCGTGCGGAGAACCTGCTCGATCTCGTCGGAGCTGAGTCTTCGCTCCGGCGAGACTACGATGTGCACGATGTCCCGCTTCATGCGGCGAATCCGGCGGGCAGGGGCGGCCAGCACGCGCAGCGCCAGCGTCACGTCCTCGGGAACATCCCTACTGAGGTCCGAACGCACGAGGACGCATTCGTTCGAGCCTCGTCCGGTATCCGTCAGATGCCGGCCGAGCCCGCCGAGCCGGCGCGGTATCGTCTCGATATACATCAGGCATCGTCCTCGATGTGCAGCAGGTCCAGGATGCGCGTGATCAGCGCCTCCAGTGCCGCCCGCATCATCGCGACATCCGCCGCGATCTGCGCGGTGCTAGGATTGCCGTTCGCGGCTCGCGCGATCTGGTTGAGGTTGCGGCCCTGGGCCTTGAGTTCCTCCAGGATGGCGTCGAGCTGGACGGCGTTCGCCGCAGCGCGCCGAACCTTCGGTGCCCGCATCTGCGAATCCACGGCCTTCAGCACCAAGGCCCGGACCCAGATGCCGACCGGCATGCCGACGACCTCGGCCACGGTCGTCAGCTTGGTGTGCGTGGGCTCATCGACCCGGAACGCGACCAGGTGGGGGAAGCGGTTCTTCTCGCTCATCTCGATCTCCGATCTCGGCGAAGCCGGCGCCGAAGGGCGCACCCGGCTCTGCTGGGTTAGGGGTTCCACAGGGGGCGGTGCCCCCTTGGCAAGGAAGTCGTGTTGCTGGTTTCCAGTTAACACGGGCCGGACTTGCCCCTTTTATGAAATCAAATCAGATCATGATCAAATTGTAATTCAAGTATATGCGATAGTATCGCGATACGTATCAGGTCGTATCTTGGTATTAACAGATACGTATCTGTTCAATGCAATTACATGAGAATTACAATTACCAATGAATACGAATCTATGAGAACGTTAAAAGGCTGAAAGAGGGCATCATGTCTGACGAGAACGACGCGCCTGAGCCTCGAACCATGGATGCGATCCGGGCCGCCTTGGCCAAGGAGGCGCGTGCCGTGGCCGACAGCCGGACCTTTAAGCCGGCTTATGTCTGGCAGGTCGTCGCTTCGGCGCTGCAGGAGATCGAGGTGCTCGTCGTGGCGAGCAAGGGGCGCGGGAAGGGCGCGACCAAGGCTGCCTATGACGACATCGCCGTGAAGCTGCGAGCAGCGTCCTGCTTCGACGAGCTTTCGGGGGAGTCGGTCCGGCAGTACCGGTCGCGCCTCTTAAGCGGCAAGTACGACGTCAGGCTGGCCGCTCTCGGCTTCCGTCGGGTCGGCAGCCGCATCGTGGCCATTACGGACCTGCCGAAGGCCGGCGACGCGGCCCAGAACAATGTGCCGGTGGCGAGCGGCGAGCCGCTCGCGCCCCTCATCGGGCGGACGGTGCCGGAGCGAACCGTTTCGCGCTCTCAGCCTGACGACACCTCGGATGACGCAGCGCCGAAGCGGCTGCGGTGACGTCTCCTTCTCTCATCAACCAGCCGCCGAGGAGAACCTTCATGTCGAGCAATACCAGCAAGAAGCCGCCGCTGCCGGCGGTCGATCAAGAGACGGCCCGCGTGCCCTCCAATCAGGAGCTTCTCCAGCAGAGCCGCGGCACGGTCTTCGCCAAGGTCGTCGCGCTCGTGTTGGAAAACAAGGGCGGAGTCGGCAAGAGCCGGATCGCCGAGATCCTCTACTATACCCTGACCGACGGCGAGGACGCGTCGAAGAAGGTCCTGGTCGGGGAGACCGACAGCGCCAACCGCACCATGAAAATGGTTGGGGCCTCCGAGTTCATCGATCTCAACCAGGTCGAGTGGACCGGCCAGCTCGAATATATCGGCGAGCGGATCGCGACGGGCGAGTTCGATCACGCGGTGATCGATTGCGGTGCACGCGACGAGACCGCGATGCGGGCCTTCCTGCCCGAGTACGCCCGCGTCCTCGCCGGAATGGGCATCCGGCTCGTCGTGGTCCGGCCGCTCACGCTGTCGACCTTCGTGCAGAACAACGCCTACCGCTTCGTGACGAAGGTCAAGACCGACGACATGGCGGTGATCGCGGTCCGGAATGCCGGTCAGGGCCGCACGGGCCAGTTCGGGCATTGGCTCGCGAAGCGGGCGCGAGCCGAGATGCTGTCCTGCGGCGTGATCGAGATCGAGATGCAGGACGCTGGCCCGCGCTGGTCGGACGAGGCGGTCGGTTATGGCCTGACCTTCGCCGACATCGCGTTCGGGCGCTTCGGCAAGATCGTGGATGAAGAGGATCGGCAGGACGCCGTCGGCGTGTTCGAGCGCCCGATTCAGCTGTTCATCGCCCGATGGCTGCGGGCTCAGGCCCAGTCCTTCGGTGACGCGCTGAACGCCGCGACCGGGAGGGCGTGACGTGGCCAAAGAGGACCTCGATCGGCGGATCCGCGAACTCGAGGAGAGCGTTCCCGCCTGGGATCGTATCTCCGAGCCGGACGATGCCGATCGCGGCCGCCTTGAAAGGCTGGCCTTGCGCCTCTGGCGCGCGGGGCTGCCGCATGTGCTGCTGGGGGCAACGCTGGCGGTGGGAGCCATCGGCCTCTTGCCGGTGGCCGGCTACAATCTCGTCAATGCCGCTGATGCGCGGCTGGCGCGGGTGGTTCGAGCGCATTTGCCCGATGCGGACCGGATGGCTCAGGATGACTTGCTCGCCGGCGCCGCCGTCGGTGCGCAGGCGCTGAGCCTCGTCGCCGAGGTGGTGCGCAATCCCGTTCCGGACAACACGCTGTCGTGGCTGGGCCGGCTCAGCTTCGACACTCCCGCTCTGGTTCGGGGCGACCGCGTCGCGGCGCTGAAGGACATGGTCCGCCTGCTGGGCGATCTGCCGGCGGCTGAGCGCCTGGCGCGCCTCGACTGGCTGGTCACGCTGGCGGCTGAGACAACGAATCCGCATTCGGGCCTGGCCCATGGTCTGGAGGCCTTGTCGCGTCTGCCGCTCGATCTGCGCAAGCAGCTCCTCGCCAGCGATGCCGCGACGCTGAACTCCATCATCGGTGCGCTGCGGGATCGCGGCGCGGCCGGTCTGACGCTGGCGAGCCTCGCCAAGGCTCTCGCCGCCGAGAAGGACGATCTCGATCGCGAGGTCGCGCGCCGGCGTGCGGTGCTCGACGCCGTCAAGGCACGCCATGCCGCGGTCGCGGCGATCGGCGCGACCTGTGCCGACCCCTGGCGACGCTTCGAGACCTGTACCGCGGCTGTGCTGCCGGCGCCGGCCGCTCGATTGGACAAACCCCGGCCATGACCGCGCCGGGCCTCTCACTCTCTCATAGGAAAGGACAGACCATGGACATCGATACCTTCCCCGCCATCTGGCGCGCCATCTACGGCGCTTCCGACCCCGTCCATCAGGGGAGGGCCGTGTCGTGAGTTCGGATGACAGCATCGCGCTGACCGACGCCGATCTCCTCGTCGCCATCGCCGAGGAGCATTGCGATCTCTGCCGGAGTGGGGCGAGGGGCTATGCGACGATCGCCGCCGGCATCGGCAAGCGGACGCTCACCCTGCGCAGCAGCACCTTCCTGTCGACGCTGCGGCTGATGTTCCGCCAGCTCCAGGGTCGCGTGCCGCCCGCCAGCGCGGTGAAGAATGCCATCACCGCGCTGGAGGACCAGGCGTCGGAGCGGCGCGAGGAGCGCGTCTTCCTGCGGACCGGGCGGTACGAGAGCAGTGTCTATATCGATCTCGGCGACGACAGCTACCAGGCCGTCAAGGTCGATCCGACCGGCTGGAGCATCGTCGGCGACCTGCCGGTCCGCTTCACGCGCGGGGCGACCATGATGTCGCTGCCGCGGCCCCAGTCCGGCGGGACCGTCTCGCTCCTGCGGCCGTTCTTCAACCTCGCGAGCCCCGGCGAGTTCCAGCTGCTGGTGACCTGGTGCGTCGCAGCGCTGATGCCGGACGGGCCGTATCCGGTGATCGCCCTTGCGGGCGAGCAGGGGACCGGCAAGACCTCGTTCGCCCGGGCCGTGCACGATCTGGTCGATCCGAGCCGCTTGCCGCTGCGGGCGCTGCCGCGCAGCGAGCGCGATCTCTACATCTCGACCGCGAACACGCATGTCCTGAGCTTCGACAACATCTCCGTGATCTCCGACTGGCTCTCGGACGCCTTCTGCAAGATCGCGACCGGGGGCGGGTTCAGCACCCGCGCACTCTTCACGGACGAGGGCGAGGTCGTGTTCGAGGCGGTCCGGCCGCTGCTGCTGAATGGCATCGAGGAGGTCGTGCAGCGGCCTGATCTCGCCGACCGTGCCATCGTGTTCAACCTACCGGTGATCGACCCTGCCTCTCGGGTCGACCCCCAGCAGCTCGACGAGCAGTTCCGCCTCCAGCGGCCGGTGATGTTCGGTGTCCTGCTCGATCTGCTGGCCTTGGCGCTCGCGCGCCTGCCCGAGGTCAAGCCCGAACGCTTGCCGCGGATGGCGGGGTTCGCCCGCATCGGCATCGCGATCGAGAGCGTGTTCGGCCCGCCCGGCTGCTTCACGCAAGCCTACGACGCCAACCGGGCCGCGAGCTCGGATCTCCTGCTGCATGGCGATCCGATCGCCGCCGCCATCGTGAAGCTGATGAGCAATCGCCTGGCCTGGCAGGGGACCGCGACCGACCTCGCCAAACTCCTCGGGACCCGCATGGTCCCGCCGAAGGTTCTCGACCCCGCCGCCCTTGCTGGAAAGCTGCGCCGCCTCGCGCCGGTCCTGCGCGCCCGCGGCATCGACATCGCCTTCGATCGTGCCTCCGCCAAGGGGCGCACCCGGACTATCGCCATGACCCGCGTGGTCCAGGCTGTCGGCGCCCCGCTCGCCCCGTCCGCTCTGTCCGTACTGTCCGATGCGACCTCTTCTGCGGACGGCACGGACAGCGCGGACGGCAACGGCGGAAGGAGGTCGAGCTGTTGATCGGCTCCGATAAGCGATCCTCGGAAATCGGCTTCGCTGCATGGCTCGGCCCGGCTGCAGTCCGGCACTTGACCATTAGCTACACTAGCCCGGTCGAGTTAGAAAAGAGGTGGGATTGACCTAACGGACTGTCCTCAGAACCTGCAGCAGGCCACAAAGAGCTAAACGGCCGCCAGTGTGGGCAACAGACCCGTTGATACACTTGTGGTGAGCGTTCCCCCCGCCACGAGCTGAGCGGCGGCGGCAAGATCGGAAGCCATATAGCGGTCGTCTTCCAACGCGGGAACAACACTGCGCAGGCAGGAGACCGCTTTCTGCAACTCGGGGCTGGTGGTCAGGGGGCTTCGCAGTTCCACGCCCTGTGCGCCGGCCAACGCCTCGATACCGATGATATAGAATAGATTCTCGGTCATCTGCAGCAAACGTCGCGCAGCATGACAAGCCATGGATACGTGATCTTCCTGGTTGGCCGAGGTGGGCGTTGAGTCGACCGATGCGGGATGCGACATCTGCTTGTTCTCGCTCATCAGCGCCGCTGAGGTCACTTCGGCGATCATCAAGCCCGAATTCAGGCCCGGATTGCGAGCGAGGAACGGCGGCAGGCCGTAGGATAGAGCAGGATCAACCAGGAGCGCGATGCGGCGCTGAGCGATTGCCCCGATCTCGCAGACGGCGATCGCGATCTGATCGCTGGCGAAGGCGACAGGCTCGGCATGGAAATTGCCGCCAGATACGACGCTGCCGTCGGACAGAGCCAGCGGATTGTCGGTGACGGCGTTCGCCTCGATTTCCAGTGTGCGGCCGACTTGGCGCAAAAGGTCGAGGCAAGCCCCGCCCACCTGCGGCTGACAACGAATGCAATAGGGATCCTGCACCCGCTCGTCGCCATCGATATGGCTCTGCCGAATGACGGAGCCCTCAAGCAGGCCACGGAGCGTGGCGGCCGTGTCGATCTGCCCCTTATGGCCGCGGAGCGTGTGGATTTCTTCGGTGAAGGGAGCGGACGAGCCCATGGCGGCATCGGTGGACAGCGCACCGGTAATCAAAGCCGCCTGTGCGGCGCGGTGGGCTCGAAAAAGGCCAGCCAGTGCGAGTGCCGTCGAAGCCTGGGTCCCGTTGATGAGCGCCAGCCCTTCCTTCGCGGCAAGCACCAGCGGGGTCAGTCCGGCGCGTTGCAGCGCTTCACGGCCGGATAGGCATTCGCCTTGGAGAAAGGCCTGGCCCTCTCCCATCATCACGGCGGCAAGATGGGCGAGCGGCGCCAGATCCCCCGATGCGCCGACCGAGCCTTTCTCGGGGATCAGGGGCGTAACGCCCTTTTCAAGCATGGCCTCGATCAGGCGAACGACTTCCACGCGGGTGCCGGAAGCGCCGCGTCCCAGCGAAATGAGTTTCAGCGCCATGATGAGACGGACGACATCTTCCGGCAGCGGCGCGCCGACGCCGCAGCAATGCGACAGGATGAGATTGCGCTGGAGATCGGCAGTATCGGCTGCGTCGATCTTGATCGAGGCCAGCTTGCCGAAGCCTGTGTTGATACCGTAGACCGGCTCGTTGCCGGCAGCGATGGCCGCGATGCGTGCGGCGGCCTTTTCGATGCGCGCGTCGAAGCTGGTATCGAGGACAGCATTCTCGCCGTTCCAATAGATCGCAGCCAAATCGGCCAGCGTAACGGAACCGGGGCGAAGCGTGATGGTCATTGGGGATTTCCTCTGGAAGTGTTCTGAGCGCGGCGTGGCTTGCATTGGTCCAGGCCCGGTCGCGTCCTGACCGCAGGGAGTTGCCCGCAGGCTCTCCATGGCCATGGGGTAGCTGTGCTTTGTGTATATTATAGAAATTGGTGTTGATTCTCGGAGTTCTAATCGAATTTAGCCAAGTTATCTCATGGATCCGCGGGTTGCTTTTCTGTTTGCCGTTCGGTATCTGCGGATGAGGTGGGCTTTTTGCTCATCGTTATTGTTTCGCCCCATCGCTTCAACCTGACGGGTTCAACGCCGAACAAATCCAGCGCCCGCCCGACGCTATGATTCACGATGTCGTCGAGCGTGCTCGGCTTAGTATAGAACGCCGGCACCGGGGGCATGATCACCGCCCCCATTTCAGTGACCTGCGTCATGCTGCGCAGGTGACCGAGGTGGAGCGGTGTCTCCCGCACCATGAGAACCAATCGACGCCTTTCCTTGAGGACGACGTCGGCCGCTCGGGAAAGAAGGCCGGCGGTGACGCCGGTCGCGATCTCCGACAGACTTCGGATGGAGCAAGGCGCGACCAACATTCCCAGCGTCAGGAAGGAGCCGCTGGAAATGCTGGCTGCGATGTCGTCGGGCTTGTGTACGACGTCGGCGAGTGCCCGCAGGTCAGCCACCTTCATCTCCAGTTCCTGCGCTAGCGTGATCTGGGCCGAACGAGTCACGATGAGGTGGGTTTCGATGTCCGTTTTCCGGAGCATTTCAAGCGCACGCACGCCGTAGATCGCGCCTGAAGCGCCGCTTATGGCAACAATCAATCTGCGGGGGGCCGGCTTCACTCCGCTTTCCTCCGCTTACTTGATAAAGTCGTTGGTGTAATAGGTCGTCACGTCGGTAATGCCGGTCGTCAGGCCGCCGAACTCTTTCATCAGCGCCTGGGTCGCTTTCCAGCGGCTCTCCACGGACAAGCCGACGATACCGTCCTTGTCTCCTTCGGCACGCAGCAGCGCGGCAGTCGCTTTCAGCTTCTCCACTTCGACGCCGACATTGATGTTCGGCGCACGCATCTTGAGAGAGGCGATGGCTTCCTCGGGGTTCCGCAGCGCGTAATCATAGGCCCGCAGGCTGGCCTTCACGAAAGCTCGCACCACCTCCGGCGATTTCTCGATGGTGCTGGCATGCGCGACGATGCTGTCCCCCATCGTGTCGATGCCGAACGAAGCGTAGGTGAAGTATTTCAAGCCCCCGCCTGCGGTCGCCGACAAGCTGAGATAGCTGTCGTTCGGGAAACCGGTGATGGCCTCAGTGCGTTTCGCCAGGAAGGTCTGGTTGCGCGTGCCGCCGTCCGAGGCAATGATCCGCACATCGGACGCAGGCACGCCATTCTTCGCCAGAAGAGCGTACAGCATGGTGGTGGTCATATCGCCCTGCAGGGTCGCCACCTTTTTACCCTTGAGGTCCGCTGGCTGGTTGATGCCGTATTCCTGCCAGCTGATTAGAGCGTTCGGGCTGATCTGATAGACCTGCGCGACCGTCTTGATCGGCATGCCCTGGGCGACGCCCAACATCAGCGAGGGCGGATCGACAATCGCGAACGTATCCTGCTGACTTGCGACAAGCTGCATGGACGAGGTCATGCCGCGTCCCTCCAGCACGTCAACGTCCAGCCCTTCCTGCTTGTAGAAGCCCTTGTCGACGCCGAGCAGATAGGGAGATCGGTGGCCATTGTAGGTGAAGGCCAGACGGACCGTCACCTTCTTGAGATTCTCTGCCTGAGAAGGCGTGATCCCGAGTTCGGCCGATGCTGCGACGGTCAGTCCGCCGACAGCTGCCTGCATCGCTGTCCTGCGCGTGATCTTCATCTTTCCCACTCCCTTGTCATTCAGGATCGTAGACTTTCAGGACCCCGTGCTTCTCGAAGACGTGGCGCACCTGCGCCACGAGACTGACGAAGCGAGGGGTTTCCATGGTCGCCGGCCGCCTCGGATGCGGCAGATGTGTTTCTATGATTTCGGCGATGCGCCCCGGCCGCGGAGACATGACCACGACCCGGTCGGCAAGAAGGACCGCCTCTTGAATGTCATGGGTGATGAAGATCACGCTTTTGCGCGTCTTCAGCCATATCTGATGGAGTTCTATGACCATCTGCTCGCGCGTCAGGGCATCGAGGGCGCCGAAGGGCTCGTCCATCAGGAGCAGCGGCGGCTCGTGGATCAGCGCGCGGCAGATCGAGACACGCTGGCGCATTCCGCCTGACAGCTCGTAGGGATATTTCTTCTCGAACCCTTCGAGGCCGACCATCTTCAGCAGTTCGCGGGCGCGCGTTTCGTAAGCCCGCCTGTCGAGGCCGCGCATTTCCGGCTGAATGAGAATGTTGTCCAGCACGTTGCGCCAGTCGAGCAGGACGTCGGTTTGAAAGACGATTCCGAGATCCGTCACGGGTTGCGTGACGCGCTCACCCTTGACGCTGATCGAGCCGGAACTCGGGAAGGCCAGTCCCGAGGCCATCGACATGAGTGTGCTTTTGCCGCATCCGCTCGGGCCGACGATGGAGATGAACTCGCCGTCGCCCACCTCGAGGTTGAAATCGCGCAACGCTTCGATCGGGCCGCTGGCGGTGCCGTAGGACTTGTTGACGTGCTTGAAATCGAGCGTGGCGGTCATCATGCGCGCTCCTGACCGGTCGTCCGATGCGAGATGTGCCATGGCAGCAGGAGGCGCTCTGCGAGATCCACGACGGCAAAGAGGAGGACGCCGAGAATGCTGAGTACGACGACGATAGCGAACGATAGGACGACGTCGAGCGTGCCGTTTGCCACGATGAGCTGATAACCCAGCCCGCTGTCGGCCGCGACGAATTCGCCGACGACAGCACCCACCACGGCCAGCGTGCTGGCAACCTTGAGGCCCGCGAATATATGGGGCAACGCGGCGGGCAGCTGGAAGTTGAAGAAGATGCGCCGCCGCGGCGCTCCCATCGAGCGGGCCAGCCAGATGACTTCCTTCGGCGTGGACTTAAAGCCGATCAGCGCGTCGATCAGGATCGGGAAGAAGCAGATCAGGAAGGCGATGAGTACCTTCGGGAGCAATCCGAAGCCGAACCAGACCACGAATAAGGGTGCGATGGCGACTTTCGGAACCGTCTGAGATGCGACGAGGATTGGATAGAGCGCTCGCTCAAGCGATCGGAACTGGGCCAGAATGGCAGCCAGCGGAATGCTGATCACAATGGCAAGACCGAAACCGATGACCACCTCGTTCATCGTCACGGCCGTGTGCATCAGGAGCGCGCGGTAGTCGCTGATGATCCGCGTGACGATCATCGAGGGCGGCGGAAGCAGGTAGGCGGGAACTTTGCCGATCCGGACGCCGACCTCCCAAGCCAGGAGCAGCGCTACGGCGAGGATGAGACTGTCGAAGGACGAAAGCCATCGCCAACGAAAGCGCGCGGTATCAACACTATGTGGCACCGTTGCGGTCATCGGATCGTCTCCAGTGCAGCGATCAGCTTGAGATTATCCTTTCGGCCCCGCAGCGAGACGCGCAGCATGTTATGCTGTTCGAGGCCACGGAAAGACCCGGCATCCGCGACCACGATCCCCTTGCGGGCCAGCCGATCGGTCACCTCGGAGGCGTTTCGATCGCCCAGGTCTAGGAGCAGCATGTTGGCGTTGCTGCCGCAGATCGAAATCTGCGGAAAGGCCGCGAGCCTTTCCCTGAAATGGGCCGCCTCTTCGCTAAAGAACGCCTTGCAGGACGGCAGGAATGTCTCATCGGCAAGGGCTGCCGTGGCCGCATGCATGGCTGCGGCAGCCATGTTGAACGGTGGCCTGCCGATTTCGGCGACCTCGACCAGCCGCGCATCCGCCACCGCATAGCCGATACGCAGGCCCGCGAGGCCGAAATACTTGGAGAAGGTACGCATAACACAGAGATTTGGCAGGGTATTGCAAAGCGGTATGGCGCCTTGCTCCATCGGATAGATCAAAGCCTCATCGACGACAAAGATCGTCGCGGGATATGCTTTGGCAAGCCGCTCGATCTCAGCGTTCGCAACAGTCGCCCCGGTCGGGTTGTTTGGCGTGCAGATGAAGGCCAAGGCAACTCCGCCGGCGGCGAGAGCTTGTTCCATCCTGTCGACGGCGATGCGTTGTGGGATTTCGCTCTCGACGCCGACAACCTCGCAGCCTCTCAATCGCGCTTCCAATTCGTACCGTGGAAATGTCGGAATATGGACGAGAACCTTGTCGCCCTCGCTCGTCCACGCCTGCAGAACCAATTTGATGACGTCGTCGAGGCCGGCACCGAAGAAGAAGTTTTCCGCCGGAACATTGTGTCGCCGCGCGAGCGCCGAACGCAGGATGCCGAATTTCAGGTCGGGATAGAAATTGGTCGCAGCCAGCGCACGTTCGGCCGCGGCGATGGCCCCGACGGGAGATCCGAGAGGATTCACATTGAGCGAGAAGTCGACGATCTCCTGAGGAGCGAGGCCGTACCGGCCCGCGATCATCTCCGGGGACGACTCGGCTTCGTAGAGGCGCATGGAGGCCATACGTGCACTTTGGACGTTGATGGTCATTGTGCGAGGATCCTGCCAAATCCGGAGCGGCGCGCCGGTTCGCCGAGAGCACGAAGGATCGCCCAAAGCGTGACCTGGTTGCTGCTGAGGACCGGTTTGCCGAGGTCGCGCTCCAAGGTTTCGACGACTTCCAGCGCACGAAGATCAGTGCAGCTCAGGAACACCGCCTCGCTGTCGGGAGTATCGGCTTTCCGTGCCAGGGCGGCGATTTCTTCGGGAGGAACTTCCCGGATCGCCGCGCCGGAAAGCCCGAGCCCGACGAGAGAGGTCACCTGGATACCGTGGCCCTCGAAGAAGTCGCGCTCGACCTTGTTGACCGAGTCCAGATAGGGGGTCGCGAGCGCCGCCTTGCGGATACCGAGATGTTGGAAAGCGTCGATGATCGCCCGGGACGTCGCGACGACCGGACAATTGCCGATCGAAGCGATGAGATCGACCTGTTTGCGCAGGCCTTCTTCCCCATCGACGAAGCTCCCGCTCGTGCAGGCGAAGGCAATCAGGTCAGGGGATAGGTGGGAGAGGAGCGTCGCCGCATGTTCAACCCCTTGGTTCATCAGGCGCAACCCCTCCAGCGTCGTCGCCGAAAGGGGGATGCGCGTAGCATGGAAGGTGATCCCCTCCGGTGCCGCCCAGGCGAAATCCGGCTCCACGACAGCGTTGACGGAGGGTACGATCAACCCCACGCGACGTCCGTGAGCGCGCATCGGCCTTCTGGTTACTTGGTCTGCCACGAGCTCTGGTATCCGCTGATGTTTGCGCCTTCGCGCTGGCTCAGATCGACGATCGACCGCAACAGATCGACCAGTGATGCATTGGTGTGCGCGTCCGTGCCGTCGACATACAGGCGCAGCTGGCCTCCGACGGGATCGATGCCGCCGGCTTGGACACACGCTTCGATCAGTCGCTTTTCGTGCTGGCCGTCATGGAAGGCGTCGCTGTTGTCGGTCAGCGCGGCGAGACAGGCCGCGACCCCGTAAGCGCCCCAGTTTGAGATATTGGCGACGACCGTGACGTCCGCAGGCTGCTGCGCCGCAATGACGACACCGTTCGGCACGTCCGATGCGACGATATCGGCGACCGCGCCCATGCCGAGCTCATTGCCGAGATCGCCGATTCCGATCGTGGGAATGCCGGCCTTTCTCGCCTCCGCGTACAAGATATCGGTTTTGGCGGTGAACGAAGAAACCTCGAAACCGCCGCCGCCGTGATATTCGCCATCCTTGCCGGCGCCCGGGCGTTCGACAGCGATGAGCGCCTTGGGCCTGTGCTGGTCCAGAAGGTCACGCGCGGCCCGGCGGGCCTCGTCCTCGTTCACGGGGAAGCCCGACAACCCATAGCGGTGCCGGCCCGAATCGAGCCTGCCGGGTTCGGCAGGGATCAAGCCGGCGGTCGAGAAACACGCCCTCATGCAAGGAACGATCGAATCCTCCGATACGCCGATCGGCACAGCCCCCAGCCCCATGGACAAGGCGCGCGCTAGCACCGCAGCTCCGATCGGGCCGTCCGTCTCCGGCAAGCCATAATCCCGCATGATGAAGCCGCTGAGGATCAGAACCCTGTCGCCGCGCGAGACGTTCTGCTGTAGCAGGCGGGCCGCCGCCAGAGTAATCGAGCCGCCGGCCAGCTCCCGCGCCCTCGCATAGAGGAGAGGGAGCGGAAGCCCTTTCAGGATCGTCCAGTTGGAAATTGGAGCCGTCACGAGATGGTCGACGGCATCGCCAATGCGCTCGGGACTAATGGCTGGAGTCTGCACCGATGTAATCCTCTAGCTTGATGTCCGCTTCTCCGGGGAAGCGGCGGCGTTCAAAAAGCTGCTTCATCGAAAGTGGCGCGGTGGCGTCGATGCCGACCTTGCCGCGATGGACCTCACGCACATCCTCGCGCGTGTAGCTTGGTATTCGCGGGACGACGTAGATTCCGGTTTCCGGCGTGCATCGTGTCTGGATGGCCCACAGCACATCGGCGGCATTGAAGGGGTCGACATCCTTGTCGACCACGACCACGACTTTCGTCCATGAATAACCGCCCAGGGCGGCAAGCATCGCGTTGCGGGCCTGGTCTTCGTTCTGCTTGTCGATCGATATCACGCACCCGAAGACATATCCGGGCGTTGCGATATCCCTGATCTTCGGAACGAAGGCCGAAACCTTCTTGTAGATCTCGGCCTGGATCGGCACTCCGACCAGATTGAGATCTTCGGTGCCGCCGGCCAGGATCGCATGATAGATGGCGTTCCGGCGGCGCGTGATGGCCTTCACCTTGAAGACGTGGTTCTTCATCACCGGCACATAGCCGTCCGTGAACTCGCCGAAGGGACCCTCGTCTTCGCGGACACCAGCAATGACCTCGCCCTCGATGATAAGCTCTGCATCAGCCGGCACGTCGACCGGAATGGTCTTGCACCGCACGACGCGGAGGGGCTTGCCTTGCCAGGCGCCCGCAACCTCCAGCTCGTCCGCTTCATAGGGAACTTTGGACGCGGCCGAGAACATCAGGCCGGGCGGTGCGCCGATCACAATGGCGCAGGGGAGGTTCTGTCCCATCTCCTCGGCTTCCGCGTGGTAGCGCCCCAGATGCTGTGGCGGCATCATGCGGACGCGCAGCTTGTCGCCTCCCGCGAGCTGGCACCTGTTCCATGACGCATTGTAAGCGCCGGTCACGGGATGAGGTGCGATCAGCACTCCCGCAGTGATGTAGGCACCCCCGTCATGCTCCGAATAGACGATCTGGGGCAGGTCGCGCGCGACATCGATATCCTGCGTCTTGACGATTTCCTGAACAGGAGCCGTCTCGACGCGGTCGACCGGAAGGCCCTTGGCTTCCAGCGACACCATCGTGCGTAGAAGATCTCCCTGGGCCAGGCCGAGCGATTCCGCGACGGTCCGGCGGAATCCAAAGACGTTGGTGATGACCGGGAGATCGCTGCCTTTCACATCGGTGAAGAGCAGCGGGCGGTTCGGCCCCCGCTGCATGTGGCGCATGACCGCTGTCAGTTCATGACGGGGGTCGACTTGGCGGGCGACGGTCGCCACCTCGCCGCGTTCACGCAATGCCTCGACCAATTGCCGGAAGGATTCGAAAGCCGCCATGCCGAACTCGTCTTGCTATGTGCGTTGGCTATTGACCAACAGTGTTGGTTTCGATAATTAGTCCTTCACGCATCGTTTGATGTCAAGAGGCAGACAGGAGGAAATCGACGTGAACGACTCAGTCGCTTCGCCCGCGAAAGGGGGCCGAAAGATCCTGGCGGTCAGCCATCTCGCTGAAATCCTGCGCTGCGTGTCGCGCTCCAAGACACCGATCGGCGTGAACGAGCTGTCGCGGCGCGTCGGCCTCGACAAAAGCTCCGTCTCGCGGCTCGTTACCTCCCTGGAGGAGGAGCGGCTGCTTCAGCGCGGCCAGGATGGCAGCATTCGGCTGGGCACGGGGCTTCTCGTCATCGTGGCGCCGCTGATGCACGATCTCGGCCTCTCCACTTGGGTGCGCCCGAGCCTCGAGGCCTTAGCCAAGCGGACGGGAGAAACCGTCAATCTCAGCATCTGGAGCGGAGACGAAGCGGTCAGCGTCGTGCAGGCGCTCGGCCCGAACGCCATCACCCATTTCGCCTCGCCCGGGCAGGCAAATCCGGCTCATTGCACGGCGTCGGGAAAGGTCTTGCTCGCTTTTGAATCCGGCGACGTGATCGATCGAATTCTGACCGATTCGCTCCGAAGCTACACGGAGAGCACGGTGACCGATCCCGCCATTCTCCGGCAGCAGCTTCGCCAGATCCGCGGTTGCGGGTATGCCGTCAATGTCGGCGAGTTCTCGATCGACGTGTGCGCTATCGGCGCTGCCGTGTTCAATATGGACGGAAGCGTCGTCGGCTCGTTGACGGTCACAGTGCCTGCGTACAGATTCGACGCAACCCGACAAGCAAGCATCCTCGCCGAGACCCTGGCGGTCGCGCGCGACCTGTCGGAGCAATTTGGTTATCGACGTTAGATCAGTTCCACAATTCTCCGATGCGCGGAACTGATCCAGCTCCTTGTTTTCCGCGCTGTCTTCAGACGAACCGGCGTCCGCATCGCTCGAAAATGCTTTGGATATTCAGTCCCGGCGCCGCGATACGCGGCGCGCGGTCTCGACGACCATGGCGATCAAATCCTCCTGCCGCTCCTGCGTGAATCGGTAGCTCGGCACGGTCACCGTGATGCTCCCGACGACCTTGCCCTGAGCGTCGTGGCTAACTGCGGAAATCGCGCTGATCTCACTGTCGAGCTCTCCGAAATTGAGCGCATAGCCGCGCTGGCGCGAAGTCGCCAATTCCAGCCGCAAGGCGGCGGGATCGGTGATTGTCCGCTCGTTGAAACGCTCCAGCGCGCCGGCGCAATGGGCCTCGATGACGTCCTCCGGTTCATGGGCGAGCAAGATCTTGCCGCAGGCCGTGCAATGGCCGGGATCGCGACGTCCTGGCTCGGAGAAGATCCGAACAGCACCGGGTCCGGGAACCTGCTCGATCGTCACGGCCTCGCGGCCGTCCCACATATTGTAACTCGCCGTCTCGCCCGACCGTACTGCCAAGTCCTCGAGGGCCGGCCGGACCAGATCCTTGATGTGCAACTCAGCCAGCACGGGAGCGGCGAGCAGGACTAGGCCGGGCCCGAGCTTGATCCGGGCCGAGGCTGTGTCGCGCTCAACCAAGCGCGCCGCCACCAAAGTCGCGACTAGCCGTGAGATCGAACTTTTGTGCAATCCGATCCGTCGCGCGATCTCGTTGATGCCGAGCGGCTCCGGAGAGCCCGACAGGCAATGGAGAATTGCGATCGCGTGCTCGACGGCGCCGACTGTGCCGCTCCTTGTTTCGATCCGAGACGTCGCGGGATTTTCTATCAAAGCGCACTCCCGATCTCGCTTGACGTGATCAGCCAAGGCATGACAATCTCGTATTATGCAACGATGTTGCGTCATACGCAACATAAACTTTCCGAGAGGGCTGTGAGGTGCGTCTGTTCATTCGAAGCGTGCCGAGTAGATCCGTGACGAACTGGCTGGCGCGCCGGCCCAAAGATGATTGCGGCGCCGAACTGGAAGGCGACCGAGGCAGCACCTGACAAGTTGTGAAAAAATGGGGAGGATTTGATGCACAAGCTTGGAATTCTGACTGCATCCCTGGCTGCCATGCTTGGTTTCGGAGGCTTGACTGTCGAAGCGCAAGCACAGGCGCCGACGATGAAAAAGATCACCTTCCTCACCAACTACGTTTACAACGGCCGCCATGCGCCATTCTTCGTCGGGCGCGACAAGGGCTTCTACAAGGAAGCAGGCTTCGACATCGACATTACGCCAGCGACAGGCAGCGGCTTCGTCATCACGGCGGTTGACAGCGGGAAAGCCGACTATGGCATGGCCGAGATCGGTCCCGTTGTTCAGGCGATCGCCAAGGGAGCAAAGCTCAAGGCCTTCATGGTCTATACTGACGTCACGACCAGCGGCCTGGCCTCGCTGACGCCGTTCAAGACCCCAGAATCGATCACGGGGAAGCGAATCGCAGCTTCGCAGACTGACAGCGCCCGAGTCATCCTGCCGATCATTTTCGACGAGAAGAAGCTCGACGCTTCCAAACTCGACTGGCAGGCCGCTGATCCCGGCGTCTATTTCTCGCTGCTGCTGAGCAATCGTGCTGACCTGTTCACCGCCAGCTCTGACGGCGACATGCCGGCTTTGAGCAAGGTCGCGGCAGCACAGGGCAAGACGGTCGAATTCACCAGCTTCGTCGACTGGGGCTACGACGTGTTCGGTTACGTCCTCGTCGCGGCCACGCCGAATCTCGAAAAGAACCTCGACGAAGCCAAGCGCTTCGCTGCCGCGACACGCAAAGCGGTCGAATACGCAATCAAGAATCCGGACGAGACTGCTGACATCATGGTCAAGGCCAACCCGGCGATGAACCGCGAGACCGTGCTGGCTCAGTGGACGGGAGCGATCAGATCGATGCAGACCCCCTACACCGCCGAACACGGTTATGGGGTGGCCGACGATAAGCGCATTCTGCGCACGATCGATCTTGTGAAGAAGGCATTGAAGCTCGACGCGTCGCTGAAACCCGACGACTTGTTCGCAATCAAGGGTAAGTAATCCGCCCCGGCCGCTGCGGCGAGCCCGGCGGCCGGACGATATCCTCAGCCTGGCGATCGTCGTTAGGAATCCTTTATGTCTGCCTCGCTCATCGTCGAAAATCTATCGAAGACATTCGGTTCGACCCTGGCGATCGATCAGGCTTCGTTCTCCGTCCCCGAGAACAGCTTCGTCTCGATTGTCGGCCCCAGCGGTTGCGGCAAGTCCACCTTGCTGCGCATCGCCGCCGGGCTTGTGCGTGCCAGCAGTGGCCGTATCAATCTGCGCGGGCAGGAGGTCACCGGTCCAATCCGCGATGTCGGCATGGTGTTTCAGGCACCCGTCCTGCTGCCTTGGCGCACGACCCTGGACAACATCCTCTTCGTTGCCGAAATGGGCGGCTTACGCGCCGCCGACTATGAAGGGCGCGCCCGCGAACTGATGGCGCTCGCCGGCCTCTCCGGCTTCGAAGAGAGCCGCCCCTTCGAGTTGTCAGGCGGTATGCAGCAGCGCGCCGCGATCTGCAGGGCAATGCTGCTCAAGCCCTCGCTGATCCTGATGGACGAGCCGTTCGGCGCGCTCGACGTCATCACCCGCGAGCGCATGGGTTTTGCCTTGCAGACGCTTTGGGAGGAGAGCCGCAACACCGTGCTTTTCGTTACCCACAGCATCACCGAGGCCGTGCTGCTTTCCGACATTGTCGTGGTGATGTCGCCGCGGCCGGGGCGCATCCACGACATCGTCGAAATCGACCTGCCGCGCTCGCGCACCACGGCGACCTTGCGCGATCCTCGCTTCGTCGCCTTCGCCGCCCGTGTGCGCGAGGGCATCGAGGCCGGCGAGACGGAGTACTGACGATGGCCGACACGTCCTCTTTGCTGGCGCGTTTTCGTCCGCTTCTTTTCCTCGCTGCGCTGCTGCTTTTCTGGGAGATCGGCGTGCCGTTGCTCGGCATCCCCGGGTATGTCTTGCCGCTGCCGTCGGCGATCGCTACCCGCTTCATGGAGACCGCGTCGATCCAGTTGCAAGGGCTCGCGGTGACCGGAATGACCACGCTCGTCGGCCTCGCGCTGGCGCTGGTCTTCGGCGTGCTGCTGGCACTGGCCGTCATTTATGTGCCGGTGCTGCGTTCGCTCGTGATGCCGTTGCTCGCCGCCTTCAACTCGATTCCGAAGATCGCGGTGGCGCCGCTCTTCGTGATCTGGTTCGGCCTCGGCGTCGAATCCAAGATCATCCTCGCCTTCCTGCTGGCGTTGTTCCCGGTCTTCGTGAATTCGTTGACCGGGCTCGGCGAGATCGAAGCCGACGTCATCGACTTGTCGACGCTGGCCGGAGGCAGCCGCTGGCGCATCTTCACCAAGGTGCGCCTGATGAATGCCGTGCCTTACATCACCGACGCGCTCAAGGTTGCCTTCCCGCTGGCGCTCGTCGGCTCGATCGTCGGCGAGTTCATCGGCGGCAACAGCGGCATCGGCCATCTCATACTGTTCGGCCAGTTCAACATGGATACCCCGCTCGTCTTCGCCGCGCTGGTCTCGATCACTGTCTTCACCACGCTCGGCATCGGGGCGGTCTCGCTGTTCGAGCGCATGGCCTTGACCTGGCGCCCGTCGCAACGCCGACGCTGACGCCACGGAGCGCCTGACGGCGTTCCGGCGCAGGGCCGGTATACCCACGATATCGATAAGGAAATACCGATGCGGAACTACATCGCGCGCCTCAAGGAACGAGGGGACTTGCTGGTGGTGGACAAGGAGGTCGACCCCTTCCACGAACTCGCGGCGGTGACTTATGCTGCGCAGAAGCGCTGGGGCAAGCCGATCCTGTTCAACAAGGTCAAGGGCACCCGCTTCCCGGTCGTCACCAATGTCTACGGCGCCCGCGAACGGCTGGCTGAACTCATCGGCATCGACGCGGCCGATTTCTGCCGGCAGTGGAGCAATCTCGCCAATCTCGGCAGTGGCGCCGGCGGGTCCGCCTTTGTGCCGGCGCAGGATGAGGATCTGATCGAGTGCAAGCTCTCCGAACTGCCGCTGATCACCTATTCGGACCGTGACGCGGCCCCTTACTTCACCTCCGCGATGTTCATCGCCAAAGACCCCGAGACCGGCGTCGGTAACCTGTCCTATCACCGCTCGATGTTCGTGAGCGACGAGGAACTGCGCTGCCGGTTAGCGCCTCGTCACCACCTGACGATCTATCACGAGAAGGCCGAGAAGATGGGTAAGCCGCTTGAGGCGGCGATGTTGATCGGCGCGCCGTCGACCTCGTTCCTGACAGCAGCGGCTCCCTTGCCTTACGATGTCGATGAACTTGAGGTTGCGGCCCGCCTCAAGGGCAGCCCGATCGCGATGCGGAAATGCAAGCATATCGATCTCGAAGTGCCTGCCGATACCGAGATCGTCATCGAGGGCCGCTTCCTGCCGAACGAGCGCCGGCCCGAGGGGCCGTTCGGAGAGTTCATGGGCTATTACGTCCCCGAAGGCCAGAACGCGGTGTTCGAGGTGCTGGGCGTGACCGTCCGCAAGGACGCCGTCTTCCACTCGATCCTGTGCGGCTCGGCCGAGGAGGTGCTGACGCTGGAGCTCTCGGTCTCTGCCAACATCTACCAGCGCCTCAGCGCCGCTTTGCCTGGCATTCTCGACGTCACCTGCCAGCCCTTCGTCAACCATGCCATCGTAAAGGTCGACACGCAGTTCGAGGGCCACGCCCGCCAGGTCATGCTGGCGACGATCGGCGCCGAGCCGATCTGGGCCAAGATCATCACCGTCGTTGATCCCGATGTGAACATCTACGACATGGATGATGTGATGTGGGCTACGCTGACGCGCTGCCGCCCTGACAAGGACATGCTGATCATCCCGGAGACGCCGTCCTTCTATCGCGATGAGCAGAAGGACCACTGGGGCCGCCTCCTGATTGACGCGACCAAGCCCTTCCACCGCAAGCCGGAATTCGAACGCAAGAAAATCCGCCTCGCCGACCAGATCAACCTGTCCGACTGGTTCGACAACGCCTGAGGGCAACGCAAACCCATGAGCGATCACGATACGCCCGCGCGCATTATCGTCGGCATCAGCGGCGCCTCTGGCGCCGTCTATGGCGTGCGGGCGCTCGAATTGCTGGCGGCGGCAGGGGTCGAGACGCATCTCGTCGTCACCCGCTCGGCCCATCTGACGCTGTCGCAGGAGCTCGGTATGAGCCCTGCGGCGCTGGCCGAGAAGGCGAATGTCGTGCACAACGTTCAGGATATCGGTGCGACGATCTCCAGCGGCTCGTTCCATACACTGGGCATGTTGATCGCTCCTTGCTCTATCCGCACCATGTCGGAGATCGCGACCGGCGTGACCTCGACTTTAATCAGCCGGGCAGCCGATGTCGTGCTCAAGGAGCGTCGCAAACTGGTGCTGATGGTGCGAGAGACCCCACTGCATCTCGGGCATCTGCGGACGATGACCAGCCTCGCCGAGATGGGCGCGATTATCATGCCACCCGTGCCGGCCTTCTATGCTCTGCCGGAAACGATCGCCGATATGGTGGACCACACCGTTGGCCGTTCGCTCGACCTATTCGGCATCGACAGCCGCGCGGTTCGCCGCTGGGCCGGCATGCCCACCGTACGTAGGGCAACTACCGAATCTCGCTAAGTGCAACCGCGATCATGATACCGTCTCTCTGCCGCCAACCCGAATACTGCCGGTGCATAGTGCGGTGAGTGGATCGGCTCCATCTCTACATTGCCTCGTAACGCGGAGACGGAGATGAACCGGCTCGATCTTGATGGCCCCCTCTGGCGTTTCGCTCTGGAGTTTTATGCGTTGCCGGGTGTCGCCGAAGCCTGCCTGACCTTGCAGGACGAAGCGCAGATCGATGTGATTCAGCTCCTGACTGCAATCTACGCTGACCTCATTTTACGGCAGCCGCTGTCATCGAAGGATCTCCCCGAGCTAGATAGGCAAACGGCTGAATGGCGGGGCGCGACCGTCCTGCCTCTGCGCGACATCCGGCGCTTCCTCAAGCCCGAGAGAGACGGGTTTCCGGAAGAGCGACATCTCCTCCGGGAAAAGGTCAAAGCTGCGGAGCTGCTTGCTGAGCAAATCCAGCTCGCGATGACCGAGCGCTGGCTGAGCCGACGTGAACCGGGGCCAGGGCTTCCGGCGCGGGAGGTGTTCGCCTTGTTAATGCAGGAGGATGTCTCCGGACAGCCGAGGAACGAGCGGGTGATCGACGTCGCGATCTCGACGTTGGAGATTGCGATGGCACCCCTCCATCGAAAAGCCCCGGCGGCGCATCGCATGCCCGGGACTTCGGTTTGAAGGCCGGGTTAGGAAAATGCCAATCTTGTCGGGGCAGGGGCCGCCGACATCTCTTAAAAGCTTCAATTCCGGGTGCGGAAGGCGCTCAGACCGTCTTCGGTCGACGCGTCCGGCCCATCCTCACGATCGGCCGAGTGTCGATCCTGACAGATGAGGGGGATGGCGGTGCCGCCAGTCGGCACCGCCATCCCCCTCATCGATAAAGGTGCTTATTTCGAACCGCGGAGCCTCATGGTTCATTCCCGGTTCGATAGGCAATGTAGGCGATCTTGTCCCCGGTACCCGCAGCCTGATTTCCCTGAAGCGGGAAAGCGATGATAATGCCGTCGTGCGGGGCGACGATACGCTCCAGCTCGGTGCCCCAGCAATCGCGCAGGGTCGCGACCGTTTCGCCCTGTTTCACCGATTGGCCGCACTCTAGGCCGAAGAAGCAGTATCCGCCGCGGGTCGCGCCGATGGACCGATAGGTCCGAACCTCTGTGAAGGGGCGGGGAACCTCGATCGGTTCGTGCTGATCCGACAGCATGTCGAGATGACGGAGCACATTGCGCACGCCGGCGACGCCGGTCGCGATCGAAACAGGGTCGAAGCGGCGGGAGAACACGAATTCAGGGGTGATCGTCGGCTTGCCTTGCTGCAAGCAATAACCCGATAAAGTGCCGGAGTAGGCCGTGTTCGCCAGCACCACCGGATAGCCGAAGGCCTTTGCGAGGTCGACGGAGCGCTGCCGTGTCTCGGCGTTGCCCTCCTCGCCAACGATCGTAAAGTAAAGCGATGGCGGATTGCAGGAATGGCAGTCGATGACGACGTCCGCGCGATCGAGAAGCTCGCGCGTGATCACGCGCGCGACCTGATGCGACAGCGTTCCTCCGGCACTGCCGGGGAACACCCTGTTCATATCCTGGGCGTCCTGAGGCGTGAAGCGGCTTGAGGCGAGGAACGCCCATGGATTGACCTGCGGCGCCAGAACCAGCGTGCCGGCGAGCTGGGCCGGGTCGACTTCGTCCTTGAGGCGGCGGCAGATTTCCACCGTCGCGATCTCGATCCCGTGCAGGCCGCCTTCAACCAGGACGGTCGGTCCCGGTCTGAGGCCATGAACGACGGCGATCGGAATGGTGACTTCGCGTCCGTCCATCGCCACGGCGATCGGAAGTTCGCCTATGGCCACCTGGCCGGGCGCGGCCTTGGCGGTACCGAAGCTGATTGAAGACTGCACGGGAGCGCTAATCACATACCTGCCTTGTTGCTGAACTCGATCTTGCCCGCCTTCATCACGAAGGTGACGTTGCGGAGGTTGCTCATGTTGGAGAGGGGGTCTCCGTCGACCGCGATGATGTCGGCCCATTTGCCGGCTTCGAGACTACCGGTCTTGGCGGCGAGGCCGCAGAGCTCGGCGCCCTTGATCGTGCAAGCCTGGATCGCTTCCATCGGGCTCCAGCCGGCTTCCAGAAGCGCCACCGCCTCCGTATCCATGCGGCCATGGTTCGTGTCGGTACCGACCGCGACCTTGACGCCGTGCTGCTTGGCCCATTTGCGCACCTTCAAGCCATTGGCATGGGCTGCATTGGCTTTGGCCTTGTAGTAGGCGGGAGCGTCCGGGCTTTCCATCGCGACCATGCCGACGCCGGTGGTGAAGACCAGCCAGGTCGGGGAGCCGGCAACCAGTTTGACGTCATCTTCGGTGTAGAGGATGCCGTGCTCCACCGAGTGAACCCCAGCCTCGATGCAGACCTTCAAGGCCGGGCCGCCATGGAGATGCGCGGCCACGGTACGTCCATTCCGGCGGGCTTCATCGATACATGCCCGGATCTCGTCGTCGGAAAACTCCTGCGAGTCCGGCAGAGAGCCCTTTGTCGACATGCCGCCGCTGGCCATGATCTTGATCAGATCGACACCTTGCTTGAGTTGTTCGCGTACAGCCTTGCGCATGTCTGAAACGCCATCCGTCTCACGGCCGAGGAAATGGGCGTGGCCGCCCGTGCGGATCAGCGGGTGGCCGGATATCAGCAGGCGCGGCCCCTGGATCAGCCCGGCATCGATGCAGCGTTTTGCCTCGACATCGATGAAATACTTCTCGCCGACGTCGCGCATCGTGGTGATGCCGGCCTTCAAGATCTCTCTGGCGTTCCAGACGGCCTTCATGGCGAGATAAGGCAGGGGTTCGGCGCATTGTGCCGCCTCGTCGCCGGGGTCGACGATCAGGTGTTCATGACAGTCGATCAATCCGGGAAGGACGGTGCGATCGGAAAGATCTACACGTTCGGAGCCCGCAGGCACATCACTCGCATTGATGATGGCCTTGATCTTGTCGCCTTCAACGACGATCGCTTTGCCCTTCTGCGGCGCAGATCCGGTTGCGTCGACGAGCGAGCCGCACACGATATACTTTGTCATTTCTTTCCTCCGAATTTGAAAATTTAAGCTGACATGCCGGTGAGGGGCATTCAGGGTTTGAGCTTCACCGTATCGACGATGATGTATTCATCGAGACGGGGAGAAAAATTTGTCACTTTTGATCCAAGACCGATCAGTTGGGGTTCATAGTAAAGAGGCAGTGCTCCGCCAAAATTCTTGTGTTCAAGGCTTTGGCCTTTCCGGAATAATTCCGCGGCTTTTGCGTCGTCGAGTTCTGACGAGGCCGCCTCGATGATTTGGTCCATTTCAGGATTTGAATATTTGTTGATGTCTATCGAGGATTGGAACAGCGTTCCCCAATGCTTTTGCGGATTGATCGTGAAGTCGGTCTGGCCGATGAAAGCAAGGTCGTATGCCGCTTCATTGTACTTCGCCATGTAGGACGAGAACGCGAGCGTTTCGACCTCGACATTGACACCGATGGCTTGCAGCATTCCGGCGATAGCCTCGGTAACCTGCTTGTCCATCGAGTAGCGTCCGACGGGGCCGCCGATTTTGAGGACTTGACCCTTGTAACCGGACTCGGCGAGCAAGGCCTTGGCCTTACCAGGATCATAGGCATACACCGGCAGGTCGGCGGCATATCCAATCGTTCCGGGCGGTGAAATCGAGTTGGCAGCCTTGGTTGTCCCGCCCAGCAGGTTGTCGACGATGCCCTGCCGGTCGATCGCCAGCGATAGTGCCTCGCGGAACTTCCGATCCTGCATCAGTGGGTTGCGGAAATTCATCACTAGGTAATCGACGCGCAGGGTCGGTGTATAAACGACCTGCAGATTCTTGTTGGCCTTGAGGGCGGGGAGCTTGTCCGGCGGCAGATTGTCTGCGATCTGCACCTCGTTCGCCTCCAGCGCGGCCAGTCGGGTCGAGGTTTCCGGCATGATGCGAAATGTGATCTTGTCGGCCTCGCCGGGCTTTCCCCAGTAATTGTGGTTTTTCTCGATGACGACTTGGCCGCTGGGCACGTAGGAGACGATCTTGTATGGCCCCGTGCCAATCGGCTTCTTCTCGAAGTCGGGCGATTGGGCGGCTTTCGGCGCTACGATTGGAACCTGTGCCAACACGTTGAGCAGGCCGCGCGTCGGCCTCGCGGTCTTCAGCAACAGCGTATAGGGGCCGGTAACTTCGACCGACGTAATGTCGCGCGTCCATAATTTGAGGTTGGTGACGAACTTGTTGTCTTGGATACTATTGATCGTGTAGGCGACCGCCTCCGCGTTGAACGGCTCGCCGTTCTGGAATTTGATGCCCTCCCGCAGTTTGATTTCCAGTTCGGTCGGCGTTTTCTGCGCCCACGACTCGGCAAGGATCGGTTCGATCACGACGTTTCCATCTTTCTCGGCCCGAAAGAACATGGGCTCGAACACATGGGCGTTGATCGAATAGCCTTGCGCGACCCAGGTTTTGCGCGGATCGAGCGTCGTCGGATCGGCGCCCGCCGCGACAGACAGGTCAAATGCGACTGCCGACCCAGGACTGAGAAAAGTGGACGACAAGAGCAGGCCGGAAACCAGCCCTAGTGCATGAATAGACTTGGATAGCATTGTATTTTCCCCTTTTTGCTGAGATCTCCCGACGCGCTCGATGCTTTGATCGTTCGAGCGCGTTACAGTCCTTCGCGACGTTCGACGGGAATGGCTTCCGCACAGATCTCACCGGCATGCGTCGGATAAAACCGGCAGCGGAGCGCCGCGATGTAGGAGTCGGGGTAGGGATTATCGATCTGCTCGACGGTCTCGCCGAACAGATCGACCAGGCGGCCGATCGGTGCGCCTTGCGGAAGGATGTCCCCCACCTTGCAGGCGGGCACGAACAACCCGCCTTCCCGGTTGTGAACGAAGCTCCCGCCGCTGATGATCGTATATTGCTTTTGGACGGGCGCCTCGCCGGACAACACCCCGACGGCCTGCATGAAGCCGTGGATCGAGGTCAGGTAATCTTGCAGATGTTGCTCGGTGAACGTGCCGCCTCCGCATTCGACGGTCACTGACGGGATGTTGCGGCGCAGCGCCTCTGCGGTCACCGTCCCTCCGGCCTCCCGCGCATCTGGCGTGCGCCAGATTGTGTCCACGCCGATGCGCTTCGCCAAATCCTTGGAGCGTTGCGCCACCTCGCCGCCGTCGTCCTTGTAGATAGCGTAGAACGGCACTTCCGCGCCGATGCCGCCGCTGTGCAGGTCGATCAGATAATCGGCATGCGCCTCGAGCTGCTCGCCGATCACCGCCGCCAGTTGGAAACTGTGGCTGCCGCCCAAGCTACCGGGAAAGATACGATTGAGGTTTTGCCCGTCGATCGACGAAACCCGGGACCGGAAATTGAACGACGCCGGATTGGCAACCGGCACGCCGATGATCGTGCCGTTCAGCACATTCGGATCGAGGGATCGCATGAATTCGATGATCGAGGCGGCGCCGCCGTATTCCTCGCCGTGAATGCAGCCTTCGAGCCAGACGGTCGGGCCGTCCTTGACGCCGCTCGCGATGAAGACGGGCAGGCGGATCGGAGATCCGTCGGCCATGCACCCGACGCGTAGTTCTCCCCGTGTAAGCGTTCCCGGTTTCGCCGATGCCGTTCCGACAACGATTGCCATTTCGGTTTCCTCCTAGTTTTGTTGGTTGCCGGCGCCGGCAAAGGGCGGCACCAGCGGGGCTTCCTGAGTGTTCGGAGCGTAGGGACGTGCCGGGAACAGCCGGAAACGGCGCCTGCTGCCGGGGCGGGCGGATGAGCGCATGGTGGGATCGAGCAGATCGCGCAACCCATCGCCGATGATGTTGAAGCTCAGGGCGGCCAGCATGATCGCGACGCCGGGGAACACGGCCAGCCACCACGCGTCCCGAACGTATTCGCGGCCGTCTGCGAGCATCGTGCCCCAGGTCGGAATGCGGTTCGGGACACCAAGGCCGAGGAAGCTGAGCGATGATTCCGCGATGATGAGGGCGGCGACCTGGAACGAGGCCACGACCAGGAAGGACGACATCACGTTCGGCAGGATGTAGCGGAAGATGATCCGGTGGTTGGGGGCGCCCAATACACGTGCAGCCTGAATGAATTCAAGTGACCGTAGTTGAAGCACGTCGCCCCGAACGACTTTCGCATAGTTGATCCAACTCGTCAGAGCGAGGACGATGATGACGTTGAAGATGCTCGGCCCGAGAATGGTGACCAGCGCCAATGCCAGCAGCAGGAACGGGAAGGCCAACTGCATGTCGGTGAACCGCATGATTGCGGAGTCAACCAGGCCGCCATAGTAGCCGGACAGGAGCCCGAGCAGGAGGCCGACGCTGCCGCCGAAGGCAACCGCGACGATTCCGACCAGCAACGATATCCGGGAGCCGTAGATGAGGCGGCTGAAGACGTCGCGGCCGAGATGGTCCGTTCCCGCGATGTGCGTAACGCCCTTGGCGTCGACCCAGAAGGGGGGCTTCAGGCGATTGAAGATATTCTGGATCTCGATGTTTCCGGGCGCGATCAGCGGCGCGAAGACCGCCGCGAGAACGAGCAGTGACAGGACGAGGAGCGCGAACGCGAACATCGGACGCAGACGGAGGAAAAGAACGAAATTCATCATTCGCCTCAATCGTAGCTGACGCGCGGGTCGAGCATCACGTAGATGATGTCAACGATCAGATTAGTGATGACGAATATCAGCGCCGATATGACGATCATCGTCTGAACGACAGGGTAGTCGCGTGCACCGATCGAGTTGACCAGAAGATTTCCTGCTCCAGGCCACCCAAATACTGTCTCTGTAATGATCGCGCCGCCGAGCAGATTTCCTATCTGTAGTCCTAGAACGGTCACCACCGGCGCAAGTGCATTGCGCAACGCATGCCGCATCACGATCACCTTCTCCGACAGGCCTTTGGCGCGCGCTGTGCGGACATAGTCCTGCCGGATCACTTCCAGCATGCTGGAGCGCATGATCCTGGCGACCAGTGCTACTTGCGCAGCAGCCAATGTCACCGCGGGTAGGACGAGATGGAGAAAGCCGCCGCGGCCGGATGTCGGCAGCCAGCGCAACTGCACGGAAAACGTCAATATCAGCATGATACCAAGCCAGAAGACCGGTACCGACTGCCCGATCAGCGCAAGACCGGAGAGGAGATTGTCTATCCAGCTACCTTTGCGGACGGCCGCAACAGCGCCAAACGGGACGGAAATGCCGATGGTGATCAACAGGGCTGCAACAGCCAGCTGAAACGTGGCTGGTAGATAGCCGAGTACAAGCGACAGAGCAGGGGTCTGGCTCCGATAGGAGACGCCGAAGTCGCCGGTGAGGATCTGCTTTACGTATATGCCGAACTGAATCCAGACCGGTTGATCGACGCCCAGCGCGATCCGCACTCGTGCAATCTCATCGGGCGTCGCTAGGTCCGACAGCATCATCACGGCCGGATCTCCGGGGACGATCCTGAGGATCAGAAACGAGATGACGAGCGCGCCGACGAGCACAATCACGCTCTGAACGATGCGGCGCAGAACATATGAGAGCATTGGTCAAAGCCTACGCAGGGCCGGCTCAGCGGCTGCCGGATGAATGAGGCGGTTCGCGGCTCATCGGACATCTCCTTGTCTCCTCAGAAACGTTCGATATAGTGAGGCTATCGGCCTCATGGTTTTGACGTCAAGAAAAAAGATACCCATTGCGGCAAAAAAATTTAATATAATGATCGTTTTTGTGAACGCGGGATTGGCGCGGCGTGCTTGGCACCTTAGGATTTTGGCTGACATTCGGGGCGCTGGGCTGCAGCGGGCTGCGTCTTTGTGCGATCCTCGCTAGGCGTCCCGGCACCCACGAAGATAGAAAGGTGCATCGCTCATGAACTTGGCCACATGGACTGCTATCTCGGGGAGTGCGGAGCGCCCCGATCATGTCGGTGCGGTTATTCGACGACTGCGGCTGGAGCGCAAAATGTCGTTGAAGGAGCTCTCGCGCGCATCAGGCGTCTCGTCCGGCATGCTGAGCCAAATCGAGCGGAATCTTGCAAATCCCTCCTTGAAGATTCTGACGAAGATACAGGTTGCACTTGAGACGAATGCAGCTGCTCTTTTCCCTGGAAACGCTGGCAATGTAATGACTGAGCGAAAGGACCCTCTTTTCGTGAAGCGTAATCATCAGCGTCCTTTCTGTGGGTTGGGCTATCTAACCAAAGAGTTGCTCTCCACAGGAACGACACAGCACTTAGAGATGATGCTTTTGCACATCCCTCCGAAGGGATCTTCGGGCGATAGCCCCCTTACATCCCTGTCTGAAAAGGGCGGCTTCGTCCTCGAGGGCACGATCACAATGAGCGTAGATGGAGAAGAGGCTGTTCTAGGAGAAGGCGATAGCTTTGCCTTCGACGGCCGTCGACCCCATGCCTTCCGTAACGATACAGATGCCAGCGCCAAGGTCTTGTGGATTATCAGTAATTTTCCAATGCAGCGTCACCTTTGACCATTTTTTTACTGGCGCGACGGACGATTTCCAGATCTGTTTTTTTGCGCCCGTAGGCGATTACGCCTCCTTTCGAATTGGTTCAGAGCTGATCGTGCCGGGCGTATGCGTGGCTGAAAGGAAGCCCGCTTTATCTTCGGTTTCGCTTCTGCTTGGATAACCGAGGAGTAAGATTTCAGATCACAGCTGATATGCCGGGCCGGCGCCGGACAGGATCACTGCGAGTTGGCAATGATCCTCGAAGCCGACTGGCGCATCAGGGCACTGAGTCGGCCCACGATCGTTTGATCGGGAGCCGGTCAGTGTGTCGATTTACGCTACGTCGCCTATCGTCGCCGTCACCCGGCAGCGCCGAGGCGCAGGTCTACGGGCACCAAGTCGCATCGAAATGGACCGAGCGGTCATCGAAGCGAGTGAGGAAGGCCTGGGTGTCGGGGGGAACGACGGCCTTGGTGCAATCCTCGCCAGCGAAGGCGACGATCGTGTCCATGGAGTCCCAGAACGTGATCTCGACGAACTCGACCTCGCCGGTGTCGAGCGTGCGCCGCAGGAAATAGGTCCCCTTGTATCCCGCGATGCGATGCAGCGCGGGAAGGGTCTCGGTCGTCAGGAGCTTCCCGCTCGAGCAGGCCGAGCCTCGCCCTTAAAATATTTCGGCCGCCCGCTCATGCGTAGCGGGTCAATGCGGATGGTCGAGCCCGCGATGTCATCATCGGCTTCTATGCCGTGATCAATGAAACCCAGGCCGCTCCCTCGGGTTGGAAGAGAAAAGGGTTTCAAATCGCCACCGCTAACGAGTGTTGGCATCGGTAGTTGCGTGCCCCCGCAACCAATAAGAGTGAAAGCCCCATCTCCCCAGGAGGTGGGGTTTTCGTTTGTTCAGAGCTGATCGCGAGGATCCGCGCCAGATCGCCTGAAGCTCCAGCCAGACTGTCCGTCGTCAGATGATTTGAGACTGTTTCGGCGTCTCAGGAACGGAGGTTCT
>NZ_CAMFKW010000039.1 GCF_945957345.1 uncultured Allobosea sp. | reverse complement strand
CGCCGGCACAAACGCAGGCGCTCCACTGGATGGTTTTCTCACCGCCGTGCACACCCGTTCCGGTGCGCGGCCAGAGCGGGGAGGTGATGCCGACGAGCTCGACATCCGCGAACTCGTGGGCGACCTGCACGAATCCGCCCATATAGCCCTTCGGATCGGTGGCCAGCAGGTCTTCGCCGGAGGCCGGGGATCCCGGATAGATGAAGTCCTCCCGCGTCGTGTCGTTGGGGAGGAATGTCACTGTCTCATGCGCGAACTGGAGAACGGCGATCCGAAGCTTGGAATGTGTCACAGCGGCCTGACGTCGTAGAATTGGGCGAAACCGATCCGCATGCCTGATATCCCGCGATAGGCCGTCTTTTCGTAGTATGCGCCGAGCGGGATATAGGGCACGTCGATGAAGAACTGCTTCTGGATCTCGGCGCAGATCGCCTTCTGGGCCGCGAGATCCTTGGCGGCGAACCAGTCGAGCCGGAGCTCTTCGAGGCGCGGCGATTTCGGCCAGCCGAACCAGGCCTGATCGCCATTGCCGCGGATGCCGAGCTGGCTTGCGGGGTCGAAATTATTGGTGCCGTTCAGATAGGTGAAGAAGATGCTCCAGCCGCCCTTGTCGATCGGCTGGCGGCTGGCGCGACGCTGGACGACCGTACCCCAGTCCGTCGAGACCAGCTCGACATTCATGCCCGACTTCTGCAGGGCATCCGCTGCCACGGCCGCGAGCGCATGGGTCGAAGGATAATCGGTCGGATCGAGCAGCACGATGCGCTCGCCCTTGTAGCCGGCCGCTTCCAGGGCGCGCTTGACGGCGGCGAAATCGCGCTTGCCGACCAGTTGCTCGGTTCCGGCCGTCGTCGCCATCGGCGTATCCGGGCTGAAGACGCCGACATGGTCCTTCCAGAGCGAGCGCTCATCGCCGGCGACCGCGATCATGCATTCGCTCTGATCGATGGCGCCGAGCAGCGCGCGGCGGATCGCCGGATTGTCGAAGGGCGGGTGCAGCGTGTTGAAGCGCAGGCAGCCGATGCCGCCGGCCGGGTCCAGTCCTTCCAGCTTGAGGCCTGATCGGCCCTTGAGGGTACCTTGCAGGTCGGGGGTGGGGTTCTGCCACCAGTCGACCTCGCCGTTGGCGAGCGCATTCGCGGCCGTCTGCGGGTCGGGGATGATGCGCCATTCGATCCGGTCGAAATGGACGTGTTTCGGGCCGGCGGTGAAGGTGGCCGAGCCATCCGCGCGCGGAACATAGTCGGCAAAGCGCTCATAGACGGTCAGCGCGCCCTGCACGCGCTCATCGGCCTTGAAGCGGAACGGCCCGCTGCCGATCATCTCGGTGACCTGCTTGTTCGGGTCGGTGAGCGCGAAGCGCTCCGGCATGATGCAGGGCATCGAGGTGCCGGTCTTGCCGAGCGCGGCCGGCAGCAGCGGGAAGGGCCGCTTCAGCCGGAACTTCACGACGCGATCGGATTCGACCGAGAGTTCGTCCGTCGCATCCATCAAGGCGCGGCCGAAGGCGTCGCGGGCGGAGAAGCGGCGGATGCTCGGCACCACGTCCTGCGCCCGGACCGGCTCGCCATCGTGGAAGCGCAGGCCTTCGCGCAGGGTCAATCGCCAGGTCTTGCCGTCATCCTCGACCGTATGGCCGGCGACCATCTGCGGCTCGAAATCGTAATTGGCGTTCTGGCCGTAGAGCGTGTCGAAGACGAGGTAACCGTGATTGCGCGTCACGGTGGCCGTCGTCCAGACCGGGTCGATGATCGCGACATCCGATTCCGGGATGAATTTCAGCACCTTCGCCCGCTGCGCGAGAGCCGGCTTGGTTACAGCGGAAACCGCGGCACCCGCAGCAACACCCAGGAACGTCCGACGCTTCATGCCGAGATCCCTCGCCCGAGGAGATGGAAAAGCTGCACAGACAGCGTTGCTGCAATTCCAATGCCGCGATCCTAGGATGCGGGAATTGACCGGCGCAAGCGGACTGGCTCCGCTTTCAACGCAGGAGCCCCCCTTCACCGACGCGAAGCCGCCACGCGAAAGGGCCGGCATGTTCCTGCCACCATATCGCTATTCGCGGAGTGGTATTCCGCGACGCAGCCCGATATGCGAGCGGTGCTGCCCGATCCTGCCATGCGTGCGACGTTGACCAGCGAAACCTCTTCTCCGACCGCCCATTCCCGTGGCGTCCTGCTCGTTTTCGCCGCGACCGTGGCCTGGAGCGCCAGCGGCATCTATGCGCGCCTGCTGACCACGGACGCCTGGACCGCGGTCGCGTGGCGAGCGCTGTTCGCCGCGCTTTTCCTGATCGTTCCCATGGCCCTGTTCGGCGGCGCGGGAACACGCCGGGCCTGGAAGAAGTCGTTCGGGCCGACCGGCTTGGCTCTGATCGCATTCCAGACGATCAGCCAGGCCGCCTTCATTGGCGCCTATTACACGACCAGCGTGGCGAATGTCGCGGTGATCTATGCGACCGCGCCCTTCATCGCCGCCGTGCTCGGCTGGCTGCTCCTCAAGGAACGGATCGTGCTGCGCACGATGATCGCGGGGCTCGCCTGCCTTATCGGCGTCGGGATCATCATCTCGGCCTCGCTGGGCGCGGGGCGGATCGTCGGCGATCTGCTCGCCCTGCTGATGACGGTGACATTCGCCTTCGTCATCGTCATCCCAAGGATGGATCCGGATCTTCCGGCGATGCCGCCGATCTTCATCAGCGCGGTGCTCACTTTCCTGCTCTTCGCGCCGTTCGGCTCCTGGGGCTCGCTCGATGCCCATAACCTCGTGGTGTTGGCTGCCTTCGGCGCGACCAATTTCTCGGTCGCGCTGGTGCTCTTCATCATCGGCGCACGGCACCTGCCGCCAGCGGAATCGGCTTTGATCGGCACCACCGAAGTCGTCATGACGCCGGTCTGGGTCTGGCTCCTTTTCGCGGAGCCACCACCCTTCGCGACGATCGTCGGCGGAGCGGTGATCTTCTCGGCCGTCGTCTGGTACACCCTGTCCGAGCTCCGGCGCGGCAAAGCCTAGGGATGCGGCGCAATCCGCGCTCAGCCGAAGCTGAGCCGGGTACGCTGCTGACCGTTCTCGTCGAAATTCCCGGGTGCGAGCCAGGCTTCGTAGCCGGCTTTGAGGCGCGGCCAATCGACATCGACCATCGCGAACCAGGCTGTGTCGCGGTTCTTGCCCTTCTGCACCATGTGCTGGCGGAACACGCCCTCGAACGTGAAGCCGAAGCGTTGCGCCGCACGCTTGGACGGCTCGTTATGGTTGTTGCATTTCCACTCGAAGCGCCGATAGCCCAGCGTATCGAAAGCGTACTGCGCGAAAAGATACAGCGCCTCCGTCGCGATGCGGCTGCGCGCGATCGCCGGGCCCCACAAGATGTTGCCGATCTCGATGACGCCGTGCACGGCATCGATCCGCATCAGAGCCTGCCGACCCTCGGCCCGACCGGAGCGCTTGTCGATGACGGCGAAGAAGAGCGGATCGGCGGAAGCGGCGGCCTTGTCGAGCCAGGTATTCAGCGCCGCCCGGTCGGCAGGCGCGTCCTCGAACAGATAGCGGAAGCGATCATCTGCGCCGGGTTCGCGAGCGGAGGCGAGCAGGTCATCGCCGTGCTTCAGGGGATCGAGCGGCTCGAGCCGCGCGTAGCGGCCCTCCAGCACGATCCGCTCGGGGCGCGGAACCCCCTTCCAATCCGACAGGTCCATGGCGATGCCTTGATGTCATACGTGGTTGCAGATGCGGCGGAGGCCGCAGCCGCCCATCGTTGGCGAGTTAAGCGGTGTGATGTACACTGCCACTTCTCTCAATCTGACCAGACCAGTTTGCGATATGGCGACCCCGGTAGAGACTTTCGCCTGGCAGCCACTGGACAGGACGGCCGGCGATCTCGAAGGACAGCTCTATCGCAGCTTCCGGGACCGCATCCTCGACGGGACGATGCCGGCCGGGCAGCGCCTGCCGTCCTCACGGCATCTGGCCATAGCGCTCGGCATTGCTCGCTCGACCGTAGTTCAGGTTTATGAGCGCCTGAAGGCCGACGGCTATCTGCTGGCGCAGGCAGGCTCGGCCACGCGCGTCGCCGCGATCGCCGCGGAGCTGCTGCCGCTCGCGCCCAGCCCTACGCCCGGCCTTTCCGAACCGGCCGATCCGCCCGAACCAGCCAGGCTTTTCGCCCCCGGCATGCCCGATCTCACGGATTTCCCGCATGCGAGCTGGGCGCGCTACTTGGGCGCGCGCGCCCGCTCGTTGCGCATCCACGACCTCGGCTATGGCGAGGCGGACGGCCTGCCGGCGCTACGGGAGGCGATCCTCGATCATGTCGCCAAGACCCGCGGCATCTTCGCCCGGCCCGAGCAGGTATTGATCGCGCCCTCGACCCGGGCGGCCATCAACCTGATGTCCCATGTGCTGATGCGGCCGGGCGACGCCGAGGGGAACGTCGCCTGGATGGAGGAGCCGGGCTATGCAACGGCGCAGGCACTGCTACGCGCGGCCGGCGCCAGGATCGTGCCAGTGCCCTGCGACGAGGCCGGAATCGACGTATCGAGGGCATCAGGCCCCCCGCCCCGACTGATCTATGTGACACCTTCGCACCAATATCCAACGGGCACGACCATGAGCCTGCAACGACGGCTTGCCCTCCTGGATGTCGCGCAGGCGCATGCCGCTGTGGTGATCGAGGACGATTATGACAGCGAGTTCCAGTACGGCTCGCGACCGATCGCGGCGCTGCAAGGCATCGACCGCACCGGTCTCGTCGCCTATCTCGGCACCTTCTCGAAGATCTTCGCTCCGGGGGTGCGCGTCGCCTATGCGATCGTCCCGCTACGTCTGTTGGAAGAGGTCTCCGCCGCCTTGCAATTGCAGGGCTCCGTCGTGCCGATCCATATCCAGGCCGCCCTCGCCGATTTCATGCGGGACGGCCGCCTGCGCGGCTATATCAGGAAGATGAAGGCCCTCTACGCCGCGCGGATGGCCGCGAGCGTCGCGGCACTTCAGCGCCATTGCTGCGACATCCTGCGGATCGGCGAGGGAGCTGGCGGGCTCCAGTTGGCGACATGGTTCCGCGATCCGCATGTCGACGATAGCGCCGTCGCCCAACATCTACAGGCGAACGGCTTCGCGATGCAGCCGATGTCGCGCTTCCATCTCGGGCCGGCCCGGCCGGGGCTTGTTTTCGGCATCGCGCGCGTCGCGCCGGCCCATGTCGAAGCCGATGTGGCACGGCTGGCCGCACTCCTGAAATCCTGCGGCGGCCAAAGCCTCGCACCAGGTTCTCGGGAAACACTTGCGGTCAGCACCTGTCATGGCTTACCCCAAGGGTAACCAAAGAGAAGAATAAGGGGGGCCGCCTTTGTCCAAGGTAGCAGCCATCGAGACCCATGCTGGGCCGAAAGCTCATCACGGCCCTCGCTCCCCCATCGGCATCGCCATGCTGGGCGCGCTCGGCGTCGTCTATGGCGATATCGGCACGAGCCCGCTCTACGCGCTGAAGGAGGCGGTCCGCGCGGCCAGCGGTGGCGGCCCGCTCGACCCGCGCGCCGTCGTCGGCTGCGTCTCGATGATCCTGTGGGCGCTGATCCTCGTCATTTCGATCAAATACGCGCTGCTGATCATGCGAGCCGGCAACCGCGGCGAAGGCGGGATCATGGCGATGATCGCCCTGCTCAAGGCCCGGCACGCCAAGCCGGGCACGCCGCGCGCACGCATCCTGGTGCTCGGGCTCGTCGGTGCCGCCCTGCTCTATGGCGATGGCGCCATCACGCCGGCGATCACGGTGCTCTCGGCCGTGGAGGGCCTCAAGCTCGACGCCCCGGTGCTGGCGCCGGCCGTAGTGCCGATCACCGCCGTGATCCTGCTCGGCATCTTCCTCGTCCAGCGCAAGGGCACGCGCTTCATCGGCCAGCTGTTCGGGCCGATCATGCTGCTCTGGTTCATCGCGCTCGCCCTCCTCGGCGTCAGAGGCATCCTGATGGCGCCCGGCATCCTCGCCGCCATCAATCCCTTCGCCGCCCTCTACTTCATCACGCATACCTCGCCGCTCGTCGGCTTCGTCGTGCTCGGCGCGACCTTCCTCGCCGTCACCGGCGGCGAGGCGATGTATGCCGATATGGGGCATTTCGGCCCGCAGCCGATCCGCTTCGCCTGGTTCAGCGTCGTGCTGCCGGGCCTGATGCTGAACTATTTCGGCCAGGGCGGGCTGCTGCTGACCGATCCCAGCGCCGCCGACAACCCGTTCTACCAGCTCGCCCCGGACTGGGCGCATTACCCGCTGATCGTGTTCGCCACCGCAGCCGCCGTGATCGCCGCGCAATCGGTCATCACCGGCGCCTTCTCGCTGACCCAGCAGGCGATGCAGCTCGGGCTGTTCCCCTCGGTCCATGTCAGGCACACGGCGGACGACCAGAAGGGCCAAATCTATATCCCGATCGTCAACTGGATGATCTGCGCGGCGACCCTGATCTCGGTCTTCATGTTCCGTTCCTCCGATGCGCTGGCGGGCGCCTATGGCGTGGCCGTCTCGCTGCTGATGGCGATCACCACCTGCCTCGCCGCGCTGATCGCGCTGAAATGGGGTTACAGCCTGCCCGCGGTGCTGGCGGTGAACGGCTTCTTCCTGCTGATCGACCTCGTCTTCTTCTCCGCCAATCTCGTGAAGCTGGTGGATGGCGGCTGGTATCCCCTGCTGATGGCACTGGTGCTGACCATCATCATGCTGACCTGGAGGCGCGGCCTTGCCCTGGTGGAGGCGGCACGCAACCGCCAGCGCGAATCCGAGAAGGACTTCCTGTCCATGCTGGCGACGAAGCCGCCGATGCGCCTGCCGGGGACGGCTGCCTTCCTCGCCTCGGCTGCGCGCGGCGTCCCGCTCTCGCTCTCGCATTTCGTGCGCCACAACCACGCGCTGCACGAGCACATCCTGCTCATCACCGGCAAGCCGGAGGAGGTGCCGCGCGTCCCCGACGACCAGCGCATGGAACTCGTAGAGCTGGCCCCCGGCATGACGCGGGTGATCCTGCATTTCGGCTTCATGGAAACGCCGCGCATTCCCGACGGATTGCGCTGCGGCGTCGAGCGCGGGCTGCTGCCTGGCATGCAGCTCAACGAGCTCTCCTACTATATCGGCCGCGAGACGATCATCCCGCGCGAGGAGATCGAGGGGATGGCGATATGGCGCGAACATCTGTTCGCCTTCATGCAGCGCAATGCCGAGCGATCGGCAGCGCATTTCCATATCCCCGCCACCCAGGTCGTCGAAGTCGGCGTCGAGATCGAGATTTAAAGAGCGCTGGCTTTAAAGGGGATCGCGCGTCATCCCACCTGTCCGTACCAAAGGCCGTCCGGTCCCCGTTCGAGCAGCGGCGTCGCAAAGCAGCCTTCGATCCGCCCGAGCCAATCCGCTCCGGGTACGGCCAGAAGGGAACGCCAGCGTAGCGATTGCAGCATCGCCGTTCCGATCGCGACGGGCTCGATGCCTCGTGCCGCCAACAGGTCGAGCCCGGCGAGGATCGATGCGCCGCTCGAGATGACGTCGTCGACCAGCGCCACCCGCCGCCCCTCGATCAGGGGCAGCATGCGGGGATCGACATAGAGCCGCTTGGCCTGCTGCGTCGTGATCGACGATAGCGGCACCGACAACGCCTCGTCATACCAGAACTTGCGGGAGGTCCCGAGCGGGACATAGCGGGCGTGGCCGAGCTTGCGCGCGACTTCCGCGGCGAGCGTCAGCCCGAGCGTCGGCAGGCCGATGACGATCTCGGGCCGGTAGGCCGCCAGCCTTGCGGCCAGATCGGCCGCAAGCGCCTCCACGACGGAGAAGCTCGCCTGATTGACGATCAGGGAGGCGAGCCCGTGGCGCCCGTCGGCGAGAGCCCGGATCGGCAGCAGCAACTGCCTGCCATCGGCGAGCGTGGCGGGGAAGAAGGCGCGATGCCCGGCCTCGACGCGAAAGCTCCCGGCCGGGTGAAGCTCCTGCCAGAATTCATGGGGTTGCACGTCGCCTATTCCGCCGCCAGTTCGCGCTCGACGAGCCGCGCCCAGAACCGGGCGCCCGGCCCGATCGCGGCATCGCTGAAGTCGTAGGCCGAATTGTGATGCAGGGCGCCGTCCTGTGCCGGCCCATTGCCGAGCCAGACATAGCAACCCGGCGCCTCGGCGGCGAAGAAGGCGAAATCATCGCCAGCGGTCGAAGGCGGAAAGCTCTGCCGCACCTTGTCACCGAAGACGTCACGCGCGGCGCCGAGCGCCCGGACCGTCGCATCGGGATGATTGACGACAGGCGGGATGCGCCGCTCGAAACGGTAATCCGCCGTGACGCCGAACATGGCGGCGGCGCCCCGCGCCAGGCGTCCGATCTCGGCTTCGAGTTGATCGCGCACCTCGGCGGAATAGGCGCGGGCCGTGCCGCCGATATCGACCGTATCGGGGATGACGTTGAGCGCGCGCGGATCGCCCGCCTGGACCGAGCAGGCGCTGACGACGGCCGGCTGGAGCGGGTCGACGACGCGCCCGACGATCGTCTGCAGGCCGGCGATGAAGGAGCCGGCGGCGGTCACCGCATCGCGCCCGAGATGGGGCTTGGCGCCATGGGTTCCGATACCGCGCAAGGTCAGCCGCCAGCTGTCGGAGGAAGCAAGCTGCGGGCCTTCGACAACGGCGATCTCGTCGGGATCGAGTCCGGGCATGTTGTGCAGGCCGTAGACGGCATCGCAGGGGAAGAGCCGGAACAGCCCGTCCTCGACCATGCGGCGGGCGCCGCCGCGCCCCTCCTCAGCCGGCTGGAAGATGAAATGCACCGTACCGCTGAAATTGCGGCTCTTGGCCAGAGCCCGCGCGGCGCCGAGCAGCAGAACGGTATGACCGTCATGGCCGCAGGCGTGCATCTTGCCGGGGACCTTCGACTTATAGGGACGCTCGGCCAGTTCGGGCATGGCGAGTGCGTCCATGTCGGCGCGCAGGCCGATGGAGCGGGTGCCGTTTCCGACCGTGAGCGTGCCGACGATGCCCGTGCCGCCGAGCCCGCGGTGAACGACGATGCCGGCCTCTTCCAGGATGCCGGCGACAATGCGGCTCGTGCGCTCCTCCTCGAAGCCCAGCTCGGGATGGGCGTGAAGGTCATGGCGGAGCGCCGTCAGGAAGGGCAGATCGCTCTCGATGGCGTCCATCACGACAGCTCCGGCGCGAGGATTTCCAGCACAGGCGTGGCGAGCACGCTTCCGGTTGCCACATCGGCAATGCCGCGATCGGTCTGATGCGGGCCAGCATTGCAGGCAAGCGTCGCGCCAAAACAGGCCTTGAACACGAGATAGGGCGGCTGCCAGTCCACGACCGCGTCCATGGCTTGCCGGATTGCGGCAAAGCCATCCGAGACGGCGGCCAACGGCGCATCCGAGACCAGACCGGAGACCGGGAGCGGCAACAGGGCGGTGACGCGCCCGCCCATTGCGACCGCCATGCCGCCGCCGGCCGCGATCACCGCATTGGCGGCCAGAGCCAGGTCTTCGGCATTGCCGCCGAAGACCGTAAGGTTGTGACTGTCATGGGCGACCGTGGTGGCGAAGGCGCCCCTCCAGCTCCCCCATTCCCGGAGATACCCGATGCGCGGCCTGCTGTCGGCGAGGCCGTGCCGATGGGCGACCGCGATGAGCGTCGCGCCTTCCGGTGGCACGACAATGCCGTCGCTGACAGCCGTCTCGGCCTCGCCCCAGCGCGTGAAGCGCGGCCGGTCGATCGTCGCGACGCGCACGCGGCTGCCTTGCGAGCGCACGCCGAAATCGGCAGGAGCAAGCGCGCCGATCTTCATCGAGGCGCCAAACGCCCCCGGAGGCGTCGGGCGGGCAGGCTCGATCACGCTGCCGTCGCGGGCGACGCTGCGGCCGTTCGTGAGCACATGGCGTGCGCGGAAGTCGGTGAGGTCGTCGAACACGACGAGATCGGCGCGCCGCCCCGCGGCGACGAGACCGAGATCCTCCCGGCCGAGCCGGCGCGCGGCATTGAGCGTGGCGGCCTGCAAGGCCCAGACGGGATCGAGCCCGTAACGGACGAGCCGGCGTACGACATCGTCGAGCCCGCCGGCCTTCAGCAAATCGTCCGGAAAGACGTCGTCGGTGCAGAGCGTCACCGTCTGCGGCAAGCGGCCGAGATCGTTCAGGGCAGCGACGAATTCGTGCAGCAGATGGTCGTGCGAGCCGCGCAACTCGATGGTCAGCCCGGCCCGCAGCTTCTCCATCAGGTCCGCGCCGGAGACGAGTTCGTGGTCGGAGGTCACGCCGGCCGCCATGAAGGCCATGAGATCGGCGCCCGCGAGGCTGCGGGCATGGCCGCAGACAGGCTTGCCCGCCGCGAGGCCGGCCTGGACGATGCCGCTCATGCGCGCTTCGCCGGCGATGACGTCGCGCATGTTCATGACCTCGGCGACGCCGCCGATCTCGGGGCGGGCGAGGATCGCGGAGACCGCCTCAGGGCCGAAATCGGCGCCGGCCGCCTCCAGACCTGGCGCCGACGGCACGCAGGAGGGCGCGAGCACAGCGAAACGCAGCGGCAGGCCGCGCGTCGCGGCGATGGCGTAATCGACCCCCTCAAGCCCATGGACATTGCCGAATTCATGGGGATCCCAGACGACCGTGGTCACGCCGCGCGCGAGCACGGCGTCGGCATAGGTCGCCGGCGTCACCATCGAGCTTTCGACATGCATATGCGTGTCGATCAGGCCCGGAACGACATAGCCGCCCGCCGCATCGACGATCTCTAGCGCGTCGCTGCGCGCCCCGCGCGCGTGGACCGAGGCGATCAATGGTCCGACGAGGCCGATATCGGCCTCGCGCCGCTCGCCCGTCACCATGTCGAGCAGGGTGCCACCGCTGACGAGGCGATCGAAGGGCGCATCGCCACGCGCCGCCGCGACGGCCCGCAGGCGCAGCGCGGGATCGGCGAGATCGAGGGGTTCGGCAGGTGTTCCGGTCACGGCTTGGCCGCCTCTTCACGCAGCGCAGCGAGGATCATCATGCGGATGGCGTCGCTGTCGCCGCCGGCCGCATAGGACGCATTGAAGACGGCATGCGACGCGCGCGTCTCGACCACCGTCCGGCCCCTGGTCACCGTTCCCGCGAGCTCGACCGTGATATTCGCCCGCTCGAAGCGCGCGAGATCCGGCCGCAGGAAGATCGCAGCCGCGCAGGCATCGTAGAGCGACATGGCCGGGCGCCCGCGCGCGGGCGCGATGCCGATGAAGCCGGCGGTGAGGTCGGCGAGCAGCGCGGCATTGCGGCCGCCTGCCTGCCGGATCGGCGCGATATCCGCCGGCGAAGCGAGGATCTGCCGACAGAAATCGAGATCGACCATCGTCAGCGGCAGGCCGTGCGACAGGACGACGGCGAGTGCCTCCGGATCGGCGAAGGCGTTGAACTCTGCCGAGGCTGTGTGGTTGCCACGCGTCACGCCGCCGCCCATCCAGACGAGTTCGTCGATGCGGGCGGCAAGATCCGGCCGGGCGGCCGCCAGCGCCGCGATATTGCCGAGCGGCCCCAGCGCCAAGATGCGCTTGGCCTCCTCGCCCTTCGCAAGCCACTCGCACAGGGCGGTGAAGGCATCGCCCATCGGGGCCGGCGCCTTTTCCGGCAGCGAGCGCCCGGCCGTCGGCATTCCGGTTTCGCCAAGAATGGCCGCGGCGGTCTCGAGCGGCCCGAGCAGCGGCCGTTCGCGGCCGGAGACGATCGGGAAACCGAAATCGAAGACGGCCGCCGCCGCCGCCGCATTGGCGCGGACCCGCTCGATCGGCGTGTTGCCGAAGGTCAGGGACACCCCGTCGATGGCGAGCCCGCCATGCCTGACCAGCAGGATCGCGGCGAGATCGTCGAAACCCATATCGGTGTCGATCCAGACGCCCATCGCCGCCTCAATCCGCCTTGAGGCAAGCGGCCTGCCCGATTGGCAGGTCGAAAGCGACCGTGGTACCCGGCGGATGTACCGGGAGGCTGGCATCGGCATCGGCCCGAATCGTGCCGAAGGACGTATCCAGCACATATTCGCGCGTGCTGCCGGCAAAGGAGACGCCGCGGACGACCCCGCTCAGAGGCCCGGCCCCGAGCGCCACTGTCCGCGGCCTGAAGGCGAGGCCGGCTGCGGCCGGCAATGAAGCCGACAGCGGAACGGCCGCATCGCCCAGCCAGAGCCTGCCGTCGCGGATCGAGAAGATGTTCTCGAAGCCGACGAAATCCGCAACGAAGCGGGAGACGGGGCGGTTGTAGATCTCTTCCGGCGTCCCGATCTGCTCGATCCGGCCGCCGCGCATGACGACGATTCGATCGGCCAGCGACAGCGCCTCCGCCTGATCATGCGTGACGAAGATCATGGTCACGCCGGTCTGCGCCTGCACGCGCTGGAGTTCGGTGCGCATATCCAGACGCAGCCTCGCATCGAGATTGGACAAGGGCTCATCGAGGAGCAGAACCTTGGGTTCCATCACCATCGAGCGCGCCAGCGCAACGCGCTGCTGCTGCCCGCCCGAAAGCTCCGGGGGCTTGCGCCCGGCATAGGCGGCAAGGCCGACCGAGGTCAGGCCGGCCTCGACCTTGTCGCGCAGGGCCGCGCCCTTCAGCCCCTTGAGCCGGAGCCCGAAGCCGACATTGTCGAAGACCGTCAGATGCGGGAACAGCGCATAGGATTGGAAGACCAGTCCGACCTGCCGGCGGTTGGCAGCGACACGCGTGATGTCGGCACCGTCGAGCCGGATCGTGCCGGCACTCGGCGCTAGCAGGCCGGCGATGGCGCGCATCGTCGTGGTCTTGCCGCAGCCGGAGGGGCCGAGCAGCGCGACGAGCTCGCCCTTGCCGATGGTGAGGTCGAGCTTTTCGACCGCGACCGTATCGCCGTAGCCCAGTGTCAACCCGTCGAGGGCGAGATAACTCTGATCAGACATAGCGGGAAAATCCGAGGAAGCGTTCGGCGGCGAGCACGATGCCCATGGACAGGAAGGCGAGCAGGGAGGAGAGCGCCGCGACCGAGGGATCGAAGACGATCTCCATATAGCCGAGCATGTCGACCGGCAGGGTCCGCACGCCCGGCCCCGAGAGGAAGAGCGAGACCGGCACTTGGTTGAAGCTCGTCACGAAGCCCAGGATGAAGGCCGCAAGGATGCCGCCGCGGATATTGGGCAGCACGATGTCGAAGAAGGCGCCGAGCCGCGAGGAGCCAAGCAGGATGGCCGCTTCCTCGATATCGGAACGGAGATTGGCAAGGCTCGCCGAGACGACCCGGACCGCATAGGGCAGCACGAGCGCCGTATGGGCGAGGAAGAGCGCCAGCGTGATCGGCATGCCCATGGGCACGACGACATAACGCAGCAGCGCGAGGCCGACGATGATGCCCGGCACGATCACCGGCGCCGAGACGATCGTGCGCACCGTCTCGGCGAAGGGCAGGCGGTAGCGCGACATGGCGTAGGCGGCGGGCACGCCGAGCGCCAGCGCCACCAGCGTGCCGCCGATCGCCAGGATCATCGAGGTGACGAAGCTCTGGCGGAAGCTCTCGACCGTGAAGACCTTGGCGATCCATTTCAGCGAGAAGCCCTGCGGCGGAAAGGCGAGCGTGTCGCCGGCGGAGAAGGAGGCGGCGACGATGATCAGGAACGGCCCGATCAGGAAGAGGATGACGAGCGACAGGACCAGCGCCGCCGGAAACCGCAAGCTCATGTACGGGTCCTCACAGTCGCGATGCGTTTCAGCAGCAGGTTGGTGGCGAAGCTCATGACGACGAGGATCAGCGCGATCACGCCGGCCGAGACGAAGTCATTGGCCACGGTGACGCGCTGGTAGAGCAGCGTCTCCAGCATCAGCACCTTCGAGCCGCCGAGGATCGCCGGGGTGATATAGGCGGTGAGCGAGCCGGTGAAGACGAGCGTGCCGCCGATCACAAGCCCTTCCCGCGTCAGCGGCAGGACGACCTTCCAGAAGATCTGCAGCCAGTTCGCGCCGAGGACGCGCGCGGCCGGCACCACGTCCCGGGGCAGGTTCTCCAGCGCCGAGATCAGCGAGATGATCATCAGCGGCAGGAAGAGCTGGAGCAGGCCGATGAAGATCGCCGTCTCGCTGAACAGGATGCGGATGGGCGCGTCGGTGAGCCCGAGGCCATGCAGCGCCTGGTTGACTATGCCGGTGCGGCCGAGGATCACGATCCAGGCATAGGTGCGCGCCACGGGCGAGATCATCAGCGGCAACATGACGAGGCCGATCATCCGCCCCTTCGAACCGGCCGGCAGCGAGACGATGGCGAAGGCGGCGGCATAGCCGATCACGGCCGAGACCGCCGTGACCTGGAGGCCGAGTTTCAGCGTGCGCCAGAACACCGTCTGGTTGAGCGGCTCGGAGAAGAAAGCCCAGTAGGGCGCGAGGCTCCAGCCTGCCGGCGAGCGGAAGCTCTCCGACAGCAGGATGGCGACCGGCACCAGGAAGATGACGGCTGCGAACACCGCCGCCGGCAGCGCCAGCAGCAAGGCCTCGTTCCTGTTTTGGAACATCGGTTGTCCTTCCCGCGCGCCGTTACCGGCGCGCCTCCCGCTCGGCTTACTGGCCGACCTTGCTGTTCCACTGCTTCAGCCAGGCGTCGCGCTGATCGAGCGCAACCGCTGAGGGGATGAGCTTGAGCGATGCGGCGGTCTCGGCGCCATAGGTGATGTTCGCGGCCACCTCGGGGGAGACCTTGACCTCCTTGTTCGCCGGGCTGTCGACGAGCTTCTCTGCCAGTTTCGCCTGCACCTCGGTCGACAGCCAGTAATCCATGAACTGCAGCGCGAGGTCGCGCTTCTTCGAGCCCTTGGCGACGACCATGACGTTCATGCCGCCAGTCTGGCCTTCCTTCGGCGTCGCCCAGCCGATCGGCAGGCCGAGCTTGGTGAAGGGCGCCCAGGAGAAGCGCCCGATCGGCGCCGCCCAGATCTCGTCCTGCTGCATCAACTGCACGAGCTGCGAGGACTTCACGTAGAAGGTCACGATATCGTCCTTCTTCGCGCCGACGGCCGCGATCGCCTCGTTGAGATCGGGGCTGTCCTTGCCCAGCGCCCGCTCGAGCATGTAGAGCGCCGGCGGCCCCTGATTGGTCGTAACGTTAGGGAAGGCGACATGCGAGGCGATCTCCGGCTTGAGGAGATCGGCCCAGGACTCGATCTTCATCTTGTCGGTGCGATAGGCAATCGAGGTGGCGTAGAAGGTGTAGCCGACGCTCATGCCGTCGGCGTTCGGGTCCTTGGCGAGATCGTAAAGCTTGTCGAAATTCGCAAGCTTCGCGGTATCGACCTTGTCGACGAGGCCGGCGCGCGAGGCCTGCAATGCATCGGCCATCGACATCACCGCCATGTCGATGACGGGATTGGCCTTGTTGGCCTCCATCTTGGCGAGACGCTCGATGCTGTTGCCGGTCTCGATCACCAGCTTGCAGCCGCATTTCTGCTCGAAGGGCGCGTAGAGCATCTCCTTGTACTCGTCCTGCGCGAAGGCATAGACCGAGATGGTCAAGGTCTTTTCCTGGGCCTGGGCGGCTCCGGCGAGGAGCACGAGCGCGGATAGGGCAGCGGCTGTCTTCAACATGGTCCTGCTCCGGTCACTGGGCTCTGTTGCCCGGCTGTTGGGGGTGGGTTCGCGACCGCCGCGCTGGTTTCCCTGGGGATCAGCGACATGGGAACGCGCGAGACATCGATCGAGGAGACGATGCCGGTTTCCGTCTTCGCCTTGCCGTCGATGACCCGCACCAGCGAAGCGACGGCGATCTCGGCCAGCAGCGGCAGGTCCGTGCGCACGGTGGTCAGCGGCGGAATGATCGCGGACGACCAGGGCAGGTCGTCGAATCCGGTGACGCTCACGGCCTCGGGGATGCGCAAACCCGCCCGGCTGAGTTCGGTCATGACGCGCAAGGCATGGACGTCCGACACGGCTGCGAAGCCGGTGAAGCCGCGTGCGGCCCAGTCGCCCAATCCGAGCGGCGCCCCCGGCCCGTGCCGCTCCTCATGCTGCTCGATCCACAGGACCGCGCTTTCGGCGCCCGCGCCCAGTCCGGCGCGCATGCCGCCGATCCGGTCGTTCTGAACGTTGGAGGCCGGGCTGCTGCCGATCAGCACGACCCTGCGATGGCCGAGCCCGGCCAGATGCGCCCCGACGAGCTCTCCGCCCTGCCAATGGTCGGCGGAGACCGTGTTGCCCGGCGTCGAAGGACTGTCGATGACCGCGACCGGGCAACCCATATCGGCGACGCGGGTACCGCGCCTGGGCACCACGACGAGACCGTCGACATCGCGCGCGACGAGACGGTTGATGGCGGATGTCTGCTGCGCGACGTCGCCGCGGGAATCGGCGATCAGGACGCCGTAGCCGGCCTTGTTGGCGGCGAATTCGATGGCCTGCGCGATCTGCGGAAAGAGCGGGCTGGCGAGATCGGGCAGAACGAGCCCCAACACGCTGCTGCGCCCGGTGCGCAACGCCCGCGCCGCTGGACTTGGGACATAGCCGAGACGCTCGGCTGTCTCGCGAATGCGTGGGATCAGCTCCGCCGAAACACGACCCTTGCCGGACAGCGCATTCGACACCGTCGCGACGGAAACGCCCAGAACCTGAGCGACGTCGCCGAGATTGGCAGTCTGTTTCGGGGCCGACATCGGGTGAGCACGCGCTGCGCGAGTTGATTAAACGATTAAGCAACACGACACGCGGGAGTCAAGCCTTGAGAACTGCGCCTGGGGACAGACAGCGCGCTTGCCATGCATCTGCGTGCATGCTGGCCCTGCCGAAACGAGGGTAGCTGGCGGCCCGATCGCCCCCATATCATGCTGCGTCGCACAATCATTGGTGCGTCGCAGCAGAATTGAGAGACTGACATGGCGAAGCGGAACAGCGGATCGGTTCGCCGCCGCAAATCCTCCGACCTACGGAAGCAGTGGCGGGCCATTGTCGAGGCCTGGAAGCAGGGCCATCTCGAGTGGCAGGGAGCCTGGGGTCCGGCCCCGAACGAGGCCGGCTGCCTGTGTCCGCGCACGATCCTGGTCGAGCAGGGGCTGGTCGTCGCCGAAGCGGCCTGAGCCGGCAGGCGAGAACCGCTCCTTAGCTTTCGACGCTGGGCCGGATCGTCCTGATCCGACCCAGCGTGCGGCCTCGATCAGGCCTTCTTGCACTCGTCGCGGAACTTCTTGCGGGCCTTGCCATGAAGCCCCTTCTGATCTGCCTGATCGGAGCAGGCTTTGGACTTGGCGGTCCTTTCAGCCGAAGACGTCGTCGCCTTCTTGCCAGCGGGAGCCATCGGCGCGGGAGCCGTCACGGCCGGCTTTGTGGCCGGGGCAGAAGGGGCCGGCGTTTGCGCGGCGGCATAGCCCGTCATCATAGCGAGCGCGGCGATCGGCAGCAGATAACGCGAGAGGTTCATGTCATCGTCCGTCATTAACCCGGGGGATCGGTTCCAGGCAGTCGCCGGGCCGGCTGTCGGATGAGCGGAGTTCACGCCCGCCCGATTGAATGATTCCTGAACGAATAACGGCGGCAATCAGGCGCTGCTCGCTCATTCTCATGGCCAACGGGCTGATGAATGCGCTAGCTTCCGAATGAGACCGACCGAGGTGCCTCATGTTCGAAGCCGTCAAAGACAAAGTCGAAGCCGAGATCGTCACGCTGGCGGCTCAGAACCAGCATCTCCTGACGGATTTCCTGGGGGAGAAGGCCTCCAGCCTCATCAATGACGATGCCGCGATGAGCAGCCTCGCGCTCAAGCTCTACGCCCTTCTGCCTGGCATGCTGAAAGCGGTCGTCGGACAGGACACGTTCACGTCCTTCATGCTCGACAACCGTCAACGGCTGATCGCGGCCATCACCGCCGCCACGCAGTCATCCAGCGGAAAAGGCGCCTGACTTCGCTCAAGACTCCGGGGTCCAGTCCTGGTCGAGCGTTCGCCTGCCGAGGCCCTGGTTGTAGCGGGCCGCCGACCTCACCGAATCTTCGATCGTGGCACGGTCGCGCCCCCGCGGGCATCCCGTCGTTTCGAACCTGATCCCCTGGCGACCCAGCCACGTCAGCCACTGCCGCTCGATGGTTTCCATCGGCTTCGAGGCGGCGAATGGCTGCGAGACATAGAAGCGCCGATCGGCATCGGAACCGGCATAGCAATAGCGCCAGTCGGCCGCCCGCGCAGCCTGCGAGACCGACTGCGCAGCCAGAACAAGCAGCAATGCAATCCGCGTGCGGCGCCGACGCCGCGCGCCTCCCCGAGCAGGTTCGACGGCGAAGAAACGCTCCTTCCACTCTGGGAGGCCAGCCAGGATTCCGTCCATTTCAATCGCCGTCCGAAGTTGTTTCGACCGGGATCGAGCATCTTGCGTGCCAATTGCCAGCTGAGGAACTGAAGCGGTGAAATCGCGATTTCATGCGGTATCCGGCGCATGAATGCTGCAAAACTTACGCATGGGATGCTTGTCGAAGACCTGCCCGACGATCGCAGCACATGCAATCCGTGTCGGAAGCTTCATGATTTGATGCTTCCGATGAGAGAGCAATGCCGAATGGCTATTCTCGGCCAGGGCGGCGCGGTCTATCTTCCCGCGATATGGCGACGCCCCGTCGATGCGCAGCCATATCTCGCAGCTGCGTCGACCATCGGGCATCCGCCTTGGGCCTATCCCTCGATAAACTTCGCCATGCGGCTCTGGTCCTGGGTTGGGCTGCTGTCGCGGCGATCATCTTCGCAACCCTGTCCCCTCTTGAACTGCGACCGCATGTCCCCGGCTTCAGGCCCGATGGCGAGCGCTTCCTGGCGTATTTGGCGGCCACTGCCTTGCTGATGCTCGCCTATCCGCAACGGCGCCTCGTCGTGCTGGGCGCCATCATCGCGATCGCGCTCGGGCTCGAATGGTTGCAGACCCTGGAAGCGACCCGCCACGGCAGACCGCACGATGCCATCGTCAAGGTGATCGGCGCGATGATCGGCGCCGGCTTTGCGCTGCTGTGCGAGCGCATTCTGCGCCGCTTCGGCTCACCCTCTTAGCGCCTCGCTTGAGGGATAGGCCTCAGCCATGGCTTGCCGGCGCGGTTTCGTCCTGTTCCCGGATGAAATCCATGTTGAGTTTGAGGCCGAGGCCCGGCAGGTCCGGCACGTGCATGTAGCCGTCGATCGGCAGCGGTGCATGGTCGAAGACCTGTGCCGTAATATCCTCGAACATCAGCAGGCGCTCGAGGAAGAGCGCGTTCGGCACCGCCGCGACCAGATGGAGATGGAGGTTCTCCATGGCATGGGGCGCGAACTTGACGTTCCAGGCCTGGGTGAGCGCTGCGCATTTCAGCATCTCGGTATAGCCGCCGGCTCGCGCACCATCGACCTGCACGATGTCGGCGGCCTCGTGCATGAGCAGGTCCCGAACGCCGAACTTGGTGTATTCGTGCTCGCCCGTCGCCAGCGGGATGTCGGTGCCGCGCTTGAAGCGCGCGAGGCCCGGGATATCGTCCGCAAAAACCGGCTCCTCGAACAGGAAGATGTCGTATTCGCGGATGCGGTTCGCGAGCTGCACCGCCGTCGCCGCGTCGAAGGAATTGTTCGCGTCGACCATCAGGTTGATGTCGGGCCCGACCGCCTCGCGGACCTTGCGGACGCGCTCCGCATCGCGGCGCGGGTTGCGTCCGCCGTCGAAGCCGACCTTGAACTTCACCGTCGTGAAACCGCGCGCGACCATGCCCTTGATCTCGTCGACAAGCTGGTCATCCGAATAGGAGGTCCAGCCGCCGCTGGCATAGACCGGCACCTTGGTCCGGTTACCGCCGAGGAGCTTGTAGACGGGCAGGTCGACGATCTTGCCCTTCAGGTCCCAGAGCGCGATGTCGACGGCGCTGAGCGCACAATACATCAGGCCCTTGCGGCCGACGCCGCGCAGGTAGTGGAAGAACTCCTGCCAGATCGCCTCGGTTTCGAGCGGGTCGCGGCCGATCAGCCTGGGCGTCATGTTGCGGTTTATCAGCTCGCAGGTCGCCTCGCCGCCGACCTCGTGATAGGTGACGCCGATGCCTTCCAGCCCCTGATCCGTCGTGATGCGGACGATCACGAAGCCGATCGTCTCGACCTTGCGCGTCGCGTCGGCGAAGCCTCCGAGGACAGGCGCCGAGACGAGATGGACGTCGATCTTCCGGATCCTGTGACGCATCGGCTTCCTCCCAGCACCCCGAATTGACATCATTATCAATAATGATATCGATATTCACATCGACCGACCTTGTCCAGCGAGGCGCCTGCCTTGATCCCGAAGCTCAGCCGCCCTTCCGATCTGGTCTACGGCATCGTCAAGCGGCGGATCATCCTGAACGAGCTGACGCCCGAGACGGTCCTGACCGAGCTCGGCCTCGCCCATGAGATCGGCTGCAGTCAGGGGCCGATCCGCGAGGCGCTGCTGCGCCTGCAGGAAGACGGCCTCGTCGTCCGCTCGGGGCGGCGGACGATCGTGACGCGGCTGACGGCCGAGGAGGCCGACGAGATGCTCGCCCTGCGCCGCCGCATCGAGACGCGCGGCGCGCTGAAGGCGGCGCTGCATGCCGATGGTCCGGCGCTCGATGACCTGCGCGGCATCCTCGCGTCCATGCTCGAAGCCGCCGCAGAGGGTGACGAGTATCGCGTCATCGAGGCCGACAAGGATTTTCACCTCGCCTTGTTCCGGCTTTCCGGGCTCGACGCCCTTGGGCAGATCCTGGCGCGCTGTATCATGCACTCGAACCGCTACAAGCTCTGGGCACCGGAGCATCGTCGCCCGCTGATCGAGACGGCGCGGCGCCATGACATTCTCTACGAGCGCCTCGCGGCTGGTGACGGCAGCGGGCTGGCCGCGGCGCTCGGGTCCCATATCGACACGATCGTCATCGAAGGCGGCGCCGAGGCGGCGGCATGAGCGCCTTCGTCCATCCGCAAATGGCCCGGATTCTCGCCGCTTTCGCGGCGGCGCCGGGCGTCGATTTCAAGACCTTGCCGATCGCGGAGGCCCGCGCCACCGCCGACGCCGGCTCCATCGCCTGGAACGAAGGCGCGCCCGATCTGCCGGCCCGCGAGATCGCGGTGCGGGTCGACGACGCTTCCCTGCGCGGGCGGCTCTATCATCCGAAGCCCGGAACCGCCCTGCCCGTCATGGTCTACGTCCATGGCGGCGGCTGGACCTTCGGCTCGGTCGATACCCATGACGGCACGATGCGGACCCTCGCGGCGGCGGCCGGCTGCGCCGTCTTCGGCTTCGACTATCGCCTCGCGCCGGAGCATCCCTATCCGATCCCGCTGGAGGATGCGCTCGGCGCCATAGACTTTGCCCTGCGAGGCGAACTCGGTCCCGATGTCGATGCGGGGCGCTGGGCACTTGCCGGAGACTCCGCGGGCGCCACGCTTGCGCTCGCGGCCATGATCCGGCGCCGTGATGCCGGGCTTGCTCTCCCCGCCACGGCAGCTCTGTTCTATGGCTGCTATGCGCCCGATTTCGACACCGTCAGCCATGCGCGGTTCGGCGAAGGCTACATCCTGACCACGGCGAACATGCGCTGGTACTGGCGCAACTATCTCGGCCCTGACTTCGATGCGCCTCCAGCGCTGGCCGCCCCGCTGAATGCCGACCTCGCTGGGCTGCCGCCGCTTTACCTGACAGTGGGTGGGCTCGACCCGCTGGCCGACGACACCGTGCGCCTGGCCGACCGCCTCGCGGCGGCCGGCGTCGCCTTCCGCTACGACCATGTCCCCGGCGTCGTCCATGGCTGCCTGCGGATGAGCCGCAAGCTCGCCCCGGCCCAGGACATGATCGAAGCCGCGGCGGCCTACATCACCGAAAGACTATAAAAACATCAGGGGAGTGAAACGCCATGGAACGCAGGACTTTCATGAAACTCGCGGGGGCGGCCGCGCTCTCCTTCGAAGCCGCCAAGCCAGCCATCGCCCAGGGCAAGGCGACCGTGCGCTGGTGGTATCATTATGACAATCCGCAGAACACGCCGGCCAGCCTCGTCGCGAAATTCGAGGCGGAGAACCCGGACATCAAGATCCAGGGCGAGCCGATCCCCTGGGGCGGCGGCACCGACTATATCAACCGCATCTTCTCGGCCCTGGTCGCCGGCAACCAGCCCGACTGTGCCATGGTGCGCCTGTCCTATCTCTCGCGCTTCGGACAGATGAAGGCGCTGGAACCGCTGGACGGATTCCTCACCAACTGGAAGGGCCGCAGCGACATTTCCGACGATGTCTGGAAGATCAACCGCTCGCCCGACGGCAAGCAGTACTACATGCCGCTGCACTATGTGGTGATCTATCTCTATTACCGGCAGGACCTGCTGCAGCAGGCCGGGCTCCAGCCGCCGAAAAGCTTCGCTGAATTCCTGACGGCCGCCCAAGCGCTGACGAAGGACGGCATCTACGGCTACGGCATGCGCGGCGGCGCCGGCTGCCACGACAATTGGGGGCCGTTCGTGCTTGGCGGCGGCGCCAGCTTCGACAAGGGCGGGATGGTCACGGATAAGGCGCTCGCCGCCAATCGCTGGTTCGTCGACCTCGCCCTGAAACACAAAGTCGTGCCGCCCTCGGCGCCGACCGACGCCTTCCGCCAAATCGTCGACGCCTTCAAGGCCGGCCGGACCGGCATGGCGATCCATCATATCGGCTCGGTTGCCGAAGTCGTCGGCGCGCTCGGCGACAAGGTCTCCGCCGTGCCGGTGCCGCGAGGGCCGGATGGCGGCGGCTGGACCTATTTCGGCGACGAATCCAACGCGATCTTCGCCGGCAGCAAGAACAAGGAAGCGGCTTTCCGCTGGATCAGCTTCCTGTCGAGCGCCGGGAACAATGCCGAGCAGGCCAAGCTCAGCGGCCAGCTGCCGATCACCATCTCGGACGCGAAAAGCTGGACCGTGCATCCCAAGCGCTTCGTCGAGGCGAGCGACGCCTCGCTGCCGATCGCAAAACCCCTCCCCGACCATGTGAAGACGCCGGATTTCGTCGGCCGCGTCCTGCCCACCAACCTGCAGAGGGCGCTGACGGGCGGGATGAACCCGGACGATCTCATGAGGGCGGTCGAACAGACCTTCTACGGCTGAGGCCGGATCGCATTGCACGACGCCGGGCCAGCCCCGGCGCCAGCCACCGATCCAAGGGACGACGCCATGAACAAGGCAACGGCGAGCGGCGCGATGCTTCGCGCGGCGACCCCATATGGTTTCCTGCTGCCGGCACTGCTGGTGACGACGCTGGTCATCCTGTTTCCGGTCCTGCAGACGGCCTGGTACAGCCTGCACGACTACGTTCTCTACGACCCCGACAATTTCCGCTTCGTCGGTCTGCGCAATTTCGCAACCGCGCTCTCCGACGAGGTCTTCTGGATCGCGCTCGCGAACTCGGCGATCTGGGTCAGCGGGATCGTGTCATTCCAGCTCCTGCTCGGCCTCGGCGCGGCGCTGCTGCTCAACCAGAGTTTCTGGTGGCGCGGCCTGGCGCGGGCTTTGGTGATCATCCCCTGGGCGCTGCCCAGCGTGATCATCGGCCTGATGTGGACCTGGATCTACGACTTCAATCTCGGCGTGTTCAACGACATCCTGCTGCGCCTCGGCCTGATCTCGGCGCCGCATCCCTGGCTCGCCCAGCCTTCCACGGCGCTCGCCTGCATCATGCTGGCGCTGGTCTGGCAGGGTTTTCCGTTCTTCACCGTCACCATCCTGGCGGGTTTGCAAACGGTGCCGCACGAGCTCTACGAGGCGGCCGAGATCGATGGTGCAAATGCATGGCGGCAGTTCCTCCATGTCACGCTGCCATCGATCGCCGGCATCGTCGCCACGGCGGTGCTGCTGCGCATCATCTGGGTCGCCAATTCGCTCGACGTCATCCTGGTCATGACCGGCGGCGGGCCGGGCTACGCCACGCATACGCTGCCGCTCTACGCCTTCCTGCGGGCCTATACCGGCATGGAATTCGGCTATGCCGCCTCGCTCTCGCTGATGCTGACCGCGATCCTGCTCGGCATCGTCTGGCTCTATGTCCGCCGGCAGGCCGAGGAGATGGAGCGATGATCCGGCGCCGCTCCTTCGCCCGCAACCTGATCCAGGTCGAAATCCCCGTCCTGCTGGTGCTCGCCTTCGCGCTCGCGCCCTTCGTCTGGATGCTGCTGACCTCGATCAAGCCGAATGCGGACCTCTCCCAGTTCCCGGTGCGCTATCTGCCAAGCAGCACGACCTTCGAGCACTATCGGACGCTGATCCAGCGCACGAGCTTCCCGGTCAACCTGCTGAACAGCCTGATCATCGCCGGCGGCGCCGTGCTGCTCGGGCTCGCGACCAGCGTGCCGGCGGCCTATTCCTTCTCGCGTTTCCGCTTCACCGGGCGGCGCACGCTGATGACGAGCTTCCTCGTCATCAACATGTTCCCGATCGTGCTGCTGATCATCCCGCTCTTTGTGCTGATGCGGACGCTCGGGCTGATCGACACCTTCCTGGGCGTCATCATCGGCCACTCGACCTTCTCGATCCCGTTCTCGATCTGGATGTTGGTCAGCTATTTCAACGCAATCCCGAAAGACCTCGACGAGGCCGCCACGATCGACGGGGCGTCGCGCCTGCAGACGATCCGGCTGGTGGTGCTGCCGCTGGTGATGCCCGGCATCGTCACCACCGCGATCTATGTCTTCATCACCTCGTGGAACGAGTACCTGTTCGCGATGATGCTCTCGGGCGAGACGGTCAGGCCGGTGACCGTCGCCCTGCAATTGTTCATCGGCGAATTCACAGTGCAGTGGGGCATCCTCACCGCGGGCGGCACGATCATCGCTTTGCCCGTCACCATCCTTTTCCTTTTTGTGCAGAAGCGCCTCGTCGGCGGCCTGACGGCAGGAGCAGTCAAATCATGACCAACGCGATCGGGGTGATCTCGATGTTCTATGCGCGCCCCTTCGGGCGCGAGCATTTCCCGACCTTCCAGCGCATGAAACAGGCCGGGGCCGATGTGGTCGAACTGCTGGTGCCGGAGCCGGGCGAACTCGATCTCGCCGAGACGAAAGCCGCCGCGGCCGATGCCGGCCTTTCGATCGTGCTGGCGGCACGGGTGAACCTGACCCGCGATCTCGCCAGCCCCGATCCGGCGGCGCATCAGGCCGGCATCGCCTATCTCGGGCAATGCATCGATATCGCCGCCGCGCTGGGCGCCGGCATCGTCGGCGGACCGCTCTATGGCGCGCCGTTGGTCTTTGCCGGCCGTGCGCCACATCCGGTCGAGCCGGCCGAGCGCCGCCGGCGGGTCGATGCGGTCGTGCGTGGCCTGACGCAGGCCGCGCGCCGCGCAGCCGACAAGGGCGTCGTCCTCGGCGTGGAGCCACTGAACCGCTTCGAGACCGACATGTGCAATACCTGCCGGCATGCGCTCGACTATGTCGAGGCCGTCGCTTCACCGGCCGTCGGCGTGATGCTCGATACCTTCCACATGAATATGGAGGAATTCGACCTCGCTGCCTCGATCCGGCTGGCAGGATCGAAGCTCGTGCACTTCCAGGCGAACGAGAACAATCGCGGCTTCGTCGGCTCGGGCCATATCGACTGGCCGGCGATCGCGCGCGCCTTGGCAGCTTGCGGCTATCAGGGCCCGATCGTGCTGGAGCCGTTCCGCCGCGACGACGAGGCGGCAGGCGTGACGCTGGCGCAATGGCGCGCACCCTCCCGGAACGAGGACGCCGAGCTCAAGGCCAGCATCGACTACCTCAAGGCGACGCTCGCCTTCGCCGACAGGCTCGCGACGACGAAGGGAATCGCGTGATGACATCCCCTCTCCGCTTAGGCTGGATCGGTTGCGGCACCCATGCGAACGAGATGCTGCTGCCGCAGGTCACCCGGCACGACGTCGTCCTGCAGGCGATCTGCGACATCTCGCCGGGGAGCCTCGCCTCGACCGGACGACGCTATGGCGTCGCGCCCGAGAACCGGATGAGCGAGTGGCGCGCGCTGCTCGCCCGCACGGATATCGATGCGGTCGGCCTCGCCATGGGCCCGCGGCAGCATCACGAGGTCGGCCTCGCGGCCATCGCTCGCGGATTACCTCTGTTCATCGAGAAACCGCCGGCGGCGACATCTCAGCAGGCGCAGGAACTGGCCGATGCCGCGAAAGCCCGTGGCGTACCGGTCGTGGTCGGTTTCATGAAGCGCTATTCCACCGCCAACCGCATCGCGGCCAACGTCATCCATGCGCCGGAGTTCGGGGAAACGGCGAGCTTCCTTGGCCAGTACATGACGGCGCCGACCTATTTTGTGGGGGATGTCGACTATACTGGCTTCTATCTGCATCACTGCGTGCACTATTTCGACCTGATCCCGCACCTGATGGGCGAGGTCGCGACGCTCAGTGCACGCCGGCACGAGCTCGAGCCTGGCAAGCTGCTCCTCCATGTCGATTTCCGCTTCCGCAATGGCGGCATCGGCACGCTCGTCATGGGCACGCACCAGTCGCGCGGCACACCGATGGAATGGTGGCAGGTGATGGGCGACCACCGTCGCGTCGAAGTCCGCAACCTGCACGAGGTCCGCTATTTCCGGGCGCCACCCTTCAAAGTCTCGCGCGCCGACGCCACCTTGGCTGAAGCAGAGGACACGCTGGTCTGGGAACCCAATTTCACGGTTGCCGCCAATGAGGACCACAAGGGCTATCACGCGATTCTCGGCGATTTCGTCCGCGCCGCCCGCGGCGAGACGCTGGACTTTCCCGATGCGGCTGCCGGTGCACGCGCGCTTGCACTCCTCGAACAGGCCATCGCGTCGGCAGAAGCCGATCGGCGCGGGTAGTCCAGACCGCGGCGACATCCGGGGGCAAGCGACTTTCCGCAGCAACCATGCTGCCGGAATTGCCTGACCAAGGCGCCGAAAGCGGCGCGGCCGGTTGCCTGGCGCCTTGCCATCGCCGCGTCAATCGCGTTCCCTCCGGTGTGGCGGCGGCAATCGGTCCGACGCTCATCGCGAGAGTTTGCCGGACCCGTGCGCATTCTGCTGGTCGAGGATAATCGGGAGCTTGCAGACTGGCTGTCGCGTCTGCTGCAGAAGAGCCGCTATGTCGTCGATTGCGTCCATGACGGGCTCGATGCCGATGCCGCTCTAGCGACGCAGAGCTATGATCTGGTCATCCTCGATCTCGGCCTGCCGGACATGACCGGGCTCGAGCTGCTGCGCCGTTTCCGGCAGCGGCGCGGATTGACGCCGGTGATCATCCTCACGGCCAACGACGCCGTGTCGAGCCGCGTCGCGGGGCTCGATGCCGGCGCCGACGACTATCTCGTCAAGCCCTTCGAGCCCGACGAGCTGGAGGCGCGGATCCGGGCGCAATTGCGCAGACGCCAGGACAGCCGCACCGCGCGCGTCAGCTTCGGTTCGCTCGCGTTGGAGACCGATGCGCGCCGCTTCACGCTCGACGATGTTCCGCTCGACCTCACCGCACGGGAATACAGCGTGCTCGAAGCCCTGCTCCTGGCCGGCGGGCGGATCGTCCCGAAGGCGAGCCTGATCGACACGGTCTTCGGCCTCGACGACGACGCCACCGACAATGCCCTGGAGATCTATGTCCATCGCGTCCGCAAGAAGCTCGCCGGTAGCGCGGTCTCGATTGGGACCTTGCGCGGCCTTGGCTATGCCCTGAGGTCGAAAGGTGAGTAGAAGCCTGCGCGCCGAGCTTCTGGCTTGGCTGCTGCTGCCATTGGCCGCCGTCGTCGCCTTCAACGGCTGGACCTTGCGACGCGACGCCACGCGGACGGCCGACCTGATCACCGACCGCACCCTGCTCGCTTCGGCGCGCGTCATCGCTGAGCAGGTCAAGGAGAGCGACGGGCGGATCGAGTCGCTGATCCCGCCCTCAGCACTGGAAATGTTCGCCTCGCCCGACCGTGAGAAGGTGATCTACCGCGTGCTCTCGCCGTCCGGGGAGCTGATCGCCGGCTTTCCGGACGTGGTCGAGCCGCCAAAGCCGCCGCAGGGGCTGGAGCCTGCCTATTACGAGGGCCAGTTCCGCACGGAGCCCGTGCGCGCGGTCGCGCTGGCACAGCCCGTCATCTCGAAAGTCGAGGGTGGCAACGCACTCGTCATCGTCGCGACGACTCTCCATGGCCGCGACCGGCTTGTCGGCGAGATCTGGCAGAACTCGCTGCGCGACCAGCTCGTGCTGGTCGGCATCGCGGCGTTGCTGGCCCTGCTGGGCTTGAGGCGCGGCCTTGCTCCCCTGCTCCGGCTGCGCGACGAGTTGCGCAACCGCGACCCCGAATCCTTGGCCGCATTGGACCGCAAGCATGTGCAGGGCGAGATCAGGCCGGTCATCGATGCGCTCAACCACGCGCTCGAACGGGTCCGCGCCTATATCCTCCTGCAAAGGCGCTTCGTCGCCGACGCATCGCACCAATTGCGCACGCCATTGGCCGTGCTGAAGACGCAGATCGCCATGGCGCGGCGCGACGACGATCCCCGGCTGCGGCATGAGGCGCTTTCGGCTATCGAGGGCGGCATCGACAATATGGGCCGGCTCGTGAACCAGCTCTTGACGCTGGCGCGGGCGGAGCCGGGCGGCGCAGCCCTGCGGAAGGAACCGCTGGATTTCGGTGTGATCGCCCGCGACGTGCTGGAAGGCCTCGGCGTCATCGCCTTCGACCGGGAGATCGACCTCTCTTTCGAGGCTCCCGATGCGCCGGTGCCGATCCACGGCCACGTCACCCTGCTGCGCGAGCTGATGAGCAATCTTGTCGAGAACGCCCTGCGCCATATCCCGGAGGGCGGCAGCGTCGCCGTGAGATTGACCGCGTCGGACCGCGGCATCCTGCTCGTCGTCGAGGATAACGGGCCGGGGATTCAGGAGGCGGATCGCAACCGGGTGTTCGAGCGCTTCCATCGCCTCGCGCCGGCGACCGTCGAGGGCACCGGGCTGGGGCTCGCGATCGTGAAGGAGATCGTCGCGGCCCATGACGGGACCATCGCGCTCATGGAAACGCAGCCCCCGCCGGGGCTGCGCGTCGAGGTCAGGTTACCGGCAGCAACTGGAGAGACGCCGCCGGCCTGAGGCTGCGATCGCTACGCCTCGTTCCGAGACGTAGCGATCGATCTTTTGTTTTGCCGCATTTTCTTTACGCGAACCGGTTCCCACTTCGCTCGAAAATGGTTCAATGCTGGTCCTGCAGCGGTGCCGGGCGCCAGGTCGCGAGCCGGCCTTCGACCCAGGTCATCAGGTATTCGGCCGCCAGCGCCACGATCATGATCACCACGATCGCCGCATACATCCCGGCCGAGTCGAAGGTGCCCTTGGCGATGTTGATCAGCAGGCCGATGCCGTGGCGCGAGCCGACGAACTCGCCGACGATGGCGCCGATGATCGCGAAGCCGAAGCTGACATGCAGGGAGGCGAAGATCCAGCTCATCGCGGACGGAATGACCACCGAGCGGGTAAGCTGCCAGCCGCGCGCACCGAGGATCTGCGCATTGGCCATCAGGTTCCGGTCAGCCTCGCGCACGCCCTGGAAGGCGTTCGCGAAGACGACGAAGAACACCATGATGAAAGCCAGCGCCACCTTGGAGCCGATGCCGAGGCCGAAGATCATGATGAAGATCGGTGCCAGCACGACGCGCGGGATCGAGTTGAACACCTTGATGTAGATCGAGAAGATGTCCGCCAGCATCTGGTTGCGGCCGAGTGCTATACCGACGACGACGCCGGTGATGGACCCGATGGCGAAGCCGAGCACGGCCTCTTCCATGGTCACATAGAGATGCAGCCACAGCGAGCCTTCGGAGGTTCCCTCGATCGTCCATTCGACGAGCCGGTTCCAGATCGCGCTGGGACTGGAGAAGAAGAATTCGTCGATGATGCCGAAGCGAGAACCAAGCTCCCAGCTGCCGAGGATGGCGATCAGGATGGCCCAGCGCCAGAACAGCACCTTGTAGCGGCGGTTGCGGGCGGCCTTGGCGGCGGCGGCCTCGATCTCGGCATCGGACGTGCCGGGCGCGAAGACGGTCGGGGTGGTGAGAACTGCGTCGGTCATGGCGTTCTCCTCAGGCTGCGCGGGCTTCGTCGCGGCCGCTGCCGCGCTCGACCTCGGCGCGCAGGTCGTCCCAGATGCGGCGGGAAAGCGCGATGAAGTCTTCCTGGTAGCGGATCTCGCTGACAACGCGCGGGCGCGGCAGCTCGACGGGATAGACCGCCCTCACGGTGGCCGGCCCCGCGGTGAGCACATAGACCTTATCGGCCAGCGCGATCGCCTCTTCGAGATCGTGCGTCACGAAGATCACCGAGGCCTTGGCCTCCGACCAGAGATTGAGCAGCACCTCGTGCATCACCACGCGTGTCTGCACGTCGAGCGCCGAGAAGGGCTCGTCCATCAGCAGCACCTGCGGCTCGTTGATGAAGGTCTGCGCCAGCGAGACGCGCTTCCTCATACCGCCCGAGAGCTGATGCGGATATTTGGTTTCGTGCCCGCTGAGATGCACGCGGGCGAGCCATTCGCGCGCCTTGGCATAGGCCTCGTCGCGCGGCTTGCCGCGGAAGAGCGGGCCGGCGACGACATTGTCGATGACGCTGCGCCAGGGGAACAGCGCATCCGTCTGGAAGGCGAAGCCGATGCGCGGGTCGATATCGGTGACCGGCTGGCCGAAGAGCCGGACCTCGCCGCTCGACGGTCGGGCCAGGCCGGTGACGAGGTTGAGCGTCGTCGACTTGCCGCAGCCCGTCGGGCCGACGACGGCGACGAACTCGCCGCGCGCCACGCTCATGTTGAAGTCCCGGATCGCCGTCATCGACTTGCCGTCGGGCGTGATGAAGCGGCGCGAGACGTTGATCAGTTCGACGACCGGGCCGCCGGCCGCGTCGGTTGCAGGCATGGGACCTCCTTCGCCGCGATGGCGGCGGGACGGATGGACGATCAATGAAAAGCAGGAAGAGAGGCGGCCGGGCTGACCGGCCGCCTCGGCGCGGCTTACTTCGCCGCCTTCACGAACTCGGTCGTGTAGGTCTTCGACAGGTCGATCTGCTTGCCCTTGATGTTCTTCGAGAAGCCGGAGAGCACGGCGAGCACCGTCTCGGGGCCGCCCTGCGGCATCACGCCATCGGCGGTGAACATCGCCTTGCCGTCGGCAAGCGCCTTCACATAGCCGTCCTTGTCGCCGACATAATAGTCCTTCGGCATCTGTTCGGCGATTTCCGCAGCGCTATGGGTGTTGATGTATTTCAGCGTCTTGACGAAGGCGTTCGCGAGCTTCTGCACCGTCGGCTTGTTCTTCTCGACCCAGGCGGTGGTCATGTAGAGCGAGGCGGCCGGATAGGTGCCGCCGAGCGCAGCCTTGGTCTGCTCGACCGTCCGCATATCGACGAGAACCCGCGCCTCGCCGGTCTTCAGCAGCCGCGAGATCGTCGGCTCGGTGGTCATGCCGGCCTGGATCTTGTCCTGCTGCATGGCGGCGATGAAGGTGGCACCGGCGCCGACGGGCACCGAGGTGAAATCGCTGAGCTGCACGCCCGACTTCATCATCAGGTACTGGCTCAGGAAATTGGTGGAGGAGCCGAGCCCGGTCACGCCGAGATTCTTGCCCTTGAGATCGGCCATCGACTTCACGTCGGGATATTTGCTCGAGACGAGTTCGACCTCGCCCGGCGCCTGGCTGAACTGGACGATCGACTGGACGAACTTGCCCTTGGCTTGCAGGTCGACGCAGTGGTCATAGAAACCGACCACGCCCTGCACCGCGCCGGCGAGCATCTCGTTCTCGGCGTCGACGCCGGCTGCCTCGTTGAGCAGCTCGACATCGAGCCCCTCGTCCTTGAAGTAGCCCAGCCGCTCGGTGAGCTTGGCCGGCAGGTAGATCTGCTTCTCGTAGCCACCGACGATGATGGTGACCTTGTCGGCGGCAAGCGCGGCGGTCGAGCCGGCGAGCGCCGAGGCGAAGGCAAGCGAATAGATGGCGGCACGGATGCGCATGGGCAGGCTCCTTGGTTTCACGTCCTCTCGCCGGGGTACCGCTCTCTGGGGCGGTTTGACGGCAATGATCCTGCCCTAGCCCGCCAAGCTTTCGCCAACCTTTCGATCTGGCTGCGCGCACATCCCTCGCGTCCAAATGAAGAGCCGTCCCAAAGGTTCGCAAGCCTGTGGCAGCAGTGAATCAAGAATGCTGCCAGCCGCTCTCCAACGCCCTCGTCAACCCGAGGCCGACAGTTGCCTGTTCCCCCCTCGTCATCCCTGGACACGCTCAGCCCCGGCAGGTCATGATTTCGACAGGTTTCATTCAATCCCCGTTCAGGCTGGAAGGCAGAGCCTGCTGTGAGATGGCCGTTTTGCGGGAGGTTTCCATGACGCTCTGGCGTATCGTCTGTGGCCTTGTCCTCGCGGCCGCCCTGCTGGGCGGCCAACCCGCTCAGGCGCAATCCTCCGAGAAGCGAATCGCGCTCGTCATCGGCAACGGCGCTTATCCGGAGGGAGCCCTGGCGACGCCGGCGAACGATGCCGGCCTGATCGCGCAGACGCTGCAGGCCGCCGGCTTCGACGTCACCGGCGCGCGCGATCTCGACACCGCGACGCTGCGCTCCACTTTCCGCGAATTCCTCGACAAAGCCGCCGCTTCCGGGCCTGAAACGGTCGCCTTCGTCTATTATGCCGGGCACGGGCTGCAATTCGAAGGCGAGAACTATCTCGTCCCGGTCGATGCCCGCATCGCGCGCGACGCCGACGTGCCGCTGGCGGCCATCCGCCTGACCGATCTCGTCAAGCCACTGGCGACCCTGCCGCTCAAGGCGCGGATCGTCGTGCTCGACGCGGCGCGCGCCAACCCCTTCGCCCGCACGGGTCAGCCGCTCGCCGGCGGCCTCGCGCTGATGCAGCCCGATCCGGGGGCGCTGATCGCCTTCAATGCCGCGCCCGGTACGATCGCGCCGGAAGGCAAGGACTATAGCGCCTATGCCACGGCTTTGTCGGAGATGATCAAGGAGGGCGGCCTGCCGCTCGACGACCTGTTCGAGCGCGTCCGGCTGCGCACCAGCGAACTGACCGGCGGCGCCGAGATTCCCTGGCAGGCGTCGAAGGTCCAGGCGCCCTTCCTGTTCTTCGAGCGCACGAACGCCGCCCCGCCGGCGCAGAACCATTTCGTCGACCTGCGCGACAAGCCCATCCGCGATTTCGACGCGCGCGACGCCTATCTCGCCGCGCTCGCCCGCGACAGCATGCGCGGCTACGAGGACTTCCTCGCCGCCTACCCAAGCGATCCGCTGGCGAAGCGCGTCCGCGCGATCCTGGCCGCCCGGCGCGAAGCCATCGTCTGGCGCGAAAGCGCCGTCGCGGATACCCCGGACGCCTACTGGTCCTATCTGCGGCGCTATCCGCGCGGTCCCCATGCCGGCGATGCGCACCGCAGGCTGACGCATTTCGCCGTCGCCTTCGAGCCCCCGGCCGCCTTCACCGCGCTTTCCTACGACGTGCCGCCGCCGCCGCCCGACGAGATCGTCTATATCGAGCGCCCCGTCGTCTATTTTGCCGACCCGGTCTATGATCTCCCGCCACCGCCGCCGGTGCCCGTCCTGTTCCTGCCGCCGCGGCCGGTCTACTATGTCGACCTGCCGCCGCCGCCTCCGCCGATCGCCGCCTTCGTGCTGCCGATCCCGATCTATCACCCGGTCCCGCTCTGGGTGGAGCGCCCGGCCTATGTCGCTCCGCCCCCGGTCAACATCATAAACGCCAACATCCACAACACCGTGGTGGTGAACCCGGCCGCGCAGACCGTGGTGGTGACGAACCCGCAAGGTCGGCCCGAGCCGCCCCTGCCGCCGGTGCTGATGGGCAATCCTCAGGCTCCGATTGCCCCCGTTCCGCAGCCTGGCCAATCGGGTATCGTGGCCGGCGCCCAGCAATTGATCCAGCAGCATCCGGCCGCCGCCGCGGCGATCGCGGCAACCGCAGCCGCCTTGCCGGCCGCGGCCGTCCTGCGGGCCCGGCAGCAGCAGGCGCGGCCGCAAGGGGCCTCGGCACCGGCGCTTCAGCCCGGCCAGCAACCGGCGCTGCCGGCCGCCCCCGGCCAGCTGCGCCCCGGGCAGTTGCCGCAACCCAACCAGCCGATAGCGGGACGCGGTCCTGTCGCTCCCGTCCCGACCGGCGTGAAGCCCCTGCCGACGCCAGGAGCCCTGCCGGCTACTCCGGCGCAGCGCCTGGCCACACCACCCGGCGCCGCCCAGCCGAACCGCCCGGTGCCGCCGCCAGTCGTGGCCGGCCCGCGCGTGGCGCCTCAGGCTCCCCAGGGAGCGGCCACGGCGCAGCGAGCTGCCCAGCAGCGTGCGCAGCAGGCCGGCGCGCTTCAAGCACAACAGCAGCGCGCGTCCCAGGCGGCCCAGCAGCGCGCGGCGCAGGCCCAAGCCGCGCAGCAGCGGCAGTCTCAGCAGCGTGCGATGCAAGCCCAGCAGCAGGCTCAGCAGAGAGCAGCCATGCAGGCTCAGGCCCAGCAGCAACGGCAGGCGCAGCAGCGCGCGATGCAAGCTCAGCAGCAGAATCAACAAAGAGCGGCCATGCAGGCTCAGCAGCAGCGCGCGGCGCAGGCACAGCAACGCGCCGCTATGCAGGCCCAGCAGCGCAGCCAGATGATGGCCCGCCCCCATGCTGCGCCCCAGCCATCGCGCGGCCCGCAACCGCAGCACCGGCCTTGCCAGCCCGGCCAGCCGTTCTGCCGCTGAGGGCAGACAACAGGCGGATTGCCGGCCATCCTTGGTCACCCGATGGCGTGCGCTGAACCGCACGCCATCGTCCAGGTTGTCGATGGAAACGCGAAGCACCCCTTCGCGACGTGAGCCTGCAAAGCGCAACCGGTTGCGCGTTTCCCAGGTGCGGCGGTCTTCGCTCCCGCCGCGAAATCCAGCGCCTCTCGCTAGCCAGCCATTTTTTTCGAACCGATCGTGCCGCAACGGCACCGTGCGCGTTTTTAGAGTGAGCCGCCCACGCGCGCGAGTGGCCAGCGGCTGTCGTGACGTGTCGAAAAACGAGGCTGGGCATGCACCAACCCCTTCTCAAACAGCCCTCCGTCCTGTTGGGGTCGGCTTCCTCCGGGGGCACGATCGCGGCGATGCGCCACCTCGCCGGCCACGGCGTCGGCGTCAACCTCATCGTCGATCATCCCTTTTGCCCGGCCGGCTGGTCGCGCTGCACGGGGCGGCGCCATCCGGGGCCGGTCGAAAGCGACAGCGAGCGCTATCTCGACCGGTTGCTCGACATCGGAAAGTCCGATCCCGGACAGGTGCTGCTGCCGACATCCGACGAGCTGGTCTGGCTCTACACCACCAACGCGCCGCTCCTCGCGCGCTATTTCCGGCTGTATCAGCCGCCGGTCGACACCATCAGGCGCACCCTCGACAAGGCACTGCTCGAACAGGCCGCAATCAGCGCCGGGGTCGCGGTCCTGCCGAGCTGGGATCCCCAGAACCTGGACGAGCTCGCCGAGCTGGCGCCGCAGCTTCCCTATCCGGTCCTGATCAAGCCACGCACCCATGTCCACCGCCTGCGCAACGACAAGGGCATGGTCGTGCATTCGGCAGACGAGCTCGCGGCGGAGTATCCGCGCTTCCTCGCCCGCGAACGCTACCGCTTCGACGAGATGCCGCGCGCCCCCGATGCGGTGCGGCCGGTGATCCAGAAATTCGTCGAGATCGGGCGCGAGGGCGTGGTCTCCATCTCGGGCTTCATCGGACGTAGCGCCGACGTGTTCGTGACCCGACGCTCGACCAAGATCCTCCAACGCTCGCGACCCGTGGGTGTCGGCGTATGCTACGAGTCGCGCCCGGCCGATCCCGCACTATCTCTGGCGGTCCATCACCTGTGCCGCGAGCTCGGCTATTTCGGGCTGTTCGAGGTCGAGTTCATCCTGCATGACGGCGCCTGGACGGTGATCGACTTCAATCCGCGCCTGTTCAATCAGATCGGCCTCGATCTGCGCCGCGGCGTACCCTTGCCGATGCTGGCCTATCTCGACGCGCTCGGCGAAGCTGATGCCCTGCGAAGGCTCGCAGCCGAGGCGCAGGACGAGAACCCGGCCGAGAAGGTGGTTTTCTGCGACAGTTTCACGCTCCACGCGATCCTTCTGGCACAGACGCTCTGCATGCGGACACGCCTCCAGGATCTGGCGTATTGGCACAGCTGGGCCAAGCAGAACCGCGCGCATATGGTCCGTTTCGCGTTCGATCGCGGCGATCCGATGCCGGGCATCATCCATGTCCTGTCGGAGCTCTATCTCGGCTTCCGGGCGGCGCCGCGCTTCGTGCGGACCATGCTGCCGTCCTCTCCCTTGGTCGCGCGCGGGCTGTGACGATGAGCAAGCAACTCGTGGCGATCATCGGCGGCGGCCCTTACGGGCTCTCGCTGGCAAGCCATCTCGCGGCCCGGAATGTCCCACACCGGATTTTCGGCCAGCCCATGGCTTTCTGGAGCCAGATCGCCCGTGCCGGATCCCGGCGCTATCTCAAGTCCTATTGCTTCGGGACGAATATCTCCGCGCCCGACCCAGGCTCGACCTTCGCCGACTATAACGAGCCGCGCGGCCTCGAGACGTTCGAGCCGTGCTCCATCGCGAATTTCGCTGCCTACGGCCTCTGGTTCCAGGAACGGCATGTCGAACGGATCGAGCCCGTCGACGTCGCGAACGTCTCCCGGCGCGGAGAAGGCTACCTCCTGACGCTCGGCAATGGCGAGGAGGTCGAGGCGTCGGATGTCATCGTCGCCACGGGGCTGGCGAATTTCGCCAGGATGCCGCACGCCCTGCGGGCCCTGCCCGGTGCAGCCGCCACGCATACCGCCAAGGTCGACAGTTTCGCCGCCTTCCAGGGCCTCGAGGTCGCGGTCGTCGGCTCCGGCCAGTCCGCGCTCGAAGCCGCCGCCCTGCTCCATGAAGCCGGCGCATCGCCACGCCTGCTGATCCGCAAGCCCTCTACCTTGTGGATGACACGCGGCAGCCGCACGCCGACGCTCTGGCAGCGGATCCGCTGGCCGGTCTCCGCGCTGGGCGGCAGCCCCAAGGCCTGGGCCCTGACGCAAATGCCCGGCGCGTTTCACCGGTTGCCGGCCTGCGGACGAGCGCTCTTCCTCAAGAACTTTCTGCCGCCAGAGGGCGCATGGTGGCTCCGCGAGCGTGTCGAAGCGCAGGTCCCGGTCGAGCACGATACGATGATCGTCGAAGCCCGGGAGAGCGGCAACCGCGTCTCGCTGCACTTGCGGCAAGGTGACGACGGCCGGGAGCGCGAGCTGCTCGTCGATCATGTGGTCGCCGGCACGGGCTACGAGGTGAATGTCGGGCGCCTGCCGTTCCTGGCCCCGGAGCTGCGCAACGCGATTGCCCGGCACGGAGCCGCGCCACGGCTCGATGCGTCCTTCCAGTCCTCCGCGCCGGGCCTGCGCTTCGCCGGCCCGGCTTCGTCGATCAGCTTCGGCCCGGTCTTCCGCTTCGTCGCCGGTGCGGATTACACCGCGCGCACGATCGCGGCGGCCCTGACCCGAACCGCCATGGCCCACGCATGAACGCGGCGCAGCTGCCGCTCGTCGTCCTGCCGGGCGCGCGCGGCCACGCGCCGGATTGCACGCCGTTCTGCGCCGCGCCATCCGACCTGGATCGCGTGGTCATCCTGCACTATCCGGCCTGGCGAGCCCAGCTTGAGGGGGAGCTCACCGCAGAGGCCCTGGCCGAAGCCCTCGTGGCGGAGATCCTGGGCCGCGTCCCGCCCGATCCCGTCGTGCTGCTCGGCGTTTCGATCGGCGGCCATTTCGCCTATGCCGCCGCGCTGCGCCTGGAGAGCCTCGGCCATCCTGTCGCAGGCCTTTGCCTCATCGATTCCGGGACGATCACCGCGGCACGATCGGCTGGCTGGAAGGCCCGCCTCGCCTCGCACGCGGCCGACCTTCTCCGACGCGGGCGGCCCGGCGCGCTTGCGCTCCATGCCCGCCGGCTCGCCTGGCGCGGCCTGTTTCGACTCGCCGGCGACGACCTGCCCAGCTTCGCTCGGCGCCATATCGCGGCGCTTGAACGGCTCAGCCGGATCGACCCCGCCTTCGCAGAGGAACTCGGCATGCGGCTCCTGATCCGCATCACGGCCGCGTGGATGCCGAGCCTCGAAAGCCACACTGCGCGCCTCAACGCGCCTGCCGCCTTGCTGCGCACCGAGGCAAGCGCGGCGAATGACGACCTCTGGCGCAAGCGCTGCCCCGAACTGCGCATCATCGACCTTCCCGGCAACCACGAAACCCTGTTCGAAGCCGAGAATGCCCCCGCACTGCACGCGGCCTTTCTGGCAGCTGCGGCGGCGTGGAGCCGACCCGATCCATGGCCAGCCGCACGCCGGGCGCAAGGCGGATAGGGATCGCCCGGCATCGCGACCGCCTCATCATCGACCGATGAGCGGATGCCTCCCGCTCAGACCGTCAAGCCGGCGCCGCGCCGTCGGCTCACGGCCGCTTGAGGCTGGTGGCGACGCCCGTCGACATCGCGGTTGCGCCCGATACGTAGTAGAACGTTCCGAACGGCGACTGACGCGACAGCTCCGCCCCGGCGGGCACGCCCATCTCGGAATAGACCGAGGCCATCAGAGCGGTGCCTTTCGGCGAGCGCGCCTGATGGAAGCCCAGGCCGCTCTGCCCTTTGCTCCTGACGCCTTCGACGATCCGGTCGCCGCCGGCATAGATGCGCTGTGCGCCTGCGACGAAGAGCAGGGTGCAAGCACTGCCGCAGATGTTTCCCGAGGCATTCACGATCGTGGTTGCGCCGGTCGCCTTGATGTTCCTGGCCATGGCGACGGCGGCGGGAAGCCCGCCCTCGCCGGCTCCGTTGCTCGACAGCGTGACCGTGCGATAGCTGCCCTGCGGAGCGACCTTTTCGAACTCCAGATCATCACCCGGCCCGATGCTGCCGCGCACCGTGACAGCGGTCCCGCTTCTGGTCACCTGCGCGGCATGGGAGCCGGCGCTTGCCAACAGCAGGGGGAGGATAACGGCCAGGCCAGGAATGACGCGCTTCATGGAAATCCCCCGATCGGTCGGCGAGCACTGCAACCAAGTTGCTCTCCACGGAACGAGCGCGTCAATCGTCTTCAACCCTCCGGCCGGCTTCAGCCCATTACGGCGCCGGGCAGGCCGCACCGCTATCGGCCCAGGCCTGCATCAGCGCGCCGAACTCGGCTGCCGTGCCCGGCGCGGGCGTGCGCCCCTTGCCTGGATTCCAGCCCCAGAGCACGAGCGTGTCGGTGGTGACGTGCTTCACCAGCGCGGCGAGGTCGCGGCTGCCATTGCGGTTCTGGTCCTTCAACTGCTCGCAGATCTGGCCGACCGTCTTGCCCTCCCAGGCCATCGAGGCCGGCGCGAGCGCCCAATGGCCGTCGCCGGGAACGCCGGCCGGGTCGAAGTTCTGCTTGCCGTGACAGGTCGCGCAATGCAGCCCAGCCGCGCCATGGCCGTCCTTGCCGCGAACCACGAGAGGCTCGTGCAACTTGCGCAAGTCACCTTGGCGCGGCCGTTCGGTAGCGGGATGGCAGTTCATGCAGCGCGGACTGGTAAGCACCTTGCCCATCTCGGCGAAGAGCGCGACCGAGCGGTCGCGCTGATTGGCGATGGAAGCGAAGCTCGATGCGGGGCGCAAGCTCGCCCCGCCCGGCTGGGCCGCATTCTGCGCCAGCGTCAGCGCGCTGCCGCCGATGCAGACCACAAGCGCCGCGCCGGCGGCGAGGATCAGGTTCCTGCTCATCAAACGGAGCCTCCCTGCATCGGCAACTGGCGCGGCCGGCCATGGCCGAGTGCCGCAAGCGCATTGGCGACGGCAGGCCCTATCGGCGGCACGCCGGGCTCGCCGACGCCGCTCGGCTTCTCGGTCGAGGCGATGATCGTCACCTCGACTTCCGGCATCTCGTGGATGCGCAGCGAGCGGTATTCGTGGAAATTGGTCTGGACCGGCCGGCCGCCATCGAGCGTGATCTGGCCGTAGAGCGCGTGGCCAAGGCCGAAGCCGATGCCGCCCTCCACCTGCGCGCGGATGATGTCGGGATTGACCGCGACGCCGCAATCGACTGCGCACCAGACCTTGTGGACCTTGGGCTCACCCTCCGGCCCCATCGAAACCTCGGCGATCTGGGCGACGAAGGACCCGAAGCTCTCGACCACGGCGACGCCTCGCGCGCGGCCATCGACCGGCCCCGGCCCCTTCCAGCCCGCGAGATCGGCAACGGCCTTGAGCACGCCGGCAGCGCGCGGATGCTTGTCGCCCATCAAAGCAAGCCGGCCCTGGACCGCATCCTGCCCGGCCGCCTGCAGCAATTCATCGACGAAGCATTCGACGGCATAGCCGGTATGGGTATGGCCGACGGAGCGCCACCACAGGGTCGGCACACCAACCTTGGGGTTGTGTACCTCGCAACGGAAGTCAGCCACCTCGTAAAAGATTTCGTTGGCGCCTTCGACCGAGGTCGCGTCGATGCCGTTCTTCACGACCATCGCCTCGAAAGGCGTGCCGAGGAAGAAGGACTGGCCGACCAGCGTGCTCGACCAGGCCGCGATCTTGCCGTCCTTCACCGCGCCGCGGAAACGATGGACGAAGAGCGGGCGGTAATAGCCGCCGGTCAGGTCGTCCTCGCGAGTCCAGACCACCTTGACCGGGCGGTTCGGGCCGATCGTCTTGGCGACCGTGGCGAGCTCGGCGGCAAGATGCTGGCTGACCTGCGCGCGCCGGCCGAAACTGCCGCCGGCGAACATCGTCTGCAGCGTCACCTTCTCCGGCGGCAGGCCGAGAATGGTGGCGATGGTCTGGTGCTCGGTGGTCTGGAACTGGCTGCCGAAACGGGCATGAGCCGTCTGCCCATCCCATTCGATATAGCCGTCGAGCGGCTCCATCGGCGCATGCGCGAGATAGGGGAAGACGAACTCGGCCTCGATGACCTTGTCGGCCTTGGCCAGCACGGCTTCGGCATCGCCATGGCTGCCGGCGACGGTGCCGGGCTGCCGGACGAGCTTGCGGTATTCGGCGATCAGCTCGGGGCTGCCGCGCTTCTCGGCCGCGCTGTCGTCCCAGGTCACCTTCAGCGCCTCGCGGCCCTTCAGCGCCGGCCACATGCCGTTGGCATAGACCGCGACGCCGTAGCCGATCGACTTCACATCGACGACGCCCTTGACCTTCAGTGCCTCGGCAGCGTCGAAGCTCGCGACCTTGCCGCCGAAGCGCGGCGAGCGGGCGACCACCACCGTCAGCATGTTCGGAGCGTGGATATCGATGGTGAACTGCGCCTTGCCGCACGACTTGTCTGGGCTGTCGAGCCGCTTCGTCGCGCCGTCCTTGCCGATCAGCTTGTAGGCCGAGGCCGGCTTCAAGGGCGGGTTCTCGGGCACGGTCAGTTTGGAGGCCGCTTCCGCGAACTCGCCAAACGAGCCCTTGCGGCCGGAAGCATGGCTGATCACGCCCTCCTCGACCTTGATCTCCGCCGCCGGGACCTTCCAGCTATCGGCCGCGGCCTGGACCAGCATGGCGCGCGCCGCCGCGCCCGCCTTGCGCATCTGTTCCCAGCTATTGGCGATGGCGGTCGAGCCGCCTGTGCCCTGCACGCCGAGCGCGAGATTGGCGTAGAGCTTGACGTCGGCCGGAGCGTGCTCGGCACGCATCTGGCTCCAGGCGGCATCCATCTCCTCCGCCGCGAGCGTGGCGAGGCCGGTGAAAGGCCCCTGCCCCATCTCGATATGCTTGATCAGCACGGTCACGGTGGAGTCGGGCGCGACGCGGATGAAGGCGTTGGGCGCGAAGGTCGCATTGCCGCCGGGCCGATAGGCCGCGCCGGCGCCGGACTGCGCCTTGGCGCCGCGCGGCAGGTGGAAGCCGATGACGAGCGCGCCGGCACCGGCCAGCAGCGAGCGGCGGGAGAGCTTGGGATCATGCGCGGTCATGGCTCAGATCTCCAGCGCGCGGGCCGCGTCATGGATCGCGGCGCGAATGCGGACATAAGTGGCGCAGCGGCAGATATTGCCGTTCATCGCGAGATCGATGTCGCGATCCGTCGGCTTCCTGTTTTCCTTGAGCAGGGCGATCGCGCTCATCACCTGGCCGGACTGGCAATAGCCGCATTGCGGCACGTCGCGGGCGGTCCAGGCGGCCTGGACGGCGTCCGCCTCCTTGCCGGTGAGGCCCTCGATGGTGGTGATTTCGCTGGTGCCGACCGCCGAGACCGGCGTCACGCAGGAGCGCAGGGCCTGGCCGTCGATGAACACGGTGCAGGCACCGCATTGGGCGACGCCGCAGCCGAACTTGGTGCCGGTGAGGCCGAGATTATCGCGGATGGCCCAAAGCAAGGGCGTGTCGTCGTCGACATCGACGGTATGCGTCGTCCCGTTGACCTTGAGAGAGACCATGGCTGCCTCCGATGCTGGCATGCGTCGGCGCGGCACCATGGTGCGGATCGAGGGCTCGCCCTCGATGGCCCGATCTGACATATCAGATGGCGGGCGATGTATCCGAAGCCCTGGGTCGCGCGACTGGACTAATTAGACTGCTTGAGTCTAATTAGGATGGTCGCGCGCAGTTTGGATTTTGTCAAGACTACAGACGCCGCAATGCAGGACAGACGCGAAAGCTCCGGCTCCCTCCCCGCCGATGAGGCAAATGCCCGCGTCGACCAGGTCGCCGATGCCGCGCTGCGGCTCTTCGCCCGCTACGGCTACAAGCGCAGCTCGATGGACGACATCGCCAGGGAGGCGAGCCTCGCAAAGGCGACGCTCTACCTGCATTTCAAGGGCAAGGACGATGTCTTCCGGGCGATGCTGGACCTGCTCGGGCGACGCGTCGAGGCACGTTGCCGTGAGGTCGTGGCGATGCAGGGGCCGTTTCCGGAGCGTCTCGCGGCACTACTCCAGGCCCATCACGGGCAGGCCTATGCCAGCTTCGGCACCGGCGAACACCTCGTCGAGCTGAAGGCGGTGATGAACACGATCGCGACGCGCGAGCTGCAGGCATTCGAACAGATTTTCACGCGGTTTGCCCACGAGCTTCTGCAGCAGGCCGAAAAGGAGGGCGAGATAACCCTGTCGCGTCTTTCGGCCAGCGCCGAGGATTGGAGTGCCAGCCTGCTCTTCGCAGCAGCTGGTGCGAAGCTCGGCGCGCCGCCAAGCGCCGAGGACTACGCACGCAGGCTCGACGGCATCGCCTCGGTCTTTGCGGCGGCCCTTGCGCGGTAGACAGGGTCTCCGCCATCGGCTTGCAAAGCCAGTCCTGACGGATGAGGCTGCTCCACCCTCGATTCCAGCGTCTTGCGTGATGAACTCCAAGGAAAGATCGTTCCTCAGCCGCGTGCGCGGCATCCTGCCCGATCTCACGCCGGCCGAGCGACGCCTCGGCGATTTCGTCTGCGATTTTCCCGGCGAGGTCGCGACCTATTCGGCCCAGGAACTGGCGGCGCTGGCGCATGTCTCGAAGGCGACGGTCTCCCGCTTCGTCCAGCGACTGGGCTACGAGAACTACGAGGAGGCCCGCCGCCATGCCAGGCTCGAACGGCAGAGCGGATCCCGACTCTTCCTGACCGCGGCGGATACGGCAGGCGAGCAATCGATCGCGGCCAATCTCACCCAGGGCATCGCGAATCTCGAGGAAACCTTCCGCGCCATCGGCGAAACCCAGATCAGCAGCGCCGCCGAAGCGATTCTCGCCGCGCGCAAGGTCTGGGTGATCGGCTTCCGCGCGAGCTTCACCTTCGCCACCTATCTGCAATGGCAATTGACGCAGGTCATCGAGAACGTCGTCGCCATCCCGGGCGGCGGACAGACCTTCGGCGAGCATCTGGTCAGCCTCTCGCCCGACGATGTCGTGATCTTCTTCGGCCTGCGCCGGCGCGTGTCCCAGACCGAAGCGCTGCTCGACCAGATCGGCAAGTCGGGAGCGCGCCTCCTGTTCGTGACCGACGAGAGCGCCGATTTCGAGAAGCGCAGCCAGTGGCATTTCCGCTGCCAGACCCTGGCGCCGGGCCCCCTCTTCAACCACACGGCGGTGATGGCGCTCTGCCATCTCCTGATCATGCGCTGCATCGAGATCGCCGGCGCCAGAGGCCGCACACGGCTGCGCCATATCGAGATGCTCAACGACGCGCTCGACGAACTCTGACGCCGCCGGCCACGCCGGAATCAAGCGTTTTCCTCCCTAATTGGCAGCCCCGCCAAGCCTGCCGCCGAAAGCGGCAGCGGAGGCGCATTTATGGTCTTTTCTGAAACTACAGTTTCAGATAGTTTCATCTGAACCAAATGTTCCAGAGCCACTCGAAGGAGACGAGCGGCAGCCGGAACGACAGGACGGAGACAACCACTTCCAGGGCAACAGCGACGCGCAAGCCTCTTAACCAGCCGAAAAATCGCGGGAGGCCTGCGCCCACCATCACGTCACGAACGATCAGGGGAACGATCATGGCTATGGAGAACATGCAGGCATCCGGCGCGGTGACGCCGGCCAGCAGACAACTGGATTCAGCCCTCAACAAAATCGGCGTGACGGGCGCCCACAAGCAGATCCTGGCGCTCGTCCTGATCGGCTGCCTCTTCGACAGCTTCGAGCAGAACACCATCGGCGTCTCGGGCCCGCTGCTGCGGCAGCATTGGGGCCTGACGGGCGCCGATATCGGCTTCCTCAACACCATCACCTTCGCCAGCGCCGCCATCGGCCGGTTGATGTCGGGCATCCTCGGCGATCGCTACGGCCGCCGTGTGATGCTGACCCTCAACCTGCTGCTGTTCTCGCTCGGCTCCGCCCTCTGCGCGCTTGCGCCGAACTTCACCGCGCTCTGCATCGCCCGCGCCATCGTCGGCTTCGGCGTCGGCGGCGAGATCTCGACCGCGGTGACGATGCTGTCCGAATTCTGCTCGGCGAAGTTCCGCGGCACGGCGGCCGGCCTCGTCAATGTCGGCGCCGGCGGCTTCGGCAACTTCCTCGCCCCGGCCTTCGGCCTGCTGATCTTCACGCTCTTTCCGGGCGAGAACAGCTGGCGCTGGCTCTTCGCGGCGCTCGCGCTGCCGGCCCTGCTCGCCGTGTTCTATCGGCGCTTCGTGCCGGAGACGCCGCGCTTCCTGGCTTCCAGGAACCGCTTCGACGAGGCCAACAAGGTTCTCTCCACCCTGGCCTCGGGCACGCTACGCCCGCGCAATCTGACCGTGCAGCCCTATCTCTCCGCCGATCTCGCGCAGTTGCCGCCGGTGGCGAAGAGCGACTGGACCGAATTGTTCCGCGCGCCCTTCATCGGCCGCATCATCCCGGTCTCGATCGCGATCCTGATGAGCTACGGCGCGCAATTGTCCGTGCTGACCCTGATGCCGGTGATCTTCGTCTCGATGGGCTACACACTTCAGGGCAGCCTGCTCTACAGCATGATCATCCAGAGCGGCAGCGTGCTCGGCGCGATCGCGGCCTCGACCTTCGGCTATTACCTGCCACGGAAGCTGGTTCTCACCACCGGCGCGGCGCTGGCCTCGGTGGCTGCGGTCTCGATCGCCTATCTCGGCACCAATATCTACATGGTGCTGCTGTTCGGCGCGATCTTCCAGTTCTTCGTGCTGCTGCTCAACACCTCGATCTGGATCTACGCGCCAGAACTGTTCCCGACGCGGATCCGCGCCTTCGGCGTGGCCTTCATCCTCGCCACCGGCTCGGCAGCCGGCTCCTTCGTCCCGACGATCTCGGGCATGCTGTTCGACAAATACGGCATGGTCGGCGTCTTCGCGCTGGCGGCCGCGATGTATGCGGTCTTCGTGGCCTGCATCCAGATGGGGCCGGAGACCTATGGCCGGTCGATGGAAGACATCACCCAGCCGGCGGAGGCTGATAGCGCCGCACAGGCCGAAACCCTTTCCGAACCAGCGAAGGCAGTGAGGGCGTGAGCCGACATATCCTGTTGATCAATCCCAACAGCTCGCAGGCGACCAGCGCGATGATGCAAGCCATCGCGCAGCGGGCCGCGGATGGTGCGATGGCCGTGACAGTCGTCACGGCCAGACGCAGCCCGGCCATGATCGTGACGGAGGATGACCTGCTGGCCTCGGCCGCGGAGGTCGTCGAGATCGGCAGGCGTCACGCCGCCGATTGCGCCGGCATCGTCGTCAGCGCCTTCGGCGATCCCGGGCTCGACGAGCTTCGGCGGCGGGTCGAGATCCCGGTCACCGGAATTTGCGAAGCCTCGATGCGAGCAGCGGCGCAGGGCGGGCGGCCCTTCGGTGTCGCGACGACGACGCCGCTGCTGGCCGGCGTCATCGCGGCACGGGCGGCCGCGCTCGGCCTCGCAGAACGTTTGACCGGGATCCGCTGTACTGCGGGAGATCCGCTTGCCCTATCTGGCGACAAGGCGGCCTTGACGCTGGCCCTCGGCGAGATGGTTGAAGCTTGCATCGCGGCCGACGGCGCGGAAGCCGTGATCATCGGAGGCGGTCCGCTCGGCGAAGCGGCCGGTGCCTTGCAGGCGCGGTACACGACGCCGATCATCTCGCCGATCCCCTGCGCGATCGCCTCCCTGCTGGAGCAGATGAACGCGCGGCAAGCTGCACCGGCGGCTGCGGCCGCCGGGGGCTGAACCGTCGAGCCCTACCAACGGCACTCGACGCTTCGGCGCCGCGCGGCCTTCGGCCGATTCGCCACGCGCTCAATGCGCCTCATCAGTGGGCAGGACCGCCGCCGAGCTGGGTCACGGCCTGCTCTACGCTGTGAAAAATTCGTTCGTCCCCGATCGCACGGGTGATGCCGAAACCGTCCAAAGCCGCGCGGGCTCGCACCGACTCCACGCGCGCGATCGCGAAAACCGCTCCCTGCGCCTCGCAGGCGGCGGCGATGGCGAGCAATGCCTGCGCAGCCGTGTAATCGATGGCGGCAATCCCGCTGGCTTCGAGCACGACCAGTTGCGGCTTCTGCTGCACGAGCCGATCGAGCAGTTCCTGCTGGAAACCCAGAGCGTTCGCGAAGAGCAAGGGCGCCGGAAAGCCGGCGACGAGAACGCCGGGCTGCGTTGCCAGCGGCTTCCCCTGTTCGGGTGGCCACCAGACCGTCGTGCCGGGAATACGGCCGAGCTCGACGAGATGGCTGCGGGTCGTCATCCAGATCCCGTGCAGCAGGGACAGGCCGATGCCGATCGCGACGCCGCTTTCGATCGGCAAGAGGGCGACGGCCAGGGCGGTCAGCAGCACCAAGGCGAATTCCGGCCGGCTCTGGCGCGCGATCTGCGCGATCAGGTTCAGTCGAAGGATGCGCCCGGCCACGAAGAAGAGCACGCCGGCGAAGGCGGCCTCCGGGACGTCGGCCAGGACATCCGCCCCGAACAGCGCCAGCCCCAGAACCAGTGACGCGGCGACAAGCCCGGTGGCTGGATTGCGGCCGCCGCTCTCGACGACGATCGCCGTGCGCGGCGGGCTGGCATTGACGGGAAAGGCGCCGGCAAGGCCGGCCAGCAGATTGGCCCCGGCCAATCCGAGATAGTCGCGCCCGACATCGGCGGTGCGGCCATCGGGATCGCGGAAGGAACGGCTGACCGTCGCCGTCTGCATCATCACGACGAGCGCGATGATCAAAGCGAGCGGCAAGAGCCCGCGGAAATCGGCCCAGGACAGATCGAAGCCGGGCCATGCCGGCAATCCCTTCGGCAAGGCCCCGAGCACCGCGACGCCATGGCTCTGCAACCCGAAGGCGATGACTGCGCCTGTCGCCAGCGCGAAGGCGATCAGGGCCCCGGGGAGCCACGCCGCCGTCCTCTCGCAGAGGACGATGATGCCCAGCACGCCCAGCCCGAGCAGGGCGGAGACCGGATTGATCGCGCCGCGCGCCGCCCAGATTTCCGCCAGACGGGGAACGAGAGTGGTCGCCTGAACCTGAAGCCCCAGCAGGCTCGGCAGTTGCGATACGACGATGTGAACGGAGATGCCGGCCAGGAAGCCCGCCACGACCGGCGTCGACAGGAAATCGGCGATCCAGCCGAAACGCAGGATGCCGGCCAGCAGCAGCAGGATGCCGACCAGCACGGCCAGCGTCGGCGCTGCCGCTGGCGCAACCACCCCGCCGGCAGCAAGCGTGGCGAGCGCCCCGGCGAAGATCGGCGTGATCGTCGAGTCCGCGCCGACCGTAAGAACCCGGCTCGCGCCGAGCAAGAGGAAGCCGAGCGTCGCCGCGACGAAGGCGAACAGCCCGACCTCGACGGGAAAGCCGCCGAGCCGCGCCGTCGCCATCTGTTCGGGAATGGTGATCGCCGCCAGCGTCAGGCCGGCGAGCAGATCGCGCCCCAGCCCTGCGCCGAACGAAGGCCTCCCGGGAAGATGTGCCGGTCCGGCCAGAGGTGCGTTACTCGACATGACCAGTCACCGCCGTTGCATGCATCGCCCAAACGGTTGCAACTATAGCAGTCGAAAAGCCTTCGCGCTGGCGCCTTCGCTGCCAGCCGGGCAACTGGCAAAGGCCCTGCGGCACGGGATGAAGACGCTCATCGATTCCACCAATGCGCTGATCGGCGGGCTGGCGGCGATACGCCGGCAGTTCAACGTGCCCGAGCAGTTTCCGGCGGCTGTCCTGGCAGCGGCAGAGAGCGCCGCCAAGCGTGCGCCGACCGCACATGTCGACCGCACCGACCGGCCTTTCGTCACGCTCGATCCCGCGACATCCAGGGATCTCGACCAGGCCTTCGCGATCGAGCGGAGCGGCAACGACCTCCTGCTGCACTATGCCATCGCGGATGTCGCCTGGTTCGTGGAGGACGGCGACGCCATCGACCGGGAGGCCTGGCAGCGCGGCACGACGCTTTACCTGCCGGACGGGAAGGCCGGGCTTTACCCGCCTGTCCTCGCCGAGGGCGCCGCCAGCCTCCTGCCCGCCGTCATCCGGCCTGCGGTGATTTTCACGACGCGGATCGACCCCGACGGCCATGTCCATCTCGACGGTGCCGAGCGGGCCGTCATCCGCAGCATCGCCAAGCTCGCCTATGACGGCGTCCGGGCTTCCGACCTGCCAGTCGATTTCGACGAGCTGGCGCGCCGGATCGAGGCCGCCGAGGCCCGCCGTGGGGCTTCGCGCGTCGACCCACCCGAGCAGGAGGTCGAGGCGCTCGGTGACGGCGGCTACCAGTTGAGCTTCCGCCCGCGGCTGCGTGCCGAGGATCAGAACGCCACCCTGTCCCTGGCCAGCAATGTCGCGATCGCCGATGCGCTCCTGGCCGCCCATACCGGGCTGTTCCGGGTGATGCCGGAACCTGACCAGCTCGCGGTCCAGCGCCTGCGCCAGACCGCGCGGGCACTGGGACTCGCATGGCCGGAGATGGAAACACTCGCACAGTTCGAGAAGACGCTGGTCCCTGCCGACAGCAGCCAGGCGGCTTTCATGCTGGCGGTGCGCAGGGCCAGCGGCGGCGCGAGCTATGTCCCCTACCGCGAGGGCGTAGTGCCCTGGCATGCACCGATGGCGGCGACCTATGTCCATGCCACAGCGCCGCTGCGCCGCCTTGCCGACCGTTATGTGGTGCGCGCGGCGCTTGCCGTCGCGAATGGCCAGCCGGTGCCTTCGGAGATCTCGGCCGCCTTCGAACAATTGCCCGCGGTGATGGCGAAGGCCGATGCACGCGACGGGCAGATCGACCGGCTCGTGATCGACCTCGCCGAGGCGCTCATGCTTCAAGGCAGCGAAGGAACCGCTTTCGACGCGGTGGTGACCGATGCCGACGAGCACGGCCTGCGCATCCAGCTCTGCGAATTGCCCGTGGTCGCACGGGTGCGCGGGCAAGGCGGCAAGCCCGGAGACAAAATCCGGGTCAGGCTGACATCCGCCGACCCGCTGAAGCATACGGTCAACTTTGAACGAGCGGACTGAACACGATGACACTTCGAGACCCCGTCCTGCAGCCGATCCGGATCGCAGAGCTGCGCCCGACCCAGATGACCGTCGGCTTCAGGGAAGTCGACGACAAGCGCCGGGCCTGGCGCGAGCGGGAGGGCGGCGAAGCCGGCGATTTCCTGGGCCGGCACATGATCCCGGTGATCAAGGGGCCGAAGGACCGGCTCTACATCATCGATCACCATCACCTCGTCCGCGCATTGCACGACGAAGGCCAGACGAAAGTGCTCGTCAACGTCATCTCCGATCTCTCGTCGCTGTCGCAGGCCTCGTTCTGGACGGTGTGCGAGCATCGGAACTGGGTACATCCCTATGACGACAAGGGGCAACGGTGCGCCACCGGCGACATCCCGAAGAAGATCGAGGGCCTGACCGACGACCCCTATCGCTCGCTCGCTGGCGAACTGCGCCGCTGCGGCGGCTTCGCCAAGGACACGACGCCTTATTCCGAGTTTCTCTGGGCCGATTTCCTGCGACATCGCCTGAGCCGACGCCGGGTCGACGCCGATTTCGAGAAGGCCCTGGCCAAGGCCCTGAAGCTCGCCCGTGGCCGCGACGCCGGCTATCTCCCCGGTTGGTGCGGGCCTGTCGACGCCTGAGTGCCGGCGAGGCTCTTCGTCATGTCTCGGCTCGCGTCAACCGTTCAGGGTGGCGCAGGTCGAAGGGCGCACCCATTTGCAGCTCCGCCCGATTTCGGCGATCCAGATGCGAGTCGGGTGGGCCTCATGGAATCGAATATCGTCCTCATCGTCGCGGGCTTGCTGGCCGGAGCGCTGAATTCCGTTGCCGGAGGCGGCACCTTCCTGTCCTTCCCGGCGCTGGTCTGGATCGGCGTTCCGCCGATCATGGCGAACGCCACGGCAACGCTCGCAGCCCTCCCCGGCTATATCGGCGGCGCCTGGGGCTTCCGCAGGGATATCCGCGCGGGCGGGCCGATCAGCTTGCGCTGGACCGCTGCGATGGCCGCGCTCGGCGGGCTTCTCGGCGCGCTTCTGTTGCTGGTCACCCCGAAGGAGACGTTCTCGGCGCTGATCCCCTGGCTGCTGCTGGCGGCGACGCTGATCTTCGCCGCAGGCCCCGCCCTCGTGCGCCGTCTGCTGCGGCATGGCGGCGGCCTGCCGAAGCTGCCGGCCTTGCTGCTGTTGCTGGCCGTCTCGATCTATGGCGGCTATTTCAACGGCGGCCTCGGCATCATGCTGCTCGCGGCCTTCGGCTTTGTCGGTCTCACCAACCTGCACGAGATGAACGGGCTGAAGAGCCTGATGTCGGCGATCCTCTCGACCGTCTCGGTCGCGACCTACTCCGCCGCGGGGCTGATCGACTGGCGCTCCGCGATCGTGCTTGGCCTGTCCTGCGCTCTCGGCGGCTTCGTCGGGGCTCATCTGGCCCGGCGAATCACCAACATGCTGGCGCTGCGCATCTTCATCACGCTGATCGGCTTCGGGATGGCAGCAGCCTTCTTCATGGCGTGATCGGGCCGCGCTTCACGGAGAACGGCGGTTCAGCGCGATCTCAGCAATCCCCGGGCAGGCTTCGGCCACAAACATGAAGAGAAATTCACTTTCTCTCCCCCGCGGATCACTCTAGAAGCGGCTACTGTTGCGCCGTGTTCCGCGGTCCTTCGAATCGAGGCTGGAGAAGAGCGGAATGGTGCCGGGCTACAGGCGCGATCTTGCGGGAAACGCGGTCGGACATTCGCTCTTCCGCCTTTCCTCCGCGACCGCCATCGCCCTCGGCCTCGGCGCCTGCCTGCCGGCCGACCAGCGCCCCGATCTCGGCGTCGCCGTCACCCGCAGCTTCGCCGCCGGCGAGCGCCGCGCCGCGCCGGCCGTCTCGCCGGACTGGCCGCGCCTGTTCCGGTCGAGCGAGCTCAACCGGCTGGTCGAGCGGACGAGCGGCGCCAATTTCGACATCGCCATCGCCATGACGCGCATCCGGCAGGCTGATGCGCAGTCCCGCATCTCGGCTGCGTCGCTCTATCCGACACTGAGCGGCTCGACCAACGCCGCGCGCAGCCTGAGGCCGGGCACGCTCGGCTCGAAGCGCGGCCCCTTCAACGAAAGCGTCGGCAACACGTTCAGCCTAGGCCTCTCCGCCAGCTACGAGCTCGACTTCTGGGGCAAGAACCGCGCGACCGCCGATGCCGGGCGCTTTGCCGCGGAAGCGACACGCTTCGACCGCGACGTAGTCGCGCTCACTGCCGTCTCCAGCGTGACCAGCACCTATTTCCAGGTCCTGGCCGCGCAGGACCGGCTGCGCATCGCCCGTGAGAACATCACGGTGGCCGAGCGCACGCTCAAGGTGATCCAGGCCCGGCTCTCGGTGGGCACCGCGACCCAGCTCGACATCGCGCAGCAGGAAAGCGTGGTCGCGCAGCAAAAGGCCTCCGTGCCCGCGCTCGAGCTCTCGCTGCGCCAGGCGAAGGTCACGCTCGCCGTGCTCGTCGGTGAGACGCCGGCCGCGATCACGATCAAGGGGGGCAGCCTGAACGCGATCGCCGTGCCGGCCGTGCGCGCCGGCCTGCCCTCGCAATTGCTGCAACGCCGGCCCGACATCGCCGAGGCGGAAACGAGGCTTACGGCGCAGGAGGCGACGCTCTATGCCGCCCGCGCGGCACTCTATCCGAACATCACGCTGACCGGCCAGGGCGGCCTCGAAAGCGCGCTGCTGAAGAACCTGCTGCGGCCCGATGCCGCCTTCGCCTCGGCGGCGGCGGGCCTCGTCCAGCCGATCCTCGACGGCGGCAATCTCCGCGCCAGGGTCGAGCTCGAACGCGGCACGGCCGACGAGTTGATCGCGACCTATCGCAAGACCATCGTCAGCGCCTTCGCCGATGTCGAGAACGCGCTGATCGCGATCCAGGAGAACACCAGCCACGAACGGCTGCAGGCTGAGGTCGTCGCCTCGGCGCGGCGGGCCTATTCCATCACCGAGCAACGCCTGCGCGAAGGCACCATCGACATCGTGACGCTGCTCAATACCCAACAGACCCTGTTCCAGGCGCAGGACCAGCTCTCGCAGATCAAGCTCCAGAAGCTCACGGCCTATGTCGAGCTGTTCAAGGCGCTGGGCGGCGGCTGGTCCGATGCCGATCGCCGCGCCGCCATCACCGCGACCGAGGCGGCGGAATGAAGCGTCTTCTCATCCTTCTCGTGCTGATCGGCGCGGCCGCCTGGGGCTGGCACAGCTACAATGGCGGCTGGATGCCCTCCAGTGGGGAGAACGTCTCGGCCGGCGGCCAGCAGGGCGGCGCGCGCGGCGGGCGGCGCGCCCGCTTCGGCGGCAATGAAGGCCCGATCCCGGTGATCGCAACGCCTGCGCGCCGCGACGACGTGCCGGTCACAGCCGATGCCGTCGGCACCATCCAGGCGCTGAATACGGTGACCGTGCGCACGCAGGTCGACGGCAGGCTGCTGGAGATCGCCTTCAAGGACGGCCAGGACGTCAGGAAGGGCGACGTGCTCGCCAAGATCGACCCCGCGACCTATCAGGCACAATACGACCAGGCTATCGCCAAGAAGGCGCAGGACGAGGCGCAGCTCGCCAATGCCCGCGCCGATCTCGAGCGCTACGCCAAGCTCGCGCAGACCGATTACGGCTCGCGCCAGCAGGCCGACACCCAGCGCGCAACGGTGGCACAGCTCGAAGCGCAGGTCCGCTCAGACCAGGGCGCGATCGACAACGCCAAGGCCATTCTCGACTACACCACAGTGCGCGCGCCGATCGACGGCCGCCTCGGCATCCGTCAGGTCGACCAGGGCAATATCGTCCGCGCCTCGGATTCGAACGGCCTCGTGGTCATCACCCAGCTGAAGCCGATCGCGATGATCTTCAACCTGCCGCAGCAGCAGCTCCGCGCCGTCAGCGCCGCGGTGGCCCGCGGCCCGGTCGAGGTCGATGCGCTGGACTCCGACGGCACGACGATCATCGACAAGGGCGTGGTCGAGGTCATCGACAATGTCGTCGACCAGACTACCGGCACGATCAAGGTCAAGGCCCGCTTCCCGAACGACCACCTCCAGCTCTGGCCGGGTCAGTTCGTCAATGTCCGCGTCTTCGTCGACATGCTCAAGAATGTCGTGGTGGCGCCGACAGCCGCGATCCAGCGCGGGCCGAACGGCGCCTATGTCTTTGCCGTCAACGAGGACGAGACCGTGCGGCAGGTGCCCGTCACCGTGGGCCAGCAGGACGAGACGACGGCCGTGATCACGGCGGGCATCGAGCCGCCGGCGAAGCTCGTCACCACCGGCTTCGCCCGCCTGACCGACAAGGCGAAGGTGCGCGTCACCACGCCGGAGGAGGCAGCCCAGCCGCCGGCTGCCGCCGCGCCCGGCCGCCGCGGCACGCGCGAGCCCGGCCAGGGGCCGGGCCGGCGCCGCGACCAGCAAGGC
>NZ_CAMFKW010000038.1 GCF_945957345.1 uncultured Allobosea sp. | reverse complement strand
CTAGTCGATTGACCGAAACAGAAGAGTCCACGCGGGTATTCCCAGGAGCACGGGCATATGCGCCCCTGCGCGACGCGCACTGGGATCACGCTCGGCGAGGCTGACCGGCGTCTCGAAGCCTTGGTCGCCGACGGGGACACAGCACCGAAGCCCGTCTGGCGTGTCCGGATCGTATTGATGAGCGCCGATGGCATCGGAACCTCGGCGATCGCGGCGGCGGCAGATACGGCGAAGACGACCGTATGGCGGCCCGCGCGCTTCATGGAAGAGGGCGTCGACGGGGTGTTGCGGGACAAGACCAGACCGCCCGGAAGGCTGCCCACGGCCTACGACAAGACCGCGACTGTCGTGACGATGACGCTGAAGCCGCCGCCCCCATGAGGCAACACATCGGACGGCGCGCGCCATGGCCAAAGTCGCGGGGCTGGCGATCTGCACGATTCAGAAGATATGGACAGCCCACGGCTTCGCCCGCATCGTTGGCGGCAATTCAAGCTCTCCACGGATTCCGCTTTCGCCGAGAAGCTGCATGACGTCGTCGGGGCTCTGCGTCGGGACTGTCCGATAGTTTGCGTTCTGCCGCAAAACTGAAATGTGAAGGCCGAAGGCCGGAAATCGGCGCGTTAAAGGCGCAACCCGTTGCGCCTTTAACGCGCCGATTCCAGCTCGCGCGTCGCGTTTACAAGAAAAGAGGCGCAACCCCTGCGAAGACGTAGAACCTGCGATATCTATGGACGTTGAGCTTGTGCGGACCTCGAAACTGTCTGGCGGGCCAATGTCAACGAGTTCGATCCTATCCGGCACACGACCTCCTTCGGCCGCCGCCGCGGCTCACGGATCCCGGGTATTCTGGACCGCGGCAGTGATCTCCATCGAGATGATCACGATCGTCGCCTGCACCTATGCTGCCTTCCTCGCGTATTCGGCGGCCGCCTACGGCGTGGTCTTCTTTCGAAGCGATTATGTCCTGGCCTCGATCGGGGTCGGCGCGCTGTATGTCGTCCTCTGCGTCGCCGGCAACCAGTACGATCTGCTCGGCCCGGAATGGAACGAGCATCGCCGTTCGCGCGGCGGCGGCCGCGAGCTGGTGGATCCGGACGATATCGCCGAGAAGGCCCGCACGCGCTACATTCTCGACGGCGGCCTCATGGCATTCGTCATCGCCCTCTTCCACGCCCTGCTGCGAAACCCCGGGGGATTGGCTGTCCGTGACAAAGCTTTCCTCGACAGTCATGGCCGGTGGCGCGAGCTTCCGCGCGCGGCGGCTGAGCTCGTTGCGCCGCGCGTGATGGACCGCATCGGCCGGGCCCGCGCCGCAGCCGCAGTCCCCGCTTCCTGGTGCCGAGAGGCAGAACTTTGGCTCGAACCGATCCGCGCCGCGAACGGAACGGAGTGGCATCGCGCCGAGACCCGGAACAGAGCCTTGGAGCAGGAGACATGAGGATGGCTCCCCGCCCCTCCGCCGTCACGCCCGGCGCCCTGCTTTCGCCGGAGGCGGGTCGCGTCTGGCGGACCTGCTCCGTGCGGGAGGCCAATGCCGAGGCGGTTTGGCGGCTCCTGCGGGGTCTTGTCTTCGCCATCCTGCTGATCCGCGCCTCCACTGATCCGATCTTCAATCTGCTCGGAGGCGATTCCGGCGCGGCCTCCATGGGGGTGGGGGCCCTGTTCAACGTGCTCGCGATCGCGATCGCCGGGATCCTGTTTCTGCAGGCGCCGCTGAAGGCGCCGTTTCCCGTCATGGCGATCTGGGGGCCTTTCCTGCTCATCGCCTTCAGCTCGGCGTTTCAGGCGCCGGATTTCAACGCGGCGGTACGGCTGGCCTCCGTCTTACTGACCTACTGGGCCTTCTTCGCCATCCCGTTCTTCATTCTGCGTTCGTCGCGCGACATCCTCCTCTTCATCCAAGTGGTATTCGTCTCCTCGATTCCGCCTACGCTCTATGCCTTTGTGGATCTCGCGCAAGGATTGTCCGATCTGCACGATTTCCGCCTGCAATCCACCTTCACGCATCCGAACATCTATGCCTTCTACCTCGTGCTGATCCTCGGTCTCGCGCTCTATATCCGGGCCTCGGGGATCGTGCGCGCATCGCCCCGCATCCGCATGCTGGTGACGCTCTACATCCCGTTGCTCGTGGTGCTCCTGCTGCTGACCAAGACGCGCAGCGCCTGGGGTGCCTGTGCGCTGATGTTCATGGTCTATGCGGTCGGGATCGAGCGCCGCTTCCTCTTCGGTCTGCTGCTGCTGCCGGTGTTATTCATCGCCAATCCGAACCTGATGGACCGCGTGACGGACGTCACGGCCGCACCGGCGATCGACGACTTCTCGCAGCTGAATGCCGATACGCGACTGAACTCCTATGCCTGGCGGGAGGCCTTGTGGGAATCCGTGCTTCCGCGGGTACTGGAGCAGCCGCTGCTGGGCCATGGTCTCGAAACGCTGAGGCCCTCAGTTCCGCGCTTCTTCCCGCTCGTCAACCCACCGGGCATCGACGGTCACAATCTCTATCTGCAGATGAGTTTCGAACTCGGTCTGCTCGGCCTGCTTGCGCTCCTCTGGCTGTTCGGCTGCGTGGCCTGGTGCCTGGCGCGAGGATGGCGACGTGATCCACCGGGCGTGCTGATCATCGGCTGTCTGCTGTTCGGGTATATGCTCGAATCCTATTCGGACAACATGCATTTCTACCTGGCATTCAACTGGTACTTCTGGTTCGTCATGGGCACGCTCTGGGCGTGGATCCGCCACGATGGGAGCACCTCGAGGTTTTACCGCCGGAATATGTTAAGCTGGACAACGCGGGAACGCGATCAGGTTGCGGACTGATGAGATTGGGTTCGAACAAGAGGCCGATACACCGTGGACCTTCAGGCGGTGAATACCTCGGCTAGATCGCTGATCGAATAGTCGCCGGTATTATGCATCCGGCGCAACCCGGTCTGCCTCCAACTCAGCCGCCATGCCCGTCGCCAGCCAGGGCTTGCGGTCGCATCCTCTCAGGATTTGGGGCCTCCCACAAAACCGGGGCGGTTCGATCCGGTCGACGGTTGAGCGCATCATCGTCACGCCGCGCGACGGTGGCGGCGTTTCACTCGAGCCTCATGGCGACCTGGCGCGGATTCTGGCTGTGTGCTCTGCGAACGCAAAACCCCGTCTCGCAGGGAGACGGGGCTTTCGCTCTCAGTGGTTGCGGGGGCACGCAACCACCGATACCGACATTTGCTGCGGGTGACGATCTGACAGCTTATTCGAGGCCGACGGCCTTCCCCATATGAAGGGCCCGAGCCGTTCGGCCGCGCCCGGGCAAGATCGCGAACGCCTGCATATTTGGAGTACCTGTATAAGTATCTGATCTCTTGCGCCGCGACCCCCAGCCGGTCCTTTGCCCCGCTTCGTGAGCCAGCGACAGACTGGCGGTCCGCGATCGACTCGAAATGGGGCCGATCAGGCGCGGGACTTCGGTGCAGGCGAAGGCTTCGGCCAAAGCAGTGTTCTGCGGAAGTCCTTGTATCCGAAGTCTTCACGTCGAAAACCTCGGCAATGGCCTGGCCGCGCGGTTCCATGCTGCGCGGCCGCTTTTCGTCAAAGCAGAAGAAAATCCTCGCGATCCTGCAGAACGAGGCTGCCCGAGCGCTCGTCGAAGACATAGCTTCGATAAGGCCCGGCCGGGGCCTCGGCGCCTGTTCTCAGGACGATCTGCGAGTGCAGCAGCGCGCCGATCAGGTCGGAAGCACGAAGCGCCTCGTAGGAGACCCCCTGGATCGCCTCCTCGCGGTTGCGCCCTCCGATCGGGCCGAGCAGCGCACCGTTGCCGCCGCGCAGGAACGGGAGCATCGGAATCCCGACCGTCAGTTCCGGAACCTGGATGACGGCCGAACGCCCGGCGCTGTCGACGACTTGGTCGACACCCGACTGATAGGCACCGACCTTGCCGAACCCCGGATAGATGCGCTGTGTCGACAGATCGGCCCCGGTCGCAGCGTCGGTCGCGCCACCTACACGATATCCGACGGGGATACCGGTCTTGGCAGTTCGCCAGGTCTGGCCGTCTTGGAAGTTCGGCCCGCCCGGTAGCATGGCACCCTGCGGCAGGCCCGATTGCCCATCCGTTCCATAGATCCAGGAGGATTGGCCGCTTTGCCCCGCAGTCCAGGCGAACGCCCAGCCAGAGCCCGTGCGGCCACCGACTCCGAAGCCACCGGAGAAGCCCGCCCAATCGAAGCCCCAGACGCCGAAGGAACGGCCGCCGAGGAAGAACCCGTTCCAGAACCCGGACAGGTCGAACGACCAGCCATAGCCCGATCCCATGGACCAGCCATTGCCGGCGCCGCCGATAGCGACGCCGACGCGAGCGGCAAAGAGAGCCTGCTGAGCCAGTGCGCCACGCTCGCTTCCACCGATCCCGTCGAAGCCAAGCGGACGTCCGGACCAGTCGAGCACCGGGACCAGAACCGCCGTGCCGCCGAAAAGGCGCTTCGAGCCCGACCCGATCTCGATCGTATCGTTGCCGATCGAAACTGCACCCGGCCTGCGACCGAAGCTCTGGCCGTCCGGGCCCCAGTTGAACGTTGCAGCGCTGAGCAGCTGAGCGTCGCCCGGGATCGAACCGTCCGCGGCGAAGGGCGCCGTCGCGTGAGCGAACAGGCGGCCGATGACCTGAGCCCGGTCGGCGGCCAGCGCGTCAGCCCAGGCCGGCGCGCCCTGCAGGTTCCGCGCAGACGGGATCTGGATCAATGCGGTGTCGCCGATGACGACGTCGTTGCCCGCTCCGGTCCTGATGCTGTCGTTCCCGATGGCCAGGGCATAGCCCTGCCCGCCGCCCAGCGTCAGCTCGCCGGTTGCTGTTGCGACTGCATCGACCGGGTGAGCGATCGCCAGATGCGCCTGCAGGATCGCATCCTGCGCCGCGACGCGCTGCCCGATTTCGAAATCCGTCCAGCCGTCCATGAATGTCTGCGACTGGGCGATGCCCGACTTCACGATGATCAGGTTGTCGCCGACGACGAGATCGTCACCGTCACCCGCATCGATCGTGTCGTTGCCGACGACGAGCTCGTGCCTCACCGCGAACATGTCCGGGGTATAGTAGCGGCTCAACCAGAGCGAAACTCCGGACATGTTCTGCATCGTGTAGACGAGCGAATCGCGTGCATGGCCGGCGGCCGCCGTCGCATCCGCGACCGCGGTGCGCATTGCCGCCAGGAAGCCGTTGAGGGCCAGCGCCGAGTCGCGATCCGTTGCGAGACCGGATCCCCCGACCACCGTGCGCCCGGCGTCACCGACGATCACGTCGTTGCCGCTGCCACCGGTGATCGTGTCGTTGCCGAAGCGCAGTTGCACCGGCGAAGCATGGCCGTTCGCGTAGTCGATAGCGTCGACGCCGGAAGAGACCCCGTCGAGCATCGCCAGCAATTGCTGCATCCCCAGCGTCACGCTGTCGATCTGGGCGTTCAGCGAGGAATAGCGCGTCACGTCGAGGCTGAACATCTGCGAGTCGTCGCCATAGATCGTGTCGTCGCCCGCCCCGCCGTCGATCGTGTCGTTGCCGTAGAGCACCCGATGCGTATCGACGAGGTTCGGCATGACAGAGGCGTAGACCGTCAACGATGTACCGTCCTGCTTCTGCAGCGGCCCGGCGCCCGAGAGCGCGCTGATCGGCCCGGACATCACCGGATAGATGTCGATGCGCGGGGCGGTGGCGTTCAAGGCCTGTGGCAGCAGCGTGGCGGCGGGAACCACCACCGCCCCGCCGAGCGGCAGGGCGAAGCCCGCCGAGGCCGGAGCCGACATCAGCCTGACGGCGTTCACGATCGTCGGCTGGTCGGAGACGTATTCCGCCGTGTTCGAGGCACGGTCGCCATAGATCACGTCGTTGCCGTCGCCACCGCGCAGCGTGTCGTCGCCACGCTGGCCGAAGATGGTGTCGTCGCCGCCGTCGCCGTCGATCACATCGTCATAGGCCTGGCCGAGCGACACAGCGAGCAGCGCCGTCGCCTGCGAACCCGACGGCGCGTTGAGCAGGTTGCCGGCCGCGTCACGCGCACCGGTGACGAGCAGCAGGTCGGATTTCGCCAGCGCGCCGATGTCGAGCGAACCGTCGACGCTGCCGCGCGAGTCTGTCGCGATCACCCTGGTGATCGTGCCGACCTCTTCCAGCACCACGTCCTTGTGCCAGCTGCCATCGCTGTTGAGCAGGGCCGAGCCGTCCGGACGGTAGGCGCGCACGATCCGGCCGAGATCGCCGAGGATCATGTCGTTGCCCGCCCCGCCGCTGATGCGGTCGCTGCCGAGCCCGCCGACGATCTCGTCGGCGCCGTCGCCACCCTCGATCCAGTCGTCGCCGGTCTGGCCGAAGAGCCTGTCGTCGCCGGCATCGCCCATGATATGGTCGCCGCCACCGACGCCGTCGATCAGGTCGAACAACGTGACCTCGCGGCGTGCCGCCGCGAAGGGCGCCGGGTCCATCTGCCAGGTGATGTGCTTGACGTCGTCGACCAGCACCTGACGCAGGATCATGCCGTTGTCGCCGATGATCACGTCGTTGCCGTTGCCACCGGAGATCGTGTCATTGCCATCGGCAGCGCCGATGACGTTGCTGCCGCCGGTGATGTCGTCGTCGCCATCGTCGCCGAACAACTGGTCGTCGCCCTGCTGGCCGTAGATCAGGTCGTCGCCGGCGCCGCCATGGATCACGTCGTTGCCACCGCCATCGGCCGCGCGGGTATAGATCGCGACGCCGCGCTGATTGGCGGGCAACGCAAGATCGTACAACGCATGATCGCCGAACAGGATGTCGTTACCGGCGCCGCCGTCGATCACGTCGTCGCCGGTTCCGCCTGCGACGAAGTCGTTGCCGGCACCCGCCGAGATCCGGTCATTGCCGCCTGCCAGCGGATCGGTCGATTGCAGGCGGCGCAGCACGCGTGCTCCGCCGGCCGTGATGAAGTCGGCGACGCCGTTGTCGCCGAGGATCGCGTCCGCACCCGCGCCGGTCGTGATCGTATCCGCGCCGACGCCGCCGATCACGACATTGTCGCCGTCCCCGGCATCGATCGTGTCGTTGCCGCCGATCGTCGGATCGGTGCTTTCCAGATGCGAGAGGACGCCGGCCACGAAGGTCGCCAGGCCATTGTCGCCGAGGACGACATCGTCGCCCGAGCCGCTCGTGATCTGGTCGTCGCCGACGCCGCCGATCGCGACGCTGCCGCCATCACCGATGACGATCTGGTCGTTGCCGCCGATGGTGGGCACTGTGGTCGCCACGCGGGCGACGCGGCCGAGCGCGTCGAAATTCGCCGTGCCGTTGTCGCCCAGCACGACGCTATGGCCGTTGCCGATGGCGATGCGGTCGGCTCCCGAACCGCCGAGCACGACACTGCTGCCGTTACCGATGCGGATCACGTCGTCGCCGGACACCTCCGGATTGAGCGTCTCGACGAAGATCGGCAGGCCGGTTGCGGTAAGGGTCGCGTGGCCGGCGTCGCCGATCACCACATCGGCGCCATCGCCGGCCGTGATCGTGTCTGAGCCGGCACCGCCGATCACCACATTGCCGCCCTTGCCGAGCGTGATCTGGTCGTTGCCGCCGATGGAGGGCGCGATGCTGGCGATTTCCGTGACCGCTCCGTTGGTGAAATCAGCCTGGCCGCTATCGCCAAGCACGACGTTGTTGCCGTCGCCGAGGCCGATCGTGTCCGCTCCCGCGCCGCCCAGCACGACGTTGTTGCCGTTGCCCGCGGTGATGCGGTCGTCGCCGCCGATCTCCGGTGAGAGGCTGAGCGCCCGCAGGATCACGCCTGCGGCATCGAAGGTGACGACACCGTTGTCGCCGAGGATGACCGCACCCTGGTCTGCACCCTCGATCAGGTCGCCGCCCGCACCGCCCAGCACGACGTTCCGGCCGGAGCCGAAGACGATGTGATCGTCGCCGCCGATGTCGGGCGCCAGCGTCTCGACCTTGGAACGCGTCGCCTTGGCGACGCCGTTCTGCAGCGCCACGACGAAATCGGCCTGGCCGCTGTCACCGAGAATGACATGGTCGCCGGCGCCCGTCGTGATGCTGTCGGCGCCCGCGCCGCCCAGGATGACGTCGTTGCCGTCCGAGGCCTGGATAACATCGTCGCCACCGATGCCGGGATCGATCGATTCGACATGGTCGGCAAGGCCGAGCGTGAAGGTCGCCTGGCCGTTGTCGCCGAGGATGACGTGGTTGCCGCGCCCGGCCGTGATGCGGTCGGCCCCGGCGCCACCGATGATGGTGACGTCGCCGTCCTGCGCCGAGATGATGTCGTCGCCGCCGATATCGGTTGCCGTCGAGGTCACGGTCGCGATCACCCCGTCGAGGAAGGTGGCCACGCCGCTGTCGCCGAGCACGACCTGCGTGCCAGAACCCAGCGTGATCTGGTCCGCTCCGGCGCCGCCGATGATCGTCGTGTTGCCGTCCTCGGCCTTGATCACGTCATTGCCGCCGATCGCCGGATCGATAGACTCGATCCGGTCGAGAACGCCGTTCGTGAACAGCGCCTGGCCGTTATCGCCGAGGATGACGTGATTGCCGGTGCCGACCGTGATCTGGTCCGCTCCCGCTCCGCCGAGGATCGTGGCGTCGCCATCCTTGGCTTCGATCACGTCGTCACCGCCGATATCGGTCGCGACGGAGGTGATGCTCGCGATCTTGCCGCCGACGAAGGTCGCAACGCCGCTGTCGCCGAGCACGACCTGCGTGCCAGAACCCAGCGTGATCTGATCCGCTCCGGCGCCGCCGATGATGGTGGTGTTGCCGTCCTTGGCCTTGATCACGTCGTTGCCGCCGATCGCCGGGTCGATCGTCTCGATCCGCGTCAGCATGCCCAGCGTGAAGAGCGCCTGACCGTTGTCGCCCAGGATGACGTGGTTGCCGATCCCGACCGTGATCTGGTCCGCCCCCGCGCCGCCGAGGATCGTGGCGTCGCCGTCATTAGCCTCGATCACGTCGTCGCCGCCGATGTCGGTCGCGACGGAGGTGATGCTCGCGATCTTGCCGTCGGAGAAGGTGGCCGAGCCGCTGTCGCCGAGGATGACCTGCGTGCCCTTGCCGACGGTGATGCTGTCGGCGCCTGCGCCGCCGATGATCGTCGTGTCGCCATCGGCGGCGGTGATGGTGTCGGCGCCGCCGACAGCGGCTTCGCCGTCCTTGGTCTTGATGGCGAGCAGGACGCGCGCACCGTTGACGACGTCGAAGGTCGCCTCGCCCGTGTCGCCCAGGATCACCTGCGTGCCCTTGCCGACCGAGATCACATCGGAGCCTGCGCCACCGATGATCGTCGAATTGCCGTCAGCGGCCTGAATCTGGTCGTCACCGCCATTGGCGCCGTCGAGCGTCGTGACCGAGGTCAGAACGCCCGCGGTGAAGACCGCGTCGCCATTGTCGCCGAAGATGACGTGGTTGCCTGCGCCGACCGTGATCCTGTCCGCACCGGCGCCGCCGATGATGACGTTGTTTCCGGCCGTCGCCGTGATGATGTCGGCAGCGCCCTGCGTCGTGTTGGTGGAGACGACCCGGCTGACGACATGCGCGCCCTCCAGATGGAAGCCGGGCGTGGCCGCGCCGTCCTGATAGATCTGGCCATGGTCGCCGATGACGACATTGTCGCCCGCAGCCGCGTCGATCGTATCGGCACCGGCAAGGCCTGTGTCGTCGATCGTTACGAAGCGTGTCGCCACGTCGAGGTTGAAGGCGGAATCGCCGAGAATGTAGTCGGCGGCCGGGCCGCCCGTGATGCTATCGTTTCCGGCGCCGCCGGCAATGTAGTTGCGGCCTTGGCCCCCGATGATGGTATCGCGCCCGGCGCCGCCATCGATCATCACGATGCCGGTCGCGCCCGAGGCGTCGATATAGTCGTCGAGGCTGACGGGGTTGCCGTCAACGCCGGTCATGCCCTCGGTCCGGAAGGCGAAGGCCCGTCCGGTCGGGTTCTGCGGCGTCGAGTCGTAGCGGCTGTTATCGGCCGACGTGTCGCCGAACAGAGCGAGCGGGCCGGTCGAACCCGTGACGATCAGCCGGTCTGCACCGCCGCCCCCGTCGATCTCGGTCAGCGTCGCGTCGGCCGTGCTCTTGACCGTGAAGGTGTCGTTGCCTTGGCCGAGCAGCACCTGCACGACGCTCATCGACGTGTAGGTGATACCACCGCGATAGGTCTGGCTGTTGGCGCCGCCCGTGACGATGTCCTGCGAGGCCATGCCGAGGCCGCCGATATGGTCGAAGGTCAGCTCGCCGGTCACGCCGACATTGGTCGAGTCGTTGTAGACGATCAGCTTGTCCAGATCGGGTTGGCCGTTATTTGCGATGTCTCGCGTGACGACAGCATTGGCCTCGCCGGGGAGCGCGATCGCCTGCTGCAGGCCGCGGTTCTGCGGCCCGACCCCGCCGATGACGACGAGCGGTCCTTCGATCGCGCTGACGTCGTGCGGTTGACGTGAGAACGTCTTCAGGTCGCTCGTCGTCCTCGTGCCGTTGGGATCGCGCGAGACGATGATGCGGATCGGCGTGTCGTAATCGTTCGGGCCGAAGGTCACGCTCGCCGGATGGCCGTTCGAAGCGGCGGTGAAGCGCGGATCGCTGCTCGACTGGATGGTCTGCCCGTCATTGGCGATGCTGACGGTGACCGGGCCTGTCGGCTGCGTCGTGAGCACCATGTCGTAATAGGAAGGCTGCGTGTCGGTGACGACGACGCCTCCCGGCGCCGGGCGCACCAGGACGCTCGCGGTGTCGGAATCGATGACCGTGACGCGCACGATCGGCTGCTCGACGACATTGCCGAAGAAGCCGTTGGCACCGAGCGAACTCGTCACCTTGTGCGTGACGTTCACGAGCTGGCGGTTCTCGGCGATGCCGTCATGCGGGGCGGCGACAAGCACCGTCTGCGCGGTCGACCAGTTCTGGTCGGTGAACTCCAGATAGGCGTGGCCGTCCTGATCGAGCGGCAGGGCCGAGCCGTCGGCACGGGTGAGCGTGATCTGGTTGCTGTCGGGCAGCAAGGTGACGCGCACCGTCTCGCCGGCCAGCGGCTTGTTGTTCAGGACGACGGTGTAGTCGTCCTTCTGCTGCGGCTTGTTGCCTTCGATGACGGTGGTGTCGCCGTCGCTCTGGGTGACGATGATGCCGGCCTTGTCGTCGTCGAGCACCGTCACGAGCGTGGTGCGCAGCCAGGTGCCGTTGACCTCGGCATTGCTGCTGAGCACCGAGTGACCGATCGCGACCTTCTGGTCGCCTTCCGCCGCCGTGTCCGACTTGGCGCGGACATAGACCGTGCGCGCGCCCTGCCAGACATAGCCGCCATGGCCGTCCGAGACGGTCGAGTAGGCGATGGTGAGCGCATCGGCATAGGTCACGCCGTCGAGCGAAACCTCGACCGTTCCCGCGTTGCCGGCAAGCGCACGGTTCTGGGAAGAAGCCTGCGCCGCCGAGACGGTGACGACGGCGGTGTCGCTCGCCGTCAGCGCCGTCGTCGTCGGAGCCGGCGGCGCGACCGTATAGGTGCCGACGCTGCTGCCGACGGCGTTCGGCGTGGAAACCGCACTGTCCTCGCGCAGGGTCAGGCCACCGCCGTCGCTGATCGCCCCGCCATCGGCGGTCGAGACCGAGGCCGTGACGCCCGCGACGAAGAGCCCGTCGAAGCGCGGATCCGTGCTGGAGATGGTATGGTTGATGACGGCCGAATTACCCTTGGCGTCACGCGCCACGACCTCGCCGGAGACGTCGCCTGCGACATTGAAGGTGTCGCTGCCCAGGCCGCCGATCAGCGTCGTAACCACGCCCGGTGCCGTCGAGAGCACATAGAACGTATCGTCGCCCTCCAGGCCGTCGACCTCGACCGCCTGGATATTGGCGAACTTGATCGACAGGCCCGCGCCATAGACGCCGTCGCGGGTGACGACGAAGGTGTCGGCGAATTCGGTGCCGAGCGCCACGACCTTGTTGAAGCCCGAGCCGCCGTCGATATCGACCGGCGCGTTGATGTTGTACTCGATCTTGTCGTTGCCGGCGCCGGCATTGACCTTGATCTTGCCGTTATCGGCGAGCGCGAAGGCGCGGATGATGAACTGATCGTCGCCATCCTCGCCTTCGAGGCGCAGATCGGCCTTGTTCGAGTAGATCTGGAAGGTGTCGTCGCCGGTGCCGCCGTAGATCACGACCGGCACCGAATTGCCCTTCGACAGATAGCCGCCGAACGAGACCTGGACCGTATCGAAGGCGTCCTCAGCGAGCAGCCCGTTGGCGACGTCGCGCGGCGTCGCGAAGATCTGGCCCATCTGGAAGAAGTCGTTGCCCGCGCCGCCGTCGACGGTCATCAGCGCCGCGTCGTCGTCCATGTAGAAGCGGTCGTCACCGAGGCCGCCTTCCACGACGATGCGCCCGTTGAGCGAGGCATCGACATTGATCCGCTCCACCGCCGTGTTGGCCGGATAGGTGCCGTCGGCATTGGGGTGGACCAGTGCGACGAAGTTCTTGCGCATCAGGAAGGTATCGGCGGCATCGGTGCCGAGGATCGTCAGCGTGTCGACGCCGCGGTCGGCATCGCCGCTGTCATGCACGTTGATGCGATAGGTCGAGGCACCGGCGAGCTGGACCCGCACCGTGTCGGTGTCCTGGCCGCCATCGATGTTCAGCGTGTCGCGGCGGCCGTTCGCCGCCGCGCTGGTCAGATCCGGCAGGCGGTTGACGACGATCGTGTCCTGGCCGTCCTCACCATAAACATTGGTGTTGCCGGCAATCTCGAGCAGCGTCATCTCGAGCGTATCGTCGCCCGCACCGAGATGGATGTCGGTCGTGGTCGAGCGCATGCGCCCGCGCAGCGCCACCCGATCGCGCCCGCCCAGCGTGGTGATAGCCAGCGTCGAGGCCGCGACCGTGCTGCCCAGCAGGGTGATGGTGTTGTCGCCCGCACCGGCCGAGAGCGCAAACGAGCCGGTCTCGATCGTCGCGGTCTGCAAGACTGCGCCATTGGCCGAGATCGCGTCGGTAATGCTGTCCGCATCGGCGCCCGTGCTCAGCGTGAAGGCGTTGGAGACCGTGTAGTGCCCGCCGAGACTCACAACGTTTGCGCCGTCCTTCAGGTCGATCGCGATCGCGCCCGCCGTGATGTTGGCGGACGCCGTGACCGCGCCGGCCGTGACCTTTGCGTCGGTCAGCGTGTCGATACCGGCGCCGCCGTCCAGCGCGAGCAGGCCGGCGATGTTGAAGGTGCCCGTGAGCGTGAAGCTGTCGTTGCCGAGACCGTTGCCCGAGCCAGCCGAGCCGGAGACGGCAAGCGAGCCTGCCTTGATCACGCCGCCGAGGTCGAAGACGTCGGCGCCCGAACCGGATTTCACGATCATTGCGCCGGCGACATCGAAGGTGCCGGCGAGCGTGACCGTATTCGCGCCCTCGCCGGCATCGACCGTCAACGTGCCGGTCTTGAAGGTGCCGCCGAGCGTGACGACATCGTCGCCGTCCTTCGCCAGGATGGTGATCGACCCTCCGACCGTCAGCGCGCCCTCGACCGGCCTGTTGTCAGCGTCGAAGGTGATCGTGCGCGTACCCGTCTGGAAGGTGCCATTCAGGCGGATGTCGTCGTTGTTCTGGCCGCCTTCGACCGTGATCGAGGCGCCGACATAGGTGCCTCTGAGATCGATCAGCGCGCCGGTGCCGTCCGAACTGCCGGAGGCGCTGTAATCGCCGCGCAGCGTGATCGCGCCGGCCGCCTTGATGGTCGCGCCGTCCTGCACGATCAGGTTGTCACCGGCATTGAGCGTGACGTTGCCACCGGTCGAGAAGATCGTGACGCCGCTGAGCACGGTGAGATCGTCGCCGCTCGCGCCGGTCTCGCCCGCGGTCTGCGTGATGTCACCGCCGGAGATGATGTCCTTGTCGATCGTCAGCGGGCTCGATGTGCGGATGCTGAGCGTGCCCGCGGCGCGGAATCCGGGCGCGGTGTCGGCCACGACGCCACCGACGCGCAGGCCGCCGATGTTCCAGAGATAGACGCTGCCGGCCGTCGAATAGCCCTCGATGCCGCCATAGGTGTCGTGGCCCGCCCCGTTGTTCGCGCTCATGCGGGCGACGATGCGCCTGCCGTCGGCGCCGATGTCGTTCTTGGCGATGAGATAGGCCTTGCCCGAGGTCAGGTTCGAACCGGTCGCCGTGCTCGACTTGTCGGCGTCGTTATAGAGCGAAAGCCCGTTGACGATGCTGCCGTCCGCCGCCGTCAGGAAGGCGACGCCGGTATTGGCGGTGCCCACCGTGCCGAGCGCCAGGTCGCCCACGACCTCCTCGACATAGATGTTGCCGAAGACCGTCTGCGCGCTGACATTGCCCTGGCGATTGCCGGCCGCGCGGCTGTCGATGGCCAAGCCCCTCCCCGAGGTGCCGACCGTGTTGCCCGCGATCAGCGTGACGCTGTTCGCGATGACGTTGACGAGCGGATTGGCTGGGGCGCCGCCGGCATAGGTGGCAGAATCGATGTCGCCCGGATTGACGAGGAACCCGGCGTTCAGCACCGAGGCAGCTGCCTTCAGCACGACGTCGCCATTGCTCGCGACAGCCGACAGCAGGTTCATGTTGCCGCCGGTCTCTTCGAGATAGACCCCGCCCGTGCCCGACGCGCGCACCGTTCCGGAGAGCTTGACCTCGATCCGGTCGGAGACCGTGCCGATGCTGCCGCCCTTGGCCTTCAGATAGAGGTTCGCGGCGACGATCTTGTTGGTGTCGGTGTGGACCGCATCGAGGATCCCGCCATCGGCGACCAGCGTGACGCTGCCGCTCTGAGAGTAGGCGGATTCCAGGTTCAGATCGCCGTTGCGCTCGGTGACGAAGATGTCCTTCGCCGTGCGGACGGTGAGCGCGCCCTGCCCCTTCAGGTCGATGCCGATGACGTTGGCAGCGGTGCCCACGGCCTCGTCGCCGCCTTCGAGCACGATGTTGCCGCCCGTGATGTTCGTCGCGTTCGCGCCGGCTGCGTTGGTGAGGCCCCCGTTGGTCTTGATGCGAATCTCGTCGCCATTGCGCGAAGTCACCGAGCCGAGCGCAAGCGCGCCCTGCGTGCCGATGAAGATCTGCCGGTCGGCATCGACGCTGAACGTGCCGCTGGCCGAGAGGTTCATCGGCTTACGGCCCTGGATCAGCACCTGCTTGATCAGATTGCCGGGATTCGCCGGATCGAGCGCCGACTGGAAGACGATGACGTTGCGAGCGTCTTCCGCCGTCAGCACGTCGCCGCCGACCAGCGTGATCGTCGAGGCCGTGACCTGCGCGATCGTATAGTAATGCGAGGCATCGGTCTGGTTCGCGGTTTTGACGCCGAAGGCGCCGGCGACGCCGATGCGCATACCGACGGTGAAGCCATCATCGAGGAAACTGCCGCTGTCGCGGGTCAGCGTCCGGTCCGGGCCGAAGGTGATCTGCGCGGTCGCGCGCGGCGCTTCCGCGCTGGCGAGCCGCACGCCGAGACTGACCACCTTGCCGCTTTCGGCGGTCAGCACCTGATTGGTGCGAATGACGTTGCCGGAGACGCTGGCGATGGTGAAGACCGTCGGCGACTCGCCGCTGGCGTTCTGCGTCGCGCCGCCGATGTAGAGCGTCGCGCCGACCGTGAAGATCGACGGATCCCAGTTGCCGCCGAGATTCGTGATGACGCCCTGACCGCCATCGTTGCCGAAAGTGACGGTCGCCGGGACGGGGGCTGAGGTCAGCAGCACGATGTCGCTGCGCTCGGCGGCGCCGAGCGCGATGAGTTGGTCCTTGGTCAGCGCCTGATGGGCACTGACGTCGATGATGGTGACGCCGTCGACCGAACCGACATTGCCGCCGCCCTGCGCGGTGCCGCGCACCACGATGGAGACGTTGCCGCCGGTGATGATCGGGTCCTGCTTCTGGACCTGCGTGCTGGTCGTCTCCTTGAGCAGGCCCTGGCCGACAGCGTTGATCAGTTCGTCTTGGGTCCAGCGCTTGATGCCGGCATTGATCGCATCCTTCGTCGCCTGGTCGACGAAGAAATGCGGGTTCGTCTGCTTGGTCGTGCCGAGGTTAAACTGCGCGAAGAAGGCATTGAGCTTGGCGTAGTCGGCCGTGCGGGCGTTCGACAGGCTGGTCACGGCGGTCTGGACGCGAGCGTCGATCGCCGTGGTCGTCAGCGTCCCCGCCTGCAAGGCGGCCTTGCTCGCAGTCGAAGCGGCATTCTGCGCTGCCGTCAGCGCATCGCCGGCAAGCCGGGGCGCGAAGCCGGAATCGTAGACGCCGGGGTTCGCCTGCTGGCTGCGATAGCCCCAATAGGTCGCGTAATCGGTCCGGTCGGCGCTCGAAAGCGTCAGCGCATAGGTCGCGTCATAGGCGTTGCCCTGGGCTCCGAAGCGTGTGTTCAGCGCCTGGTAATCCGTCTTGAGCTGCGCTTCGGCGGCCGCCAGCCGCGTCCGGACATCAGCCGCGACGAGAGCGTCGGCGTTCGACATCGCAGCGCCGGCCTTGGCGAAGACGTCGGTATAGGTGGTGCGCTCGGCCGATGTCAGATGGACCTTGCCATCACTGTCGAGCGTGCCGCGCCAGCCCCAATAGGTGGCGTAGCTGGTCGCCAGGTTGGCGTTATAGCTGTCGCCGAAGCGATCGAAAGTCGCCTTCAGCGCGACATAGTCGGCATTGCGATCGCTGTTGAGCTGCGTGAACTGGGCCGCGACATAGCTGTCGAGATCGGCGCCCGTCTTGCCCAGTGCGGTACCTGCGTCGGAGAACTGCTTTTGATAATAGCTCTGCTGGGCAGCCGAGAGCATCGGCTTGCCGTCCTGACCCAGATTGGACCGGTAGGTCCAATAAGTTTCGTATCTCTGGCCGAAATCGGCGCTCTGGCTGGCGCCGAGCCCGCCGAAGATGCGATCGAGCGCCTGATAGTCCCGGTTGCGGTCTGCTTCGAGATTGGCGAGCTGGTCGGCGACATAAGCCGTCAGCGCGTCCCCGCTCAGGGTCGAGGCCAGGATGCCGGCGCGGATGCCATCCTTTTCCGCCTGCGAAACCGGTACGGTGAAGCCGGCCTGGTATTGTGAAGGATCGGCCTGCTGGCTGCGGTAGTTCCAGTAGCTGTCATAGGCGCCGGCGAGGTCGGCGATGTAGACGTTGCCGTACTTTCCGTACTGATTGTTCAGCGTGCGGTACTGCAGCGTGCGCGAGGTTTCGAGCGTGCTGATCGCATCAGCGACATAGCTGTCCAGCGCGGCTCCGCTCAGCCCCTTATCGGCTCCCTGCTGGCGATACATCGCCTGGTAGGTCGCAAGCTCGGACGAGCCGGCGGCGAAGCGGAACTGGAACGTCGCATCGTAGACGGCAGGGTTTGCCTGCAGATTCCGATAAGCCCAATAGGTCGCGTATTCCTGGCGGTTGACGGTCTCGTAGGCATCGAGCGTCGCGTTGAACTTCGCGTCGGCGTCGGCTGTGGTGAGTGCCAGATCCTTCCAGACGCCGTTGATCAGCTGGTCGGCGACGCGGGTGTCGAGGACCACGACGTTGTTGACGTTCAGGAGATCCCCGGAATCCACCTGCACCAGCACGTTGCCGCTGGTGTGCAGCGAGTTCAGCCGCAGGTCGCCGCTGGTTTCCTCGATGCCGACATCGCCGGACGCGGTGATGTCGACCTTGTCGCGCTGGGTGTTGCCGGTGTCGAGCTTCAGCGCAGCGGCAGCACTCGTGCCGCCGACCTTGCCGCCGGCAACGATCGTCAGGCTTCCGGCGACGATCTGGCCGGTCTTGCCGGCCGCGACCGTGATGTCGCCGCGCGCATTGAGGCGGACATCATAGCCGTTCGACGCGGCGACGCGGTCGATCGCGAAATTGCCCGTCGTCGTCAGGTTGATCGTGCCACGCGTCGTCGTCGCCAGCAGCGCGCCCGTAACATTGACGATGATCGCCTGGTCGGTCGGCGCAGTGGTCGCACCGCGCCCGATGCTGCCGCCGGCCTGGAGGGTGACATTCGTGCCGGTGATCGCGTTGTTGGCGTTCAGCATCTCGATGCTGCCGCCGGAGGTGATCGTGGTCGAGCCGCTGGCATTGGCGATGCCGCCGAGCAGCAGGACGCGCCCCGCGCCTGTCGAGTTGATGGTGACCGTGCCGGAGGTGTTGCCGGTAAAGCTCATCGCGATGCCGTAATCGGCACGGATCGAATGCGTCGCGTCGGTCTCCTGACGGACGACCGAGATGTTCTCCTGATAGTAGGTCTTCTTCCCGTACCAGGTGCTCTCGGTCCAGCTCTTGCCGACGCTCAGGACCGGGCCGAGCGAGCCGTCCGGGTTCTTGGTGTAGAATGTGACGACGTCGTCGCGGTTGTAGCCTGGCTGGCTAGGATCTGCGTCGACGTAATAATAGCCGCTGTTGGGGATCAGAGCGCCCGGCTTGGTCACGGCAGTATCGTAATTGTTCTGGTCCGGCGGGTCGGCTGCCAGAGCGTCGATGCCGAGCCAGGACGAGGAACCGGTCGTCTTGGTATAGGTCGTCGTCGTGCCGACGCCGACGCTGAAGGCGTAGCGATAGCCGCTCTTGGGATTGTAGCTCCCGAGCATCCCGCCATTGGAATGCCCACCGACCTCGGTCCCGTCTGCCTTCAGATCGGCCACATAGCTCGAGACCGATCCGTCTGCAGCCTGCTGCAGAAGGGTCTGCTTGAAAGCGACTCCGCTCGAGGCGTTGGCATAGGCCAGGTCCTTGATGTCGATGATGCCGGCGCCACGCTGCGACAGGTCGATACGCGTGATCACGACGTCGTAGTCGAGCGCGTTGTTGACCGTGACGTTGGCATAGCCGCCGAGCGCACGGAGCTGCGCTCCATCCGGGCGGGTGTTCAGCATCGTGCCGGTCAGCGAGATCTTGCCGCCGGAACTGGCGATCTCGTTGATCACGATGCGGTTGTTTACCCGGTCGAAGCTCGCCGAGAAGCCGTTGCCCGAGAGCGAACTGATGACGTTGCTGCGCCAGGGATTGGCGCGGATCTGCTCGATCTCGTCCGAAACCGCCGAATTCTTCCGGATGTCGATCGTGTAGCTGTCGCGGCCGCTCTGGATCAGGCCGTCGATGTTGATGAACTGCGCGTTGATGGTGACGATGCCGTCCGCAATGAGCGTCGGCTGCGCGGCATTCTTGAGTGCATTTACGACCGCGGCCGGATCGCCGGCATTGATGATGTTGTTCGGATTGCCGCCGCTGATCGTTCCCGCGATCTGGCCATACGGGTCGGCCATCATATAGGACGTGATGTCCTTGATCGTGACCGCGCCGCCGATCTGGGCGTTGAGACCCTTGACCCGCACGTCGGCGAACTGGTTGTAGGCGCCGCCGTTTTGGGTCGTCGGGGTGAAGGTGGCGTTCACCGCATAGATCTTGCCGACGATGTTGATCGCCGGGGCCGGGATGATGTCGGTGTTGTCGAAGTTCGGCTGAGCCCCGCGCGTGTTCGTGATGATGATGTCGCTCTTGATCGTCGAGGACACCACGCCGCCTTGCGTCAGATTGGAGAATGCGACGCCGCTGGCCTGGCTGGCGTTGTTGTTGCGCAGGTTCTCGGTGACGATCAGGCCGCGATTGACGGCGAGGTCGCTCGACGTCGTGACGTTGGTGTTGTTGAAGAAGGTTCCACCGTTCGATTCCGGCATGGTGATGCCGCCGATATTCAGCGAAGCGCTGGAATCGTTGATGATCTCGACCTTGGTGTCGGCATGGGCATCGAGGCTGCCCGTGCCGGTGAGCTCGTCGGCGACGACGGTGATGCGGCCGGCGCCAGCGGTAAAGGCGCCGATGCCCAGCGTCTGAACCTGCTTCTGCACCGCACGCACGCCGATGATATTGCCGGCCTGGTCGTAGAAGATGTCCGCGAGGCCCTGGCTGGTCAGGATCCCGGCGATGCGATTGATCTCACTCTTGTAGAACGTCTGCAGCGTGTCGTTCTGCTTGTAGGTGACGAGCTTCGCCTGCGCGTCGTAGAGCTGCCCGACGAGATCGCTCGAAGCCAGTCCGTTGCCGAAGGTCAGCGCGATCGGCAGGCGCTTCAGCACGGTCGACGCCGTGCCGGAATCGCTGACCACCAGCTCGAACGTGTTCTTGGTGATGTCGGCGGCGATGAAATTGCCGTTAGCGTCGAGCTGCTGGCCGTTCACCAGGACACGCCCGGTGATCTTGGTTCCAATGGGGACATAGCGCTGGACCGCATTGGCCCCCGTCCCGACCGTCTCATACCCCCAGGCCAGCGACATCTGGTCGATGGCGATCGAGATGTTGCGCGCGATACCGGTCTCGACCGTGCCGTCGACGATGACGCGGCCGTTCGAGCCCTGGTTCGCGGTGCCCGACATCACGGCCTGGCCGCTGCCGCCGAGTACGCTGTCGATCGCGCCGGCGAGCGCGGTGGCCCAGTTCGTGCCCTTGGCCTTGGAGTCCGTGCTGGCGACGCCGAGGCGGTTGGTCAGCAGGTTGGCGTCGCCCGCCGTGCGCAGCTGCGCGCCGCCCGCGACCGAGACGGTGTTGGTCTGCAGCAGGTTGATCAGCGAATCGATCGACTGGATCGGGATCGCGCTGCCGGCGAAGGTGTCGGTACGGGCCGAGGTGACGTAATAATCGTCGAACTGGTTGGCGTCGGTGCCGGCCGTCAGGTTGAGGTTGCCATAAGCGGTGATCGCGGCGCTCGCGCCGATGCTGACGGAATTATCCGGGCGGATGTCGACCGTGCTGTTGCCGAAGGCGACCGTGGCGGCGCCGTAGGTTTCCGAATTCGAGACGGAGCTGGCCTGGCCCGAGCCGTTGGCGCTGGCCGTGAAAGTGCCAAGCGTCAGAATATTGGCCGAGGCGCCGACCAGCACCTGCGCCTTGAAGGCATCGGCACGGATCACCGACTGGGCGCCCGCGCCCGAGATGGCCCCACCCGTGGTCAGGGTTACCTTGTCGTAGGCGTCGATCTTGTTGGAAGCGGCGAGCGTGATGCCGCCCTGTGTGTCGGCCACCCGGCCGATCGTCTGCAGCGAGGTCGGGTTCGCAGCCGTGCTGTCGACATTCACCGTCGCGGTCACGTTCAGCGTCGTCTGGCTGTCGGCGCCGGCGCCACTGGCGATGCCGCCGGTCGAGCCGACGATATTGGCCTGATCGAGCTGCGGCTTGCGGATCGTGTTCTGGGCAGAGGCCGCGATCTCGCGCGCGGTCACCGACGAGCCCGCGCCGAAGACGGCGCTGGTCGTGTGGGCGAAGCTGTCTCGCACCACCGCGCCGCTGCCGGCCAGCGCGCCATAGCTCGCGGTCAGCACCTGGCTGCGGCCGATCGCAGTGTGGTTGGCAGCCATGAAGAAGGCGCCGCTCGCCGCCGAGTTGCCTGTGAGGTCGATCGCAGCCGAAGGCGCGAGCGAAGCGGTGGTCGTGCCGCCCGAGCTGGTCGCGGCCGAGGCGGCCGTGCCCGAGACGAGTCCGCCCGAGCCGGCGATGGCCTGCGCCGCATTGTCGTCGTTGCTCGTCGCCGTCACGGTCATCGCGCCTGAGGCGAGCGGCTTCACGGTCTTGATCGTCGCCGTCGTGTCGATCGCCGAGGCGGCGGTAGTGACCGTCGCGCCCGCTGCAACGAGACCGATGCTGGCGCTGCTGGCGTTCGAGACCTGCTGCGCCGCGCTCGCCGCGGCGAGCGTCGTCGTGCCACTGAGCGCGAGGTCGCTGCCGGTATCGATCGTCGCCGCAACCGTCCCCAGCGTGCGCGCATCGGTGACCGTCGAGTTCAGGCCGATCAGGCCGCCGACGGCGCCCGTGGCCTCCGACCAGGCCGTGGGCCTGCCGGTTGGCTGGGCGAGCGTGGCGAGCACGCTGAGATCCGTGCCGGTGATCCGGCTGTTTATCGTATAGGCTGCAACCGCCGCCTGGACCTTGCTCAGAGCAGTCGAAGCGCCGATCGCCGCCGTGCCGGCATTGATGCCGGTCGCCTTGGCATGGACGCTCGGCGTCGCCACGGCGGAGACGGTGATGCCCGTGCCCTGAACCTGCGAACCGTCGATCTTGGCGGTGACGACGGGAGAGGCCTGAACGTCGGCCACGGCACCACCGGCCGCCAATGCGAGGATACCAGCCGCGACATTGATGCCGAGCACGGCGGAATCGATATTGGTCGTGTCGCTTGCCGTGACAGCGACGGTGCCCGCTGCGGTGAGCTTGCTCGATTCGATGCTGGCCGTGGTCGTGCTGCCGACGCGATCGATCGTCGTCGCGCCGCCGCCTGCGAAGGTGACGCCGACAGGGCTGAAATTCGCAGCCAGAGACGCCGTCGCCGCGCGGCTGGTCAGTTGCGCCGCCTCGACGGCGCTGACGATGACGGCGCCAGCGACGTTCACGAGGCTGTCGGCACCACGGATACGCGCCGCGATGTCGTTGGCGATCTGGTTGGTCGCGGCCGCGACCGCGACGGAGACAGCCGCACCGCCGAGCGCACCGAAGCTCGCGGCGACCGAGGCCGCGCCTGTCGTCACCGAGAGGGTAGAAGTGTCGCCGGCTGCGACGTTGACCGAGCCGGCCTGGATGCCCGTGCCATCGCCTTCGACATGCGCCGTGACGGCGACCGCCACCTGGTTGCGCGCGCCGGCACCGGCACCGGCGCCCTGCACCGAGATCGCCCCGCCGCCGAGCGCGATCGCGCCCGCCGCGGTCAGCGCCGAAATCGTCTGAGCCGAGACCGCGCTGACCTCGAGCAGCCCGCCGGCCTGGATCGTCGTGTTGCCTGCGAGAGCCTCGATGGCATTGGCCTGCTTGCGCGTCTGCGGGTTTGCCACCTCGCTGTCGGCATAGCCGTAGCCGATCAGATTCACCGCCGTGCTGACGCCGAGGCTCACCCCGACCGAGACGCCACCGACATTGGCGCCGGCCGCAAGCGCTACCGTGTGCGCGTCGATCGTGCTCGTGTTCTCGGCATGGATCGTGACCTTGCCCTGGGCCGTCAGCGAGCCGCCATTGGTCGTCGCGCGGGTCTCGCCGCCGATCAGGTTGGTGGCAATCGCGCCGCCGCCGGCGACCCCGACCGCAACGCTCCCGCCGGCGAGCGCGGCGGAAGCCGCCGCGACCGTTGCGGTAATGGTCGCGCTGGCGATAGCCTTGATCGCGATATCGCCCGTCCGCGCCGTGAGGGCGGCGGAGTCGGTCCTCGCGATGACGGAATCGCTGACGATATTGAGCGCGGTCGCAATGCCGATCGACGGCGCGACACCGGTGCCGCCGGCGAAGGCGGCGGCGACGGCGGCGGTGCCGACATCGACCTTGATCGTGGCGCTGTCCTGCGCCTGTACGGTGACCGCGCTGCCCTTGACGTTGCTGGTCGCGCCGGTGATCGCCGCGGAGGTGGCGATCGCGATCATGTTGCCGGAATAGGAGCCGGCGCCCGCGACGCCGACGCTGACGCCGCCGCTGCCGGCGAGGACCGCCGCCATGGCCGCGACCCTGGCGTTGATCGTGCTGGACGAGGTGGCGGTGACCGCAACAGCGCCCTGCGCATCGACGATCGTGTCGGCGATCAGCGCCTGGACACCCACGCTGCCATTGGAATCGAGCGAAGGCTGATTGCGCGTCGTGCTACCGGTCTGGGTCGTCCAGGAGCCGATCAGGTTCTGCGCGCCGCTCAAGCCAACGGCGACGGGGACGGAGGCCGCACCCGAGCCGCTGACCGAGGCCGTCGCGACTACGACATTGGCGTCGATGGCCGAGGTCCGGCTCGCCGAGACGCCGACGCCACCTGCGCTCGTCACGCGGTTGGTGCCCGAGCCGCTGGTGTCGATCGAAGCCAGCGTGCCGCCGGTGATGACGTTGACGGCCGAGGCCCCGCCGCCCGAAATCTGGACGGCCGCGATGCCGGAACCGCCGAGGCTGACACTCGCGGCGGAGACGGTCGCAGCAATGCTGCCGCCGGTCGTCGCGGTGACCGCAACCCCGCCCGAGGTCGTATTCAGCGTATTGCCGAGGTCGCGCAGATAGGCTTCCGTCGTGCTGGAAATCGTATTGGTGGCGACGCTCGCCGCAACCGCGATCCCGACCGAAGCCGCGCCGGAGCCGCCGGCGGTCACGCCTGCCGCAGCCGCGATTGCCGTGATGGCCGAAAGCGTCGACGCCGAGACCGAGACGCTGCCGGCCTTGAGGCCGCCCGTCGCCAGGTTCGAGATATAGGCGCGCGTCGGCACCGAGACGGTGTTGACCGCGCCGCTGACCGAGCCCGCGACCGAGACGTTGGCCGCGCCGCCACCCTGGATCGAGGCCGAGATCGCCGCGACATTGGCCTTGATCGTCTGCTGCGACAACGCCGTGACGGAAAGCGCACCGCCGGCCGTCGCGGAGGAGCGATCCATATAGGCCTGGACCTCGCTGCCGCCGGCGATCTGGTTCACCGCCGCGACGATACCGATCGCGACGCCGACGCCGGCCGCGCCACCGCCGCCGGCTGCGGCCGCAGCCGCATCCACGCTGGCGAGAATCGTGGCATCCGCCGTGGCGAGGATCGTCACCGCGCCGCTCGCATTGAGCTTGCTGCTGGTGACGGTGGCATCCGTCTTGGTCGAGATGGCGTTGCGTGCGCCCGCGCCGCCGCCGCTGACGCCGACACCCGCCGCGCCGCCACCCGCAACGGTGAGCGCGGCCGCAGCCGAGATCGCCTGGATGGTGCCGGTACTGCGCGCGGAAACGGAAAGGTCGCCCGAGGTCGTGGTCACGCCGTCATTGGCGGAATCGATCCAGGCGCGTACATCGCCGGCTATGCTGTTCAGCGCCAGCGCGAAGCCGACCGCGACCGAGACGCCGGCCGCGCCGCCGCCCGAGCCGGAGAGCGAGGCTGCCCCGGTGACCGCCGAAATCGCCGAGGTGTCGGACGCCGCGATGGAAATGCTGCCGGCGGAGATGCCGATGCCGTCGCCCTGAATATAGGCGCGCGTCGTCACGGCGATGGCGTTGGCCGTGACCGAGCCCGCCGCTGAGACCGCGACGCCGGCCGCGCCGCCGCCCTGGATCGCGGCCGAGGCCGCGATGACGACGGCCGAGACCGTCTGCTCGGAGGTCGCCGTCAGGGAGAGCGCGCCGGTGACGTTCAGCGTGCTGTTTTGGGCATAGGCTTCGACGACCATGCCTGTCCCGCTGGCGGTGTCGGCGCGGTCCTTGCCGGTACCGCTCGTCGTCCAGCCGCCGATGCGGTTTTCGGCGCCCGCGACGCCGATCGCGACGCCCACGCCCGCAGCGCCACCGCCGCCGCCCGAGGCGGCTGCAGCGGAGACGATCGCCGTGATGGTCGAGCCGACCGAGGCCGAGACGGCGAGCGCATCAGCGCTCGTGACCTTGCTGGCGTCGAGATAAGCCGAGACCGAGCCCGTGATCACGTTGGAAGCGAAGGCACCGCCGCCGCTGACGCCGACACCGGCCGCGCCGCCACCTGCGACGGTCAAGGCCGCAGCTGCCGCCGCGGCATAGATCGAGCCCTCGCGACGCGCCGTCAGCGAGATCGCGCCGCTGCGGCTCTGCACGAGGTTGTCGGCGTTCCTGATCGAGGCTTCGACCGCGCCGGTGATGCTGTTGAGCGCCAGCGTGAAGCCCACGGCCACCGCGACGCCGGCCGCGCCGCCGCCCGCGCCGCCGAGGGAGGCGGATCCGGCGAGAGCCTTGATCGTCGACTGGTCCCTGGCCGAGAGCGCGATGCTGCCGGCATCGATGCCGGTCGCGCCGTCACCGTTGATGGTGGCGCGGGTATCGACGCCGATCGCATTGGTAACGACCACGCCCGCTGCGGCCACGCCGACGCCGACCGAACCGCCGCCGCCGATCGCAGCCGCCGCAGCGACAACCTGCGCCTGGATGGTCTGCGCCGAGCGCGCCGAGACCGAGAGCGCGCCGGTGGTGACGGCGCTGGTGTCGTTCAGCGCTGCGATAACGGAGGACTGGCCGCCGATCGTGGGCGTGTCTACCCTTGTCTTGTCGGTGCCGCTGGTGGTCCAGCCGCCGATCTGGTTGGCGGCGGCAGAGGCGCCGACGCCGACACCGACGCCGGCCGCACCGCCGACGCCGGCCGACAGGCTGGCGGCGAGGACGGTAGCGCTGATCGTGGAGGTCGCTTCCGCCGTGACGGTCAGGCTCGCGCTGCCGGTAATGCGGCTTGAATCGATATGGGCGCTGGTCGCGGTGACGATGTTGTTGAAGGCGAAGGCGCCGCCGGCCGAAACCGAGACGCCGGCAGAGCCGCCCCCGCCGATGCTGACGGCGGCCGCCGTCGTGGTCGACTGGATCGTCGCATTGCTGGTCGCCTTGACCAGCACCGCGCCAGTCGTGCCGAGGCCGTCGCCGAGATGGGCGACCTTGGCCTCGACGCCGTTGACGATCGTGTTCATCGCGAGCGCAAAGCCGACCGCGACGCCAACGCCGGCCGAACCGCCGACGCCGCCCGCCACCGAGGCGGTGCCCGCAATCGCGTTGATTGTCGACGTATCGCTCGCGGTGACGCTGACAGCACCGGCCGAGATCGCATTGCTGGCGATCAGGCTGTTCGTAATACCGTTGCCCTCGATGAAGGCGTTAGCCGAGACGGCGATGGCGTTGACCACCGCCGTACCGGCGGCCGAGACGCCGACGCCGGTCGAGCCGCCGCCACCGATCGCGACGGCCGCCGCCGCGACGAGCGCGCTGATCTGGTTTTTCGACTGCGCATCGACGGTGAGCGCGCCACTGGCCGTGACCTTGGTGCGGGTCAGCGAGGCCTCGACCACGGTGCCGCCATTGGCGAGCAGGCTGTCGCGGCGGTTCTTGTCCGTGCCGCTTGTGGTCCAGCTGCCGATGCGGTTCTCGGCACCGGCCGCGCCGATGCCGACGCCGACCCCGTTCGAGCCGCCGACGCCGGCGGCGAGCGAGGCCGCGACGATGCCGGCCTTGATGAGGGCCGAAGCCTCGGCCGTAACCGATACGGCGCCCGCGCTGTCGAGCGCACTCTCGTTAGTGGTGGCGCGCGTCGAGGTGGTGATGACGTTGGAGGCGAAGGCGCCCGCGCCGGCCACGGCGACACCATTGCTGCCGCCGCCGCCGATGCTGAGCGCGGCGGAAGCCGCAACCGTCTCGATGGAGCCCGCGGACTTGGCGGCGACGACGATATCGCCGCCCGTGGTCTTAAGTCCCTGGTCGAGGTTGCCGACCTTCGCCGAGACGTCGTTGGCGATCTGGTTCAGAGCGATGCTGACGCCCATCGCGACCGAGACGCCCGTCGTCCCGCCGAGCCCGACCGCCAGGCTCGCCGAGAGCGCGGTCGCCTTGATGGCGGAGCTGTCCTGCGCGCGGATCGTCGCGCTCGCGGCACGGATTCCGGGCGCAGTTCCGCTGCCATCCCCGTCGACCAGCGCCTGCGTGGCGAGGCCGATCATGTTCTGCGCATAGGTGCCGCCGGCCGCAACGGCAACGCCGTTTTGGCTGGAGGCGGAGAGACCGGCCGCGACGGCAACGATGGTGGCGTCGATCGTGTTGGTCGAGCTCGCGGTGACGGAGAGAGCACCCGTCGCGTTGACGCGGCTGCCGCTCAGGGTCGCGGTGACGCCGGCGCGCGTGCCCTGTACCGGGGCGTTGGAGAGACGATTGTTCGCGGCGTCGTATACGGTCCAGGCGCCGATCTGGTTGTAGGCGATGGCGATTCCGAGCGCACCTGCTCCCGCGGACGCGCTGCCGGAAGCCCCGAGCGAGGCCGCCGCGGTGACGATGTCGGCGTCGATGTCGAGCGTGCTGGTCGCCCCCACAGTGACGTCGCCCGCATGGTCGAGGCTGGAGGCGGAGATCGCTGCCGCGGTCGTCGAGTCGATCAGGTTGACCGCTCCAGCTCCTGCCGCCGCGACGCCGACGCCGCTGCTGGAGGCGCTGACGCCCGCCGCCATGCTGGCGGCGGCGGCAATGGTGTGGATGCTGCCGGAGCTTTCAGCAGTGACCGAGACCGCACCGGTGCCCGCATCGAGCGAAGAAACGTTCGTGATGCCCGCCGAGACGGCACCCGTGATACGGTTGACGGCGACGGTCGCGCCGATCGAGACCGAGGCGGCTGTCTGCTCGCCGAGCGCGACGGAGAGCGTCAGCGCTCCGAGATTGGCGGTGATGTCGGAGCTGTTCGAGGCATCGACCGTGACGGAGGAGCCCGTCACGGCCGCGGCGCCGGAGATTTCGGCAACGGTCGCGACGCCGATCGTGTTGCCGGCCCCCGCGCCGCTCAGGCTGACGCTGGTCGCGCTGCCGGTGCCGCTGGCGGAGACGCCGATGGCAGCAGCGAGAACCAGGGCTTCGACGGTCCGCTGGGTCTTCGCCGTCACGGCGACCGCGCCCGAGGCATAGACCGAGCCTCTCAGCACGGAAGCGCGAACCTGATCGGCCGTGCCGACCTCGTTGGTCGAGACCGAGACGCCGATGGCGACGCCGACCGCAGTATCCTTGCTCGCGATGCCGGCCGCGAAAGCGAGGCCGCCCGTCAGCGCCTGGATCGACGAGAGATCCTGCGCCGAGACCGACACCGAGCCGACCTTGCCGGCCGAGGTGCCGAGCGGTGAATCCGTGATCTCGGCAATCGTCGAGCCGGTAATGCTGTTGAACGCAAGCGCACCGCCGCCGCTGACGGCCGCGCCCTGGCCCTGCCCGCTGATCTGCGCGCCGACCGATGCCGCGATCGTCTGCGCCTTGATGCTCGCCTCCCGCGAGGCCGAGACGGTGACGGCGCCACTGGCGGCGACGGAGGAAGTCGAGCGGATCGCTGCCGTCACATCGCTGGCGATGTCGTTCTTGGAGACGGACGCGCCAATAGCGACGCTCTGGCTGCTGCCACTCGACTTGCCGGTGAGGTTCGCCGCGACCGAGATCGCGCGCGCATGCGCCTCGATCCTCGCCTTGTCCCGCGCAGTGACGCTGACGCCCTCCGAGCCGGACGTGACGACAGCGTTGGACAGCCCGGTCTCGTCGATCAACGCGGTCAGGCCGGTGGCGATCTTGTTGCCGGCATAGAGGCCGGCGGCGGTGAAGGAGGTGTTGCCACTACCGGAACCGCCCGAGCCGCTGGAGGCACCGACCGCGACGGCCGTGGCGCCGATCTCGGCCGTGATCTCGGCATCGGATTCGGCGCCGACCGAGACGCGACGATCGGCGCGCAGGCTCGACTTGGTGACCTTGGCGCCGACATTCAGCGTCGAGGTCGTGCCCGAGCCGAAGCCGTTGCCGGTCGGCAGGCCGCTTCCGTAGAAGCCGACCATGTTGAAGGCGAGCGTGACGCCAATCGCGACCGCCGAGGCCGCGTCCTTGCCGATCGCGACGGAGACCGCCGTGGCGTCGGTCTTGGCGTCGATCACCGAAGCGTTGGCCGCCTTGATGTCGATGGCGCCGCTGCCGCCCTTGCCCTGCGCATCCTCCACAGCGGTGCCGTGCGCGCGGATGCTGCTGCCCGCGATATGCGCGTCGACGCCACCGAGGATCGTGTTGAAACCGAGCGCGCCGCCGCCGGCGAAGCTCAGATTATCGCTCTTCTCCTTGCTGATGATCAGCGAGATCGCGGAGGCGGAGGTCTCGGCCTTGATCGTCGCGCCGCTGCGGGCGTTGACCGAGACGTTGCCGCTGGCGGCGTCGAGATCGGTCACCGCATCGATGCCGGCAGCGAGTTCGCCGTCGACGATGGTATTGCGCGCGAGGCTCAAGCCCACGGTGACCGAGGTCTTGGTCTGGCTGGCGCCGCCGCTGCCGGTATTGCCCGTGCCACCGGAGCTTCCCGTCCCGGTGCCGGTCGTGCTCGGCAGCAAATAGGCGACGGCGATAACCGGCGCGCTGACATCGGCGGTGATGGCGGAACTGCTGTCGGCGGAAATGGCGACGCCGGCCGCATGGACGCTCGCCGCGTTCGACAACTCTGCCGTTGTGGCGAGCTTGATCAGGTTCAGCGCGCTGACGCCGCCGATGCTGGTCGTGGCCTCGCCGACGCTGGTCACGGAATTGGCGATCTCGGCGTCGATCGTCGCCTGCGAGGTCGCGGTGACCGATACGAGACCGGTGGCGTTGATCGGCGTGGCGTCGATCAGGGCGCGCGCTGCGAAAGGCTGCTGCCCCTGGATGATCGTCGCGAGATCGGTCCCGACCAGCGCATCGACCATGTCGAGCAGGAAGTTCTGCGAGGGCGAGCCGATCTTGTTGGCGGCGAGCGTGATGCCGACCGACGTGCCGCTCGACTCGACCGTGCTGTCGACGGTGGCGTTGATCCTGGCCGTGTTCGTCGCACTGACCGAGACGTTGCCGACCGTGGTCGGCGTCGCGGCCGCGGCATCGCCGAGCTTGGAGCCGGTGACGTTCGCGGTCGCCCCACCAAGCACCGTGTTGCCGGCGATGACGGCGCCGAGCGCCAGCGAGGTGCTGCCGGCTTCCTTGCCGGGTGGCAGCTTGGATTCGACCTTGCTGGTGATCGTCGAGCTGATCGTGCCGGTTTGCGCCGCCGCGACGGTGACGTCGCCGGCACTGGTCACGATCACCTTCGTCAGGTCGGCTTCGGCGAAGCTGCGGACGTTGTTCTGGACGAGGATGCCGCTGACCGCCGTCGCATAGGGCTTGGCGGCGGTGGACGAGGAGCCGGTGGTGCCGGTGCCGCCCGTATTCCCACCCGTACCCGTATTCGTCGATGGGACGGACGTCGAGGAGCTCGACGTATCGGCGTTCTGGCCGAGGTTCAGGATGCCCGGCGGCAGGAACTTGACGAATTCCTGCAGATTGTTCTCGCGCCAGGAATGCGCGGCATCGAAGGTCTCGGCCCCGAGATCGGCTGTCTTCGTCGCGCCGTAATAGACGTAGAGCTTCTCGACGCCATTGACCCTGGTGTAGACGACATCGCCGAACTTGACGCTCTGCGACCCGGACGCCGTGGTGAAGCTGTAATTGCCGAGGATCTTCTTGGAGAAATCCTCGAGTAGGCTCGGCTTGGCGAGGCTCGACAGCGAAGAGAGCGTGTTCTCGGCCGTAATCGTGCCCGCGCTCGTGGCGCTGACGGTCAGCGCGCCGCTGGTGGAAATCGTCTTGCTCGGCGACGTCGTCTGGTCGATCGCGGCGAAGGCGCGCGCATTGACCATGTTGCTCGACAGCGCAAGGCCGACCGCATAGGTGCTGGCGTCCTTCAAGACCGCGTTCGAGGCGCTGGCCTTGTTGGTCAGCGACGCCGAGATCGAGGCGTTAGAAGTCGCCTGGACCGTCAGCGCGTTGCCCGCAACCACCGAACTCGCGACGATCGTGGCACTCGCACCCGACGGCGTGTCGTCTAGGTTCTGGCCCTGCGCCACGACCGGATCGCCGGTGATGGTGTCGACCGCGCGGAAGAGCACGTTCTGCTCGCGCCAGCCCACCGTGTTGAAGGCGAGCGTGATGGCGACCGCGCCGTTGTCGCTGGAAGTCGCGGTCTTGGTCGAGGACACGATGCTCGACGTATCGGTCGCGACGACGGAGACGGAGCCCCCGCTGGTCAGCGCGCTGCCGGAAACGGTCGCCGTCGCGTTGCCGAGCACGGCATTGGTGGCGATGATGCCGCCGATGGCGATACTGCGGGTCTGCGTGGTGTTGGAGGCCGCCTGTCCGCCGGTCGGCTTGTAGGAGCTCGCCGATTTCACCTTGGCGGAGCTGTCGGCCGTCGCAGTGATCGTCGCCTCGTCCGTCGCCGAAACGCGGATGTCGCCCGTCGTGACGATGCGCGCGCCGGTGACGGTTGCGCTCGCGTCGCCATGGACGGAGTTCAGGACGACGAGGCCGCCGATCGCAAGCGCATTCGCGCTTTGCGGGCGCGTGGTTGCGGCCGGGTTGTTCGCCGAGGGATCGCCCGTCGGAGCCGTCGTCGCTTCGCTGGCGGGAGTTGCGGCGGCGGGCGCGGACGGGGTCGTGCTGCTGCTCGAACCGGATCCCGTGCCCGTGCTCGGCAACTTGAAATCGTCCGGCAGGAAGGAGGAATCGAGCGAGCGCTTCCACAGAAGCTTGTCGGTGAAGTCGGTCGCCGCGAGATCGAGCGAGGCGGTCGAGCCGCCCATATAGACGTAGATGTCGCCCGCCTTGTAGTCGCTCGCGCTGTTGGCGATCTTGACCCAGTCGGCCGTGCCGCCCGTCGTCGTGGTCAGGTCGATGCCGCCGAGCAGCACGTCTTTCAGGCCAGCCGATCCGACATATTTGTAGACCTGGCCGCCGGCGGTCGCGAGCGTGTCGCCGGTCTTGATCGACACCGTCGAGGCGCTCGCGGCGCCGGCCAGGTCATAGGTCGGCTTGGCATAGCCGTCCGCGATGCGCACCCGCGTGCCGAAGCCGACATCCTGGACGTTCGCGGTCTTCTTGTCGGCAGCCGTCGCACCGAGATCGGTGCCGAAATCGGACAGGCTGAGGCCGAATTTGCCGAGGAAGGCGTCGAGATCGGCGGCAATGCCGTCGATGCGCTCCTGCGCCGCCTTCTTGAGCCCTTCGACGCTGAGTTCCTGACCGAGCAGGTTGCCGAGCGCCTGCTGTGCGGCGGTGCCGGCTCGCAGCGCTTCATCCTTCAGCAGCCCGAGCTGCGAGGCCTCGATCAGACCGGAGACCGCGTCCGCACGCGCCTTCTGGGCATCGTCCGTAGTGGCGGCACTGGCCAGCTTGCCTTTCGCGAGCGTCAGCGCGGCCTTCAGCGTCTGGTTTTCGGTGCCGGCTCCGATCTTGGCCGCAATCGCATCGATCGCAGCCGAAATCGCGCCGTCGAGCGCCCCGAGCGCCGTGGCATCGAGATTGGCCAGCTTGTCAATGAGCGACTTGGCCTGCGCCTCCAGCTTGTCGAGCTGCTCGAACGCACCGGCGGCCAGTTCCTTCGCCTTGGCGATCTGGGCGTTGAGCTTGTCCTCGAGCGCCGTCACCTCCGCCGGGAGCAGGTCCTTGCGGTTGCGGACGAGATTACCCTGGATGGTGCGGGACTGGACCTCGTTGGGATCGGTCGAGAAGTCCGAAGGCAGGAACTTGTTGATTTTGCTCTGATCGGTCAGCGCCCCGCCATCGGTCTTGGTGACGGTCGAACTGGTGACGATCTGCACGTTCGAAGTGATCGAGGCGGCATTGTCGGCGCTGACCGACAGCGCCCCGCCGGCGCGCAGGACATCACTGCCGTTCACCGTATCGACGCTAAGACCGCTGTTGTCGATCGTCGCGACGGCGCTACCGCTGACCTTGTTGGAAGCCAGTACGACGCCGAAACCGCTGCCGCCCGAGCCCTTCAGCGCGTCGGTCGCGCTCTGCGCGGCGTTGCTGACGGTGGCGTTGATCTTCGTCGCCGCCTTGGCGACGACGAGGAGGTCGAGTCCGGCCGAAACCTTCGAGGAGACGATGCTGGCCTTGGCGCCAGAGCCGACCTCGCCGCCGAAGGCGTTGGCGAGCTCGGGAGAGCCGATCAGCGCGTCGATGGTGTTGAACAGCAGGTTCTGCGTCGCATAGCCGACCGAGTTGAAGGCAAGCGTCACCGCGCCGGAGACACCGCCGCCGTCGCCGCCGGTCGTGGTCGAGGAGGCGCGGATACGGGCATCGACACCGGCCTCGTTCTGGGCACTGACGGTGAGCGAGCCGCTCGCCGCAGTCGCGGTCGAGCGCAGAATGGAGGCTTCCGCCCCGCCGCGCACGACGTTTGTCGCGGCGATGCCGTTGGCGGCGATCAACGTCGAGGAATTGCGGGCCGGCTGACCGGCGGAAGGCGTGGCGGAGTTCTGGAAAGCCTGGCCGCCCGACGAGGCGACGGTGCTGACGACATTGGCCGCGATGTCGCTCTTGTCCGATGACAGAACGGAGAGATCGCCTTGTGCCGTCACGACGGCATCGGTGATGCGCGCCAGCGCCCCACCCGTCACCTCGTTCATCACGATCAGGCCGCCGAAGGCCTTGGACGCCGGAGGCGGCGTCGGCGCCGTGCTCGCGGGAACACCGACCTCGGTGGTGGACGGCGTGACGCCGGAATCGGTCTTGGTCGCGTCGGTGGTGCTCGCCGGAGCGGGCGCGACCTTGTCGAGCTGCGGCGCGGCCGCGATCGCGAGCTCACTGACCCAGTCGCTCGTGGTGTAGTCGTTGCCCTTCAGCGTGACCTTCGCATTGTCGGGCCCGCGATAGACATAGACTGCGCCCTTGATGCCGGTCGAGACGTTGTCGTTGACCGAGAAGCGCACCTTCTCGCCGACCCGCATGTATTGATAGCCGTCGAGCGAGGAATAGCGCGGGCGGCTGACCGTGACGGTCGTCGTTGTCCCGGCCGTCGCGTCCTTGCTGACGGTCGTGGTCTCATCGGCGGCCTGCGTGGTGCCGGCTGTGTCCGTCGCCTTGCTGGGGACGGTCGTGACGGTGACGCCCTCGGCGAGGCTCAGCCACTTCGTCCGGTCGGTATAGTCGGCCGTGCCGAGGTCGACAGCAGTCGTCGTCTTGGCGCCGACATAGACATAGACCTGCCCGTTGACGCCCTTGACGTTGCCGGTGCTGTAGTCGCTCGCGAGCCGGACGCGATCGCCGGTCAGAAGCTGCTGCGAGCCTGATTTCGTCGTGTAGTCGTAGGAGTTGAGAGCACGCGTCTCCGCGATCTTGGCGATGGCCGCGACCGTGCCGTCGACCGCCGAGGCGCTGATCAGCGTGCTGGTGGCGGTAACGCCGGCCTGGTTGGTGGCGCTGACCGCGATGCTGCCGCCATCGGACCTCACCGTCGCCTGGGTGGCAACCGGAGTCGCGGTCGGGTCCGGATTGCCGATATAGGCCTCGGCGCGCCCGGAGACCTTGTTGGAGGCCAGCAGCGCGCCGGCCGAGATGCCGCGCGCGCCGGTCTGGGCGCTGTGCTCGTAATCCTCCGCCGTCTCCTGCTTGACCTCGTTGCCGAGCGTCGAGGTGATCTGCACGGCGTTCTCGGCCGAGACGGAGACGTCGCCGAAGGCGCGCACGGTCGAGCCGGTGATGAAGGCGGTGGCGTTCGCCGGCTGCTCGCCGCTCATCGCGGTCGAGATCAGCGGATCGCCGACGATGGCGTCGATGGCGTTGAACAGCGGGTTCTGCGGCACATAGCCGACGCTGTTGAAGGCCATGACGACGCCGATCGCGGCCGTTTCGCCGGCGACCGAGCCGATGGCGCTCGCTTCGATCTCGCCGTTGTTCAGGGCCTGGACCGAGACGATCCCGCCGGTCGGCGTCGTGGCGTCGCCGCCATCGACGGCGCTCCCCGAGATCGAGGCCCGGGCCCCGTTCAGCACCGAATTGGTGACGACGATACCGCCGAAGCCCTTGCCGCCTTCGATGGTGCTGGCGTCGGTCGCGGCGATCTTGGCGCCGGACTCCGCCTTGACGACGACGTCCGAACCGGTCGCCACGATATGAACGTTGCGGACGAGCGCCTGCGCCTGACCCTGCACGTTATTGCGCGCGAAGATCGCGCCGAGGCCGGTGGAATCGATCTTGCCGGCCTTCGGCTGCGAGCCCGTCGTCCCGCCAGGCACGATGTTGGTCGCGTCCAGCTTCTTCCACAGCGAGAAGTCGCCGAAATTGCGGGTGGTATCGCCGAGAACGGCGCCGGTGATCGGCGTACCGCCCATATACTGATAGACGGCGCCCTTCTCGCCCGCGCCGGCCCCCGTCGGCGTCCAGCTGTCGCTGAGGCGGATTTTCTGGCCGAAGGCGACGTCGCGCGTGCCCGAGGCCGTCGTGTAGTCGTATTCGCTGAGCAGTTGGTCTGCGGTCTTGACCGCACCCGTCACCGAGCCGGTCTTCACCGCCTTGGCGCTGGCACCGACCGTGGTGCTGGCGTCGATCGAGACGCTGTCCTTGGCCGAGACCGAAAGCCCGCTGCCCTGAACCGTCGTGCCGTTCACGCCGCCATCGACCACGGCCGCAGCTGCGCCGCTGACGCGGTTCATCGCGACGAGGCCGGAGACAGCGAGGGCGGAGGCGCTGGCGCCTTGGGCCGTCGCCGAGACCTCGTTGCCGAGTTCGGCCGAGATCGCGCCCGAGGATTCGGCAGAAACCGAAACGAGGCCCGTCGCGGTGACGGCCGAATTGATGATGGAGGCGCTCGCCTGCGCCGGACTGCCGCTGCCCAGATTGGTGCCGATGACCGCGTTCAGCGTATCGAAGGCGAGATTGCTGCTCTGGTAGCCGATCGCGTTGAAGGCGAGCTGGATGCCGGCCGCGCGCGCCGTCGTCTGCGGCGGGTTGATGGTGCCGGAGCTGCCGCCCGTGCCGGACCCCGTCGGCCCGGTCGCGGCAGCGTCGATCTGCGCCGCGATCGTCGCCGAGATCGAGCCGGCCGTCGTCGCCTTGACGCTGACGGCGCCGTCGTCGCCCGTGGTGGTGACGCTGCTGGAGTCGATCGTCGCCGTCGCCACGGCATTGACCGTGTTCGAGGCGATGACCGCATTGATCGCCAGCGCGGTGGCGTTCGAGGTTTGCGCCTTGTCGAAGGCGGAGGTCGTGCCGGGCGTGCTTTCCGTGGTGTCGCCGGCGTCAGCTTTGTCCTTCAGCGTCGCGACGGCCGTGACGGTCGCCTCGGCATTGGCGGTGATTGTCGCGCTCCGATTGGCCGCGACGTCGACACTGCCGGATGTAAGGCTGCTGGCCGCGACGATCTGCGCCGTCGCGCCACCGGCGATCTCGTTGCGCACCACCATGCCGCCGACGGAGGTCGCACCCGAGCCGGTTGCCTTCTTCTGAACTGTCTCCGCGTCATTGACGGGGCGCCAGAGATCGCGATCGGCATAATTCGCGGTCTTGAGATCGACCTTGGTCGCCGGATCGGCGGTGCTGTCAGTGCCCATATAGGCGAAGAGCGCGCCCTTCTGGCCGATCTTCGCCCATGTTGTCGTGTCGGTGTAATCGGTCGTGGCGAGGTTCAGCGGCGCCGAAGCGGCCGTGCCGAGATAGCGGTAATAGGCGCCGGCCTCGCCCTTCGTGGCCGGATAGCCGGCCTGCAGAAGCACGACGTTGCCGGGCTGGACAACGCGCGTCAGCGTCGGCGCGGGCGGCGTTGCCGGAGGGGCCGCGGGATCGGCGGGATCGACGGCCGCGTCGGCGCCGGGCTTCACCGGATCGGGCGAGCTCAGGATCGCGCCGGGGAAATCGAGCAGCACGCGCTGGCCGAGCTTGATGGCGACGGCACCGGCAGTGATCTTGAAATCGGAAGACTTGTTCGACGAGGCCTGAGGCAGGCCGCCATCGCTGACCGCCTCGCTGGAAGCGACGAGCTTCACATTGGCGTTGATGGTGGCCACGTCGTCCGCATGGACGGAAAGGGCACCACCGTTGACGATCGTCGAGGCTGAGATTTCGGCGAGGGCCGTGCGGCCCATGCGGTTGGCGGAGAGCACGCCGCCGATGCTGCGGCTGGAAGCGCTCGCCGTACCGCCGCTGCCGGCGGACGGATCCTTGCGCTGGGCCAATCCCGCAGCCTGCAGGCCGGTATTGAGGATGCCGCGCTTGAGATCGGCCTTGGCCTTGTCCTCAGCCGATTTCTCGGGGCTCGAGGTCGTGACCGCACTGGAAACGGTGGCGTTTACCGTGCCGGCGCTGGAGGCGACGACGCTGACCGCGCCATCGGCCCTGGCATTGGAGCCGATCACCCGCGCGACGATCTGCTGCGCGGCGGAGACGGCGAAGAAGCTGGTGCCGAGGAAGGCGTCGAGCGCGCTGCCGACGAGCTTTTCGGCCAATGCGCCGGTCACCGTGTTGTCGGCCTTGTAGCCGATCACGTTGAAGGCGGCCGCGCCGCCGATGGCTGTCGCGCCCTTGTCCGAAGCGCCGCTGGCGGAGGCGCGGGCGCGGGCGTCGATGGCGGACAGGTCGATGACGGTGACCGAGATATCGCCCGCACGGCCGGCGGTCAGCGTCGTGCCGCCGCCCTGGGTGGCGCTCAGCGTCGAGCCATCCACCACCGCGGTGGTGCTGCCGAGAACGATGTTGGCGACAAGCGAACCGGCGACGCCGACCTTGGTGGCGACCGCCGAAGCCTCTGCCGAAGCCGTCAGCGTCAGCGAATTCTGGGCGAGGACCGAGACGCCGCCGTCACCCGCGACGGTCGCGTTGCGGATGCCGGCCGAGATGTTGCGCTCCGCCGTATTGATCGCCGCGGCGCGGCCGACGCCGAGTTGCCCGGTGCTGCCGGAATCGACGCCCTCGACATAGGAATCGGTGTCGAGCGGCAGCCCGGTCGCCGAGGCCGCCGTCGCGTCGACGGCGACGAAGGCGATCGTTCCGGCGGCGGTGATGCGGGCGGTGTCGGCGAGAGCCGAAGTGCTGCCGGTGAGCAGGTTACGCGCATCGATCGCCGCGCCGTCGACCTCGGTGGTGTTGGCGGCACTGGCCGCGACAGAGGCAGCCGCGAGCGCGACGCCACGGATCTGCACCGTAGCGGTATCTGCGACCGTGTTGGTAACGGCACCGGCCTTGAGCGGCGTGGCCATCGAGCCGTTGCTCTCGCCATCGCCCGCGACGGCCGTCGTCGTACCATTCGCGGTGACGGTGCCGGGCGTCGAGGCGCCGACGATGGTCGAGATCGTGCCGCTGTTGCGCGCGCTCAGGCTCAGCGCGCCATCGGAGACGACGACCTTCGGGTCGGTTGCCGCCGGGGCGTTGGCAGGCAGCGTGCCCGCGACCGGCACGCCGACGACAACTGCCGTGGTGCGCGTGACATTGGTCTTGCCGGTCAGGGCAAAGAAGTTCAGCAGGTCGCTGAGGACGGGAATGTTGCTGTCGTCGGTCGCGATCAGGCGGGTGGCGACGCTGGTGGCATCCTTCGCCGAGAGCTCGACCGAGGCGCCCGTCGGAGCCGCGGCTCCGTTCGGCAGAGCCTGAACGATGCGTGCAGAGGGGTCGACATCGACGCGGGTGACGTTGGTCACGGTCGTCGCGGTCGTCTTGAAGGCGCCCGTCACCGCCTGGATCGTCGGCGTGATCACGTCGTAAAGCGAAGCCTCGCCCTTCGCGACGGCCTTGACCTGATCGGCGGTGGAGCTGCCGGCATTGGTCAGCGTGCCGACGCCGGGAAGCACGAGGCCGAGCTCCTTGACGGACACGTCGACGGCGGTGTCGGCGGCGAGCTTCACCGTGCCGCCGTTGATCCGGCCGGTGGACGCGACCGTGATCGTCGAGGTGTTCGTCAGCGTCGTCGTGACGGATTTGAGCTGCGGCGACTTGTCGGAGAGCAGGCTCACCGTCTCGCCGACATGCGTCGTGATGTCGGCCGCGCCACTGGTCGCCGTGACGATGCCTGCGAGCGAGGCGGTCGCGACCCCGTTGGCCGTGACCGCGACGGTCGAGGCCAGGGCCGGGACCGTATCCGTCGCGCCGGCGTTGACGCCGATCGTGCTGCTGATCGCGATGTTGACGGACGTGCCGCTGATCACCGCTCCCTGAGCCAGGCTGAAGGCCATGCGCGCATCGACGCTGCTCGACAGAGCATGGCTCTGATCGACAAGGTCCGTGTCGACCCCGGCATCGGCCGCGATCCGCAGGCTTCCCGAAGCGGTAACGCCCGCAACGCCCGCATCGACCGTGTTCACGCCGGCCCCGCCGGCGAAGGAGACATCGACATTGCCGGCGACAGGACCGGTGGTGCCGAAGATCAGACTGTCGTCGCCGTCCCCGCCCGAAACCGAAAGCGCGACGGAGGGCGGCAAGCTCGCGAGGCGGAAGGTGTCCGCCCCGGCACCCAGCACGACGCCCAGATTGGCGCTCGGCGCTGTGAAGCTGACGAAGCCGTTGCCGCTCCCGCCCGTGGTGCCGACCTTGTAGACGGAGCCAATCTGGCTCAGCGTCGTGTCGGAGGACGAGCCTAGCGCCGCCGAGAGATCCAGCGTCAGGCCGCCGATGGCGCCGCCGAAGCTGCCGCTCAGGCTCGCATTCGCGCCGAAGCTGACCGTGTTCGCGCTGCCGCTCGCGCCCTTGAGCGTCTCCATGCCGCTGAAGCTGGCGGCGAACTTGCCAGCGCTCAACGTACCCTGATCGGTTCCGCTCAGCGCCCATTTGGCGGATGCGCCGGTATCGAGCGCCAGCGTGTCGCTGCCGCCCGCGCCTGTGAAGGAGAAGCTGGGCAGAGACGCCCCGGAGGCGTATTTCTGGAAATTGTCGAACGAGGCGGTATCGACCCGGATGACGTCCTTGTCGCTCGAGCCGGCAATGGTGACGGAATTGATCTCGCCGATGTCCCCGAAAGCCAGGACCTTGCCGGGGTCGCCGTTGGTGCCCGCCTGGTTCAGGTCGAGGATCTGGATTCGCTCGACGCTGACGGACTGGTTCGAGACGGTCTTGACCGTATCGATCACGCGCACCAGCAGCTGATGTTCGCCGGCGATCGCCGTCGTATCGCTGCCGATGTTGATCGTGATGTCGGAGTTGAGCAGGACGCGCGGCTCGAGCGGGTCAAAGATCAGCCTGTCGCGGTTGAAGGCGCGCTCCGCCTTCGCCTTCAGTTTGGCGACAAGCTCGCGCTTGGAGGGTCGCGCCGCACGCGGGCGGGCTGCGGCGACGCCTTCGCGCCGACGCTCGCTGCGCCGGAACAACGCCCCGAAGAAACCCTTGGATTCGAAGGGAAACGCCATCGCCCATCTCCTAGCGACCCAGGGGCGGGCTCTGCGGCCGCGCCCCTGCCTTTCAGCTCGTCAGGCCTCCGCATGGAAGGCGTGGCGAGGTCGTCCTCGTGCAGCCGGGGCCTGGAAGCCCCGCCCGCTCAGGCGCTCTTGGCGGCCTTGGCCTTCGGAGCGGGCGGCGCCGTATCAGCCTCCGCCGGCACGCTCGCCGGGGCACCGATACGCTCGGCGATCGGCGTGAGGTTCGAGAGCGAGCCGAGATGCTGGTAGATCAGCTCCAGCTCGTCGGCCTGCATCAGCTCGGCCAGCTGCTCGCCGCTCAGGGCCTTCAGCTTGTCGCGATTGACGACGCTGAAACCCGAAAGCGTCGCGCGCTGGCCGCTGCGCAGCGTGAACTGCGCCTGCATCGGCTCGAGCAGGCCCATGGCCTCGAGCCGCGCGACGAAGAGTTTCGTACGCTGGAACTGGACCTGGTAGGCCTGGAGGAAGCCGAGCACGTTCTGCAGATACTGCGTGCGCTCGCCATCGGCATCGAACAGCCGCTCGCCCTTGCCCTCGTCGTTGCAGCCGGCGAACTCCTCGTCGACGCAGAGCGTGAACACCGCGTCGGCCTCGTTCGGATTGTCGCTGGAAAAGACGAACGGATAGCGGCGCAGAAAAGCCGGCACGTATTTGCCGGTCCATCCACCCTGCTCGTCGACATGGAGGTTCTCGGCGTCGCGGATGCCGAGCAGCGCGACCGGGATGATCTCGCCGGCATTGCCGCCAAAGACAATTGTGTATTCCGGCGCGGCGCTGGCGAACTCGGCCACCATCAGCGGCACCGAGTTCACATCGCGTGCAAAATCATAGCTGGACCCGGCCTTGATCGACCACGATCCGTGCCTTTGGCGCGTCACCGGGACCGCGCGTTCGTAAATCAGAAGCTGCTTCGCCATCGCTCTGCCCTCGCGCTCCGGCTGAGGGCGGCCGAATTCGCATCGGTGTCCGATAGCAGGGTCTGAAAGATTTGATGAGGAATCAGCGATTCAATTGTCTTGATTGAGCGTCTCAACCCGGTAACCGAACGAAAGATTGGGGGTTAAGCGAGGCTCTGCACTCATCGCTTCTGCCTTGACCCGCTGCCGCGTCGCCACGGCTCGGCGCCGAGATCGATCGCGTCCTTTGCGGGGGCAGGACCGATGCGCACGGTTCTTTTACTTCTCGACCGCTACGTAAGCGCCTGGATTGCTCGGATCAGCGGGAACAATCCGGCTCAGCAGGACTTCGTCTGCTGGCGATTTTTCGATCGCCGAGGCTCAGGACCGATCCGCGACCTGAGCGACCGATGCTTTGGGAACCGGGCCTCGCCGCCGTGACTGCACTGCCTCGCCTGCATTATGTGACGTCCGGCCTGCAGCCCGCCGAGGCCTTCCCGCTCTGGAGCGAAGTCTTGTCACCGCTCTTCGAACCGCGTCCGAACGGTTCGAACAAGACGCCGGTCGGCTCGGCCGCCGGCATCATTCTAGGCGGTACCCTGATCGCGCGCGTGACGTTCAACAGCCAGGATTTCGTCCGCGATGCGGGGCGCTGCGCGGCCACGCCACATCATCTGATGTTCCATCTTTATCTGAGCGGCGGCTTCACCGGAAGCATCACCGGCCAGCAGACGACGATCTGGCCGGGACAGGTCGCCTTGATCGATCTCGCAGAGGCTGTCGAGACCCGCGCCTCCACCTCCGACACCATCGCGCTGATCGTTCCACGGCGTCTGCTGAACGGCCACGTCGTGAATTCGCTCCGGCCCAAGCTGGACAGCATCCGCAACCGGCTTCTCGCGGCGCATCTGTCGTCCTTGCGCGCGAACAGCCTGGTGCTGACCCGCGACGAGGCGGCTCGCGCGGAGAAGGACATGCTGCAGACGCTGAACCGCCTGCTTGACCTCTCCGCCCCCATTCCTGCCGAGGTCGAGCGATTGTCCGATGCCAGCCTGATGAAGCTCGCCGAAGCGGCGGTCCAGAATCAGATCACCTCACCGGACCTCTCGCCGGACAGCCTTGCCGCCGAGCTCAAGGTTTCGCGCGCGACGCTCTACCGCCTCTTTACGTCGCATGGCGGAATCATGCGTTACGTCCAGGAACGGCGCCTGTTCGCGATGCAGTCGGCCTTGTCCGACCCGCTGGAGCATCGCACGCTGGCGCGGCTGGCAGCCGATCTCGGCTTTCGCAGCGACGCCCATTTCAGCCGCAGTTTCAAAGCTCAGTTCGGTATGACGGCGAGCGCGTACCGCGCGCAGCAGAGAGAGATGACGGCACGCTCGGAGCTGACGAGCACCGACATCGTCAAAGAATGGTGGAGCCGCTCGGTGGCGAGCTGACGCGGTTGAGAGGAGAAAGAGTCTCGGCCTCGTCGCCGAACTTGGCGAGATAGGCCGAGTTCAGGCCGAGGCATTCCGTCGATGCGCAGGCGTCGCGGTGGACGCATTGATAAAAGCCGTTGCGCGCGAACTCTGTCCAGAAATCCTCGTCGATATGCAGCTCGGGCTGGGCATTGACCAGCGCGTCGCCCAACTCGCCGAGCAGGCATTGCGGGAAATTCTTGACCTCGACTTTGCGGCCGAGCGCTCTGGCATCCGCGATCGCGGCGCGAAGATGGGGCAGCACGTCGCCATGGCGCGCGACAAGGTCCTTCTCGTCACGCTCCGCCATGGGAAAATAGACCCAGAACTCCATCTGCGCGAGCCGCTTGAGTTCGGAGAGGGCCGCGACGATACCCGGCAGCAGCGGATAGCTCAGCCGCGTCACGACCGTATTGGTGATGCTGAGAACCCCCGGCAGCGTGTCGAGGAATGCGAGGCCCCTGAGCGCTCGCTCAAAAGAGCCCTTCACCAGAGTGATGCCGTCATGGCTGGCGGCATCGGCACCGGCAATGCTGACGAAGAACTCGTTGACGCCAGCCTCGACCAACCGCCGTGCATAGCTCGGCTGGCCGAGATGCATCCCATGGGTCTGGATCCGCACGCGCTCGAAGCCGCAGGCCCTGGCCCGCCCCACCAACTGCGGCAAATCCTTCCGCAAGGTGATCTCGGAGCCGGTCAGGATCAGCCCGCGCCAGCGGCGCTCCCTTCGATTGAGCCGCAGCACCTCCTCGAAATGCCCGTCGCTCTCCGGACGCAGCCGATCCATCGTGCCCTCGATCATGCAGTGCACGCATCTGAGGTTGCAGCGGAACTCCATCGTCAGGGAGACGTAGTCCGCATGCCCGAGAGGCTGGAGAACGGGCGCTTCGCTCATCGGCGTCACAACAGGCCGTAATAGGCGCTTTTGGCGACGGTGAGCCGCCCATCGACCATCTGATAATCGATCCCGACATCAAACAGCAAATGGTCGAGCCTACTCCGGTTGTCGCGGATGAACCTGATGACATCGTTCGGATAGGCGAGGCGCTCCATGAACAGCAGCAACTTATCGACACCGATCCGCGAGAAGTAGATTCCGTCGCAACGCCGCTTGTTGGCGACGACGATGACGGCGCAGTCCATCAGCTCGGGCCAGAGAATGTCATCGATCGCGACGCTCGGATCGAGATAGGTCGAGCAGGCGATCTTCTCGCGGATTGCGTCGCGCTCGCGACGGGCATCGAAGAAGGCGTAGAGATTGTCGAAGAGCAGGCCCTCGGGGGTTAGCGCATAGGACAGGCCGGAGGACACCGCGCTACCGGGGTTCCCGATATAGAGGCTGGCCGCATCGATACCGCGCCGGCCTGCGCCGAGAGCCGTGTCGAGATCGAGCGACAGCATGAAATAGGGGGTCTGGGCCGGGTCTCTCAACGAGCACGAGACGAGCGGCGAGAGGATGGCGGCGATGCGGCCCAGAGAGACGGTGCGGCTGAGCCGCGCGTAATCGTAGAAGTAGAGTTCCCAGCTGACCGTACCGCCCGCATGTTTGGCGCCCCAGACCGTTTGCCCTGCGCCCAACCCTGCGCGCAGCGTGTCGCAGATCGCAACGAGGCCATCCGGTGCATGGGCGGCCGCCAGGGAATGCCAAAGCAGCGTCGAGGGCCGCAGGCGGCCTGTCGTGGGGCCAAGCGGCTCATAATCCCACAGGCAGTAATCGGCGTAGCGGTCGCCAGGCGCCGCCCATTCCATCCGCTCCGCAGGCAGCTCGATCATGCCTCGCGCGCCCCGAAGTAAACCGTGACGAAGGGCTCGCCGCGCCGCCCCAGCCCGCCTGCGACATGTCCCAGCGTCTCCTGGCGATGGAGATCGACAAAGCGCCGAGTCTCCGAAAGCGGGACGGCCAGATGAGTGAAGGCGGTTTCGATGACGGGCGCGAATGCGCCGACGCTGAGCCCCGTCGCGTAGAGATTGAGGTCGAAGGAGACCCGCGGACTACCGTCCTCACGAACTTCGAGATAGTGGGCATAGCCGGTGCCGTCCCGCTCCACGACATCGAGCACGGCTTCGGCGAGACCGACGGTGAAGGCGCCCCCAGCATCGGCACCGAGCGCAGGCAGCCGCGAGCGGATATCCCCCGCACTGCGCACATGCGGCCATCGGTAGAGCGTCGTCACCACGCGGTCGGGCTTTGCAGGGTCCCATTTATAGGCGCGGTGCACGAGAACAGGCTCCGGACGTGGATCTGCCTCCGGATGATGCCAGATGCGGTCCGCGCGCGTCGACCACTCGACATAGAGCTTGTAGAGAGGGCCGTTGGCGCCGTCCTCATACCCCAGATGCAGGATGTCGGCGCTCGGGATCGCGCGCATTGCCTCGGACCGATAAGGCTCGGCCAAGCCCAAGGCCGCACCGAAATGCCCGACGACGGCGCCGGCGTCATCGCCCAGCGCAGAGCGGTGAAGACTGGTCAGGAAACGCTCGCGCTGCAGCCGGCCAGCTTCCGCCTTGACCGATCGCTCGATCCCGAACGGCTTGTCCAGCGAGGTGACGAGGTCGAAGAGCGTGCGTCCACCCGCCGTTGCGCGCATCTCCATGACCGCATTCGGCAGAGCGATCTGTTCTGGCGCCACGGCAGAGCCTTCCGGCGACCCCGTGCGAGCGCCGTGGATCGCATCCATCGTCCGGGCATGGGACAGCATACCGCGCAGCATTTGCTCGTTCTGCTCCCGAACCCCGGTGAGCAGCCCTGCGACCTGCCGCGGATCGACCAGATCAACGGGGGCGAAAACGCGCCTCGGCAGAAGCTGCGCGGCGACCAGCGTGTGGTAATAGGCGCTTTCGTCGAAGACGTTGGCGCTCATCGGTTCGATCCGCCCGGCTGTTTCATAAAGATCCAACCGGCGCTGTAGAGCAGGCGATAACGCATCGGCGCGGCGGGCGCTCCAGAACGGCTCGATGCGGCGCCCAAGCCCCAGGTGAAGGCGCACGACCTCTTCCGCCGCCGCAACGTCGCGGCCGATTTCGTGATTGAAGGCCTCGCACAATCCAGGTTCGCCAATGCCGCGCGGCAACCATTCCAGAAAACGCTCGAGACTGCGCAGCAGGAGCAGGCCGTCGAGCCCCAGCAGAGGCGGCAGCCCGCCGGCGGCACGCCCAAGCGCAACCACATTGCCGGCCCAGATGTCTTTTCGGAAGCCGGCCTGGAGATGCGCGCGGTCTGCGTCTGCGGCCATGCCTGTCTCGGCCGTCGTTTCGATCGCGATGTCGGCTAAGGGAATCGTTTCGCTGTAACCGGTCGGCAACGCGCGATATCGCGTCACAGGGCGCGGATCGGTAGCCCCATCGATCGGGCGCCGCCGGATCGCGAAGGCCGCTTCGGCTCCAGGCTCGCGCCCCTGCCCCAGCGCTTCACCGATCAGGACAGCCGCCGTCCCCGTCGCGTCGATGAAGTGATCGCCCTCGACTTCGTCGCCGTCTCGCAATCGGAGGCACCGGACGGTCCCGGCGGAAATCTCGGCGCCGCTGACGCGGGCCTCGATCCAGCGCACGCCTTCGACGAGCGCGATGTCGCGCAGCATATCGAGCAGAGGGGCCGCTGCGAGATGGAAGCCGTAGTCGCCCTCTTCCTGAACCGGCGAACGGCCACGCTCGCCGAGAGGCCCGAAACCATGCTCGGCGAGCTGCGCAACCAGCGAATGCGCGCCGTAATCGAGGCCGTCTGCCCCGGCAATACGGTCCTTCAGCCAATAATGAAACAGGTCATGCCCGCCCGGACGCGGGCCGCAGGGGCCGAAGGGCAGGAGATGAGAGCGGCCAGGCGCGAACCAGTCCGTGAAACGGCTCGCCAGGCGATAAGTACCCTGGCAACGGCGCAGCACCGTTTCCTCGTCGATGCCGAGTCCGTGCAGCAGGCGCGTGAAGTCCGGGCCCGTCGCGACCGCGAGATCGCTATCGGACCGGCGACGCGGCGCGACGACGGTAACGCTCCACCCCGCCCGGCGCAGGACACGCTGCAGGAAGGCCGCCGCCAGCCAGCCGGCGAGCCCCCCGCCCGCCACCACCAGCCGTTGCCGCGCACGGCGCTGCAAGGGCAGCCTCTCGGTCATGCCGGGCCGCCCGGCTTGCGCGCGGTGATCAGATGAAACGGTGTCTCGATCTCGACCGTCTCGGCCGTGATCTCCCTGAGCCCGAGCGCACCGAGCGCCTCGATGTAGAAGCCGGCATCGCGAAAAAAGGGGGCAAAGACGAGATTGGCAGCCGCGGCATAGCTCATCGCCATATCCTCGATCGGGATGCGCGCGCGCTCGTAGATCAGGAGCTGCCCTCCCGCCGGCAACGCCGCACAGGCGCGCGCCATCAGCTTGAAGGCCTCGTCGGCAGGCCAGTCGTGCAGCACGGATTTGAAGCTGATCAGATCATGCCCGGCGGGCAGCGCGTCGAAGCGCATGTCGAGCGGCAGATAGGACACGCGCGGCAGTTCGGGCCGGCCCGCCAGCATCTCGCGCCCGATCGCACAGACGACAGGGAGATCGGCGACCGTGGCCGTCAGCTGCGGTGCCTTTGCGCAGGCCCGCGCCGCGAACTCGCCGCTGTTGCCGCCGAGATCGAGCAGCCGGCGCGCACCATCGAGATCGATGCGGTCCCAGCAGGGTCCGGCCTCGTAGCGGGTGAGGCACGATGTGTAGGAGACCCAGCGGCGCGTCGCGGCCAGGTTTTCGGGCGTCAGCTCGAAACAGCGGTCATAGCGGAAAAGCTCGAAGGTCCGCGATTGCGCGATGAACCGGTCCGGCGCATCGATGAAGGCGGCGAAATATTCATCGAGGTCGGCGGATGCCAAAGCGAGGAATCCGAGCTTGGCCTCGAGAAGATCCCGAAACGGCAGGATGCGGCGGAAACTCTCGGACAAGGCGAGGCCGCCGGCCTTCCGGCACAACACGTCGGCCGAGACCAGAAGAGAGACGAGCAGCGCGATGCGCTCCGGCGCGGAACCGAGTTCGGCAGCAAGCTCGGCTTCCTCCAGAAGACGCCGCTCGCCGAGGCGGTCGATAACCCCGCCTTTCAGCGCGTGGTCGATGGCGCGCGCGGCGATGCCATGAGCCAGCAGCGCATCGACGGCCCGGACCGCGGCCACGGTATCGGGTTGGTCGACCACATGACGCGACGGCGGCTCACAGGGCTGAGATGCTGGATCAAGACAAACGCTCATCGCCCCTCTTGCGCCCCACCGCGAAAGCTGTCGCTGACAACTAGAGTGCCGACGAAGACATGGTTCGCGGCGCGAGAGACTTGCAATGGATACAAGAAGCGATCAAGAGCGCTCTTGTAAACGACATCGGCCGGTACATCGCAGGCCGTCGACAGGGATGGGAACGCCGGTGAGCGACGCGGGTCACGAAGCCAAGGGCGGCGAAGCCCGTCAGATCGCCTGGCGCGAGGACGCGATGGCGACGCATTTCGCCAACGTCGTCAACGTCCAGGGTACGCGCGAGCAGGTCGACCTGTTCTTCGGCACCAACCGGACGTGGAACGTCAGCATGCCCGGTGACGTGGTCGTCGACCTCTCGAACCGCATCATCCTGACGCCTCTGGCCGCCAAGCGGCTGCACGCGGTCCTCGGCGGCGTGCTGAGCGAATACGAGAGCCGGCATGGCCGCCTGGATGTCGAGGCCTGACGCGGCTGATGCCGAGGGCCTGACAGGCTCGGGCGGGTCATGAGCGGCGCCGTTGGCACCGGCCGCGCGGAAGAGGCGCGCTCGGACGACCGCATTTTCCTGCTGGAGCCCGCCCTGTGGCAGCAGCTCCAGACCGCGACGACATTCGATGACGCCGCCGTGGCGTGGCTCTCTCTGCAGGCCGCGATGCTGAGCAACACAGTGGCCGGCGCGGTCTTCGCCGGCAGCGGCAGCCAGGATCTCGCAGCGGTCGCGGCCTGGCCGGCAGGTAGCAAAGCCGAGTTGATCGAGACGGCCCGCGCCGCCTGGAACGAGCAGCGCAGCGTCGTTCGCGAGCTGGCGGCCGAAGCCGGCGCGCTGATCGGCGTCCCTCTGACAGACGATGACGGCCCCTTCGCCTGCGCGGTCTTCCATCTCGCGACGCGGGATCCCGAACGCTGGCGCGCCGCCATCCGGCGCATCGGCTGGGGCGCGGCCTGGCTGACGGCAAGGCACTATGGTGAAGCGGGGCGCCGGGATGCCAGGCAGCTCGAACGGGCGCGTGCAGCGCTCGATCTGCTTGCCGGCGCTCTGGAGCAGACCGGCTTCACGGCCGCCGGCGTCGCCGCCGCGACCGATCTCGCCATCCGCTTCGACTGCGCACGGGCCTCGATCGGCTTCTCGCAGGGCGGTCGAACCCGCATCGCGGCGATTTCGCATACGGCTCAGTTCGGCCACGAGATGAACCTCGTCCGTAGCCTGGCCGCCTGCATGGACGAAGCACTCGACCAGCGCAGCCTGGTGCTGTTTCCCGGCCTGGGGGACGAGGCCGTCATCACCACGGCCCATGCCGAGCTGGCGCGCCAGCGCCATGACGGCCGGGTCCTCACTGTGCCGTTCCTGGCAGGCGACCGCTTCGCCGGCGCCTTCACACTGGAGCGCGCGGGTGACCAGCCCTTCGACCCGGAGACCGTCGAGATCATCCGGGCCGCCTGTGCCGCGGTAGGCCCGGTATTGGAAGAAAAGCGGCTGAACGACCGATGGCTGCCACGCAAGATGCTCGACAGCGGGCTGGACGGCGTGAGGCGCCTCGTCGGCCCCGGCCATGCTGCGGCCAAGCTCGCGCTGCTGGTGCTCGCCGGCCTCGTCGTCCTGTTCTCGCTGCTGAAGACGGATTACCGCGTCACCTCCGATGCCCGCATCGAAGGCCTGGTCCGGCGCGCGGTGGTCGCCCCTTATGACGGCTATCTGAAGACCGCCGAGAAGCGTGCGGGCGACACCGTCAGGCAAGGAGAGCTCCTGGCCGCTCTGGAGGATCGCGACCTCGTCCTGGAACGCTTGCGCTGGGTCACCGAGCGCCAGCAACGCATCTTCGAATACGACAAGGCGCTGGCGTCCCGCCAGCCCGCAACCATCAACATCGTACGCAGCCAGATCGATCAGGCGGAGGCTCAGATCAAGCTGGTGGACGAGCAGTTGGCCCGGCTCAAGTTCTACGCTCCCTTCGACGGACTGATCGTCTCCGGCGATCTCAGCCAGTCCATCGGAGGCGCGGTGAGCCGCGGACAGGTGCTGTTCGAGGTCGCGCCCCTGGACGATTACCGCGTGATCCTCAATGTCGACGAACGCGTGATCGCGGACGTCCACCCCGGCCAGAAGGGCGAAGTGCTGGCGAGCGCCCTGCCCGATGAGCCCTACCCCTTCGTCGTCCAGCTGATTACGCCGGTCGCGGAGAGCAAGAACGGCCGCAATGCCTTCCGCGTGGAGGGCAAGCTCGCACAGGCCTCGACGCGGCTTCGCCCCGGCATGGAGGGCATCGGCAAGGTCGATGTCGACCGGCGGCTGCTGATCTCGGTCTGGACGCGTCCGATCGCCGACTGGCTGCGCCTGTCGTTCTGGCACCTTCTTCCCTGACGATGGCCTCGCTCTTCAGTCAATCATGGTATCGGGTGAGCGGCCTCAAGCCTCGGCTGCGCGGCCACGCCCAGATCCACCGGCAGCGCTTCCGCGGCGCCGTCTGGTACGTGCTGCAGGACCATCAGACCGGACGCTTCCACCGCCTGTCGCCCGCGGCGAACCTGTTCCTTTGCCTCATGGACGGGCAGCGCAGCGTGCAGGAGATCTGGGAGATGGTCTGCGCGCGTGGCGACGACGATCCGCCGACGCAAGACGAGACGATCCGGCTGCTCTCGCTGCTGCACGGCGCCGATCTGCTGCAGGGCGCGTTTCCGCCGGATTTCGCCGAGTTGTCCGAGCGTGCCGCCTCGACGGCCCGCCGCACGATGATGGCGCGGGTTCGCAATCCGCTGGCGCTGCGCCTGCCGCTCTTCGACCCCGATCGGCTGCTGGAAGCGCTGCGCCCGCTCTACCAGCCGCTCTTCTCCGTCACCGGACTGGTCTGCTGGCTTCTTCTCGTGCTGACGGGCATCACCATCGCCACGCTGCACTGGCATGAGCTGATCGGCGACGCGGCGAACCAGATGCTCACCGCGCAGAATCTCGCCTTGATGATGGTGACCTACATCGTCGTGAAGGGTCTGCACGAACTCGGCCATGCCTGCGCGACCAAGGCTTGGGGCGGAGAGGTACACGAGGTCGGCGCGATGCTGCTGGTCCTCATTCCCGCGCCCTATGTCGAGGCTTCGGCGGCGGCCGCCTTCGCCAGCAAATGGCAGCGCATGGTCGTCTCGGCCGCCGGCATCATCGTCGAGCTCGCGCTCGCGGCCATCGCCGCGATCGTCTGGGCGCTCGCCGAGCCGGGCCTGGCCAGGGCCGTGGCCTTCAACGTCATGGTGATCGGCGGCGTTTCGACGCTGCTGTTCAACGGCAATCCGCTGCTGCGCTTCGACGGCTACTACATCCTCGCTGACTGGGTGGAGATCCCCAATCTCGGCGCGCGCAGCAACCGCTACGTCTTCTATTGGCTCCAGAAGCATGTCTTCGGCATCCACGATGCCGAAAGTCCCGTGACCGCAAAGGGAGAAAGGGGCTGGCTCGCAGGCTATGCCGTCGCCTCCTTCCTGTACCGGATGATGGTCTCGCTCGCGATCGCCGCCGTCATCGCGACGCAGTTCTTCATCTTCGGCGTGGCGCTCGCGATCGTCGCCATTGCCGGCATCCTCGTGGTGCCACTGGTGAAAGGTGTCCGTTTCCTGCTGCTCGACCCGAAGCTCCGGGGCCGCCGCCGGCGAGCTCTGACGCTGACCGGCGCAGCGGCAGGAGCGCTCCTCCTTCTGGTCTTCGCCATGCCGCTCCCATACGCGACGATCGCCCAAGGAGTCGTCTGGGTCCCCGATCGCTCCGAGCTGCGCGCCCGCGTCGATGGCGTCCTCGCCCGCGTGGCAGCCAGGCCGGGCGAGGCCGTAGCCCGCGGAGAAACGCTTCTGCAGCTCGAGGACCCGGTGCTGAGCGCCCGTGTCGCCGTGCTCGCCGCCCAGTTGGAAGAGCTGCGCCAGCGTTACGACGCCGTGAGGCTGACGGACCGCGTTCAGGCCGAAATCCTGAACGAACAAATCGGCAGCACCAGCCAGACCCTCGATTCGTTTCGCTCCAGAACCGCAGACCTGACCCTGACTGCAGGACAGGAGGGCCGCTTCATCCTGCCGGAAGCGACCGATCTCGTCGGGCGCTACGTGCATCGCGGCGATCGCATCGGCTATGTGCTGGAGGCGGAGGACCCGGTCATCCGGGTGGTGGTGCCGCAGGCGGATATCGACCTCGTCCGCTCCCGGCCCGGGCCGGTCGCGGTGCGCCTTGCCGACCGCGTCGAGGAGGTCCGGCCGGGCGCGATCCTGCGCGAAGTCCCCGGCGCGCAGTCCGAAGTCCCGAGCCCCGCCCTCACGGCACCCGGCGGCGGCCCCATTCCGATCGACATGAGCAACCCGCAAAAGCCGCGCGCGCTGCAGAGCATCTTCATCTTCGACGTTCAGGTCGCCGGCGGCATCCCGCTCGATGTGCTGGGCGAGCGCGCCTATGTCCGTTTCGACCATGGCCGCGAAGCGATCGGCTGGCGGGTGCTTCGCAGCCTGCGGCAGGTCTTCCTGAGCCAGTTCCGTGTCTGACGGCGCCGGAACACTTCCCAGGCTCCAAAAGCAGCGGCCGCTCCCGCCCGCCCGCGCCTGGGCCGAACGAACGGTACCGCCGGAGGGCAAGCTCGACCGGGCGCTGAACTGGGCCGTCGGGATCGCGAGGGCACGCCTTGCCGCCTTTTACGGCCTCCGCTATCGCGCCATCGCCGAGCATGCGGCGGCGCTGGCGCCCGAGCTGGCGGGTCTTTCCGTCGAAGCATTGCACGCTCGGCTGCCGGCCGTGACGAGCGCCCTGCGGCGCAGTGAGTCGCCCCCGCCGGAAGCGCTCGCGGCGGCCTTCGCTCTGGTACGCGAATGGTCTGGCCGTCTGCTCGGCCAGCCGCATTACCCAGTCCAGATCATGGGCGCGGCCGCACTCCTCGACGGGCGCATCGCCCAGATGGCGACCGGCGAAGGCAAGACCTTGACCGCAGCGCTCGCCGCCTCGACCGCTGCGCTTGCCGGTATCCCGGTCCATGTCGTCACCGTGAACGCCTATCTCGCCGAGCGCGACGCAGAAACCATGGGTCCGCTCTACCGGGCACTCGGTCTCAGCGTCGGGATCATCCGCGAGAAGCAGGAGCTGCCGGAGAGGGCGGCCGCCTATGCCTGCGACATCACCTACTGCACCAACAAAGACCTCACCTTCGATTACCTGCGCGACCGCATCACGCTGGGCCAAAGGGCCAGCGACGTCCGCCTCAAGCTCAACGAGCTGCTCCGGCCGTCGGGGCCGGAGCCGCGGCTGAGGCTTCGCGGGCTGCATTTCGCGATCGTCGACGAAGCCGACAGCGTGCTGGTCGACGAGGCGCGCACGCCGCTGATCATCTCGGCCGAGGTGCCCTCCCAGTTCGCGCCGGAGATGCTGACCCGTGCCCTGTCGGTCTCGCAGTCGCTCACCCAGCCGCGGGACTATGGCATCGTGCCTGGCGAGCGGCGCATCCTGCTTCATCCCGCCGGCCTGGAGGCGATCGAGGCGGCGACGTCGGCGGACGGGCCGGGATGGCGCGCAAGGGTCACGCGCGAGGAGCTGGTGCGGCAGGCACTGACGGCACTCCACCTCTTTCACCGCGACGAGCACTACATCCTGCGGGACGGCAAGGTGGTGATCGTCGACGAGTATACCGGCCGCGTCATGCCTGACCGGGCTTGGAGCGACGGTCTCCATCAGATGATCGAGCACAAGGAAGGCTGCGCGCTCTCCGCCGGGCGCAGCACGCTTGCCCGCATCACCTATCAGCGCTTCTTCCGCCGCTATCGCCGCCTCGCAGGGATGACCGGCACCGCGGGCGGGATAGAGGCAGAGCTCTGGGCGATCTTCCGCCTCTCCGTCGCGCGCATCCCGACCCATCGGCCGATCCGAAGGCGGCATCTGCCCGATCTCGTCTTCCCCGACACGACCGCGAAATGGCAGCATGTGACGGCGCGCGTCGCTGCGCTCCACGCCGGTGGCATCCCGGTCCTGATCGGCACGCGTTCCGTCGCCGCCGCCGAGGAGGCGAGCGGGCATCTGGGCGATGCGGGCCTGAACCATACGCTGCTCAGCGCCGCGCAGGACAAGGCGGAGGCAGAGATCGTCGCGCTGGCCGGCGGACAAGGCCGGATCACGGTGGCGACCAACATGGCCGGCCGCGGCACCGACATCAAACTCGCGCCGGGCGTCGCCGAGCGCGGCGGCCTGCACGTCATCATGATCGAGCGGCACGATGCCAGGCGCATCGACGACCAACTCGCCGGCCGCAGCGGCCGCCAGGGCGAGCCCGGCTGCTTCCAGGCGATCCTTTCGCTCGACGATCCGCTGCTGGACGGGCGGCCACTGAGCCGGCTGCTCGGCCGCGCGGTGCTCGCCACGCTGCCGGCCTCGCTCGCTCAGCCGATGGCGCGTCGCCTCCTGCGCTTCGCTCAGGCCCGTGCGGAACGCCTCCATGCGCGGATGCGCCGCGAGTTGATGAATTCGGACCAGAGCCAGGAGCGGATGCTGGCCTTCTCCGGCCATTCCGAATGAGGACCGTCCCATGACCTGCCTTCGCTTTTCGCTTCTGGCGCTGACCGGCACCTGGCTTGCGATCCTGAACCCTATGGCCCGTGCCCATGCACAGATCGGGCCGTTGGATTGCGTCATCGAGCCGGCCCAGCGCGTGAAGATCGGCAGCGCCACACTCGGCATCCTGAAGAGCGTGGCGGTCAATCGCGGCGATGTCGTCGAGGCGGGCCAGATCATCGCCCGTCTCGACACCAGCGTCGAGGAAGCCAATCTCGCCCTCGCCGAGGCCCAGGCGAAGAACGACGCCCCGGCCGAGGCGCAGCGGGCCCGCGTCGAGCTCTATCGCCGCCGCCTCGAGCGCCAGAACCAGCTGTCGAAGGGCGTTACCACCCAGGACAAGGTCGATCAGGTCGAGGCCGATTACGAGATCGGCAAACGCGACTTGCAGACCGAGATCCTCAAGCACGAACTGGCGATCCTCGACGTCGAGCGGGCCCGCGCGCAGCTCGACCTCAGGATCATCCGCAGCCCGTTCAACGGGCTGGTCTTCGAACGGCTGATGTCGGGAGGCGAATTCGTGCGGCAGGACAGCGCGATCTTCACCCTGGTCCAGCTCAATCCGCTCTATGTCGAGGCTTATGTCGGCGTCGGCGAATGGAACAGGCTCAGGATTGGAGCGAGCGCCACGGTATCGCTGGATGCGCCGATCGGCGGCAGCTATCCGGCGAAGGTCACGGTCATCGACCATGTCTTCGATGCCGCGAGCGGCACGTT
>NZ_CAMFKW010000037.1 GCF_945957345.1 uncultured Allobosea sp. | reverse complement strand
CCGGATGGATCAAACCTCCACAAACACCTTGCCTGTCGGGCCGTTCCACATATGAAGTGAGGATGACGCCGTTCGGCCGGTCCTACCTCAGCAACCAGCGCGGCTGGCGCTCAACTCATGCGTCGACGACGATATAATCCTCTTCGATCCTGACTAGGACGGTCTCGGCCTGATAGGGACCGTCGAAAAGTTCGGAGCCCGATTTCACCTCGACATCATAGGTCTTGGCCCGGATGCGCCCCGGCTCGGCTCGCGACTTGCCGGTGCGGATGTCGAACTCCCAGCCATGCCAGGGGCAGCGCAGGATTTCGCCGCGGCGGCTGTAGCTGTATTGCCCCGGCGCGTCGCCGGCCTCGACCAGTCCGGTGGTCCGGCCGAGACAGAGATCCCCGCCCTGATGCGGGCAGCGGTTGAACAGGCCGAAATATTCGCCGTCGAGATTGAAAATCACGACCTTGCTGCCGGCGACTTCTGCGACGAGGCGGTCGCCGGGTAGCAGGTCGGCTGCCGGCGCGATGACGTGCTTGACCATCTCAGCTACGCCCGTAGAGCGCCCTGGCGTTGTCGAGGAAAAGAGCCTGACGGGCCGCGTCGTCGAGCTTGACCGGCACCGCCCAGAGCGGGTCGTCGAAATCCCAATGCGGGTAGTCGGTGGCGAAGAGCAGCCGGTCGATGCCGATCCATTCGACGATGTCGTGGAAATGCTTGCGCTTTTCCGGCTCCTCCATCGGCTGCGTCGTCAGCCAGACATGCTCGCGGATGTATTCGCTGGGAGCCCGCTTGAGGTGCGGGGTCTCGCCGCGCAAGCGGGACCAATGCTTGTCGAGCCGCCAGCAGAGCGAAGGCAACCAGGCGAGCCCGGCCTCGATCAGCACCATGCGCGTGCCGGGGTAGCGCTCGAACACGCCCTCGATCACCATCGATGTCAGCAGGGCCTGGCAGCATTGCGAATGCCCCACCATCTCCTCGATATAGTAGGACGGCCAGCCGCCAGCCGTGACCGGATAGCCACCATAGCCGAAGGCGTGCACGCCGATCGGCAGTTTCGCCCGCTGGGCCGCTTCATAGATCGGCCAATAGCGGCGCTGGCCGAGCGGCTCGGCGGTGCGGCTGAGCAGCAGCACCTGGACGAAGGCTTCGTGGCCGGCCCAGTGGTCGATCTCAGCGGCGGCGGCAGCGCCGTCCTCATAGGGAACGACGATCGAGGCCTTCAGGCGTGAATCCTTGCTCGTCCATTCAGCGACCTGCCATTCGTTCAGGGCACGGGCGAGCGCGGCGGAATAGTCGAGGTTCTGCGCCGCCCCGGCAGCCGGTGCGATCACCGTCATGACGCCGAGCTCGACCTTGTTGGCGTCGAGATGCTGCGCCTGCATGAAGGCGAGATCGGAACCGGGGCGCCCGTCCGGCGGCCAGGAATCGAGGCGTGCCGCGTCCGGCTGGCCCTTCGGATAGGCCGGACCGCTCTGGTAGCCGTGGCGAGGCAACATGCCATAGGTCATGGCGTGCTCCTGCCAGCGCTTCGGCAGATAGGGCAGGATGTCGGCTGGCTTGGCCAGGCAGGGATGGATGTCGCAATCGGCAATGACCGGCCTGACGATACTCGTTTCCGGCTTCAAGCGGGTGGGCAGCTCCACATTCATGCGAAATCCTCCTTCAAGCGGGGATAGGTCGCGAGCGGATTGTCGATCAGGATCTTGGTCTTGAGGCTATCGGGCAAAAGCGACGGCAGCGCGTCCTGCCCGTCGAACTGCCAATGCGGATAGTCGGTTGAGAACAGCAGGAGCTCATCCGAACCCGCCTGGTCGAGAATGCGCAGGAGGGCATCCCCCTCCATGGGGGCATCGACGGGCTGCAAGGTGAAGCGCACCTGCTCGCGGATGATCTCCGGCGGCGGACGATCGACCCACGGGATTTCCATGCGCAGGCCGCGCCAGTATTTATGCAAACGCCAGAGATAAGCCGGCAGCCAGGTGAAGCCGGATTCGATCAGCACGACCTTGAGCGTCGGGAATTTCGAGAACACGCCCTCGCAGACGAGGCTCGTCAACTGCGTCTGGAAGCCCTGCGCCTGGTTGACATAGTCCTCGGTGAAATAGGAGGGCCAGCCCACCGGCGTGACCGGGTGGCGATAGGTCGAGCCGGCATGGATGCCGACCGGCAAGCCATGCCGCGCGGCGGCCTCGTAGATCGGCCAGAGGCTGCGGCGGCCGAGCGGCTGGTCGGCAAGGCAAGGCAACAGAACCTGGACGAAGCGCCGGTCGGCCGCGCACCGTTCGATCTCGGCGGCGGCAAGCTCCGGGCTCTGGATCGGCACGACGATAGAGGCGCGCAGCCGCTTGTCCTTGTCCAACCACTCAGCAGCCAGCCAGTCGTTCAGGGCGCGGGCGAAAGCTGCCGCCATGTCTTCGCTGAACAGGGTTGTCACCGCATAGAGGCAGTTCAGGATACCGGCGCGGCTGCCGAAGCCGTCGAGTGCCTGGGCGCAGAGCTGTTCGCGGCTGGAGCCCGCCTTGGCACCGGCAATGCGCCAGTCCGGCCGCGATGTCAGCGGCGCGCGCAAGGGGTAGCTCGTCGGCTCCAGATCATGGACGCCGCGCTGCGCCACCGCATCCGCCCATTGCGCGTCGAGATAGGGCAGCAACGCGGCGATGCCCGGCACCGCCGGGTGCAGGTCGCAATCGATGCCGCCTGCCGTGGTCACATTCATCGGCCTTCGCCCTCGCCGAGCAGCAGGTCGATCGCAGCGGTCCAGGAGAAGGTCTCGCCACCGATACCGGCGCGGTCGATCGGATTGAAGTACTCACTGAAGCCTGCTTCCCCGATCAGTCGGCGCGTCTCCTCGGCAACAGAGGCAGCAGCCGCGCCCTCGCCCGCCTCGCGCAAGCCCCGCGCGATCATCCAGTTGACGACCGCCCAGACCGGCCCGCGCCAGTAGCGCTGAGGCTCGAACGAGGCCGCCTCGGGATCGGTCGAGGGCACGAGCGCGATGCCGCGGGCGCGCCATCCTTCGAGCCGCCCGGCGAGAACCCGAACATGCTCATGCAGCCCGGCGAAGACCGGCAGGAAGCCGGCCGAGGTCCGAACGGGGATGAGATTGCCGCCGATCAAATCCCGCGAGAGATAATGGCCGAGCGTGCCGTCCCACAGCCCCGCCAGCACGATCTCCTTGCGGGCGATCCGCGCCGTGATCATCTCGCGCTCATCCGCATTTCCGAACTGCTCTGCCAGCGCCAATAGATCACGTTCGGCCCGCAGCAGGATCGCGTTGGTGCCGACATCGGCGACCTTGAAGGGCGAGGTTTCGAGCATGCGCCGGGCGTTCCAGCCGGTCTCGCGGAAGAGATCGACCAGATGGATGAAACGCTGGTACTCGATGCCCCGCGGACGAAAGGCCGGATCGATATGGCCGGTATCGCGGCGCCGGATCTCCGTCTTGGTCTCCGTCGGCACGCGCTCCAGCGCGGCGTCCCAGGCCGGGCTGTTGTCCATGCCCGTCTCCCAGGGATGCAAGGTCGCGACGAGGCCGGTCGCCTCGGGGTCGCGGGCGTGCTGCCACCAGAGATGGTTGAGGATCAGTCTGGGATAGATCGCCCTGGCACGCTCAACTCCAGCCGCACCGTGCCGCTCCAGGACGAAACGCACGGCCGTCGCCAGGACGGGCGGCTGCGGAATGCCCGAGGTCGGCGGCTTGTGCGTGACGCCCCAAACATCTGGCCCCGGGAAATAGTCGTCGGATGGCGCATGGAAGACGATCTGCGGGACGAGCCCACCCTCCCATTGCCCTTCCAGCAAACGTTCGATCTCGCGCCAGGCGCGCTCGGCATCGAAGGTCGCCCAGCCCATCGCGACGAAGGCCGAATCCCAGTTCCACTGGAAGGGGTAGAGTCGATCGGTGGGCACGGTATAGCCGCCGCGGTCATTGGCGGCGAGGATGGCACGGGCGGCCTCGATGCGGCTCATGGGAGGGTCTCCAACGCTTGTCCGGCCTCGTTCATCCAGCGCAACCGCGCCGGATCGGGCTTCAGCGAGATGTCGCTGCCGGGTGTCAGCGAGGGCAGCGGCCCGGCGGCGGGCAGGACGATGCGCAAGGGCTGGCCGCCCGTGGCCGTCCCTGTCAGCAGGATTTGCGGGCCGAGCAGCTCCGCGACCTTGAGGGTGAAGGCGAAGCCGCCTTCCCCGGGACCGGCAAGCACGACATCCTCGCCGCGCAGCCCGAGCAGCAGCTTCGATCCGGCGTCCGGCGGCGGCGACAAGATGAAACCGCCGAGATCGACCTTGCCATCCCGAACGGGCAATTCGAGGAAATTCATCGGCGGGCTGCCGACGAAGCCGCCGACGAAGCGGGTCGCCGGCCGGTCGTAGATGTCGGAGGGCGTGCCGATCTGTTCGATCCGGCCGGCATGCATCACGGCGATGCGGTCGGCGAGGCCCATCGCCTCAGTCTGGTCATGGGTGACATAGATCGTGGTCGTCCCCGCTCCGGCGAGCACGGCCTTGAGCTCGGCCCGCATCTCGAGCCGCAGCAGCGCGTCGAGATTGGAGAGCGGCTCGTCCATCAAGAGCACCGCAGGTTCGACCGCGAGCGCACGCGCCACCGCGACGCGCTGGCGCTGGCCGCCGGAGAGCTGCGCGGGATGCCGCTGCAGCAGGGCCTCGATATGCAGCAGCGTCGCGGCCTTCTCGACTTGGCGCTCGATGCGCGCCTTGTCGGCCTTGGCCATGCGCAGGCCGAAGGCGACATTCTCGTAGACGGTCAGATGCGGAAACACCGCATAGTTCTGGAAGACCATGGCGAGGCCGCGCTTGCGCGGCGGCAGCGCCGAAACGTCACGCGCGCCGATCAGGACGCGTCCGCTCGTCTGCGACTCCAGCCCGGCGATGATGCGCAGCAGCGTGGTCTTGCCGCAACCGGACGGGCCGAGCAGAGCCAGGAACTCGCCGTCGGCGACGGTCAGATCGAGCTCGGCGAGCGCCCTCACATCGCCAAATCGCTTCGCCACGCCTTCGATCGTGATGCTCGCCATGGGGTCTTACCGGTTGCCGATGCCCCACATCGCGAAAAGGCGACGCCGGACGAGGAAGATGAACAGGACCGAGGGCACGATCAGCACGAGACCGCCGGCGAATTGCAGATGAAGCGGCGATTCCGACAGGACCGAGAGCAGATAGGCGGTCAGCGTGCGCTGCCTCACCGTCAGCACCGAGGCGGCGAAGACCTCGTTCCAGGAGAGCACGAAGGCGAAGATCGAGGCTGCCGCGATGCCTGGCAGCGCGAGCGGCAACACCACGCGCAGGAAGCCGGTGAAGCGCGAGCAGCCGAAGACCCAGGCGGCCTCCTCCAGCTCCTTGGGAATGCCCATGAACAGGCTGGCGCAGACCAGCGTCGCGAAGGGCGTCGCCAGCACCGCATGGACCAGTGCGACGCCGAAGGGCGTATCGTAAACACCGAGCCGGATGAAGGAGACGGTGAGCGGCAGCGCCAGGATCGCGACCGGGAAGGCTCGCGTCATAAGGATCAGCACGCGATAGGCGCCCGCCCCCCGGAAGCGGAAGCGGGCGAGCGCGTAGCCAGCGGGCATGCCGAGCGCGAGCGCCATCACCATCGTCATCGCGGCGGCCTTGATGCTGACCCAGGCCGCGCGCCAGACGCCCTCGATGGCCAGGAAGGTCTTCAGCGCTTCGAAGGCCGCACCGAACGGCGCCAAGGGCTTGGGCCATTGCGCGACGATCTCGCGGCCGCCGAGCGCCCCCAATGCCAGCAGGTAGATCGGCAGGAGCGTCCAGACGCAGAGCACGGCAACGCCGGTCCAGAGCAGCGCACGGTTCGAGCGGGTAGCGCCGGTCATGAGCGCTGCTCCGCCGGCGTGCGCAGGGCGACGAGATAAAGCAGCGTCGCGGCGACCGAGATCACCATGACCAGCACGGCATAGGCGGCGGCGACCCCATAATCCTGGCTGAAATACTGCGCGTTGAACGCCTCGCTGACGAGGACGGGGAAGTTCCGCCCGCCGAGCGCCAGCGCCATGGCGAACATCTCGAAGGCCAGCACAGTGCGCAGGATCAGCGCCGTCTGGATCGAAGGCTTGAGCAGGGGCACCGTGATGCGGATGAAGCGCTGCCAGGGCGTGGCGCCGAAGACCTCGGCCGCCTCCTCGTATTCCTTGGGCAGGAGCTGGACGCCGGCGAGCAGGATCACGAAGACGATCGCCGTCGCCCGCCAGATCTCCGCCACGACGATGGCGGCCAGCAGGGCGGCCGGGGTCTCATAGGTCAGCCAGGCCTGCGGCTGTGAAATCAGCCCGATCTGGAACAGGACAGAGTTCAGCCAGCCCTGATCGGTCAGGATGGCCAGCCAGACGAGGCCGGCCGCGAGGTCGGAAATGCCGAGCGGGATCGACCAGACCCAGACGAGCAGGTCCCGGCCGCGCCTGACCTTGCGCAGCATCATCGTCATGCCGAGCGCGAGCGCCAGTTGCAGCGGCACGGCGAGCAGCACGACCTTGAACGTGTTCGCGAGCGCATCCTGGAAATTGAGGTCGTCGGCCATGCGCCTGACATTGCCGAGCCCCCAGCCGCCGTTCTCCTGGAAGGCGAGAACGGCCGTCTGCGCCAGCGGGATCAGGAACAATCCCGCCAGGAAGATCACGGAGGGCGCGATCAGCAGATAAGGCAGGGCCCTGGACTCGCGCATCGGTCGCCTCGCCTCACTGGATCGGGCAAGGGCCGTCACTCGGCTTGTCAGGCAGCCAGCACGGCGCCTTGGTCTCGGCGATGATGCGCTTCAGCACCTCGCCCTGCCGGTCGAGCGCGGCCTTGGGGTCCTCGCCGCGCAGGACAATGCGCTGGAAGGTATCGAGATAGACCTTGTCGAACTCGCCGCCGCGCTGGTCGAGCCCGACCGGCAGCAGGCTGACGAGCGCGTTCTTGGCGCTCGTCATCTTCTGCACGGCATCGATCTCGAGCTTGAGCCCCGGATCGATATCGGCTGGCAGATCGACCTTGGCGACCGGGAAGAAGGCAACCGCCTTGGCCGTCTTCACCTGCACGTCGGGTCGCGTGAGGTATTCGATCAGTTGCTTGGCAGCTTCAGCCTGCGGCGCGCCCTTGGCAATGGCGAGCCCGGCGACCACCGGCATATAGCCCAACCCCTTCGGCCCCGACGGTGCCGGGAAAGCCACGAAATCCTCCGGCTTGCGCGAGAGCGCGTCGATCAAGCGTGCGACATGATCGAAGGCGATCCAGACATCACCGGAGATCAGCGGCTCCTGCATGAAGCCGTAATTGGTCGAGTTCGGATTGACGGTCTTCCAGAGCTCGCGGAATTTCGACCACATCGCCACGGCCTCCGGCGATTTGAAGGTCGTCACCACCCCGCCCGTATAGGACGGGTAGAGATAACCCTCGAAGAAGCGGTGCATCAGCCCGGTCGGCCCAGCCGGGAAGCCGAGCATGCGCTTGCCGGTCTTCGCCTGGATATTCGCACCCCATTGCGCCAGCTGGTCATAGGTCAGCGCATTGATATCCGCGCCTTCGGGCAGGAAGGGCAGCGCCTGCTTGTTGGCGACCATGATGTAGGTCGCCTGCATCCAGGGGATGAACATCTGCCTGGCCGTGCCGAGCTTGCCGGCCTCGACCATGCCGGCGTTCAGGCCGCGATCCTTGAGCTTCTCCAGGACGTCGTCGAGCGGCACGAGCGAATCCGCCGCCAGGGGCTGCAACTCGCCGTGGAGCGCACCGATCAGGCTGGAGACCGGCTTGCCACCCTGCTGTTCGGCGCGGACATGGACGCCGAGCTGCGGCGGCTGCTCGGTGACGAATTCGACGCCGCCGGGGAAATCCTTGAGGATATCCGAGCGCAGCTTCTGCGCCGACTCGATCGGGCGCAATTGCGTCGACAGGAACACGACCTCGGCTGCTGCAGGCGTCGCGAGCCAGGCAAGCGTCAGGGCAGCAACGGCGGCGGAGCGCCTAAGCCGTGTCGTGAGGCCTTTCGTCATCGGATCTTTCCTCCCTGGAAATGGCACGGCTCTTCATTTGGCCGTTTAGGTCTGGAGCGGGTCCATCGGACCGGCGCGGAACGAGCGTTGCACCGCGCAATTCGTTCATCCCGGCGCCGTCCTGTCCGGCAAGCTGGGCCAGCAGCATGTCGAGCATGCGCCCGGCCGCGCCTTCGATATCGGGGTCGTAGCTGGTCAGCGGCGTCGCCGCGTAATTGGACACCGGCGAATTGTCGTAGCCGATCACCGAAACATCGTAGCCGGGACGAAGACCGGCATCGCCGAGTGCATGCAAGGCCCCGATCGCAAGGCGGTCGGTGGCACAGAGCAGCGCGGTCGGCCGTTCCGGCCCGGCCAGCAATTCATGAGCGAGGCGATGGCCGTTTTCTTCGCTGGGCTCGGCGAAGCGCGCCGGGCCGGGCGGCAGGCCCGCCTCCGCAAGCGCCGACCGCCAGCCGGCCTCGCGGAAGAAGCCGAAGCCGTAATCAAGCGGCGCGCCGATGAAGCCGATGCAGCGATGGCCGAAGGCGACGAGGCGCTGCGTCGCCTCGCGAAAAGCGCGCGCGCCGTCGATGTCGACGCTGGCATGTCCACCGGCGCGCGTGCGGCCATGCGTGACGAAAGGCAGGCGCGCATGCCTGAGATAGGCGATGCGATCATCGTCGAGGCGGGTACGCGCCACGATCATCGCATCGACGCGCCGATTCTCGACGAACTGCCGGTACAGCGCCAGCTCTTCCGCCCCGCTGCGGGCGCTGGAGACGATGAGATCGAGCCCGGCTTCCGCCAAGCGGGGACCGATCGCGGCGATCAATCTGAGGAAGAAGGGCTCGCCGAACTGTCCGGGGCCGGTCGGAAGCACGATGCCGACAGCATCGCTGCGTCCACCGCGCAGGCGCCTGGCAATCGGATTGGCCCGGTAGCCGATCCGCCGCGCCTCCTCCTCGACCCGCCGACGCGTCTCCTCGGCCACATCGCCATGCCCGCCAAGCGCCCGCGAAACGGTCGTGACGGATAGGCCTAAGCTGATTGCGATCCTGGATAGCGACACGAGAAAGCCCTCGCCAAAAAGCTATTCCGAAACGTTTCGGGAAGTCAAACCGAGGGAATTTACGCCCCGAATTGCGCTTTTCTGCCGATGTGAGCCCAAGCTGATGCGAGCAGCGCTGATTGAGCTGTCCGCGATAGCCCGAGACGCCGCCGCGTCCGACAGGCGCTAAAAATACAATTGTGTCATCAAACATTCATTTGTATGGTCCAAGGCAAAACCGCTGCCCGGCGCTTGCGCCGGGACGAGACGGCCGCCCGATGACGAGGCGAATTCCGGAGGGAACATGCAGCGCATCGTGCAGATTTCCGACACGCACCTGAGCCCCACCAAGCGGCATTTCGCCGATAATTGGGCGCCGCTGACGGACTGGCTCGCGGCACAGGCGCCGGACCTCGTCATCCATACCGGCGACGTCACCGTCGATGGCGCCGATATCGACGAAGACATGCGTCATTGCCGTGTCTTGCTCGACAGCCTCGGCGTGCCGGTCCTCAGCATCCCCGGCAATCACGATGTCGGCGAGGCCTATCACCCGCACCAGCCGGTGAACGACGCCCGCCTTGCGCGCTGGCGCCAGCATCTAGGCGCGGATTTCTGGGTCCGCGACCTCGAGAATTGGCGCCTGATCGGCCTCAATTCGATGCTGTTCGGCAGCGACGAGGCCGAGGAGAAGCGCCAGCTCGCGTGGCTCGATCAACAGATCGCCGAAGCGCAAGGCCGCCGGCTCGGCTGGTTCCTGCATCGTCCGCTCTTCATCCAGACGCCCGATGAAGGCGACATGGGCTATTGGAGCGTGCCGCCGCGGCCGCGGGCACACCTCCTCGATCTCGTACGCCATCACGAGGTCGCCTTCGTCGCCAGCGGCCACCTGCACCGCGCGCATGACTTCATGATCGCCGGCACGCGCTACATCTGGGGCCCCTCCTCCGGCTTCGTCGTCGGCCCGGAATTGCAGCCCGGCATGGCTGGCACGACCACGCTGGGCGCCGTCTCCTACAGCTTCGAGGGCCGGGATTTCACGGCGAAGATCCACGAGATTCCCACGCTGAACACGCTCTGGATCGATGACGTGATCCACGAAGTCTATCCGCCCCGCGCCGCCTGAACGCCTCCCCGGCCGCCTGTGGGCGCCCGGCCGAAACACGCCCAACGAAGAGCCCGCAGGGCCGCAGAAAGGCGAACGCCATGGCCAAGGTCACATTGTCTTCGATCGCCAAGTCCTTTGGACCGACAAAGGTCCTCGGCGGCGTCGATCTCGATATCGCTGACGGCGAGTTCCTGACCCTGGTCGGCCCCTCCGGCTGCGGAAAATCGACGCTGATCCGGATCATTGCCGGGCTCGAGCACCAGGATGGCGGCAGCGTCGCGATCGGCGGCAATGGCGTCGACCATCTGCGCCCGCATGAGCGGCGCGTCGCGATGGTGTTCCAGTCCTATGCGCTCTATCCGCATATGAGCGTGGGAGCGAACATCGCCCTGCCGCTGACGATGTCGCGGCTGAAGCTCTGGCAGCGCCTGCCGCTGCTGCGGCAACTCTCCGCCCAGCGCCGGACGGTGATGCGCGAAATCGAGGCCGATGTCGCGGCCGTCGCGGCGCAGCTCCAGCTCGACCATCTGCTTTCGCGCAAGCCGGCCCAGCTCTCGGGCGGCCAGCGCCAGCGCGTCGCGCTCGGCCGCGCCATGGTGCGCAATCCCGACGTCTTCCTCATGGACGAGCCACTCTCGAACCTCGACGCCAAGCTACGCGTCCATATGCGGACGGAGCTGGCGGAACTGCACAAACGTCTCGGCGCGACATTCATCTACGTCACCCATGACCAGGTCGAGGCTATGACGATGTCGGACCGCGTCGCCATGATGGATTCGGGCTCGGTGCTGCAGCTCGGCACGCCGTCCCAGCTCTACGAGAAGCCGGCATCGCTCAAGGTAGCGCAATTCATCGGCAGCCCGGCGATCAACTTGCTGCCGGCGACGGTCGCGCAGGGCGGACGCCTCGAACTCTTCGGCCGCCCCCTGGCGCTCGCGGTCCCGCAGGCGCAGGGACAGGCCGCGACGCTCGGCATTCGTTCGGAAGCGCTCTCGCTCGTCCAGGGCGATCCCGGCGGCAGCGGGCGCGCCTGGTTCTCCGCCCGCCTGCGGCGCAAGGAGAATCTCGGCTCCGAATACATCCTGCATTTCGACCTCGCCGGACGCGACGCCGCCGGCGTGACGATGCGCGCGACGCCGGCGGCAGCCGCCGGCGTGAACGAGGCCGCCGAGGTCACGCTCGGCTTCGACGAGACCGCCGCCCATATCTTCGCCGCCGATGGCGAGCGCGTGGAACCGCGTGGACAAGGCGCCGCAAGCGGCTCCGTCGTGCCGCTGAGGGCCTGAGCATGACCCTCGCCCTCTCCGCTCCGATTGGCCTAGCGCCCGCCACACGCCGCAGACTCTGGATCGAGCGCGTCACCGGCCTCGGCTTCGCCCTGCCCGCCTTCGTCCTGCTGCTGCTGACGATCCTGCTGCCGCTCGCCGTCCTGCTCTGGCTCAGCCTGACGAATTATGAGTTCGGCGGCGTCGACATGGACTGGGTCGGGCTCGCCAATTTCCAGAAGGCGCTGGCCGATCCGATCATCCGGCGCTCCCTCGTCAACACGCTGCTCTATGTCGCGATCGTCGTGCCTGGCGGCGTGTTCGGCGCGCTGCTGATCGCCGTGCTGGTACACCGGCGCAAGCGCACGCGCTCCTTTTACGAGGTCGTCTATTTCCTGCCGGTGACCTCGACGCTGATCGCGATGGCGACGGTCTGGCAATTCCTGCTCCACCCCTCGCTCGGCCCGGTCAACGGCCTGCTGAAATGGCTGGGCATCGGGCCGATCGCCTTTCTCAGCGAGCCTTCGACGGCACTGGCGACGCTCGCCGTGATCGGCATCTGGCAGCTCATCGGCTTCAACATGATCCTGTTCCTGGCCGGACTGACCGCGATCCCGCGCGATCTCTACGAAGCCGCCGATATCGACGGCTGCTCCAGCGGGATCGACCGCTTTCTGACCATCACCTGGCCGCTGCTCGGGCCGACGACGATGTTCGTCCTCGTCACCACGATGATCACCGCCTTCAAGATCTTCGACACGGTGGCGGTGATGACGCGCGGCGGCCCGGTCGGCTCCACCGAAGTGCTGCTCTACAACATCTATCTCGAAGGCTTTCAGTACTTCCACACCGGCTATGCCGCGGCGCTGACCTTCATCTTCCTCGCCTTCATTCTCGTCTTCTCGGCCGTGCAGACCTTCGCCCTCGACAAGAAGGTGCATTACTGATGGCCGATCTCGCGCTTCCCGCCGCCCCGGTCACGCCCGTTCATTCGGTGCTGCGCCGGTTCGTGACGATGGCTCTGGTCCATGGCGTGCTGATCGCCGGCGCGATCTTCATGCTGGCGCCCTTCGTCTGGATGCTGGTGACCTCGATCAAGCCACCGGCCGAGATCTTCAGCGCCGAGATCTCGCTCTGGCCGAAACAGTTCTACGGCCTGCAGAATTACGGCTTCGCCATGGAGAAGGCGCCGCTGCTGCGCTTCGCGCTGAACGGCGTCATCCTCTGCGGCGGCATCCTGATCGTTCAGCTGCTCGTCGCGATACCCTGCGCCTATGCGCTGGCGAAGCTCGACTTTCCCGGCCGCAACGCTCTCTTCGTGCTTGTGCTGCTCGGGCTGTGCATCCCCGTGCAGGTGCCGGCGATGCCGCTCTATATCGCGCTCGCCCAGCTCGGGCTGCTCAACACCTATTTCTCGATGATGGTGCCGTTCTTCCTGTCGGTCTTCGCCATCTTCCTGTTCCGCCAGTTCTTCCGCAGCTTTCCCGACGACATCATCAACGCCGCCCGGCTCGACGGTATGAGCGAGTTCGAGATCGTCTGGCGCATCGTCACGCCGAGCGCCTGGCCGGCCATCGCCGCCTTCTCCGTGTTCTCGGCCGTGGCGCACTGGAACGACCTCTACTGGCCATTGATCGTCATCTCCGACGCCAAGCTCGCGCCGCCGCCACTGGGCATGATGTTCTTCGCCGATGCCGAGACCGGATCGAATTACGGCGCGCTGACCGCAGCCGCGACGATCCTGACCGCGCCGCTCGTCATCGCCTTCCTCGTCGCGAGACGCCGTTTCATCGACGGCATCACCATGACCGGGGTGAAGTAGCCGGCTGCGCCGCCCGCGCACCCCACCAAGAGTTCAGGCCTGAAGCAACCCAAACCCGGCAGCCCCGCTGTCCATGCCAAGGAGATCACACATGAAACCTCTCGGCAAAATCCTTGCCGCGGCAGCATTGACCCTCGCCGTATCCACGGCGGCCAGGGCCGAGCAAGTCACGCTCGACGTGCTCTATGCCTTCCCGGCCTTCGCCAAGTTCCACGAGCCGATCGCCGCGGAATTCATGAAGAAGCACCCGGATATCAAGATCAACTTCCGGGCGCCGGCCGCGAGCTATGACGACGGACACCAGGCGATGCTGCGCCAGTCCGTCACCAACCAGCTGCCGGACGTCTACTATTCGGGCTTCCACCTGCTGACCGAGCTCACCGAAACCCTCGACAAGCGCAAGCAGATCGTGGATCTCGGCCCGCTGCTGAAGGCCGAACCGGAAGCCTGGCGCAAGGCCAATTACTCGGACGCGCTGCTCTCGCTCGGACAGGTCGCGGGCAAGCAGGTCGGCCTCGCCTTCAACGCCTCGACGCCGCTGATGTATTTCAACGCCGAGCTGGTGAAGAAGGCCGGCGGCGACCCCGACAAGATGCCCGACAACTGGGCCGACACCGTCGCGCTCGCCAAGAAGATTCGCAGCGGCGACACCGCCGGCATGGCCTACAACATCCATGACTGGCCGGATGACTGGCTGTGGCGCGGCGTGATCCTGCAGGGCGGCCATTCCATGCTCTCGGCCGACGGCAAGAAGGTCGCGTTCGGCGGAGAGGTCGGCGAGAAGACGCTGTCGCTGCTGCGCAGCTTCGTCACCGAAGCCGGCATGCCGCTGATCGACTGGGACCAGTCGCGCCAGCAGTTCATCGCCGGCAAGATCGGCATCTTCTTCGACACCCCGGCTCGGCTCCGCCAGGTCACCGACCTGATCGGCGACCGCTTCACGCTGAAAACCGCGCTCTTCCCGGTCGACGACAAGGCCAAGGGCAAGCTGCCGACCGGCGGCAACGCCGCGCTGATCACGGCCAAGGACCCGGCCAAGCAGAAGGCCGCCTGGGAGTTCATCAAATTCGTGACCGGCCCGGAGGCCCAGAAGATCATCGTCGAGACCGCCGGCTACATGCCGACCAATCTGCGCGCCGGTGAGGATGCCTTCCTCGGCCCGTTCTACAAGGAGAATGCCAATTTCCGCACGATCAACGGCCAGGTCTCCCGCGCCGCGCCGTGGGAAGGTTATCCGGGCGGCAATTCGGTGCGCATCTGGCGTCAGCAGCGCGAAGTCGTCGCCGGCGTGATGCGCGGCGAGATCCAGCCGAAGGCCGGCATCGAGCGCATCGTCTCCGAGACCGAAGCGCTGATGAAGTGAACGGCCGCCCTTCGGCGCCTGCCCATCGCCGCCCGATCCTCATCCGATCGGGCGGTTTCCCATTTCCTGACCGCCGGACGTTTCCCCTATGATCATCGCCCAGCTCAGCGACTTCCATGCCCGCCCTCATGGCAACCCCGCCTACGGCATCGTCGAGACCAACCCGGCGATCGACCGCGCCGTGGACGAGATCCTGAAGCTGGAGCCGCAGCCCGATTGCGTGCTGGTCACCGGAGACCTCTCCGATTGCGGGCTGCCGGAGGAATACGGCATCGTTCGCGCCGCGCTGCGACGTCTGCCGATGCCGGTCTATGTCATCCCCGGCAATCACGACCGCCGCGACAGCTTCGCCGCGGATTTGCGTCCCGATCACCCCTATCTGCCGCAGACGGGCTTCCTGCACTACGTCATCGACGATTTCCCGGTCCGGCTGATCGGTCTCGACACCGTCGTCGCGGGCGAGGATGGCGGCGAGATCTGTGCCACCCGCGAAGCCTGGCTCGCCGAGCAGCTCGCGCGGGGGCAAGGCAAGCCGACGGTGATCTTCATGCACCATCCGCCCTTCCCGGTTGGCGTCGACGGCATGGACATCATGCCCTGCAAGGTCTCGCCGGGCTTCGCTCGCCTGATCGCGGATCATCCCGAAATCGAGCGCGTGCTCTGCGGCCACTACCACCGCCCGATCCAGCTGCGCTTCGCGGGCACCATCGGCTATGTCGTGCCGGGCACGGCCCATCAGGTCGCGCTCGACCTCAGGCCCGGCACGGAGAACAGGTTCGTCATGGAACCGCCGGCTCTGGCGCTCCATGTCTGGAAGCCCGGCATCGGCCTGATCAGCCATCTCCAGCCGATCGGCGACTATGGACCACGCCGGGATTTCGTGCTCGATCCCGCCTATCCCGGAAAGCCGCAAACGGTGCCCGCTCAATGACCGAACCACGCCTTCTCGCCCTGCTCGATCAAGCCGACGCCCTTGCTCGCCAGGCGGGCGAGATGCTGGTGCGGATGCAGGGCGCCGAGCTCGGCGTCACCCGCAAGGAGCTGAACGACGTGGTCACGGCGGCCGACCTTGCCTCCGAACGCCTCGTCATCGACGGTTTGCGCACCTTGACCCCGGAGGCTGCAATCCTCTCGGAAGAGGCCGGCTTCAGCGGCTCGGAACAAGCCCCACGCTGGATCATCGATCCGCTCGACGGCACGGTGAACTACGCATCCGGCCTGCCCTGGTTTTCCGTAACCCTGGCCTATCAGGAACAGGGCCGCACCGTGCTCGGCCTGACCCACGCGCCGCTCGCCGGGCTCTCGGCGCATTTCGCGGACGGTGGCATCGCGACGGTCGACGGCCGGCCGGCGCGCGTCTCCGCCACAAAGCGCCTCAGCGACGCCACCGTCTCGATCTGCCTGACCTCGCACTACACCGCCGAGGAGGCGAACCGGACGAGCGACGTCATCCGCCGGCTCGCCGGCCTGTGCCGCGGCGTGCGGGTGATCGTCTCCGGCGGGCTGGAAATGTCGCTCGTGGCGGCCGGCCGGCTCGACGCCTTCATCGGCCTCAAGGCCGATATCGTCTCCCACGCCGCCGCGATGCCGCTGGTCCGGGCGGCCGGCGGCAAGGTGACGACGGTCGACGGCCGCGATTCGCGCGACGAGGACCTGGAGAAGGTCGTCACCAACGGCCTGATCCATGACGAGTTGCTGCAGGCGATCCGCAGCGTCTGAGACGCCGCTGTCAGGCTGACGCCGGGCTCTCCAGCACGGCGGCTGCCGCATCCTCGTCCGTGATCAGCACCGAAGCCAGCTTGCCGCGCAGCGTCGCCGCGATGACCTCGGCCTTGTATGCTCCGCCGGAAGCAAGGATCACGGTCGGGATCCGGCGCAAGGCGTCGAGCGGCAGCGCGATGGCGCGGCGGTTGATCGGATGCGCGATCGCCTGGCCGTTGCGGTCGATGAACTGGCCGAGCATGTCACCGACCGCGCCGGCTTCCGCCAGTTCCGCTACGCGGACATCGCCCGGCAGCCCGTAACGCACCAGCAGCGAGCGCTCGCTCAGATCGCCTGCGCTGAGGATGGCGACATCCGTCGCCCGGATGCGGTCGAAGGCCGCCTCGAACACGTCCTGCGCCAGGATCGTGTCGCGGGATTGCGGGGTCCCGGCATAGATCGGCGCCGCCAGATAATGGCACTCCGCCTGCCAGAGTCGCGCGAGATGGCTGGCGATCTCGAAAGTGTTGATCTCGATGCCGTAGGTCAGCCCACCCATCATCGAGGTCACCGCAAGCTCGCGATACTGTCCGGCGCGGACATGGCGGATGGTTTCCCGGAGCGTGCCGCCCCAGCCGACACCGAAGATGCCCGACGGTTTCTCCTCGATGATCCGCGAGATGAAGTCGCCGGCCGCCTTGCCGATCTGGGCGGCGATCTGACCGGGATCGGCGGGGCTCGGCACGACGATCGCATCCTTCAGACCGAACTGCGCCATCAGCGCACGCTCCAGCCGGACACAGCTTTCCAGCCGGGAATTGATGGTGATGTTGACCAGCCCGCTGCTGCGCGCCTCGACCAGCAGCCGGTTGACGCGCAGCCGTGTCATCTTCAGCCGGTCCGCGATCTCCGCCTGGGTCAGCCCTTCCAGATAGTAGAGCCAGGCGGCTCGAACTTGCGTCTGCGATTCCTCCGGCATGGCGGCATCCTGATGCGGTCGGCTCCGCCTGCGGCGGGCGCGGCGGCATGAGGCGGGTCTTCGAAGCTGGCTTACAGTGCTTTCGCGCTGTCCGGCAATGCGGTGGCGCGAACGGCTTCATGCTTGACGCAAACCAATGTAAATCTAAAAATACATCTGCATAAGATCTTCCGTAAAGCGAGTGGCGACCTCCATGTCCCGTGCCGTTTTCCTCCACGCCGCAGGCGATGCGCGCCTCGCGCCGTTCAATCTCCGCGAGGGAGCGGCGGGGGAAACCTTGCTCGATGTCGCCGCCGTCGGTCTCTGCGGCAGCGACCTGCACTATTACAAGGATGGCGGCATCGGCTCTGCGGTGATCGCGACGCCCTTCGTGCCCGGCCACGAGTTCAGCGGCTGGCTGACCGAGGATCTGCCCGAGCTCGGCCTGGCACGCGGCGCGCTGGTCGCCGTCGATCCCAATCAGGCCTGCGGCCAGTGCGAGCATTGCCGGAGCGGCCATCCCAATCTCTGTCCCGAAGTCGTCTTCATCGGGGCTCCTCCGCATGACGGGGCGATGACGGAACGGATCTGGGTACCGAAATCGCAGGTCATCGCGGTGCCCGAAACCTTCTCTCCGAGCGAGGCGGTGATGCTCGAACCGCTCGGCGTCGCGATCCATGCGGTGGATCTGGCCAAGCCGCGCCTGCTCGAACGCGTGGCGCTGATCGGCTGCGGCCCGATCGGCCTGCTGATCCTCCAGGTCCTGCGCACGGCCGGCGTCGGCGAGATCCTCGCCTGCGATCCGCAACCGCATCGGCGCGAGCTCGCGTTGAAGCTCGGCGCGAGCAAGGCCGGCCCCGGCGTCGCCGAGATCGCCGAATGGACGAAGGGCGAAGGCATGCCGCTGGTGATCGAGGCGACCAACGCACCCGAGGGCTTCCGCGACGCCATCCGCGCCGCCCGCATCGGCGGCCGCGTCGTGCTGGTCGGCATCCCCGATGGCGACAGCTATGTGATCCCGGCTGCGGAAGCCCGCAGGCGCGGCCTCAACATCAAGTTCTCGCGCCGGATGGGCCATGTCTATCCACGCGCCATCGAACTGGTCGCGCTCGGCAAGGTCGATGTCGAGGCCGTGGTCAGCCATCGCTTCCCGCTCGCCGAGGGGCCAGCCGCCTTCCGCCGGCACGCCAGCAATGAAGACGGCATGGTCAAGAGCATGATCTATCCGGGCGGCGTGCCCCAGGGCCATCGCTGAACCCGCGCACCGCTGCCCCCGCGCCAAAGGCCCCTGATGTGACCTATATCGGCATCGATCTCGGAACATCGTCGATCAAGGCCGTGCTGGTCGATGATCGGCAGCGCGTGCTCGCCACGACGGCGCGGGAACTGGCCGTGGCACGCCCCGCTCCGCTCTGGTCGGAGCAGGCCCCGGCAGACTGGATCACCGCCACGCTGGAGGTATTGCGCAGCCTGAGAGCGACGGCCCCGCAGGACTTCCGCCGTTGCGCCGGAATCGGCCTTTCCGGGCAGATGCATGGCGCGGTCTTGCTGGATGAACGCGATCAGCCGTTGCGTCCCTGCATCCTCTGGAACGACGGACGCGCGGCAGCGGAATGCGCCGAATTCGAGGCAGCCGAACCCCAGTCGCGCGCCATCACCGGCAATATCGCCATGCCCGGCTTTACCGCGCCGAAGCTGCTCTGGGTGCGCAAGCACGAACCCGACATATTCGGGCGCACCCGCAAGGTGCTGCTGCCGAAGGCCTATCTGCGGCTCGTCCTGACCGGCGAGGCGATCGAGGAGATGTCCGACGCCTCCGGCACGCTCTGGCTCGATACCGGCCGTCGCGATTGGTCGGACACGATGCTGGCCACGACCGGCCTCGATCGCAGCCACATGCCCGCTCTCGTCGAAGGCTCGCAGGCCGCCGGCCGCATGCGCCCCGAGCTCGCCCGCGAACTCGGCTTCGACACCCCGCCCCTCTTCGCCGGCGGGGCGGGCGACAATGCCGCCGGGGCGGTCGGGCTGGGTGCCGTAGCGCCGGGATCGAGCTTCCTGTCGCTGGGAACGTCCGGAGTGCTATGGCGAACCACGGCGGGCTTCGAACCACGAGCCGGCAGTGCAGTCCATGCCTTCTGCCACGCCTTGCCGGAGCGCTGGCACCAGATGTCGGTCCATCTTTCGGCTGCCGCGAGCCTGAACTGGTGGGCCGCGATTTCCGGGCGATCCGAAGCGGCGCTGTTGAGCGAACTCGGCGCACGCGCCGAACAGCCGTCGCCGGTGCTATTCACGCCCTATCTGTCGGGAGAGCGCACGCCGCATAACGATCCGCAATTGCGCGGCGGCTTCACCGGGCTCGGCCACGAAACCGATCGCCCGGCGATGACCCAGGCGGTGCTGGAAGGCGTCGCCTTCGCCTTCCGGGACGGCAAGAATGCGCTGGAAACCGAAGGCGAACCCATTCGCGAGGCCATGGCCATCGGCGGCGGCGCGCGCTCCGATACATGGCTGTCGATCCTCGCCGATGTGCTCGATCTGCCGCTCAGCCGCTATCGTCAGGCCGAGGCCGGCGCCGCTTTCGGGGCCGCGCGCCTCGCGCGTCTGGCCTGCACCGGGGAGGAACCGGACGCCGTCTGCACGCCGCCTTCGGGCGAGGTCGACATTTTCACGCCGCACCCAACGAGGGTCGCGGCCTATGCCCAGCGATACGCGCTCTGGCGGCGCGTTGCGGAGATCAGCCCCCCACTGCGCTGACCGGGTTCGAGTTTGACAGATGATCGAACGAATGCTCTTCATGCGAGCATCCGTTCAATCAACTATTGCCCGATGCCCTCTCCATACCAGCCTTTCGACCTCGTCATTCTCGATTGCGACGGCGTGCTCGTCGACAGCGAAACCATCAGCTGCCGGACGCTCGTCGATATTCTCTCGCCTTTCGACCCGAGCCATGATCTGGAAACCGTCATGCGCCGCTATCTCGGGCGGCCGGCCAGCGCAGTCATCGAGGATTACGAGAGAATGACCGGCCGCCCGGCCTCGGCTGACTTTACGCGGGACTGGCGGACGCAACTCTTCGCTGCCTTCCAGCAGGATCTCCAGCCCGTCGAAGGTGTTCGCGCGGGCGTCGAAGGCCTCTGCAGCGACTATTGCGTAGCTTCGTCGAGCGACGAGGAGCGCATCGAGACCTGCCTGCGCAAGACGGGGCTATGGGACCTGTTCGAGGGCCGGATCTTCAGCACGACGCGCGTCAAGCGCGGCAAGCCCGCCCCGGACCTCTTCCTGCTGGCAGCCGGCGAGCGTGGCGTAACGCCCGAGCGTTGCCTGGTGATCGAGGACAGCGTTAGCGGCGTCACGGCGGCAAAGGCCGCCGGCATGACAGCCTATGGCCTCGCCGCCGGCAGCCACTTCGCCGTGCTCGACCAGCGACAGGCCCTTCTGGCGGCCGGCGCCGATCGCCTCCTCGAATCCTGGCAAGAGCTTTCGCTTGCGCCAGCGCCCAATTGAGACCGCGATGGCCGAGAACGACAGCACCCGCCTCGAAGATGCCGCCCGCGCCGGCTGGCTCTACTACATCGCCGGCCGTACCCAGGACGATATCGCGCAGATCCTGAACATCTCCCGCCCCGCCGCGCAGCGCCTCGTCTCGCTCTGCCGCAGCGAAGGCCTGATCAGCTTCCGGATGAACCATCCGATCAGCGCCTGCATGGACCTGGCCGCGAGGCTGCGCGACCGTTTCGAGCTGCTGCATTGCGACGTCGCCCCGTCCGACGGCTCGCCGGAAACCGGCGCCGCCGGCGTCGCCGCGCTCGGCGGCGTCCTGATCGAGCGCTGGCTGCGCTCGCGCAAATCGCTGGTCATGGCGCTCGGCACCGGCCGCTCGATGCGGGCCAGCATCGAGCGGGTCCCGCCGATGTCCTGCCCCTTGCACCGGCTGGTCTCGCTGGTCGGCACCATCTCGCCGGACGGCTCGGCCAGCCCCTTCGACACGCTGGTCAAGCTCGCCGAGATCACCAAGGCGCAGCATTTCCCGATGCCGCTGCCGCTTTATGTGTCCAGCCCGGAAGAGCGCGCACAGCTCGTCGAGATCGAGTCGATCCGCCGTATCCGTGCCATCGCCGGCGAAGCCGACCTCTGGGTCATGGGCATCAGCCAGATCGGCGAGGATGCCGTGCTCTACCGCGACGGCTTCATGACCCGCGGCGAACTCCTGGAAATGGTCCGCCATGGCGCTGTCGGCGAGGTAACCGGCTGGGTCTTCGATGCCGAAGGCCGCTTCCTCGACCGCGGCACCAACCTGCGCGTGACCAGCATGCCGCCGGAGCCCGGGAGCTCGCGCCTCCGGATTTGCATCGGCCAGGGCCCAGCCAAGGTCGCACCGCTGCGCGCAGCGCTCGCCGGCAAGATCGTCAACGGCCTCGTCACCGACGAAGACACCGCCCGCGCCCTGCTCGCAGCCTGACGCCCCACCTCCCAGCTTGTCGATTGCCCGCCTGTGCAAGCGATTGCGCGCGACTGTCATCCCTTCGTCGCCGACGGTTGACATAAGAAGCGAGTATGCGAGCATATGCTTCAACAAAGAGCATATGCTCACATAAGACTGACACGGGAGGCTTGGGATGCGACCTTTCTATGGCGTGTTGGCAGGTGCGGGCGCTTTGCTGCTTGCGGGGATGTCGACCGTACAAGCGGCGACCGAAATCGAGTTCTGGCACGCGATGAGCGGCGCGCTCGGCGAGCGCGTCGAAGAACTGGTCAAGAAGTTCAACGACTCGCAGAAGGACTATGTCGTCAAGGCGATCGCCAAGGGCACCTATGACGAGGTCCTGAACGGCACGATCGCGGCCTATCGGGCCAAGCGCCAGCCCGAGATCGTCCAGTCGAACGAGCGCTCCTTCCTGACCATGGTCAATTCGGGCGCCATCCTCCCGACCAGCGAATTGATGGCGCAACAAGGCCATCCGGTCGACACCGCGAAATTCATCGCCCCGGTCGTGAGCTATTATGCGATCGGCGACAAGCTGCAGGCGATGCCGTTCAACTCGTCGACGCCGATCCTGTTCTACAACCGCGACCACTTCAAAGCCGCCGGCTTCGACAAGCCTGGCGCGACCTGGCAGGAGCTTGAGCCGCAGCTCGACGCGATCAAGGCCAAGGGCGTCTCGAAATGCGCGATGGTGCTTCCCGGCGACTACGAGTGGAGCTTCCTCGAAAACTACAGCGCCGTGAACGACATCCCGTATGCGACCAAGCGCAACGGCATGGACGGCCTCGATACCAATTTCGTCTTCAACAAGGGCAAGCTCGTCGGCCAGGTCGAGCGCATGAAGCGCCTGATCGGCTCCGGCGTGATGCAGATCGCCGGCCAGGGCATCATCCCGATCCAGCTCTTCACCTCGGGCGAATGCTCGACCATCATCGCCTCGACCGCCTCGCATGCCGCTGTCGTCGCCGCCGCGAAATTCGACTGGAGCGCCGCCGAACTGCCCTATGAGCAGGGCGTAACGCCGAAGAACAGCGTCATCGGCGGCGCCGCTCTCTGGACCCTGAAGGGCCATACGCCGGAGAAGTACAAAGCCGTCGCCGCCTTCTACGACTTCCTCGCCAAGACAGACACGCAGGTCTGGTGGCATCAGGCGACGGGCTATGTCCCGGTCACGACCGCGGCCTATGACGCCGCCAAGGCTCAGGGCTACTACCAGAAGAACCCGACCCGCGAGATTGCCGTGGTGCAATTGATGCGCGGCACGCCCAGCGACAATTCCTTGGGCTTCCGTATCGGCAACAGCAACCAGATCAATGTCGCGATCATGGAAGAGGTCTCGGCCGCCTTCCTCGGCAAGAAGCCGGTGCAGCAGGCGCTCGACGATGCGGTTTCCCGCGGCAACGAGTCGCTGCGCCGCTACGAGCAGCTCAATGCTGGCAAGAAATAAGCCGGCTGGCCTTTCGGCAGTGGCTGGCGGAGGCGGTCTGCGCCTCCCCTCGCCGCTGCGGCACCTTTTCGTGAAGGGTGCTGGCGACGGCCAGTCGGAAAGCGGGCTGAAGCGGGCGCATTTCAAGGAATGGCGCCTGCCCTTCTGGCTGCTCGCGCCGCAACTCTTCATCCTGCTGTTGTTCTTCTTCATCCCTTCGATCAGGGCGCTGATCCAGGCCTTCCAGCTCACGGACCCGTTCGGCGCGACGACCCAATGGGTCGGCTTCCAGAATTTCGAGCGGCTGTTCCGCAGCAATGTCTACTGGTCCTCGGCCCAGGTGACGCTGATCTTCACCCTCGCCCAGAACGCACTGACCCTGTCGCTCGCGTTGCTGCTCGCCTTCGCCTCGAACCATATCCTGCGCGGCCGCGGCGCCTACCGCACGGTCCTGCTGCTGCCCTATGCCATCGCGCCCGCGATCGCCGGCATCATGCTCGCCTTCCTGTTCAATCCCCGCGTCGGCCCGGTCGCCCATATGCTTCAGGGCGTGGGGCTGGACTGGGACCCGAACCGCAATTCCTGGCATGCACTTGCGCTGGTGGTGATGGCCGCCTCGTGGAAGCACATCTGCTACAACTACATCTTCCTGGTCGCCGCCCTGATGTCGGTGCCCCAGTCGATCCTCGAATCCGCCTATCTGGATGGCGCCGGGCCGATCCAGCGCTTCCTGCGCATCTCGCTGCCGATGATCGCGCCGACGCTGTTCTTCCTGATCGTGATCAACTTCGTCTACGGGCTGTTCGAGACCTTCGCCATCGTCGACGCCACAACGCGCGGCGGCCCGGCCGGCGCCACCTCGATCCTCGTCTACAAGGTCTATCAGGACGGCTTCGTCACGCTCGATCTCGGCTCTTCGGCTGCGCAATCCGTCGTGCTGATGGCGCTCGCGCTGTTCCTGACCTTCGCGCAGTTCCGCTTCGTGGAGCGCCGCGTGAACTACAGCGTCTAGGCCAGCGATGAACGAGCGCACCCCCGTCATCGACGCCCTCTGTCACCTCATCCTGCTGGTGGGCGCGGCGCTCGTCTGCCTACCCATCTATTTCGTCTTCGTCACCGGCTCGCTCACGCAAGCCGAGATCATGCGCGTGCCGATGTCCTGGCTGCCGGGCAGCCAGTTCCTGGCGAATATGCAGACCGTGCTGAGCAGCGCCAATTTCGGCCGGCTCCTGATCAACTCCTTCATCATCGCCACCGGCATCACCGTCGGAAAGCTCGCTGTTTCCGTGATCGCGGCCTTCGCCGTCACCTATTTCCGCTTTCCCTTCCGGATGACGGCCTTCTGGCTGATCTTCATGTCGCTGATGTTGCCGATCGAGGTGCGCATCGTCCCGACCTACGAATCCGCAGCGAATGTCGCCCTGCCACTCAACTCCCTCGGCTCCTGGCTGGGCATCCAGGCGCTGGTCGACCTCGACTGGAATCTGGTCAACACCTATTCCGGCCTGATCCTGCCATTGATCGCCTCGGCGACCGCGACCTTCCTGTTCCGCCAGTTCTTCCTGACCGTTCCCGACGAGCTCTGCGAGGCGGCCCGCATCGACGGCGCCACGCCCTGGCAGTTCTTCCGCCTGATCCTGCTGCCGCTCTCGCGCTCGAACATCGTGGCGCTGGCGATCATCCTCTTCCTGATGGGCTGGAACCAGTATCTCTGGCCGCTCTTGCTCACCACCGAGCCCGCCATGGCCAATGCCGTGATCGGCCTGAAGAAGCTGATGCCGCAAGGCGACTCACTGCCGACCTGGCATCTCCTGATGAACGCGGCCTTCCTGACGATGCTGCCGCCGACCCTCGTCATCCTCATCCTCCAGCGCTGGTTCGTGAAGGGGCTGGTGGATAGCGGCAAATAACCCGTCCACGGGCAAGCAGGGCTTTTCGACATGCGGATCATCGGTCATCGTGGCGCGCGCAATATCTGGGCGGAGAACAGCCTGAGCGGCTTCCGCAACGTCTGCGGCCTGGGCGTCGACGCCGTCGAACTCGACGTGCATCTCTCCAGCGACGACGAGATCATGGTGATCCACGATCCGCTGCTCGACCGCACCACCGATCACAAGGGGCCGGTCGCGCATCTCTCGCGCGCAGCGCTCGCCAAGGTGACGCTCGACGATACGCTGGGCGAGACCATCCCGACCCTGCCGGAGGTGCTCGACGTCTTCGGCCCGACCGGGATCGAGCTCGAGATCGAGATGAAGATGGATGCCTATGGCAATCCCTATCCCGGCCTGCTCGACAAGGTCCTCGCGCTGGTCGAGGCCCGCAAGATGGCTTCGCGCGTCGTGCTGACCTGCTTCGTGCCGGAGGTGATCGAGGAGATCCGGGCGAAGGCGCCGCATATGCGCCGGCTCGCCTCGGTCGACCGCCGCTCCTGCGAGGCCTTCGGCGGCGTCGACCGGACCTTGCAGCGCTTCGTCGATCTCGGCTGCATCATCGCCGTCGAGCAGTCGCTGCTGCGGCTCTGCCTCGATCGCGCGATCAGCATCGTCGGGCGCGACAGGCTCGGCGCCTGGGTGCCCAACACGGTGCGCGAGCTCGATTTCTGGCTCGGCCAGCCGATCGCGCAGATCACCAGCGACCGGCCCGACCTCGCCTTGATGCTGCGCGCCGCACGGCAGGGCTGAGCGATGGCGGTGCGCCTCTCCCGCGCGACGCTCGGGCAACTCAGTCCGTCGGTCCGCGTTCCCGGCTATCGCGCGGAAGAGCTGAGCCCCGGCATCGTCCATATCGGCGTCGGTAATTTCCACCGCGCGCATCAGGCCGCCTATCTCGACGAATTGTTCGAGCGCGGGCGCGATCACGACTGGGCGATCGTCGGCACCGGCGTACGCGACAGCGACGCCGAGATGGGCCGCGACCTCGCCGCGCAGGACTTCCTGACGACAGTGGTGACGCAGGAGGCCGGGCGCTCGCAAGCGCGCGTTACCGGCGCGATGATCGATTTCGTCGCGCCAGGTGATACAGGCCAGATCATCGAGCGCCTCGTCGATCCCCGCACGCGGATCGTCTCGCTGACCGTCACCGAGGGCGGCTACTACATCGATCCGGCGACGCAAGCCTTCGATCCCGGCCACCCCGATATCGTCGCCGATGCTGCCGATCGTCTGGCATCTCCCAACACTGCCTTTGGCCTGATCGCAGCCGGCCTTCTGAAAAGGCGCGCGGCCGGCCTGCCGCCCTTCACGGTGATGTCCTGCGACAACCTGCCCGGCAACGGCCATGTCACGGCGGATGCCGTCACCGGGCTCGTCGACCTGATCGACCGAGACGACGCACGCTGGATCCGCGAAAGCGTCGCCTTTCCCAATGGCATGGTCGACCGCATCACGCCGGCGACGTCCGACCGCGAACGCCAGGCACTGCGCGACGACTTCGGCGTCGAGGACAGCCGCCCGGTCTTCTGCGAGGATTTCCGGCAATGGGTGCTGGAGGATCATTTCCCGGCCGGCCGGCCGCGCCTTGAAGAAGTGGGCGTGCAGTTCGTCGCCGATGTCGCGCCGTTCGAGCTGATGAAGATCCGCATCCTCAATGGCGGCCACGCGGCGATCGCCTATCCTGCCGGCCTGCTCGACATCCATTTCGTCCATGAGGCGATGCAGGATGCCCGGATCGCCGGCTTCCTCTCAGCGCTGCTCGACGACGAGGTCATCCCGGTTGTCCCGCCGGTCCCCGATACCGATCTCGTCGCCTACAAGCACACCATCGAGCGGCGCTTCGCCAATCCCAAGATCGGCGATACGATCCGCCGGCTCTGCCTCGACGGCTCGAACCGCCAGCCGAAATTCATCCTGCCGACCCTGCGCGATGCCTTGCAGGCAGGACGGCCCATCGACGGCCTCGCGCTGGTGAGCGCCCTCTGGTGCCGCTACTGCTACGGCGAAACGGAGAGCGGGCAGCCGATCGCGCCGAACGATCCGAGCTGGCCGCGTCTCACCGCGCAGGCACAGCAGGCCCGATCCGCGCCGGAGATTTGGCTGCAGATGCGGGATATCTATGGAAATCTGGCGGATGATCCGCGCTTCCGGGAGGCGTTCGGCCGAGCACTGCGGAGAATCTGGCAATCCGGAACCCGCGCTTGCATCGATGCCTATCTCGCATCGCGCGTTTCCGCCTAGCGGCAGAGCAAGCCGCTGAGACGCTTCGGATCACGCGGCCGGGCTTCGCTGGATCCCGAAAATCCTGATCGGCGCCTGCATGTATTCCGCTGCTTCCGCACGCCCGTGCAGGCGCAAAAGCGTCTCCATGCCGTCGACGACCTGGCCGAAAGCGGCGAAGCCGGCGCCGTCGGGGTTCCGTCGCCCGCCTTCATCGAGTTCGGGCTGATCCCCAATGCAGATGAAGAAGCCATGTCCGCCGCTTCCAGGGGCCTTTCGGGCCAATGACAACGTGCCGTTGCGGTGCCGCAGGCCGCTCGACGATGTCGGCTCATGGGGCACGGGAGGCAGCGGTGGCGCCCGCTCCTCACCCGGCCCGGGCGAGCCGAACTGGATCACCTCGATCGGATGCAGCGTGCCAGCGGTCTGGTTGGCGAGCGTCACGATCCTGTAGATCGTCGCAGCCCGAAGATGGCCGCCATCGACATAGGCCAGAAAGTTCGCAGCCGTGAGAGGCGCGCGCGCCTCATCGATGCCGAGCACCAGGCGGCCTTCCTCGGTATCGAGCGTGACCAGCGTCAAGCCATCAGCCTTCATCGTCATCTCCCTCCAGGCGCCGCCGCCAGCGAATCCCCGACACTTGAAATCGGAACAATTAAAGTATCTCGTGTCCCTGCCGGCCCGCCACACGGCCTGGTAGAATCGGTTCGTCAACCAGCGGAGGACCCGGCATGAAGATGGGCCTGTCCCGCAGAAATTTCCTCAAAGCAGGTGCTGCCGGCGTCGCCATCAAGGTCTCGCTGCTGCCTTCCCCCACGCAGGCCGAACTGATCCAGACGCCACCGCGTCCCGGCGCCGACTGGCTGGCGGCTGGCGGCAAGCCGAAATACCGCCTCGACGCGATCGCCAAGGTGACCGGTGGCAAGACCTTCTCGCGCGACTACCGCGCTCGAGACCTCGAAGGCTGGCCGAAGGAACAGGCCCATGCCTTCACGCTCAAGGCGACGCGGGTCGACCGCGTCTTCGACAGCGTCGATCTCAGCTTGCTCGGCGACGATCTGAAGCCCGACCGATTGGTGCTGCACGAGGATCTCGTCGCCGACGGCATCACGCTGCCCTCTCCCTGGCCGGGCTTCTATGGCGATGTCTTCTTCGTACCGAAGGGGCAGACGGCGCGGCTGCTCGGCCAGCCCGTCGCCATGCTGATCTATCACGACTTCGCCCGCTACGACGCCGCCAAGCGCAAGCTGCGCTTCAACGACAAGGCCGTGCGCTACGGCCCGGAAGGCCCCTCGACCACGCCGGGGCCCTATGGCGCAGCGCGCTATGTCCGCATCGACGGCGGCAGTCCCGACGCCGAAGACCGCTACTCCTCGCTGAAGGAGACGACGATCCGCGCCGGCTTCAAGGGCGAGGAGCCGCAATGGCCGGCCGCCGGCGACGGCGACGCGATGGCGCGCGGCATGGCGGCCGCCGCCGAGATCGAGCGCGAGATAGCGGCAGCCGGTGACGACGCGTTGGTACTGCGCCGCTCCTTCGCCACCCAGTCGGCCGATGCCTCGGCCATGGAGGCCGATAACGGCAATGTCTGGTACGACCGTGCCAGCGGCCTGCTGCACGCGCTGATCGCCACCCAGTCGCCCTATGAGGTGGCGGAAGCGACGGCGCATATGGTCTCGAAGTCGAAACTCCCGCTGAACAGCGTCGATCTCAAGATCGGCTATACCGTCGGCTACGGCACCAAGGACCACGCGATCTTTCCGTATTACTGCGTGCTCGCCGGGCTATATGGCGACGGGCGCCCGGTCAGGCTCGCCAATGACCGGTTCGAGCAGTTCCAGACCGCGCTGAAGCGCCATGCCTTCCAGATGGAGAAGGTCATGGTCATCGACCGCAAGACCGGCCGGTTCCGGGCGATGACCGGGCGCTATCGCACCGATGGCGGCGGGCGCGAGAATTTCTCGGTCTCGGTCGGCACGGTCGGGGCGACGGCGGCGCAATCGATCTACTATCTGCCGAAGAGCGATTTCTCGGCGGTGATCCTGTCGTCGCGCGCAGTCGATGCCGGCTCCATGCGCGGCTACGGCACGCTGCAGACCATGGCAGCGACCGAGATGATGGTCGACGAGGCGGCCGAGGCGCTCGGCCTCGATCCCATGGAGTTCCGGCGGCGCAACGCCCTGAAATCGGGGATGAAGAACTCGCAAGGGGCGATCCCCTCCGGCGCCATGCGCCACGGCGAGATCCTCGACCGGGCGCAGAAGCATCCGCTCTGGGCGAACAGGCAGAAGCGCAAAGCCGAATTCGAGGCGGCCAATCCCGGCAAGAAATACGGCGTCGGCTACGGGCATGTGCACAAGGATTACGGCACCGGCGCGGAGTCGGCGCTCTGCGCCATCGAATTCGATGCTGCCGGGCGGTTGAAGCTCTCCCATGTCGCGCATGAGATCGGCACGGGCGCGACGACCTCGCAGGCGGTGATGGCTGCCGGCATCCTCGGCCGCCAGCCCGACGAGACCGAGTTCGGTCGGGTGCGCTGGCCGCAGATGCCGCTGGAGACCACCGACGAGCCCTACACGCTGTCGCAGGAGGAAGAGGACAAGCGCAAGGCCAATCCGCGCTGGACGCCGAGCTTCACCTCGCCGATGAGCGCCTCGAACAGCGTCTATTATCTCGGCCATGCGACGCGCGAAGCAGCCAAGGCGCTGGTCGAGCTCGCGATCTGGCCGGCGGCGCGCTCGCTCTGGTCGCGCGGCATCGGCGGCGGTCAGATGGCGCCGGAAGCGGTGCGTCGCGAGGATCTGCGCGTCGTTGGTGGCCGCGTCACGGCTGCCGCCATGCAGCCGCTCGCCTTCGCGGAGATCGCAGCCGAAGCGCACCGGCTCGGCCTCGTCACCGGCGTCACCGTGCACAGCTTCAACCGCTGGCAATGGGCGGAAGCCGAGTTCGATCTGCCCGATACGGGACAGTGGCGCTTCGCCATCGATGCGCTCGCGGTGAAATATGGCGAGGGCGCGCCGGCTTCCCGCAAGGAGCTGATGACGCTCGAAGGCTGGCATTTCGTCGAGCGCGCATCCGTCTTCTACCCGCCCGCCCAGCGCAACAATGCCGGCGTCACCTATTACGCGCCGATGGCGACGCTGGCCGAGATCGCGGTCGATACCGGCAGCGGCGAGATCAGCCTGCTCTCGCACCACTCCATCCTCGAATGCGGCAACCAGATCGTGCCGGAGCTGGTCTCCGGCCAGATCCAGGGCGGCATCGCCATGGGCATCGGCCACGCGCTGAAGGAATATCTGCCGCTGCACGAGGACGGCCCCGGCGACGGCACCTGGAACTGGAACCGCTACGAATTGCCGGTCTCGAAGGACGTCGCGGTCTGGTCGCAGACATCGGAGGTATTGCCGCCGCTCTCCGACACCGATCCGCCCAAGGGCATGGCCGAGGTGGTGATGATCGCCGTGGTGCCGGCGCTCGCGAATGCCGTCGCCCATGCCATCGGCAAGCGCTTCTACAGCCTGCCGATCACCTCCGAGAAGATCCGGGAGGCACTGGCATGACCATCGTGACCAAGCCGCTCTCCCTGACTATCAACGACAAGGCCGTCGGCCCGATCGACGTGCCCGAGGCGATGATGATGCAGGATTTCCTGTACGAATATCTCGATCTCACCGGCTCGCGCATGGGCTGCGGCCAAGGCATCTGCCATGCCTGCACCGTGGTGCTGGAGAAGCCCGACGGCACGCTGGAGGAGATGCGCACCTGCATCACCGGCGCGCATTGGTTCGCCGGCCGCAAGATCCGGACGGTGGAGGGCCATGCCCAGCGCGACGCCAATGGCGCCATCACCGCGCTCTCGCCGGTCCAGCAGGCCTTCATCGAGCATTTCTCCTTCCAGTGCGGCTACTGCACGCCGGGCTTCGTCACTGGCGCGACGGTGCTGCTCGACCAGTTGAAGCGCAATCCGGTGAAGCGCGAGGCGCTGGAGCAGGTGATCAGCGAAGCGCTCGACCGGCATATCTGTCGCTGCACCGGCTATGTCCGCTATTTCGAGGCCGTGCGCGACCTCGCTCTCAAGACACCTGGCTTGGTGAAGGCGTAAGCGCATGGCGAGGAAGCTGCTTCTGGCCGTCCTGACGGTCGCCGTCCTCGGTGCGCTCGCCGCCGGGGCCGTGTTCCTCGGCCTGCTCGAGCGCAGCGTCGTGGCCAAGGATATCGAACAGCCCCTGTCGGCCGAGCAGATGAAGATGCTCGCCAAGCGCGGCGCCTATGTCGCGGTCGCGGCCGATTGCTATGCCTGCCATGTCACCAAGGGCGGCGCACCCTGGGCCGGCGGCCTGCCCTTCGAGACGCCGTTCGGGACGATCTTCTCCACCAATATCTCGCCAGACAAGGAACACGGTATCGGCAACTGGACGCGGGCCGAGTTCCACCGCGCCGTGCGAGATGGCGTCGGCAAGAACGGCCATCTCTATCCGGCGATGCCCTATGCTTCCTACCGCAAGCTGACGGCCGAGGATGTCGATGCGGTCTATGCCTTCCTGATGAGCCGCGAGCCGATGAAGGTGGCGAACAAGGCCAGTCATCTGCCCTTTCCGCTCAACATCCGGCAGGGCCTGACCTTCTGGAACCTCGTCAACCTGTCCTCCGATACGAAGACGGAGGTCGCCGGCCGCTCGGCGGCCTGGAACCGCGGCCGCTACCTGACCGATGCGCTCGCTCATTGCGGCGAATGCCATACGCCGCGCAACCTCGCGATGGGCATGAAGGAGAGCGCCTATCTCCAGGGCTCGGAACTTGAAGGCGTGATCGCGCCGGATATCACCAAGGCCGGGCTGGCGCGGATGGGCTTTGATCCGCTGGTCTTCGCCAGTTTCATGAAATCGGGCATCTCGGCGCAGGGCGCGATGACCAACCAGATGTTCGAGGTCGTGCATTTCTCGACCCAGTATTTCACCAACGAAGACCTCGCGGCGATGTCGGCCTATCTCTTCGACCTCGACAAGCTGCCGGAACAGGCGACCCCGCCGGCCCCGCCGCAGCCGGTCGCCGTCTCCGCGGAGGTCGCGGCCTCGGCCCGCGCCAGCTATCTCGCCGTCTGTGCAAGCTGCCATGGTGGCGAGGGACAGGGCATCCCGCATGTCGTCGTGCCGCTGGCGACCAATGCCTCGCTGCGGCTGGCGGATGCGCGCAATCTGAACAAGGTCATCCTGACCGGCATTCCGGCCCAGCGCTTCCCAGGGCTGGAGCGCATGCAGCCGATGCCCGGCTTCGCGGGGCAGCTCTCCGACCAGCAGATCGCCGATCTCTCCAACTGGCTGCGGGCGAGCTGGAGCGGCCAGCAGCCGACAGTCACGGCGGAAGAGGTGCAAAAGCTGCGCTGACCCGAAGCGCAGCGCGAACATCGGCCAGTTCGCGCCCTGCCCCATAATCGCGGGCGAGAACGACGTCGCAGGTCCCGGCGGGCGGGCGGGCCGACTTAGTACGAGCGCGGCATGCCCAGCACATGCTCGGCGAGATAGGACAGGATCAGGTTCGTCGAGATCGGCGCGACCTGATAGAGCCGCGTCTCCCTAAACTTGCGTTCGACATCGTATTCCTCGGCGAAGCCGAAGCCGCCATGAGTCTGCACGCAGGCATTGGCGGCCTCGAAGGAGGCATCTGCCGCCAACATCTTCGCCATATTGGCCTCGGCGCCCGGATTGGCGCCGGCTTCGTAGAGCCGGATCGCCTCGCGCACCATCAGCTCGGCCGCACGCATGTTGGCGTAGGCCTTGGCGATCGGGAATTGGATGCCCTGGTTCTGGCCGATCGGCCGGCCGAAGACATGACGCTCCCTGGCATAGGTCGAAGCCTTGTCGATGAACCATTTGGCATCGCCGACGCATTCGGCCGCGATCAGGATGCGCTCGGCATTCATGCCGGAGAGGATGTAGCGGAAGCCCCTGCCCTCCTCGCCGACGAGGTTTTCGGCCGGGACCTTCACATTGTCGAAGAAGACCTCGGTCGTGGCGTGGTTCATCATCGTGCGGATGGGCCGGATGGTCAGGCCGTCCTTCAACGCCTCACGCATGTCGAGGATGAAGACCGAGAGCCCGTCGGTGCGCTTGGCGACCTGGTCGCGCGACGTGGTGCGGGCGAGCAGCAGCATCAGGTCGGACTGCGCGGCACGACTCGTCCAGATCTTCTGGCCGTTGACGATGTAGTGGTCACCCTCGCGGCGGGCGGTGGTGCGCAGCGCCGTGGTGTCCGTGCCGCTGGTCGGCTCGGTGACGCCGAAGGCCTGGAGGCGCAGTTCGCCCGAAGCGATCTTCGGGAGGTAGCGCCGCTTCTGGTCCTCGCTGCCGTGGCGCAGCACCGTGCCCATCACATACATCTGGGCGTGACAGGCGGCGCCGTTGCAGCCCTGAAGCTGGATCTCCTCCATGATGACAGCCGCCGCCGAGAGCGTGAGGCCTGCCCCGCCGTACTCCTCGGGGATCAACGCCGAGAGAAAGCCGCTTTCCGTCAGCGCCGTCACGAACTCCGTCGGATAGGCCATCTCGCGGTCGAGTTTGCGCCAGTATTCGCCCGGATAGTCCGCGCAGAGCTTGGCCACCGCATCGCGGATATCGGCATGGGCGTCCGGATGGTGATGATCTGTCGTCATGGCGTCGGCTCGCTCTTGGCGCACGGCGGCGGCCCGGCGTGAACCGTCGCGTGCACCGGATTCGAGGAGAAGATACCGGCGCCGCGATCGAGTGGCATCAACGAAGCGCGCGTGCGGGCTACGCCTGCCCGGCGTCGGGCTCACCCACGAGATCGCAGCCCCCTGCAAAGGGCATATCGAAGGTCCCCGCCTGCTCGCAACTGAAGAACATCCGCCGGTTGCACGCGACAGGAACGCCCGCTCCGTCAGACCTTCTCGATGAAGCGGCTCAGGAAAAGCCGCGTGCGCGGGTGCTGCGGGTTGCCCAGCACGTCCTGCGGCGGCCCCTGCTCCACCACCACGCCGCCATCCATGAAGACGACCCGGTCGGCCGCCTCCCGGGCGAAGCCGATCTCGTGGGTGACCACGATCATGGTCAGGCCCTGCTTGGCGAGGTCGCGCATCACGCTCAGCACCTCGCCGACGAGCTCGGGGTCCAGCGCCGAGGTCGGCTCGTCGAACAGCATCAGCTTCGGCCGGATCGCGAGCGCCCGCGCGATCGCGACGCGCTGCTGCTGGCCGCCGGAGAGCTGTCGCGGGTAGGCATTCGCTTTCTCCGCCAGCCCGACGCGGGCAAGCAGCTCCATCGCATTGGCCTGCGCCTCGGCACGCGGCTGGCCATGCACGCCGATCGGCGCCTCGACCACGTTCTCCAGCGCCGTCATATGCGGGTAGAGATTGAACTGCTGGAAGACCATGCCGATCTTGCGGCGCTGCACGGCGATGGCATGGTCCGACAGCCGGTTGAGCCGCGTGCCGCGCAAGGCGTAGCCGATCTGCTCGCCATCGACTTCGATGAAACCGCGCTGGATCGATTCCAGGTGGTTGATGCAGCGCAGGAAGGTCGACTTGCCGGAGCCGGACGGCCCGAGCACGACGACGACCTCGCCCGGCGCGACATCGAGATCGATGCCCTTCAGGACTTCGTTCGGGCCGAAGGATTTGTGGACATTGCGGGCGCGCACCATCGGCGCGGCGCCCTCGGCAGCCTTGCTCATGCGGGCTCCTCCACCCGGACGGGCACCTTGTCGGCGCTCACCGTGCCGCGCTCGCCACGGGCGTAATAGCGCTCGATGAAGCCCTGCACGATGTTCAGGATCGAGGTGATGATCAGATACCAGATCACCGCGACCATCAGCATCGGGATCACCTCGAAGGTGCGGTTATAGACGTTCTGAACCGAGTAGAGCAGGTCGGCCATGGCGATGACGCTCACCAACGAGGTCGCCTTGATCATGCTGATGAGCTGGTTGCCGGTCGGCGGCACGATCGAGCGCATGGCCTGCGGGATGATCACCCGCCGCAGCGCCCGCGCGCGGGTCATGCCGAAGGCGTCGGTCGCCTCGACCTGCCCCTTGTCGACCGAAAGCAGGCCGCCGCGGATGATCTCAGCCATATAGGCGGCTTCGTTGAGGGAGAGGCCGGCGATGGCCGCCGTCATCGGCGTGATCAGATCGTTGGTGTTCCAGCTCGCCAGAACCGGGCCGAATGGAATTTTCAGCACGATCTCAGGGAACAGCGTCGACAGGTTGTACCAGAAGATGAGCTGGACCAGCAGCGGCGTGCCGCGGAAGAACCAGATGAACAGCCCCGAGAGCGAGCCGAACAGCCGGTCCTTGGACATCCGCGCGATGGCGAGGACGAGGCCGAGCGCCGTGCCCAGCGTCATCGCCACCACGGTCAGGCCGAGCGTGACGCCGAGCCCGCGCAGGATCGAGGCTTCGGTGAACCACTGGCCGACGATCGGCCAGCCGAAATGCGGGTTATGCGCGACGATCCAGGCGAAATTCGCCGCGACCGCCAGCACGAAGGCCCAGAGCAGCCAGCGCCCCCAGGCAGGAGGCTGGTGCGCATTGGCGACGTCGCGCAACGCCGCCTCGCCTGAGCTGATCTCCACCGAAGCGCCTGCCATGGCTCAGTTCTGCGAAAGATTGATGCCGGGCGCCTCGATCTTGTTGTTCTCGAGCCCCCATTTCTTCATCACGGCCGCATAGGTGCCGTTATCGACCAGGACCTTGATGGCGTCCTTGAGTACGCCGCCCAGCTCCGCCCCCTTCGGCACCACCGCGCCCTGGAACAGGTCGCTGAAGCCGTTGGACTTGCCGACCGCGGCCAGTTCGAGCTCGCCATTGGACTGCTGGACGAAATAGGTCAGCGGCGCCTGCGACGAGAAGAAGGCGTCGGCCCGCTTCGAGCGCACGGCGAGGATCGAAGTCGGCTGGTCCGGGTAGGACTGGACGGTCAGCGCTGGCTTGCCATCGGCCGCGCATTTCTCGGCCTGCGCCTTGATAACCTTCTCGGCCGACCCTGCCGACTGCACGGCGATGCGCTTGCCACAGGCGTCATCCAGGCTGTTGATGCCGCCCGGATTGCCCTTCTGCACAGCAAAGACGACGTATTCGCGCACCCAGTCGACGAAATCATTGGCTTCCTGCCGCGACTTGAAGTCGCCGACCGGCCCCATCGCGAACTGATAGCGGCCGGCCTTGATGCCGGTCAGGATCGACGACAGGCCGTTGACCGTCGCATGCTCGATCTTGATGCCGAGCAACTCTCCGACGGCGTCGCCGAGATCGGCGCTGGCGCCGGTCACCTCGGTCGGCGACTGCACGATCTCGTAGGGCGGGAAGGAACCGCTGTTGACGGCGGTCATCTTGCCGGCGCTGCGGATCGCTTCCGGCAGGCGCGCACGCAGCTGCTCGTTCACGCTCTGCTTGGCGATCTTCACGCTCGCGTCAGCCTGGGCGAAGGCAGGAGCGGCTGCGAGGGTAACGAAGGCGGCGGCACAGGCCGCGATGCGAAGCTTCATGATCGAATCCCCTTATTGTGCCTCTCGGCTCAGGCTGCGTCGGCGAGATTTTCGAGCGGCGGAAACAGCGTATCCGGCGTCAGGTCGGTCTTGGCCAGCCCTTGGCTGCGGATCTCGTCGAGAAAGCCCGCGATCATCCGCCGATTGGCTTCGAGCCCGCTGGCGTTCCAGCTGTCCGGGAGATCGCGGCCGCAACGTCCGAGTTCGTCGATGATCCAGGGCGTCGTATCCGCGTATTTGCGACGCTTCTCCAGCCAGACGCGCTGCGACTCGTCGATGAGATCGCTCAGGGCCTGCGGCAGCCAGGGATGGCGCCGGGCGAAATCGGCCTTGAAGCCGAGGATATGGATGCCGGGCACATAGCCGACCTCACGGAAATAGCCGAGTTCGGCACCGGGCAGATCGGTCAGCAGATGCCGGAACGGCGAGTCCGGCGTGTAGAAGCCCGGCGGCATGAAGGGCGTGAAGATGGCGTCGAGTTCGCCATCAAGCAGCGCGTCGAGCATCGGCTTCTCGCCGGGCATGGCCTCGATCCGCCCCAGCCTGGCATAGGGCCCGAGCCGGTCGGTGATCGGATGGGCTTCGCTGAGCCGCCCAGCATACCAGCGCGCATCCTCGACACCGACGCCTGCCGGCGCCAAAGCGGCACGCGTCCAGGTATTGCCGGAATCCTGCCAGCCGGTGACGCCGATGCGAGCACCCTTCAGCTCCTCCAGCTTCGTCAGCTTGCTCGCGCGGCTCGTGATGATGCAGCGATGGCGGAAGCCGCGCATGACGAAGTTCGGCACACCGAAGATTCCACTTTCGCCCCGGCTGCGGCCGGTCGTGTAGCGGCTGAACGAAACCTCGCAGGCATCGTAATCCGGGTCCGTCGTCAGATCTTCGGGCAAGGTGCCGACGCGATCGACTTTCAAGGCGATGCGCTCGTCGGCCACATCGCCCAGCACGAGCGGCGTCACGTAGTCCCAATCGCGCAAGGCTAGCCGGACTTCGACCTTCATCGGCACACTCCGCATTGACAATCCAGCGGAGAATTGAATGTTCAGAAGCGGCGATCAATCGTTATTACGTTATCGAACAATTAAAGAGCGGAATCTTTGGCACACGAAACCGACGATGCGACCTGGCTCGCCGGGCAGTTCTCCGAAATCAGCGCACGCGGAATCGCCAACCAGACCGCGATGTTGATCCGCCGCGGCGTGTTGCCGGCCGGCGCCAAGCTGCCGACGGTCCGGGACCTCGCCTATCGGCTCGGCATCAGCCCCGCGACCATCTCCGAAGCCTGGAGCGAATTGCGCCATCAGCGCATGATCGAGGGGCGCGGGCGCTCGGGAAGCTGGGTGACGGGCGATACGATCGGCCCACGCCCGGCCCGCACCGGCACGTCCGGCGTTTTCGGCAGCGACGTGCTCGACTTGTCGCTTTCCGTGCCGGATACCGCCGTGTTGCCGCCGCTGGATCTGGCGTTACGGCACGCCTCCGCGGCCCATAACCTGCACAGCTACGAGCGCACGCCGATCCTGGACAGCCTTCGCCAGGCGGTGCAGCAGCGCTGGCCCTATGAGCCGGAAGCCTTTCTGGCGACGAATGGCGGCTACAATGCCTGCTATTCGGTGGTGCAGGCGCTGATCATGCCGGGCGCGACGGTGGCGATCGAGGACCCGACCGGCATGCGCTTGCTCGATATCATCGAGGACAGGGGCGCACGCCCCCTGTCGGTCGCCTGCGATGCGGAGGGGCCTCTGCCTGAGGCGCTCGCCCAGGCCCTGGCGGCAAAGCCCGTCGCCTTCGTCTACCAGCCGCGCACGCATTCGGTGACCGGCCGCGCCGTCAGCCCGGCCCGGCTTGCCGCCCTGGCCGAAATCCTGGCCGGCAGCGATGCCTTGATCATCGAAGATGACGGCATCGGGGATGTCTCGCCGCAGCCACCCGTGAGCCTGGGCCACCTGTTCCCCGACAGGGTCATCCACATCCTGTCCTTCTCGAAGTCGCACGGGCCCGATCTGCGCCTCGCCGTGCTGTCGAGTTCCGCGACGGTCCGGCGCCAGATCCAGTCCTATCGCAGCTTCAGCTCGGGCTGGACGAGCCGGCTGCTGCAGGAGACGACGGCCTGGCTGCTCACCGACGACGACACAAGGCAGCGCCTTGCCGCCAACCGCTCGCTCTATGCGGAACGGCGCGCGGCACTGGTGAATGCGCTTGGGGCCTGCGGCATCGCGATTCCGCCCGGCGACGGCCTGAGCATCTGGGTTCCGGTCACCTCCGAGCAATTCGCACTGGTCACGCTCGCGGCGCATCGCATCGCGGTCCTGCCCGGCAGCAAATGCGCGGTGACGCCGACCCATCACATCCGTGTCGCGACGGCGATCCTCGCCGATCGCTATGACTACGTCGCGGAATCGATCCGGCTCGCGGTAACCGGCGCCGGCTGAAGCCGCCCCGGCGGGGCGCTCAGGTGATCGCGCCGTGCTCGATCTGCAGGGCCTCGCCGACGATCGCGTCCAATAGAGCCGGCGTCGATTCCGTAACGAGGATCGCGAGATCGGGCCGGCTGCGCCTGAGCTCGCCGAGGGTGCGCGCATAGTCCAAGGCCAGCGCTGGGGCGAACCCCTGGAAAGGCTCGTCGAGCAGCAGTGCCGTGCGAGCCACCATCAGGGCGCGGCCGAGCGCCACCATCTTGCCCTGCCCGCCCGAGACGCCGCCCGGTCGCTTGCGCATGGTCTTGAGCTGCGGCAGCAGCGCATAGACCTCGTCGAGCCACCGGCCTCGTTCGGCAGCGGGCAGCCTGAGTGCCAGCGCCGGCAAGACGATATTGTCCTCGACGCTGAATTCGGGAACCAGCCGCCGGTCTTCCGGCGCGTAGCCGACGCCCTGCGCGGCGTGCGCTAGTGCTCCTGCGTGCCTTGCTCGCGCGATAGTAATGCGCGCTTGCGCTGGACACCCCAGCGATAGCCCGAGATGGAGCCATCCTTCTTGATGACGCGATGGCAGGGGACGATGACGGCGACCGCGTTGTTGGCGATCGCCTGCGTGACCTCACGCGGATCGCGTGTGCCGAGCCTGGTGGCCAGCGCCCCATAATTGGTCGTCTGGCCGGCCGGAATCTCCCGCAGTATCATCCAGACCTTCACCTCATAGGCGGTTCCGCGCAGATCGAGCGGCAGGTCGCAATCGCTTGCAGGATCGTCGATCTGGGCCGCCGCCGTCGCGACGACGCCTGCGAGCTCGCTATCGCTTTCGTGCAGATGGGCATCCGGAAAGCGGGTCCGCAAGGCATCCTCCAGCGCGTCTCGCGCGGAGCCGAATTCGAGCGCCACGATGCCCTTGTCGGACATGGCGACGATAAAATCGCCAAGGGAGCTGATCCCCCAGGCAAAGCGAATGATCTCACGCATTGGTCCGACCTTTTCAAATTTACGCGTCGAACATTAGACCCCTGTGAGGCCGGGCCTCTCCGGGTCTTGCTTTCAAATCGAAATGCGTTGCGGAACGCCGACCGCGTCTTCGTCTGGGATTCCGGCAGCGTCATGGCGGAGGGGCCGCCCTCGGTCATGTTCAAGGACGAACGGGTGCCGCGTAACGTCGTGGGAGTGGCGTTATGCTTCGGATCGCAGGAGTAAGCGCCGCGATCGCCGGCGTGCAGGTGCTGCGCTCGGTTTCGCTCGGGCTGAGATCGGGCAAGACGACGATCCTGATCGGCCGCAACGGCGCCGGCAAGACCAAGACGCTGCGCGCGATCATGGGCTTGCTGCCGGTGCAGGGCGGATCGGCGCGGCTCGATGGCGAGGAGATCGGCACGACGCCGGCCGCAATAGCCTTTCCGTCTGAACCGACATCGCTGCTGCGATTGCCGCGCCGCGAGAGAACGCCCCGGCAGCAATCTGCCAGGGCATTCTCGTCTGTTCCGGGCTTGAACCATTCAGCCGAAACGCTGGTCGCCGCCGTTATCGGGCGTCGTGGAAGATGATGCCGACGGTATGGCGCATGCCCGACCGGACACGGCTGACACCATGGCGCAGGTTCACGCGATAATTTCCCTTCGAGCCCTGCACCGGCCGGTTATGGACCGCAAAGGCCACCGCATCGCCCTGCCGGAGCGGCACGACCTCGACCCGGCTCTGCATGCGCGGCCGCTGCTCGGTCAGGGCGAACTCGCCGCCGGTGAAATCGCGGCCCGGTTCCGAGAGCAGGATCGCCACCTGGATGGGAAAGGCGAGATCGCCATAGAGATCCTGGTGCAGGCAGTTGAAGTCACCGGGGACATATTGAAGGAGCAGCGGCGTCGGGCGGCCCTGCCCCATGGCATGGCACTGCTCCAGGAACGCGGAGTGCTCACGCGGATAGCGCTCATCGATCCCCATGCGGGCGTTCCAGGCATTGGCGACGCCGGCCAGATGTGGATAGAGCGCCGTCCTGAGGCCGCCGACGATGTCGGGGAGCGGATACTTGAAATAGCGGTACTCCCCTTTGCCGAAGCCGTGCCGCGCCATGATGATATGGCTGCGGAAATGGCTTTCGTCGGGATAGAGCGCCGCCAGGGAGCGGCACTCGTCCGGTGTCAGCAACCCGGACAGGATAGCGCAGCCGAAATTGTCGAGCTCATTGCCGAGCGCGGCCCAGTCATAGGCGGAAACCCGTGTCTCTGCGGATCCATCCGCAGAGACCGTGGCGAGCGTGGCAAGTTTCGCATTCATGCAGCGGCTTCCTTCTGAATGAGCGCGCGCTTGCGTTCGATGCCCCAGCGATAGCCGGCGAGGTCGCCGTCGCTGCGGATGACGCGATGACAGGGGATCGCGACTGCGAGCCTGTTGGCGGCGCAAGCGCCGGCGACGGCGCGCGTCGAGCTCGGCGCCCCGATGCGGCGCGCGATCTCCGCATAGGAAACCCGCTCACCGACAGGAATCTCCTGAAGAGCTTGCCAAACCCGCCGCTGGAAGGCGGTTCCGCGAACATCGAGCGGCAGGTCGAGGCCGACATCGGGATGTTCCACGAACCCGCAGACGCGGGCGATCAGCGCCTCGTATTCGCGGTCCATGCCGATCAGGCGCGCTTTCGGGAAACGATCCTGAAGGTCACGGACCAGTGCGTCGGGGTCGTCGCCGAGCAGGATCGAGGCAACGCCCTTCGTGCTCGACGCCACGAGGATCGCGCCGAGCGAGGTCTGGCCGACCGCGAACTTGATCTCCTCATTGGCGCCGCCCGCCCGATACTGCGACGGCGTCATCCCGAGCATGCCGGTGGATTTCTCGTAGAAGCGGCCGCTGGAATTGAAGCCGGCATCATAGATCGCCTCGGTGATGCTGCCGCCGGCATCCAGGCCGTGGCGAAGCTTCCTCGCCCGATCGGCCGCGGCATAGTCCTTCGGCGTCAGCCCGGTTGTCGCCTTGAACATGCGATGGAAATAGCTCGGGCTGCGCCCGACCGCATCCGCCAGATGCTCGAGGGAGGGTTCCTCCTCGCTCTCCTCGATAACCCGGCAAGCTCTGGCGATCAGCGCCGCGTTTTCGCATTCGAGCGAGGGACCATCCGGATTGCAGCGCCGGCACGGCCGAAACCCGGTGGCCCGAGCACCCTCCAGCGTATCGTGCAGCGCGACATTCCTGGGATTGGCCGTCCGCGACGGGCAGGATGGGCGGCAATAGACCCCGGTCGTCGCGACGGAATACCAGAGCTGCCCGTCGGCGGTCTTGTCGCGTGCGGCGATGCGGGTCCAACGCGGGTCTTCCGCGACCGACAGTGGCGCCACAGATTGCAGTGATGTGGATCTCGCAAAAATTGTCATAGTTGTCGTCTCGGCTCGTTCCAACCTGACCGTGCCCGCGATCCACATCCGTCACGCTCCGATCCTTGCTGCCAAATCGAATTCGCTCCCACCCGATTCCTGCCGTGCGGGGCCGGTGTCGAAACGGAAAAATGGGCCCGCGCCGGGAGTGCGGGCCCCTGCCCATGGCCGAACCGGGACGCGCCGGCTCGGATCAGGCCGCCTTGACGAGGCCGATCTCCTCAGCGATCTTGCCGTCGACCGCCTTCAGGACCGTCGTGCCGGTGAAACGCATCTTGCGCCCGGTCGCGGCAGGAAGGGCTTCGTAGCCCCGCAGGAAGTCATCGAAGGCCGCTCCGGTATGCGTGCCGCCGCCTTCCCACCGGCCGGTGACATAGTCTCCCTCGGCAATGAGTTCCGCGTGCCCCAGAAATTGAGATCCGGGAACGCAGCGCGGAAATCGGTCATGAAAGCCCTGATGTCGGCCCGGCCGCGCCGCGGCTCATGCAACGAGTACTGCAGGAACATGTCCGGCGCCGCGATCTCGTCGATGACGGCGAGATTGACGTTCTGGCCCCAGAACTCGGTGAAGGCGAGCCGGCGCCGCGCGATCAAGGCTGGATAGCAAAATCAAGTATTCGCGCGATTGCGGCAAAATAAACCAAGCAACGCATGGTGGCCGGCCGGCGACGGTTCTGAGGAGGCCAGAAATCCGTCACCGACCGGCCGAGCCCTTCGGTTTCCCAGGAGATGCGGCGGACCTGAGCTCCCGAGGGGCATTTTCGAGCGATCCTTGCGACCGCTGCGTCGCACAAACATGTACAATGCAGCGCATCCGAATCAATCAAATCCGATCGATCGGCGCCATTCATCGATCATTAACCCTACTCGATAAGTTTAAAGCTCACGGTTAACAAGCGAACGTCAAAGCATTTCATCGCGCGACATCAGAGATATGGCGCAACGAACTGAGAATAAACTTGAAGACTGCTTGAAAACGCCCAGGCATACGCTCATTGGCTGGGCCGGCACCCTTCGAGAACGAAGCTGGAGCGGGCTTCGGTCCAGGAGCCCTTACGCCGCGCTGGCGACGATCACGCGATTGCGGCCGCTGGCCTTGGCCCGGTAGAGCGCATCGTCCGCGCGCTTCATCATATCGGCGGAGGAAGCATCCCCTGCCCGCCGGTTCGAAACCCCGACCGAGACCGTCACCTTGATGTCGCGGGTGTTGTTCTGGACCGCGAAAGGCGTGCTCTCGACCCGCTCGCGGATGCGCTCGGCCACGCGATAGGCAGCATCGCGCCCGGTATCGGGCAGCACGACCACCACCTCCTCGCCGCCCATGCGGGCCACGAGATCGATGCCGCGCGTGCAGGCGCGGACCCGGTCGGCGAATTCGCGCAGGACCTCGTCGCCGGCATCATGGCCCCAGCTGTCGTTGACCGACTTGAAATGGTCGATGTCGAGCACGAGCAGCGAGAGCGAACGGGCGCGCAGCGCCGACTCGTCGAACATCACCGCCAGCCGGTTATCCATGAAGCGGCGATTGTGCAGCCCGGTGAGCTGGTCCATCACCGCCATTTCCATCGAGGACTGCACGCTGTCGCGCAGCCGCTCGGTGAAGCGCTTGCGGCGTACCTGGGTACGCACGCGCGCCAGCAACTCGTTACGATCGATCGGCCGCAGAAGGAAATCATGCGCCCCGATCTCGAGGCCGCGCAGGATGCGTTCGCGGTCCTCGGCCTCGCCCATCAGCAGCACGGAGACGTTGCGGGTGCGCTCCAGCGAGCGTAGCTGGCTGCACAGGCGCAGGCCGTCCTGCCCCTCCAGGCCGAGGCTGACCACCACGGCGTCGAAATCGCCCTCGGCGGCGCGCATCAGCGCCTGCTGAGCGTCGCTCTCGACTTCCACGGCATGAAAGGCCGAAAGCGCGCTCTGCACCCGTTCGGCGGCGCTCGGGCGGTCCTCGATCACGAGGACGCGGCCATTGAGCCCGGTCTCGGCAGCCGCCGTCGCCAGCGGATCGGCGATGCCCAGGCGGACGGAGGCGACCGCACGGCTGCGCAACTCGTCGGTCATCGCTTTCAGCCTGGCCAGGCTGCGCACGCGGGCGAAAAGCGCCGTGTCGTCGAGTGGCTTGGTCAGGAAATCATCGGCACCGGCATCGAGCCCTTGCAGGCGGTCGCGGGGCTGGTCGAGCGTCGTGACGATGACGACCGGAATATGCGCGGTCGCCGGCGCACCCTTGAGCCGACGGCAGACTTCGAACCCGTTCATGCCGGGCATCATCACGTCGAGCAGGACGATATCGACCTCGCCGCGCTCGCAAAGCGCGATCGCATCGCGCCCGTTCGTCGCCGTGACCACGCCGAAATACTCGGCCGAGAGCTTGGCTTCGAGCAGCTTCACATTCGCGGGAATGTCGTCGACGACGAGGACGCGGGCGGTCATGGCTGTGCTTTCGCCGGCTCAGGCCGCGCCGGCATAGGTGCGGACGGTCTCCAGGAACTTGGCGACCGAGATCGGCTTGGAGAGATAGGCCTCGCAGCCACCTTCCCGGATCCGCTCCTCGTCGCCCTTCATCGCGAAGGCCGTTACCGCGACGACCGGAATCGTCTTCAGGTCGTCATCCTCCTTGATCCATTTGGTGACCTCGAGCCCGGAGACCTCCGGAAGCTGGATGTCCATCAGGATCAGCGCCGGATGATGTGTCCGCGCCAGCTCGATCGCCTCGATGCCATCCGACGTCTTCAGCGTCGCATAACCATGGGCTTCGAGCAGATCGTTGAAGAGCTTCATGTTGAGCTCGTTGTCTTCGACGATCAGAACCGTCTTCATCAGGCCGCCCTTCAATTGCGCCAGGATCGCTCACGCCGATGGCGGGCTTTCCAAAATGGCGGCGTCATCAGATGATTGCTTAGCACGCGAGCTATTGACGAAACGCAAACCGGATACGCGACTCCGCCCCCATGATACGACGACCGACCACCGACGAGGCCGAGGCGCTGGCACTGCAGGCCCTCGCCTTCCTGGCCTCCGAACCCGAGCGGATCGAGCCCTTTCTGAGCGTGACCGGCCTCAACCCGGCCAATTTGCGCCAGGCTGCCGGAGAGCCCGGCTTTCTGGCAGCCGTGCTCGACCATATCGGCTCAAGCGATTCGCTCCTGCTGGAGTTTGCCGGAAATTTAAGGCTGAATCCCGAAATCGTCGCCGATGCCAGGCGCGTCCTCGCCGGGCCGGAGCCGGACGACTTCTCTTGAGCGCGGGCGCGCCATCGCCGCGCTGGCTCTGCCGCGATTGCCTGGCGGACCACGACTCATCCGGGCCAGCGAAACGCTGCCCGGCCTGCGGCTCGCCGCGATTGCTCAGCCATGACGAGCGGGATTCGCTCAGCCTGGCCCATATCGACTGCGACGCCTTCTACGCCACGATCGAGAAGCGTGACGATCCGAGCCTGCAGGACAAGCCGGTCATCGTCGGCGGCGGCAAGCGCGGCGTGGTCTCGACCTGCTGCTACATCGCCCGCACCTATGGCGTGCGCTCGGCCATGCCGATGTTCAAGGCGCTGAAGGCCTGCCCGGACGCCGTGGTAGTCAAGCCGAACATGGCAAAGTATGTCTCCGTCGGCCGGGAAGTCCGCCAGCTCATGCGCGAACTGACGCCGCTGGTCGAGCCGCTCTCGATCGACGAAGCCTTCCTCGATCTTTCCGGTACGGAACGCCTCCACCATGCCAGCCCCGCGGTGACGCTGGCGCGCTTCGCAAGGCATGTCGAAGCCGAACTCGGCATCACCATCTCGGTTGGGCTCTCCTATGCCAAGTTCCTGGCTAAGGTTGCCTCCGACCTCGACAAGCCACGCGGCTTCTCGATTATTGGCAGGGCCGAAGCCGTGGCTTTCCTCGCGGGGAAGCCGATCAGCCTCATCCCCGGCATGGGCCCGGCCGGCGTCGCGAGGCTGGCGGAAGGCGGATTCAAGCTGATCGGTGACTTGCGCGAAGCACCCGTCGACAAGCTCTTCAAGCTCGCCGGCAAGGACGGCCCGCGCCTCAAGAACCTCGCCAACGGCGTCGATCCCCGTCAGGTCACACCGGAGCGCGAGACCAAGAGTGTCTCCAGCGAAACGACGCTCGACGTCGACCTCACGCGCTTCGAGGATCTGGAACCGATCCTGTGGCGGCTCTGCGAGAAGACATCGAAAAGGCTGAAGGCGCAGGAGCTTGCCGGCAGAACCATCACCCTGAAGCTGAAGACGGCGGACTTTCACATCATCACCCGCGCCGCCCGCCTGTCGGAGCCGACGCAGCTTGCCGCACGCCTCTTCGCCGCCGGGCGCGATCTCCTGAAGCGCGAATGCGGCGGCGCGCATTATCGCCTGATCGGCATCGGCGCGAGCGATTTCAGCCCGCCGGAAGCCGCCGACCATGGCGACCTCGCTGACACCGCGACGCCGCGCCTGAAGGCGATGGAAGGCGCGCTCGACAAATTGCGTGCCCGCTTCGGCGACGAGGCAATCGGCAAGGGCCTGAGCCTGAGACTGCCGCAGCGCCGCGCATCCGAGCCTGCTATTTCGCGCAGGATTCCTGAGGAAGAAGATCCAGACGCGTGAGCGTGCCGCGCAACGCGAAGGTGCCGTAATCGAGCCGGATCGCGCCGGTGACGCCGTTCTCGTAGAGCTCGAAGGTGATGCTGTAGGACGGCGTCGATTCGCCGGAACCCGCCTTGAAATAGGAGATCGTCACCGGCCAGCGCGCCATCTTCTCGAATTCGGGGCGCTGCAACGGCTTCTCGGAAGGCTCGGCCTCGATCCGCTTCCCGATGATCGAGAGTGTGTCATAGACCTCCTTGCCGGAATTCGCGCCGTCATAGAGCCTGACACTCAGGGTCTTCTGCCCGGCGCGCGCGGCCTGGATCACGGCCTTCATCTGCGCGTTCGGAAACAGGGCGTCGCTCGCCTCGCGATGGGTCTCGGTCTTGGGCAGACGCAGCTTCACCTCGTAGCCGCTGCCGTTCTTCTGAGCAGTGCCGTCGACGGTGTCCGGTTGGGCGCCACCGGTCGAACTTTCGGTCTTGAAGCGGTAATTCGCGCCGTCACCGGCCTCGAAACTGGTGGTGCGGGCATCGATCAGACGCGGCCCGGCCTCGGTGCCGAGCTGCGTCACCTGCCGGAAGGACAGCGCATAGCCCTCGCAGGCATCGCCTGTGAACTCATAGGCGATGCGGCCCTTGGCGGTCTCGATATTGCCGGACGGTTTGCCGTTGTCGAGCACGAGATCGTAGACTGCGCGATGCGGCGCCAGCACCACTCGCTCCGCCGCGGCCTGCGCAAAACTCGGCACCGCGGCCAGAACCAGCGCCCCCACTAAAACCCCGCTCGCCTGGGCCGCGAGCTTCGAGACTGTTCCGTTCATGCGCCGCTTGTCCGTTATGGCTTTCTGCGAAATCTAGGTGCATCGCGGCAATGGCGCAAACATGGCGATGGCGCATCTCTCAAGCGTCGCATCGGCCCTGTCCGCCCGGCATGCCGCGATGCTTGCGGGGGCAGCCCGCATCGGCCATGAAAGGCCTGCCCGAAGGCACCCTGCCTCGCTCGCGGAGCCAAGTTCATGAACGTCGTCGACACCCGCCTCGCCGAACTCGGCATCACCTTGCCGAGCCCGGCCGCCCCCGTCGCCAACTACGTGCCTTATGTGATCACCGGTAACCTGCTCGTGATCTCTGGCCAGCTCTGCTTCGGGCTCGACGGCAAGCTCGCGGACAAGCACAAGGGCAAGCTCGGCGCCGAGATCTTCAACGAGGCCGGCCTGGAGGCCGCCCGTCTCTGCGCCATCAACGTGCTGGCCCAGGCGAAGGCCGCGCTCGGCGGCGATCTCGGCCGCATCACGCGGTGCGTCCGGCTCGGCGGCTTCATCAACGCCGCCCCGCATTTCGCTGCGCTGCCGGCGATCATGAACGGCGCCTCCGACCTGATGGTCGAAGTGCTCGGCGACAAGGGCCGCCACGCCCGCTCGACCATCGGCGTCGCCGAATTGCCGGCCGATGCCGCCGTCGAGGTCGAAGCGATGTTCGAGATCGCCTGATGTCCGCAGCGACGCTCAAAGGCGCCGGTCGGCCCGATCTGGGCTGGCTGGTGGCAAAGCCGATCGCTCATCGCGGCCTGCATGATCTCGCAGCCGGCGTGATCGAGAACAGCCCTTCGGCCGCGACCGCCGCGATCGCGGGCGGCTTCGGCATCGAGTGTGACGTCCAGCTCACCGCCGATGGCGAGGCGGTCGTGTTCCACGATTTCGTGCTTGATCGCCTGACGGGTGAGACCGGCGAAGTCGTCGCGCGCAAGGCTGCAGAGCTCGGCGCGATCACGCTCAAGGGCTCGAACGACCGCATCCTGACGCTCTCGGCCTTTCTGGATCTGATCGGCGGGCGCGTTCCGCTCGTGATCGAGATCAAGAGCCGCTTCGACGGCAACCTGGCTCTGACCAAGCGGACCGTGGAGGTCGTCGCGGGCTACAAGAGCCACCCGATCGTGATCAAGTCCTTCGATCCCGAGATCGTGACAGCGCTCCGCGAACTGGCGCCGGAGATTCCGCGCGGCATCGTGGCGATGAACGCCTATGACTACGGCGATTACGAAAAGCTCTCAGCCGAGCGGAAGCATGCCCTCGCCAATCTCCTGCATTTCACCGAAAGCCGGCCGGACTTCATCTCCTGGAAGGTCACCGATCTCGACAGCGCCGCGCCCTATCTCTGCCGCAACGCGATGGGCCTGCCGCTGATGAGCTGGACGGTGCGCACGCCGGAAGAGCGGCAGCGGGCCGCGGTCATGGCCGACCAGATGGTCTTCGAGGGCTTTCGCCCTTGAGCGAAGCGGGGAACGGCGATCTCACCGTTCGTGTCGCGACCTCGCTCAAGGCCGTCCCCGCAGGCGCATGGAACGCCTGCGCCAATCCCCACGCGCTGGCGGACGCGATCTCGGCGCCCGCCACGCCATCGCACGATCCCGCGCTCGACGGGGACAACCCCTTCGTCAGCCATGAATTCCTCATGGCGCTGGAAGACAGCCGCTGCACCGGCGGCCGCACCGGCTGGTCGCCCGCCTATCTCCTCGTCGATGACGAGGCCGGCCAGTTGCTGGCGGCGGCGCCCAGCTTCCTCAAGAGCCACAGCCAGGGCGAATACGTCTTCGATCACAGCTGGGCCGACGCCTATGAGCGCGCTGGCGGGCGGTATTATCCGAAGCTCCAGGTCGCCGCGCCCTTCACCCCGGCGACAGGCCCGCGCCTGCTGGTCGCGGACACGCCACGCGCCGACGAAGCCCGCGCCGCACTGATCGACGGGCTGGAGGCTCTGCGCGGGCAGACGCAATCCTCTTCGGTCCATGTCACCTTCGCGCAGGAACCGGACATCGCAGCGCTGAGAGAGGTCGGCTATATCGAGCGCAACGACCTGCAGTTCCATTGGCAGAACGAGGGCTTTGGCACTTACGACGACTTTCTGGCGACGCTGGCCTCGCGCAAGCGCAAGGCGCTGAAGCGCGAGCGGCGCGAAGCGCTTTCCACCGGCATCAGCATCGATATTCTCTCCGGCAACGACCTCACCGAGGCGGTCTGGGACGATTTCTTCTCGTTCTACGAGGATACCGGCGCGCGCAAATGGGGCCGGCCCTATCTCAACCGCGCGTTCTTCTCGGCGGTCGGTGCTGCGATGGGCGAGCGCATCGTGCTGGTGATGGCGAAGCGCGCGGGGCGCTATATCGCCGGCGCCATCAACTTCCGCGGCGCCAACACGCTTTATGGCCGCAACTGGGGCTGCATCGAGGATCACCCCTTCCTGCATTTCGAGGTCTGTTACCACCAGGCCATCGACTATGCGATCGCGCACGGCCTCGCCCGCGTCGAAGCCGGCGCACAGGGCGAGCACAAGCTGGCGCGCGGCTACCGGCCGGTCATCACCCGCTCGCTGCACCATATCGCCGATCCCGGCCTGCGCCGGCCCGTCGCCGCCTATCTCGCGCAGGAGCGCGAGCAGATCGCGGCGGCGCGCGAAGCGCTCGCAGCCGAAAGCCCCTTCCGCAAGACGGACACCGCCGATGACTGACGCTGCGCTCACGCACCCGGCCTCTGTGGCCACCGCCTTCTGCGAAGACGGCGAACTCGGCTATCGCCGCAGCCTCACCGATCTGACGACGCCGCTGACGCTCGACGAGAGCTATCGGCTGGCGCATCTGCCGCTGGTCGCGCCGGATCATCCCGGAATCATCGCGCGGCGCGAGGGCAAATTCTACGAGATGGGCCGCCACCCGACGGTCTATTCGCTGGTCCTGCCGGTGGAGGACGCAGCCTTACGCGCCTCCCCCGCTTTCCTCGCATTGGAGGCCGAGCTGAAGGCCGCGGCCTTCGCCGGCAAGATCGCCTGGGACATTCTGCCGAGGCGGGAGGACCGCCTGCACGCGACGGTCTGCGGCTCGCTGAGCCTTGCCGAGCCTCCGGTCATGACCACCGAAACGCGCGAAGCCCTGCGCAAGATCGAGCCCTTCACGGTGGAATTGCGCGGGCTCTTCTCCGGCAACGTCAATCGCGGCCGGCTCTATCTGCCGATCTATCCGGAGAAACGGGACAGCCGGAACACGCTGCAGGAGGTGCAGGCCGCCTTCGGCCGGACGCCGGGCGATCTCTGGCTCGTCGGCCTCTACAATCTCACCTACGATCTCGATGCGGCCGAAACGGCCGCGCTGGCCGACATCATCGCGCGCTGGTGGAACAGGCCATTGCTCAGCCTCACCGTGACTGAGCTTCAGGTCATGGGCGCGAGCGACGATCTCGTGCTAGACGCCCATGTCGAGACGCTGCTGCCGCTCGGCGCCTGAGGCGAAGCCATCATCCGGTCTGCGGCCTTGACGCCCCGGCCGGGGCGCCGCAGCTTGCGCCTACCCTTTCCGATCCTGCCGGACCCGCCATGACCGCCTATGATCAATCCAACGTCTTCGCCAAGATCCTGCGCGGCGAACTACCCTCCCACACCGTCTACGAGGATGCCGAGACGCTGGCGATCATGGACATCATGCCGCGTGCCGATGGCCATGTGCTGGTCGTCCCGAAGGCGGCCTGCCGCAACGTCTTCGATGCCCCCGCCGATGCGCTGAAGGCGGTGGCGCTGACCACGCAGAAGCTGGCGCGGGCGGTGAAGGCCGCGTTCTCGGCCGAGGGCGTCACCATCCAGCAGTTCAACGAGCCAGCCGGCGGCCAGGTCGTGTTCCATCTCCATGTTCATGTCATGCCGCGCTTCGAGGGCGTGGCGCTCCGCCCCCATACCGGCGCGATGGAGAAGAACGAGGTGCTCGCCAGCAATGCCGAGAAAATCCGCGAGGCCCTGAAAAAAATCTGACAGGCCATGTCACAGCGGGATGGGCTGGCTCGTCTTGTCGTCATCAACCGATGGAGAAGACAGTGAAGCGCCTCAATCCCTATACCGCCGCCCCCGAAGCCGTGAAGCCGCTGCTTGCGCTGGAAGAATCGATCAAGAATTCCGGCCTTGAATACAGCCTGATCGAACTGGTGAAGATGCGCGCTTCGCAGATCAATGGCTGCGCCTTCTGCCTGCACATGCACTCCGCCGACGCCCGCAAGGCCGGCGAGAGCGAGGCGCGGCTTTATTTGCTCAATGCCTGGCACGAATCAGCGCTTTACACCCCGCGCGAGCGCGCCGCCCTGGCCTGGACCGAGGCGCTGACGCTGTTGCCGCAGACCCACGCGCCGGATGCCGATTACGAAGAGGCGATGCGGCATTTCAGCGAGGAGGAGATGGTGAAGCTCACCTTGCTGATCGGCACGATCAACACCTGGAACCGGATCGCGGTCGGGTTCCGTTCGCAACATCCCAACGACAGGGCGCCGAAAGCCGAAGCGGCCTGATGCCCTGCCGGCGCCTGCCGGAGCTGCATGACGAATGCGTCGATGACCGGCTTCGAGGCGAACCGGTCCTACCTGACCCGCCTCGCCTACCGCATGCTCGGCTCGCTCAGCGACGCCGAGGATGTGGTGCAGGATGCATGGCTGCGCTGGCATGACTCCGCGCCGGATGCGATCGCGAACCCGCGCGCCTGGCTTGGGCGCGTGGTGACGCGGCTTTGCCTTGATCTGATGAAATCGGCCCGGCGCAAGCGCGAGACCTATGTCGGCGCCTGGCTGCCAGAACCGTTGATCGAGACGATCGGCTCGACCCCAAGCACCGATGAAGCGATCGACGTGCCCTATGCGCTCCAGCTCGCGCTGGAGCGGCTCTCGCCGCTGGAGCGCGCGGCGTTCCTGCTGCACGACGTCTTCGACCTGCCCTTTGCGGAGATCGCCGAGACGCTCGGGCGCAGCGAAGCCGCCTGCCGGCAGCTCGTCTCGCGGGCGCGCCGCCACGCCCGCGAGGAGGACGGCCCGCGCCATCCGCTCTCGCCCGACGAAGCCCGGCGCTATGCGAAAGCCTTCTTCCAGGCCGCCCACAGCACCGATGCCACGATCCTGAAAAGCATGCTCGCTGATAACGCGATCCTGCGCGCCGATGGCGGCGGCAAGGTCAATTCCGTGCTGAATCCGATCCTCGGCAGCGACAAGATCGGTCGCTTCTTCGAGGGCATCAGCCGCCATGTCGAGCGAGAGGGCCGATCGACCCCGCGCTACGAGTTCGTGATGATCAACGGCCTGCCCGGCTATATCAGCCTGGAACGCGGTGAGACCGTGCAGGCCATGGCTCTCGACATCCGCAACGGGGCAGGGGCCGCTATCTACATCATCCGCAATCCCGACAAGCTCGGCCATGTCCGCCGACTGCTGGAAGCTTAGACAGGGCGGATCACGACTGTCATTCCGGGGCTTCGCGCCTGCGGCGCGCCCCGGAATGACAGGGGTTGCGGTGCCTAGCCCGCGAACAGCCAGACGCCGCCGATAAGGACCGCCTCGCCGGCCAAGACCGCGAGCATCATCCGGCGCTTGTCGAGGAACATGACGGCAGCCGCAGCCGCCAGCCCGGCGACACGCACCCAGCCGGGAGCCACCGCCAGCACGCCCGGCGGCGAGACGATCAGCTTGGCGACGATTCCCGCCAACAGCGCGGTCGCGACCGCCCTCACCCATTCAAGCAACGGCGAATCATTGGCGAGCCCGCGCGCGAATACGACCGCGAGCCATCGCCAGATCTCCGTGGGTAGCACGGCGAAGAGCATCAGCGCGAGATAGGGCCAGAGCGGCCCGTCTAGCATGGCGATCGGCTGGGTCATGCCGGCTTCCGCTTTCGTCCGATGAGGAAGGCCAGGCTTCCCGCGATCAGGCCGGCCACGATCAGGTCGAAGCCGCCGCCGATGAAGCGCGCGGAGATCGGTGCGAAGACCAGCCCGAGGATGAGCGCCGCCGCGTCACCGCGATGGCGCAACCCACCCATCAGCGAGATCAGGAAGAACATCGGCGTGAGGCAGAGCAGCCCCGCCGCGAAGGGAACCGGCAGCGCGCCGAGCAGGTAATAGCCCGAGAAGGTGCCGATCGAGCTGACCAGCATGCAGGTATTGGCGAAGCCGAGGAAATAGGCGACGCGCTGATGCGGGGCGATGCCGGGCAGGCGCCGCAGGCCCTCGCTCCAGGCGGTGACGGCAACGTAATGCGCCAGCAGGAGCTGCTGCCAGACACTCTGGCCGGGCCGTCGCAGCAGCGGCAGGATCGCCATCGTCATCGGCAGGAAGCGCAGCGAGGCGAAGGCGATCGCGATCACGATCGCGCTCCAGGCTGCGCCGGCGGCGATCGAGGCGAAGAACAGGACCTGTGAGGGGCCGGCCCAGACCAGGATGGTCGAGAGCACGGCGACACCGACGGGGTAGCCGACATCGTGGGCGAGCGAGCCGATGCCGATCAGGCCGAAGCCGACGATCCAGGCCGGCAGCATCAGCGCATCGCGCATGCCGGCCAGCGCGACGCGCTGCCAGCTCCAGTCGGCGGATACGCTCATGAAGTCATCGCTGCGGGATGGCTCGACAGGGTTCAGGCCCCAAACAGAACGGGCCGTCTCCTCTATCGTTCATGCACGCGACGCTTGCATAGGCACTGGTAAGCCGGCCTGCCCTGCGATTGATGCAGAGAGGCGCGCGCCGCCCGTCAGCCCTTGCCGCCCTTCATCGCCATGGCGAGGAGCTCGTTGCCGAAGTCGATCAGCTCCTTGGGGATGCCGCCGACCGACTTAACGCCGAGATAGATCAGGTAGACGAAAGCCGGCACCAGGATCCAGCCCAGCACCTCCTCGAAGATCTTGCGGCGGCGCCGACGCCGGTCCCGCTTCTCGAACCAGCCGAGCTTTTCCTTCTTCGGACGCGCCGGCGCTGCGGGCGCCGCCGGGGCCTCCTGAAGCACCTCGCCGCTCTCGGCGGCGAGGCTCGCGGTCTTGCGCTTGAACAACACGTTCCTATGCCTTCGTCAGCGGAACCTTCGGTACGGTGCGCACGCCCTTGGCCGAGGCCTTCGGCGCGCCGCCACCCGTTCCATCGGGAGTGCCGCCACCTTTAGGCGCTCGCCGCGGCGGAGTCTTGCTCGTTTTGCCACCAGCCGCAGCTTTCGCGCGCGGCTTCGGAGCGCGCTTGGCCGTAGCGGCCTCGACATCCTTCTCCGGCTTGGGCTTGGCCGGCCCGTCCGGGAATTCGAGGCCGAGCACCTTGATGCCGGTCTCGGACTGGACAACGACGACCCTGACCGCACCACCGTTCTTCAGGCGCCCGAACAGAACCTCGTCGGCGAGCGGCGTCTTGATCGTCTGCTGGATCAGCCGCGCCATCGGCCGGGCACCCATCGCCTCGTCATAGCCGTTCTCGACCAGCCACTCGCGCGCCTCGTCCGAAAGCTCGATCGTGACGTTGCGATCGGCGAGCTGCGCTTCGAGCTGGAGCACGAACTTGTCGACGACGCGGGCGACCACCGTCTTCGGCAGATGGCCGAAGGAGATGACCGAGTCGAGGCGGTTGCGGAATTCCGGCGCGAACAGCTTGTTGATCGCCTCGGTATCGTCGCCCTCGCGCTTGGTGCGGGTGAAGCCATAGGCGTTGCGAGCCATGTCGGCGGCGCCGGCATTGGTGGTCATGATCAGGATGACGTTCCTGAAATCGACCTGCTTGCCGTTATTGTCGGTCA
>NZ_CAMFKW010000036.1 GCF_945957345.1 uncultured Allobosea sp. | reverse complement strand
TCCAATCTAGGCACAAGCGCCGATTTCGCGCTGCAGCGAAATTTTATTGCAAAATCGAATCCGCACCGGACATTTCCGGAACGAAAGCCAGACTCCGGCAGCTCGGTTCTTGTTTTTGGGCATGACCCAAGGTCTGAGCCCGGCGCGGCGCGCAAGCCCCCTCTCCGCCGGTGCCGCTTGGCAGGAAAGCGGTCCGCGCCTAACGCTCACGTCATGGATTTCTTCAGCGACAACACCGCCGCCGCCAGCCCTCGGGTCATGGCTGCGCTCGCCGCCGCCAATGCCGGCGCCGCCTCCCCCTATGGCAAGGACGACTGGACGCGCCGCGTCGAGGAGCGCTTCGCCGCAATCTTCGAGCGCGAGGTCGCGGTCTTCCTCGTCCTCACAGGCACGGCGGCGAACGCGCTGGCGCTCGCCAGCATCGTCAAGCCCTGGGGCGCGATCCTCACCCATGAGGAGGCGCATGTCGTCGAGGACGAGTGCGGCGCGCCCGAGTTCTTCACCAACGGCGCGAAGCTGGTCGACCTGCCCGGCACCGGCGCCAAGCTGCAGCCGGAGACGGTGACGAAGGCGCTCTCGCATCTGCGTGCCGGCGATTTCCATCAGGTCCAGGCGCAGGCGCTGACGATCACGCAAGCGACCGAGTGCGGCACGATCTATACGCCGGCCGAGGTGCGCGCCCTGAAAGAGGCGGTTACACCGCGCGGCCTGAAGCTCCACATGGACGGCGCCCGCTTCGCCAATGCGCTGGTCACGCTCGGGTGCCCGCCGGCCGAGATCACCTGGAAGGCCGGTGTCGACGTGCTCTCCTTCGGCGGCACCAAGAACGGGGCGCTCGCGGCCGAAGCCGTGATCTTCTTCGATCCGGCGCAGGCCGAGGAGATGAAATGGCGCCGCAAGCGCGCCGGCCAGACGCTCTCCAAGGGCCGCGTCCTCGGCGCCCAGTTCGAGGGCCTGCTCGCCGACGATCACTGGCTCGACCTCGCCCGCCACGCCAATGCGCGCGCCAAGCGACTGGCGGATTCGGTCGCGCAGGGCAGCAAGGCCCGTCTCGCCTGGCCTTGCCAGGCGAACGAGGTGTTTCTCGTCCTGCCGCCGGCCGTGCAGGAGCGCCTGAAGGCTGCCGGCATCGGCTATTACGACTGGTCGGCGCGCTCGCTGCCGCCGGAGGCGACCCTGGAGGTCGGCGAGATCGTCGGCCGCTTCGTCATGTCCTTCGCGACGGAAGCCGACGACGTCGAGCGCCTGATCGCTGCGATCGCGGGTTGAGCGGGCGCATTTGCGCCCCGTTTGCAGCCGCATACCTGCCGCAATCCCTAACAAGACTATGTGCCGAACAGTCAGTCGTTAAGGGAATTTGGCATGGCAGATCGTTCGACCGCACCGGGGCGCATCGCGCTGATGGGCCTGGTCGTGGCCGGCGCAATGGCCGGCATGGCGGGCGCCGCCGGCGCCCAATACTATTATGACGACGGGTACGAACCTTATCCGGCCTATGGCTACGGCTATGGCTATCGTTACGACTATGGCTATGCCCCGCGCCCGCCGGCTGTCGTGCCGCGTGGACCGGCTGCGGTCTCGCCCTATTCGGTCAATGGCCTTGCGGCCCGTCGTTACGGCCTCGCCCGGATCGAACGTTCGATCCGGCGCGAAGACACCTATATCGTCGACGGCGTCACGGCGGGCGGCCAGCGCCAGCGCCTGATCCTCGACGCCTATGCCGGCGAATTGATCCAACGCATTCCCTTGCGCGGACAGGCCGTGCCGGGTCCCAGCGTCGCCCGCGCCGACCCGCGCGAGGAGCGTGCCGCACCGCGCCAGCGCCTCGTGCCCCAGCCGCCGGAACGGCCGCCCGAGTTCAAGGGCCCGGCGGAGGCCAGCGCCCCGGCCACGACTGTTCCGCCCTCCCCGGCAGCACCGCCCGCGCCTGAACCTGTAAAGCCTGCGGAACCAGGCCCGGCCGAGGCCAGCGCACCCGCGACGACCTCACCGCCCTCCCCCGCTGCGCCGCCTGCGCCCGAACCGGTGAAGCCCGCGGAGTCCGGCCCGACCGAAGCGAGTGCGCCCCCAACGGCCGCACCGCCGCAGCCTGCCAAGCCGGCGGAACCCTCTCCCGGCGCGACCAACCCGGAGACCGGCGCCGACAAGCCGAAGCTCGTCAATCCCAGCGATGTACGGAATACCGAGGGCACGGAGCGCAAGCCACCGCTCTCGACTGCCGCACCGGCGTCCGAGGCCTCTTCGATCCCGCCCGTGCAGAACATCGATCCGACCCCATCGACGCCGAAGCCCGAGACGCCGATCGCTCCCGTCGCACCGATGAACTGACTGCCGACAAAAAAGGCCCCCGTTTCCGGGGGCCTTTCGCTTTCATCGAAAGCTTCGCGCTGGTTACGCGGCCTGGGCGACCTTGGCCTCGAGGATCTTGGCCGAACCGCCGGTGCCGATCGCGATCTGGCGCGGCTTCTTGGCCTCGGGAATCTCGCGCACGAGGTCGATATGAAGCAGGCCGTTCTCCAGGCTGGCGCCGGTCACCTGCACGTAGTCGGCAAGCTGGAAGCGACGCTCGAAGGCGCGCGCGGCGATGCCCTGATGCAGGACCTCGCGCTTCTCAGCACCATCGACGGACTGCTTCTCGCCCTTGACGGTCAGCGCGTTTTCCTTGGACTCGATGGAGAGGTCGCCCTCACCGAAACCCGCGACCGCGATGGTGATGCGGTAGGCGTTCTCGGCGGTCCGCTCGATATTGTAGGGCGGGTAGCTCGGGGCGGTCTCGCTGTTCGACGCCTGGTCGAGAAGATTGAACAGACGGTCGAAACCGACGGTCGAGCGATAGAGCGGGGAAAGGTCGAAATGACGCATGATATGTCCTCCGAAGAAGCGACAATGAGGTCGGTCCGCCTCGCCTGAGCGCGGACCTTGGTTTGGCTTGCGCAGCCGGTCTTGGCCTGCGCAGACCTGATCTGGGGAGGCGTTCAGGCTTTTCAAGACCGATTTTCTTCCGCCGCGAAATCAGCCCTCGGATTTCTTTTTCGGCACACCGACATGTTTTCGCATGATATCCGGTGCAGGATGTCGAGCTTGTTGCAGCCACGGTCTGAAGGCGCGGTGGCGATGCGGAGCACCTGATGGCCGAGGCCGCCTTTTTCGCCGATCCGGATTACCCCGTTCCCGGGCACGGCAAGACCTGGCTTGCGACCACGCGAGACGGTGCCGCCTTGCGCTTCGCGAGCTGGCGCCCGACCGTGAAGCCGGTGCGTGGCACGGTCGTCGTCGTGCAGGGCCGGGCCGAGTTCATCGAGCGCTACAGCGAGACCGTCGCGGAATTGCGCCGTCGTGGCTTTCATGTGCTGGCCTTCGACTGGCGCGGCCAGGGCGGTTCCCAGCGCTTCGTCCGCCGCATCCGCAAGGGCCATGTCGGGCGGCTCAAGCATTACGAGGCCGATCTGGCATTGGCCATGGTGGAGATGCAGGCGAAGCTGCCCCCGCCCTATTTCGTCCTCTCGCATTCGATGGGCGCCGCGCTCTGCCTCGACGCGGCCCGCTCGAACGCCTTGCCGGTCACGCGCATGGTCGCGCTGGCACCGATGCTGGGCATCGCGATGATCGCGAATCCCGGCCGGGCCAAGCTGCTGGCGAGCCTGCTCTACTGGCTCGGCTTCGGCCGCGCCTTCGTGCCGGGCGGCGGCGATACCGCGATCGCCACGAAACCCTTCGAAGGCAACCGCCTGACCAGCGACGCCGTCCGCTATGCCCGCAATGCCGCGCTCTCGGCCGCGGCGCGCGAGCTCAGCATCGGCGACCCGACCGTCGCCTGGATCAGAACCGCCTTCCGCCTGATGGCCCGTCTCGCCACGCCTTCGGCCGCGCTGGAGGTGAAGGTGCCGACCCTGATCATCGCCGCCGGCCGCGACCCGGTCGTCTCGACGCCGGCGATCGAACGCTTCGCGGCTCGGCTCAAGACCGGCTCGGCACTTGTCCTGCCGACCGCACGCCACGAGATCCTGATGGAGAACGACGCGATTCGCGCCCAGTTCTGGGCCGCTTTCGACGCCTTCATCCCCGGCGAGGACCAGGCCTTGCCCAGCTCACCCGGAGAGCCTGGCCATGGCGGCCTCATGCAGCGCCTTGCTGCCGGCCGCGAGGATGCGCCCGCCGCCGGCAGCGCTGCCGCCGTCCCATGAGGTGACGATACCGCCCGCGCCCTCGATGATCGGGATCAGCGCGACGATATCGTAGGGCTTGAGACCGCTCTCGATCACGAGATCGACATGGCCCGCGGCGAGCATGCAATAGGCGTAGCAGTCGCAGCCATAGCGCGAGAGCCGGACTTCGTTTTCGACGCGGGCGAAGGCCTCGGCCTCCTCGCCCTTGAACAGGGCCGGCGTCGTCGTCATCAGCGTCGCCGTGGCGAGATCGGTGGTCGGCCGCGTCCGCAGCTTCTTCGGCCCGCCCGGCCCCTCATAGCGCGCCTCGCGCCCATCGCCGGAAAAGCGCTCGCCCGAGAAGGGCTGGTGCATCATGCCGTAGACCGGCACGCCGTTGCGCGTCAGCCCGATCAGCGTGCCCCAGACCGGGATGCCCGAGATGAAGGCGCGCGTGCCGTCGATCGGATCGAGCACCCAGACATATTCCGCATCGGTGTTCTCGCTGCCGAATTCCTCGCCGAGCACGCCATGGGCCGGGAACTGCCGCTTGATCATGTGGCGCATCACCGATTCGCCGGCGCGGTCGCCCTCGGTCACGGGATCGAACACCCCGCCGCGCGACTTGTCCTCCGTCGCGTGCACCGCCCGGAAGAAGGGCAGGATCGCTCGGCCGGACTGCGTCGCCAAATCCGCAACGAAGGCGCCGAAATCGACTGCGCTCATGAACAGGCACTCCAATTTGCTGCTCTGCAGCATCGACTCCGCGGATGGACCACTCGATCCAAGGCTCGGACGCGGAAATATCCGAAAAACCTCGGCTTTTTATTACGACACCATGCACCCACCGCATAGCAACATTGATTTCGACGATTCTAGTTGCGTTTTGCAGCGCACTCTCATATTGTGCACTGCGAAGGGGAGATGACCTCAAACCTTCATTGCCCTCCTTGGGCGTTTCCTCCCTAGACTTGGGCCGCCACGCAAGTGTGCGGCCCTTTTTTCTTTGAATTTCCCCCGCTTCCCCGCTGCCGCTACTCGGCCGCCTCGCGCCATTCGTCGAGCCAGCCACTCCAGCGCGCGAAGCAATCCGCCATCACGCTCGCGATCGCCTGCTCGACCTCGCCGAAGCCGGCATGCGGCTCCAGCGTCGTCTCGTTCATGTAGAGCGCGCGGTTCACCTCGATCTGCAGCGCATGCACGCCGGCAGCCGGCGCACCGTAATGCTCGGTGATGAAGCCGCCGGCATAGGGCCGGTTGCGGGTCACGCTGAAGCCCAGCCGCGTGAAGGCCTGCTCGGCGATGTCGATGATGTAGCCGGAGGCGCTGGTGCCGAAGCGGTCGCCGAGGATGATGTCCGATTTCGCCAGCCCGTCGCGGTCGAGCCCGGCCGAGGGCATCGAATGCGCATCGACGAGAATGCAGGTGCCGAACACGCCTTGCGTGCGCTGGATGAGGCTGCGCAGACCCGCATGATAGGGCCGGTAGAGCTCATCGATGCGGGCGAGCCCCTCCTGGATCGGGATCCGCCCGAAATAGATCTCCTGCCCGTCGCCGACGATGCGCGGGATGGTGCCGAGGCCACCCGCGACCCGCATCGAGCGGGTATTAGCGAAGGGCGGCACCCTTCCCTCGAACATGCGCGGGTCGAGCTCATAGGGCTCGCGATTGACATCGAGATAGGCGCGCGGGAACTCGGCCGCGAGCAGCGGCGCACCGAGCGCAACGCTCTGCGCGAACAGCCGATCGACATAGGCGTCTTCGGAGCGCCGGAGGCTGCGCAAGGGCAGGCGCGCGGCCTCGACGAAGCCGCGCGGATAGGAGCGCCCGGCATGCGGCACGTCGACCACGACAGGCACGACCTGGAGGGCCGGCTGGTACAGGCTGAACGGCCGCTCGATCTCGGCGACGACGTCATCCGGCGCGGGCGGGAAAGGGGTGGAGGACAGGCTCATCTCACCTGACTGAAGCACACAAACCGGAGCGGTTGAAGCGATGTCGCAAACCTGCGGAAATTCAGCGCTGGATTCACGCGTTGTTTACCATGATGTTGCCTTATGGAAGGACATGGTTCCAACTGTGCGGCCGGGTGAGTACCCAACCGTTCCAGACCCGGCCTTGGCCGCGGCGCCAGACGTTATAGAAACACAGGCCTCAGGGACGAACAGATCAGGCCCATGACGAAGATACTGCTCGCCGAAGACGACAACGATATGCGTCGCTTCCTGGTCAAGGCCCTGCAGAACGCGGGCTACGACGTCGCCTCCTTCGATAATGGCCTGTCGGCCTATAACCGCCTGCGCGAGGAGCCGTTCGAGCTCCTGCTGACGGATATCGTCATGCCTGAGATGGACGGCATCGAGCTGGCGCGCCGCGCCACCGAGCTCGACCCCGACATCAAGGTGATGTTCATCACCGGCTTTGCCGCCGTGGCGCTCAACCCCGATTCGCAGACGCCGAAGGATGCCAAGGTGCTCTCCAAGCCCTTCCATCTGCGCGAGCTCGTCAACGAGGTCGAGAAGCTGCTGGCGGCCTGAACGGCCGTTCGGCGTCTCACGGGAAAAGATGCCAACAGCCTCGTGAGAATTTATGCGGCAAACGCCTTGCCACCTGCAAAGCGAGCCGCTATAGCCCCCTCACTCGCAGCGTGATCGCGGCCCACACGGCCCGGACACGCTTCCGGAAGCCACCTCACGGCGGCGACGGGCGCGTAGCTCAGCGGGAGAGCACTACGTTGACATCGTAGGGGTCACAGGTTCGATCCCTGTCGCGCCCACCATTTGATGCCCTTGCAATACAGGGACGAAAGGCCGCCTCACCGGGCGGCCTTTTTGCTTTCCGAGGCTTTCTCAATCCGCCTCGCTCGGCGCGAGCTGCCGCACGAAGCGACGCAGCAACGCCTCGAAGGCCGAGAGCGCCGGCGAGGCCGAGCGGCCACCGGGGCGAATCATCACGATGTCCCGCGCGATCGACGGCTCGGTCAGCGGCCGCACCAGCACCGATTCCGGCGCCACCGCCCGTGCATAGGTCGGCAACACGGCAATGCCGAGCCCGGCCTCGACCAGCGCCAGCGCCGTGGTAATCTGCGTCACCTCATAGGCCGGCTTCAGCGTGATCTCGGCGGTCTCGTAGCCGACCTCGGCGAGCAGGCGGATGCCGCTGTCGCGGGTCAGCGTGACCAGCGGCTCGTCAGCGAGATCGCGCCACGCCACCATATCGCGCTCGGCAAAGCGGCTACCGCGCCCGCAGAACAGCATCAGGCTGTCGCGGGCCAGCGTCGTGCGCTCGATCGTGTCGTCGAGGGCCGGAAAGGTCCCGACGCCGCAATCGGCCTTGCCGAAGCGCACCGCTTCGACGACGAGATCGTTGCGCGCATCGATGATCGCGACCTGCAGGCCAGGATATTTCTGCTGCAGCGCCACGATCGTCGGCGGCATGATCACCGCCGCGAGCAAGGGCGGCACGGCGACCACGATGCGCCCGCGCCGGCGTTCGGCAAGGCCGTTGGCGTTCAGCACGGCCGTGTCGAGATCCTGCACGATCTTCAGCGCAGCCCCGTGGAACTCGCGCCCGCCCTCGGTCAGTTCGACCCGACGCGTCGTGCGGTCGAGCACGCGGATGCCGAGTTCCCGCTCAAGATCGCGCACGAGCTGGGAGAGCGCCGGCTGCGCCATGTTCAGGCGTTCGGCCGCCTTGGTGAAAGTGCCTTGCTCGGTCACGGCCAGGAAGGCCTGGATCTGGCGCAGCGTGATCGCCATGGGTTTTCCGATTTATAAGGATAGCTTCCGAATTCATACGAATGTTATGAGTTGCCGTATACCCTGGCTCTCATGCCATCATCCCTCATCGCCCGGCTTGCATGTCGGGCTGCCAGGGAGAAGGTGTCGGGCAAGGGCATTTCGGATGATGGCGCGGCATGCCCGCACCGCCCGAGGCCGCTTACGTCCGAGCCGCTCCCGAATGCGGGAGCCGGCCTGATGAAATACGCCAAGAAGGACGCCAAGGCCTATGCCCGCGCCCATATGAAGGGCATCTGGGCGGCCGCGCTCACGCCCTTCACCGATACGCTCGCGATCGACGAGGACGGTTTCAGGCAGAATGTCCGTCACTGGCTCGGCGACCTCGGGATCGACGGCCTGTTCATCGCCGGCAAGCAGGGCGAGTTCTTCTCGATGTCGATCGAGGAGCGCAAGCGCAGCTTCGAGCTGGCGGTCGGGGCTTCGGCCGGCCGCGGCCAGACCATCATGTCCTGCTCCGACCAGAACATGGACGTGGTGATCGATCTGGCGAAGCACGCCCAGAAGGTCGGCGCCGACTACATCGTCGTACACGCCCCGATCCTGCATTTCTTCAAGGCGCAGGACGAGACGCTCTACGAGTACTACCGGACCATCGCCGAGAAGGTCGATATCGGCATCGCGCTCTGGAGCCACCCCGATTCCGGCTATCTGATGAGCCCGCAGCTCTGCAACCGGCTCGCCGATATCGAGAACGTCGTCGCGATCAAGTACAGCGTGCCCCGTCCGATGTATGCGGAGCTGACGCGGCTGGCGGGCGATCGCATCCTGGTCAGCACGGCCTCCGAGGAGGAATGGCTCGACAACATCCTCGAGCTCGGCTGGCAGCTCTATCTCTGCTCTTCGCCGCCCTATCTGATCCAGACGGCGAACGACCTGCGCATGCGCGAATACACCGATCTCGCCTTCCGCGGCGAGGCCGAGAAGGCCCGCGCCATCCGCGACAGCCTGAACCCGGTGCGCGAGGCCTTGCGCGGCACGAGGCCCTCCGAGAAGCCGCATTCGCACCAGAAATACTGGCAGGAGCTGCTGGGGCAGGTCGGCGGGCGCGTCCGCGCGCCGATGCTGGAGCTGACCGAGGCCGAGAAGGCCGCGACGCACGCCGCCTTCGAAGCCTGCGGCCTGGGCAAGGCGCCGCTGGCCAAGGCCGGCTGAACGAGATCACGAACGAGGACGGGAGTGGGAACCATGGCGACCGAAGGGCGGCTCAAGGCCTTCAACTTCAAGAAATGGATCGCGGAACACGAGCACCTGCTCAAGCCGCCGGTCGGCAACAAGAAGGTGTTCGACGACGGCCAGATGACCGTGATGGTCGTCGGCGGGCCCAACCAGCGCGCCGACTATCATGACGACCCGGTGGAGGAGTTCTTCTATCAGCTCAAGGGCGACATGATGCTGAAGCTGGTCGACAACGGAAAGCACTACGACGTGACGATCCGCGAGGGCGACGTCTTCCTGCTGCCGCCGCATGTGCGCCATTCCCCGCAGCGCCCGCAGGAAGGCTCGATCGGGCTCGTGGTCGAGCCGGCCCGCACGCCCGATCAGGTCGACGGCTTCGAATGGTACTGCTTCGAGTGCCAGGGCCTCGTGCACCGCATCGAACTCAAGGTGGGCGATCTCGTGAAGGACCTGCCACCGCTCTACGAAGCCTTCTTCTCGAACGAGAAGGCACGAACCTGCAAGCATTGCGGAGCGCTCCATCCCGGCCGCAAGCCGCCGGCCGGCTGGGTCGCGCTCTAAGGCTGCCGCACCGAAAGACGGGCTCCCCGTTCAGGGCGAGTCCGTGCTTGGATAACGGGCAGCAGCGCCTTGCGTCCCGACCGGCGCGCGGTGATGGTGCACCGAAATACGCCTAAGCGCGGCGGCGCAGAAACGCCGCGTCAAACCATCTCAGAGGCAAAACGGAACGACTGGAGTCCATGATGAAACTGCGCGGATTGCTCTTCGGCATCGCGACGACGCTGGCGGCCTCCACGGCGCTGGCCCAGCAGCCGGTCAAGATCGGCATGATCACCACGCTCTCGGGGCCCGGCGGCTATCTCGGCCAGGATATCCGCGATGCCTTCAAGCTCGCCATCGACATGGAAGGCGGCAAGCTCGGCGGCGTGCCGGTCGAGCTCGTGGTTGAGGACGATGCGCTGAAGCCCGGCCAGGGCAAGCAGATCGCCGAGAAGATGCTGAAGACCGACGGCATCAAGATCCTGACCGGCATCGTCTTCTCGAACGTCGCCGGCGCGACCGTGCCCGATATCGTCGATTCCGGCGCGCTCTATGTCAGCCCCAATGCCGCACCCTCGAATTTCGCCGGCAAGGAGTGCAACGCCAACTATTTCGTCGTCTCCTGGCAGAACGACAGCCTGCACGAGAGCGCCGGGCAGTACGCCACCAATCTCGGCTACAAGAAGGCCTTCATCCTCGCGCCGAACTACCAGGCCGGCAAGGACGCGCTGACCGGCTTCAAGCGCATGTTCAAGGGCGAGATCGCCGGCGAAGTCTATACCCGCCTCGACCAGACCGATTTCGCCCCCGAGATGGCCCAGATCCGCGCCGCCAATCCCGACGTCGTCTTCCAGTTCCACCCCGGCGGCCTCGGCATCGCCTTCCTGCGCCAGTACCAGCAGGCCGGCCTGCTCGGGAAGATCCCGATGGTACTGGCCGAGCCCTCGCTCGACGCCACCACGCTGAAGGCGGTCGGCGAATCCGCGCTCGGCCTCAACGTCACCGCGCACTGGAACTCGGATTTCGACAACGCGGCCAACAAGACGTTCATGGAGGCCTGGACCAAGGCCTACAATCGCGCCCCGACCTACTATGCCAGCCAGGGCTACGACGCCGCGCTCGCCATCGCGTCTGCCCTGAAGGCGACCGGCGGCAAGACCGACGTCCCGGCTTTGCGCACGGCGCTGGCCAAGGCCGATTTCCAGTCGGTCCGCGGCGCCTTCAAGTTCGGCCCGAACCAACACCCGGTGCAGGATTGGTATTCGCTCAAGGTCGAGAAGGGCGCCGACGGCGCGCCTTTTCTCAAGACCACCGGCAAGGTGCTGAGCAACCACGGCGACGTCTACGCCAAGGACTGCAAGCTCTGACGAACCACGCCGGTTCACGACCAAGGTCGCTTGCGTTTCCGTCATGGTCGGGCTTGTCCCGACCATCCACGTCTTCCTTCATCGGGACCGGTGTTCGAGACATGGATGCTCGCCACAAGGGCGAGCATGACGAAACTGGAATAACGCCGGTGTTTCGACCCGAAGGCGGCGCACTCTAGCCTCAAAAACAATGACGCTCGTTCTCGAACAATTGCTCAACGGCCTGCAATTCGGCGTGATGCTGTTCCTGCTCGCGGCCGGGCTAACGCTGATCTTCGGCATCATGGGCGTGATCAACCTCGCCCATGGCTCGCTCTACATGGTCGGCGCCTATGCCGCCGCCTTCGCCGCGGCGCAGACCGGCTCCTTCCTCCTCGCCGTGCTTGCCGGCCTCGCAGCCGCCGCCTTCGCCGGCATGGTGATGGAGCTCGTCGTGCTGCGAAGGCTCTATGCGCGGGACCATCTCGACCAGGTGCTGGCGACCTTCGCGCTGATCCTGATCTTCAACCAGAGCGTGACCATCCTGTTCGGGCGGCAACCGCTCTTCGTCTCGGTGCCCCCGGCACTGAACGGCTCCGTCCAGCTCCTGCCCAGCCTGACCTATCCTGTCTATCGTCTCGCGATCATCGCGGTCGGGCTTCTGGTCGCGCTCGGGCTCTATCTGCTGATCAACCGCACCCGCGTCGGCATGCTGGTGCGCGCGGGCGCCACCCATCGCGAGATGGTCCGCGCGCTCGGCGTCGATATCCGCCTGCTCTACACCGCGGTCTTCGCGCTCGGCGCCCTGCTCGCCGGCCTTGCCGGACTGATGGCGGGGCCGATCCTCGCCGTGCAGGTCGGGATGGGCGAGCAGATCCTGATCATGACCTTTGTCGTGGTGGTGATCGGCGGCGTCGGCTCGATCCGCGGCGCCTTCTTCGGCGCGCTGATCGTCGGCCTCGTCGACACGTCCTTGCGCGCCTTCGCGCCCGGCCTGCTGCGCCATGTCATAACCGGTTCGGAGGCCGATGCGCTAGGCGCCGGCCTCGCCTCGATGGGCATCTACCTGCTGATGGCGATCGTGCTGCTGGTGCGGCCCAAGGGACTGTTCCCCGCCCATGTCTGAGAACGCCATCACCCGCACTGATACAGCCGCGCCCGCGCTGGGCCGCGTGATTGCGCTCGTCGCCCTTGCCGCCGCGCTGATCGCCCTGCCCTTCATCGTGAGGGCGATCGGCCAGCCGGCGCTGGTGCCGCTCGCGACCCGCGCCCTGATCTATGCCATCGCCGCCGCAAGCCTCAACCTCGCGCTCGGCTTCGGCGGCATGGTCTCCTTCGGCCACGCCGCCTTCTTCGGCATCGGTGGCTACGCGGTCGGCATCCTCTATCGGACCTTCGTCGACGACGCGCTCTTCCTCGGCTTTATCCCCGGCACCGACCAGCTTCTGGTGACGCTGCCCGCTGCGATCCTCGTCGCAGGCCTCTTCGCCTGCATCATCGGCGCGCTCAGCTTACGCACGGCAGGCGTGCAGTTCATCATGATCACGCTCGCCTTCGCGCAGATGCTGTTCTTCCTCTTCGTCTCGCTCAAGGCCTATGGCGGCGACGACGGCATGACGATCCGCCGCCGCAACGCACTGTTCGACCTCAACACGCGCGACGACGTGACCTTCTATTTCATCTGCCTCGCCATCGCCGCGCTGGTCTTCCTGGCGCTCTGGCGCATCGTCGGCTCGCGCTTCGGCATGGTGCTGGCCGGCATCCGCCAGAACGAGCGGCGCATGGCCGCGATCGGCATCGCGCCCTATCGCTACAAGCTCGCCGCCTTCGTCATCTCCGGCATGGGCGCCGGCCTCGCCGGCGCGCTGATGGCGAACTATCTGCGCTTCGTCAGCCCGGACATGCTGCACTGGACCAAGTCCGGCGAGCTGATGATCATGGTCATTCTCGGCGGCGTCGGCACCTTGCTCGGCCCGCTGCTGGGAGCCGCCGTTCTCGTCATCCTCGAAACCGTGCTGACGAGCTGGACCGAGCACTGGCAGCTCGTGCTCGGCCCGATCCTGCTGCTCGTCGTGCTCTTCACGCAAGGCGGGCTCAACGGCCTGCTCACTCGCCTCGGCCTCGGCAGGAGCGCGCCATGACCGCGACGCTCCTTTCGGTGCGCGGCCTGCGCAAGCGCTTCGGCGGCCTTGTCGCCACCGACGGCGTCGATCTCGACGTGCGCGACGGCGAGATCCATGCGCTGATCGGTCCCAACGGCGCCGGCAAGACCACGCTGCTGACCCAGCTCTTCGGCGAGCTCTCGCATGACGAAGGCGCGATCACGCTGTCGGGCGAGGATATCGGCGCGCTGCCGACCGCCCAGCGCGTTCGGCGCGGCCTCGCACGCACCTTCCAGATCACCCAGCTCCTGCCGGACTTCACGATGCTCGACAATGTCGCGCTCGCCGTGCAGGCCCATGGCGGCCACAGCTTCCGCTTCTTCGGCAATGCGCGCCGCGACGAGAGCCTGCGTGCCCGCGCCCGCCAGCATCTCGCGACGGCAGGCCTGAGCCACCGCGCCGAGGTCAAGGTCGCCGATCTCTCCCATGGCGAGCAGAAGCAGCTCGAGTTCGCGATCGCGCTCGCCTGCGAGCCGCGCCTGCTCCTGCTCGATGAACCAATGGCGGGGCTTGGCCATGCCGAGAGCGAGCAGATGGTCGCGATGCTCTCCGCCCTGAAGGGCCGCGTTACCATGCTCCTCGTCGAGCACGACATGGAGGCCGTCTTCGCCTTGGCCGATCGCATCTCCGTGCTGGTCTATGGCCGCGTCATCGCGACCGGCACGGCCGAGCAGATCCGCGACAATCCGGAGGTCCGCACCGCCTATCTCGGCGAGGGAGACGCCTGATGCTGCGCGTGCGCAACCTGCAATCCGCCTATGGCCGGAGCCAGGTCCTGTTCGATGTCGCGCTCGACATCGCCGAGGGCGAGGTCGTGACCCTGCTCGGCCGGAACGGCATGGGCAAGACCACGACCGTGCGCTCGATCATGGGCCTGCTCGCGCCCAAGGGCGGCGATATCCGCTTCGAGAGCCAGGACGTCCGGGGCATCGCGCCCGAGAAGATCGCCCGCTGCGGCATCGGCCTCGTGCCCGAAGGCCGGCAGGTCTTCCCGACGCTGAGCGTCCGCGAAAACCTCGTCGCCACCGCCTCGAACCGGCTGAAGTGCTCCTCGCCCTGGACGCTGGAACGGGTCTATGCGCTCTTTCCCCGCCTGCAGGAGCGCGCCGGACAATCGGCCCGCACCCTCTCGGGCGGCGAACAGCAGATGCTCGCGGTCGGGCGGGCGCTGATGACCAATCCGAAGCTCCTGATCCTCGACGAGGCGACCGAAGGCCTCGCGCCGGTGATCCGCGCCGAGATCTGGGGCTGCATCGAGGCGCTGAAGGCGCGGGGGCAGTCGATCCTGCTGATCGACAAGAACATCAACGTGCTGAAGCGCATCGCCGACCGGCACTACATCATCGAGAAGGGCCGCACGGTCTGGTCGGGCTCCAGCACCGACCTCGCGGCCAATGCGGAACTGGTGCATCGCTATGTCGGCGTCTGAAGACCCTCACGAGATCGTCGCTCACAGCGCGGAGAACGACCCGGTCGAGGCCCTGCGCGATGCGCTGGGCGATATCCTCACGGGGCTCGTCGCCGCCGGCTGCGGCCCGCATCACCTGCGCGAGATGGTCTGGGAAACAGACCGACCCGAAGCCTTCCACCTGTCCCGTCATACCATCGAACTCGCCTATCGCGAGACCTTCGCCGGTTTCCGTCCGCCTATTCGTCTTCAGCCTCGTGCCGAAGCCGGCCTGACCATCCGAGCCCGGCACCTCGTCGCGCCGCCGCTGCCCGATACGCTCGTCGACGGCTACACGCTGCACGAACTCGGCCGGCAATACAGCCCGCGCCTGCAGGCCGACATGAAGGCGCTGTTCCGGCAATGGAGCCGCGACGGCGAGGCCTTCCGCGCGCAGCACGGCGCCGCCGATCTCGCCTATGGCCCCGGCCGCTTCGAGACGCTCGATCTCTATCGCCCGGCCGGCTCCACGCGCGCCCCGGTCTTCGTCTTCATCCATGGCGGCTACTGGCAGGCCTCGGACAAGGTCCAGCATGCCCAGTTCGCGCAAGGGCTGCTCGACGCCGGCTATGCCGTGGCCATGCCGAATTACGGCTTAGCACCGGACGCGCCGCTGGAAGGCAGCATCGCCCAGAGCATCGCGGCCCTGAATTTCCTCGTGCGCGAAGCCGATGCGCTCGGCCTCGATGCCGGCAGCCTGCATGTCTCCGGTCATTCCGCCGGCGGGCATCTCGCCGCCATGGCGCTTTGTGCGCCGGATGCGCCGCCGGTCGCCTCGGCCCTGCTGCTCTCCGGCCTCTATCATCTCAACCCGCTCGGCCATCTGCCGCTCGGCCGCCTGCTCGGGCTCGACGACGCCGCGCGCGCCACGCGGCTGAGCCCCATCGCCCAACCGCGCCCGCAATCGACGCGGATCGCCTTCGCAGTCGGCGAGGGCGAGAGCGACGCCTTCAAGGCGCAATCGGCAGCGCTCGCCGCGACGTGGCAAGCGCCGGCGCCCCTGATCTGTCCGGGCCACCATTTCAGCATGCTGGAAGGCCTGAACGGCGGTGCCCTGCTCGATCTCGCCTTGCGAACGGCGGAAGGTTCATGACGCAGACCCGCAAGCCGCTACGCCTCGCCTTGATCGGCTGGGGCGCCATCAATCGCCGCGTCGCCGAGCTGCTGGCGGAGCGAAGCAAGGGCGATATCGCGATCGTCGCCATCGCGGTCCGCAATGCTGCGGCTGCCGACGCTATTCCGGCTGGCGCGAAGCTGGTCACAAACCCCGATGAACTGGCCGGGCTCGACCTTGATCTCGTCGTCGAAGCGGCCGGTCGCGAGGCCGTCGGCATTTGGGGCGAAGCCGCACTCACGCATGCGCCCGCCTTCGCCGTCGCCTCGACCAGCGCCTTCTGCGACGACGCCCTGCTCGCTCGCTTGATCGCCGCCGCCGAAAGCCGGGGCAGCCAGCTCCTGATCCCGCCCGGCGCGCTCGCCGGCATTGACGGCATCGCCGCCGCCTCGCTGCTGCCGCTCGACGAGGTCGTCCACCGCATCGTCAAACCGCCATCAGCATGGCGCGGGACCTCGGCCGAAAGCCTGATCGCGCTGGATGAGATCACCGAAGCGACAGCCTTCTTCTCGGGAACCGCCCGCGAGGCTGCCTCGCGCTTCCCACAGAATGCCAATGTCGCTGTCATCACGGCGCTGGCCGGCATCGGGCTCGACCGTACCCGCGTCGAGCTCGTCGCGGATCCCGCGGCTGGCGGTAATGGGCACCAGCTCAGCGCCCGCGGCGCCTTCGGCAAGCTCGACATCGCCATCGAGAACCGACCGCTTGCCACGAACCCGAAATCCTCGGAGATGACAGCGCTGGGGCTGGTCCGGCTGATCGAGAACCGTGTGCGCACGCTGGTGCGCTGAACCTCCACCGCCATTCCGGGCAAGCGAAGCGCAGACCCGAAATCCATCGTAGAGCGACGAGCCCTGTGATGGATTCCGGATCGGCGCCGCTACGCGGTTTGTCCGGAATGGCGCCAGGAAGCCAGTCCGCACCATTCATAACCATAACAATCTGAATTTATCTGATTTAGCCGGCTGGATCACAGAATGGCCGGCCACCTATTGTCCATCTCGAGACCGGCGCAAACGCCGCGCAGAGACCGCTGAACGCATCGCCAGCCGAGGCTTCCATGACGACCTATCCCGATCTCAAGCTCTATATCGGTGGCGCCTGGCGGAAGACGGCGGAGGAGCAGCCGGTGCTCAACCCGGCCGACGAGAGCGTCATCGGCGCGGTGCCGCTCGCCTCGAAGGCCGATCTCGACGATGCGCTGACGGCTGCCGCCGAGGGCTTCCGGCTCTGGAGCCGTATGGCGCCGCGCATTCGCGCCGAGATCATGCTGAAGGCCGCCGCGCTGATGCGCGAGCGCGTCGAGGAGATCGCCCATGCGATCACGCTGGAGCACGGCAAGCCGCTGGCGCAGGCCCGGCTTGAAGTCGTCAGGGGCTGCGAGTTCTTCGAATGGGATGCGGCCGAGGGCCAGCGCGCCTATGGCCGCGTCATCCCAAGCGAACCCGGCATCCGCTATGTCGTGATGCACCAGCCGGTCGGCACGGTCGCGGCCTTCTCACCCTGGAATTTCCCGATGAGCCAGCCCTGCCGCAAGATCGCGGGCGCTCTGGCGGCCGGCTGCTCGATCATCATCAAGGCGGCCGAGGAAACCCCGGCCGGCGCACTCCATATCGCGCGCGCCCTGCATGATGCCGGCGTACCGCCCGGTGTGTTCAACCTCGTCTTCGGCGTGCCCGCGAAGATTTCGAGCTATCTCATCCCGCAGGCCCAGACCCGCCTCGTCGCCTTTACCGGCTCGACCGCCGTCGGCAAGCATCTCTCGGAGCTCGCCGCGCGTCACATGACGCCGGTGCTGATGGAGCTCGGGGGCCATGCCCCGGTGATCGTCTGCGACGATGTCGACCCCATCGCCGCGGCCGATCTCTCAGCCACCCGCAAGGTCCGCAATGCCGGGCAGGTCTGCACCTCTCCGACGCGCTTCTTCGTGCAGCAGGACGTCTACGAGCGCTTCACCAAGGCTTTCGTCGAGAAGGCCAGGACCGTGACGGTCGGCAATGGGCTCGACGCCGGTACCGGGATGGGCCCGGTCGCCAACCATCGCCGTATCGAGGCGCTGGAGGCTTTGACCGCCGACGCGCGCGCCCGTGGCGGACGCGTATTGACCGGTGGCGAGCGCCTCGGCAATCGCGGCTATTTCTTCCCGCCGACCGTCCTCACCGAATTGCCGGACGACGCCCGCGCATTGCGCGAGGAGCCCTTTGGTCCGATGGCGATTATCAACCCCGTCCGCTCGGTCGAGGAAGCGATCGAGAAGGCCAATTCCCTGCCCTTCGGCCTCGCCGCCTATGGCTTCACCCATTCCGCCGCCCGCGCCGACCAGCTCGCAGAGGGTATCGAGGCCGGCAACGTCTCGATCAACACGCTGGAGGCTTCCGTCGCCGAGGTGCCCTTCGGAGGCGTCAAGGACAGCGGCTACGGGCGAGAGGGCGGCGCCGAAGGCCTCGCCCACTACATGACGGTGAAGACACTGTCGCATCGGATGGCGATCTGACGCATTCAGACTCGCGCGAACGTTATCTTCACACGCATCATCCGGGCAGGCCTTCTGGCCTGTCGGGGTGCTGGAAAGGCGACCACGGAGCCGTCACCGACCATCGTCAGGCTGGCTGGACGATGGCTTCGACGGCAATGGCCTTGCGCTGCGTATGCAGTCCGACGAGGTGCCAGATGCTCCAGCTGAGGGCAGCGCCGGCATAGCCATCGATCGCATAATGCCAGCCGAGAACGACCGAGCCGACCATGATGATCGCGGCAAAGATCCACATGAGGATCCCGACGATCTTCCAGCGCTCGCTGTAGTACAAGGCGAAGAGGACCGACGTAGCGACATGGAGAGAGGGAAAGGCGCTGATCCCCAGCGAGCCGGCCCGCTGGTGCTTGTAGCCCTCCCAAAGCATGTCCTGCGTCTTCAGCGCCCAGATGGGCCAGGCTTCGGACGAATGCTCGAGAGCATCCATGAGCGGCTTGTATCGATAGCCCAGGCCGAGATCCTCGAAGAAGCAGGGGCCCGCGGACGAGAAGATGGTGGCGACGAAGAAGCCCGCGACGAGCCAGATCGACATGAAGCTGATCAGATATTGCTGGCGCAGAGGCGTATCCTCCCGCGCGGCGGCAACGATGAAAATCGTGCCGATCATGATGAAGTACCACAGATTATAGCAGAGGTTGACGAAGAATATCGCCGCCGGCCATTCGATCAACCACCAGAAATACTCATGCGGCAGGCGGCCGAAATGCAGCCAGCGATCGATATCCGCGAATGTGACATCCCATCGGAATGGATTGAGCAGCGCGATCGCCCCCTTGAGGACGCCGAATCCGGCGACGAAAACGAAGATGGCGGCTAGCGCGACGGCGAAATTCGCCATGCGCGGACCGTCCAGCAGGAAGCCCTTGTAAGGTTTCAGGAAGGTCTTGAACGGTGAAGGGTCGCGCGCGACGATGGCCAGCCATGCCAGCCGATAGATCGCGTAGAGGCTGGCCAGGCACCAGATCGCTATCCCGAGATATTCTGCGAAGATGGCCACGCCGTCCATATCGAGACGGTTTTTCGTGGTATCGCTGACGAGCATAGCCCCGCCGAATGTAAGGATCGCCACGATGGCGACATGACGACGCAACGTCGTGATGAATAGGAGTGTGGCTGGCATTCGTCCCCCCGAACGAAGTCCTGCCTGAATACAGTGGCTTTCCTTACTATTTGACAACAACGGAAGGATATTTGCGCCTTGTCGCTGGATCGGTGCCATTTTCGGCGCAGAAACCGGCCCAGGCTTGAAGCATAGTTCACAAAGTCTTTTAAGATGCCCTTGGACGCATCGGTATCTCGGGCATGAGGCGCCCCGCACTCGCCAGGATGCTGTCGGCGAGCGCCCGTGCCGCCGCCTGATGCGACTGGCCGCCAATGACGATGAACTCGATGGTCCCGAGCGGCGGCAGCGCCTCGCGCGGCTCGACCTCGGCTAGGCCCTGCGGGATCAGCCGGGCCGAATGCGCGGTGATGCCGAGCCCCGCGACGGTCGCAGCGCGCAGGCCTGCAAGGCTGCCGCTGGTGCAGGCGACGCGCCAGGCCCGCCCGGCCCGTTCCAGGGTCTCGATGGCGTGGACGCGCGTGATGCTCGGCGGCGGATAGAGCACGAGAGGCACCACCGGCTGCTCGGCGAGCCCGGTGCCCGGCCGGCCGGCCCAGACGAGGCGCTCCTGCCAGGCGACCTCGCCGCGCGCGTCGCCCTTGCGGCGCTTGGCGAAGATCAGATCGAGATCGCCCGCATCGTATTGCTCGTAGAGCAGGCCGCTCAGGCCCACCGTCAATTCCAGGTCGACCGCGTGGTGTTGCATGGCGAAGGCGGCCAGAATCTCCGGCAGCGCCGTATAGGCGAAATCCTCGGAAACCCCGAGCCTGAGCCGCCCGCGCAAGGTCGAGCCCGCGAGATAGCGCTCGATCCTCTGACCGGCCTCGAGCGCCTGCCGCGCGAAGGGCAGGATCGCGTCCCCATCGGGGGTCGGACGAACCTGATGCGTGTCGCGTTGCAGCAGGCGCCGCCCGAGCCGCTTCTCCAGCCGCGCCACATGCTGGCTGACCGAGGATTGCCGCAGGCCGAGCTGCCGCGCGGCTTCGGTGAAGCTCAGCGTCTCGCAGACCTTGAGGAAGCTTTGCAGCAGCACAGGGTCCAACGGCTTCGGGTCAGAATCCGGCATCATGATTCATAATAGCCGATATCACCGGCAATCGGGATCAAAATAAGCGCGGAAAGGATTACAAGGCTGGACCTCACCAGAAGGACCGCAGATGCTCCGCCGCACCCTCGCCCGCTTCGGCATCGACCCCTATCTGATCGCGCTCATGGCGACGGTCGCTGTCGCGGCCATCTTTCCGGCCCATGGCGTCGGCGCGGAAGTCGCAAACGATGCCGTTTCGGTCGCGGTCGCCCTGCTGTTCTTCCTTTACGGCGCCAGGCTATCGCCGCAGGCCGTCTGGGAAGGCCTGCTGCATTGGCGCCTGCAATCGCTGGTCTTCGCCAGCACCTATGTGCTGTTTCCGCTGCTCGGCCTGCTGCTCACCCGCATCTTCGGTGGCTACCTGCCGTCCGAATTGATCGCCGGCCTGATCTTCGTCTGCATCCTGCCTTCGACCGTCCAGTCCTCGATCGCCTTCACCTCGATCGCACGGGGCAATGTCGCGGCGGCCCTGTGCAGCGCCTCGGTCTCCAACCTGTTCGGCATGGTGATAACACCGCTGCTGGTGGTTCTGCTGCTCAACAGCAACGGCGGCGGCTTCAGCGCCCGCGCCGTCGAGAGCATCGCGCTGCAGCTCCTGCTGCCCTTCGTCGTCGGACAATTGCTGCGCCGCTGGATCGGCCCCTTCCTGCACCGCCACAAGTCGCCGATCTCGCTGGTCGATCGCGGCTCGATCCTGCTCGTCGTCTATGCCGCCTTCAGCGAGGGCATGGTCGCCGGCATCTGGTCCCAGGTCACGCTCGCCGATCTCGGCCTCGTCATCGCGCTGGACGTCGTCCTGCTGGCTGCGGTCCTGGCAATCACCACATTCGTCAGTCGCCGGCTCGGCTTTTCCAAGGAGGACGAGATCGCCATCGTCTTCTGCGGCTCGAAAAAGAGCATGGCGAGCGGCATCCCGATGGCGAACATCCTCTTTCCCGGCCAGGCGCTCGGCCTGATCGTGCTGCCATTGATGTTGTTCCATCAGGCCCAGCTCTTCGCCTGCGCCGTCCTGGCCCAGCGCTATGCGCGTCGCCCCCTGCCGTCGAAGGCGGAGATGCCGGAGAGCTCTGGAACGGCGGTGGCGAAGGCCTGAGCCTGACCGCGCGATCTTTCATCCGCGCGGGAACAGCACGCCTCTCTTCAAGGTTGTTCCCCTGCCCGGCCAAGCCGGTGCCCTCTCAAGCCAGGATTCCCCGATGCGCATCGGGGAACGATCATGGAGACGAGACATGCAGCAGGACGACAAGACCCAGCACGAGATCCGGAAGATCGCCTACGCGCTCTGGCTCAAGGAAGGCCAGCCCGAAGGCCGCGACCGCGAGCACTGGGAAGCCGCCAAGGAAATCTGGGCCTTCCGAAGCCACAATCACGTCCTGGAGGACGATGACGGCTCCAGCGGAACGGCGAAGAAGCGGAAGCAGGAATCCGACGCGGCGTAGCTCGGGCCGGCCTTTCCGATGCCGGCTGGAAAACCAGCCGGCCAGGAATAGGCGTCGTCAGCCTTAAGGGCAGATATAGCCGCTCGGGTCGGGCTGGCAGCGTGCGCCGGTGGGTAACACCAGCGCGCCGCGCTCACGCTTCACGTAATCGCCGTTCGGCAGGGTGAAGCCCCCGGTATAGTCCGGGGAGACCCGCGTGCCGTCCGGCAAGACCAGTTGCGCACCATCGCGAACGATGCGCTTGGCCGGGGAAGCCGCAGGCTGCGGAGCAGGCTGGGGCCGGGATGAGACACAGCCGGCGGCCAGAACGGCAACCAGGCTGGCGGCAATCGAAATCCTGATCATGCGCCTATCTTTGCCGCGCCGGGCTGACGATCGCAACCCCGACGGTGCGAAAGGGAGGCTTACGCCCTCCGCAAGCCCCGCAGCTCGGACGAACCGAACCACAGGATCGCACCCCCCAGCACGGCGATCCACCAGCCCTGCCATGCGCCATGACCGACGACCGAGATCGCGAAGGCTCCGGCGAACAAGGCGAGGCGCGGCGCCATCTCCGCGGCCGGCTGCCGTCTCAACCGCAGCAGCAGAAGCAGGCCTGCGAGAGTCAGAAGGCCGACGCCGATAACGCCGGTTTCGGCCCAGGCCTGCAGCGGCATGTCATGGGGATGACCGACGGCGAGCAACTGCCGATGCTCGGGGGAGACGGCGTTCGCCAGGGAGTGCAGATGCATGGTGGCCGAGGTGCCGAACCCCGCCCCGCACAAGGGGCTGGCCCGCACCAGCTCGCCGAAGCTCACCCAGATGTCGATGCGCGCCTGTCCGGTCATCACCGCGAAACGGTTGAGAATCTGCGAGGGGAGCCAGTTCGTCGCGGCAATGCCGAGCATCGGCGCCATTGCCATCGTGACGACGAAGGCGGCAGCCACCGCAGTCATCGTCAAGCGCGGCAGGCAAGCCGCCAGAAGCCAGCAGATCACGCAGACGGCAACACCAAGGCGCGCCGAGGCGCTTTCCGACTTCAGGGCCAAGGCGGCGACGGCAAGCGCCAGCACGACGGCAAGGAGACGGTCGGACCAACGAGCCTCCGGCAACCACCAGAGGCCATGGACGACCGGCACAGCCAGGACGACTGCCGTGATCGCCGGTCGATTGAAGACGAAGCCGAACTGCTTGCCGATACCGAGCGCCGCCCGTTGCGAGAGGCCGGATACGAGTTCGATGATCGACAGCACACAGGCCAGAATGATCGCGAGCGCCAATCCCCGCAGCCAGGCCGGACGCGGCGCAAATCGCCCGGACGCGGCGATGGCGAGCGTCAGGCCGACCGGCAGCACAAGCTCTCCCCATGCTCTGAGCGACCCATGCCGATCATGGCTCCACAGGATCGAGACGAGCGCCCAGGCCAGAAAGGCGGCAAGAGTCAAACCCAGCGGCGTCGTCAGCATCCGGCGCAGGCGCGCGGTCATGCCGCCAGCCTGAGGCGACATCGCGGCGGCGAGAACGAATGCGAGGGCTGCGATCCCGAGCATCAGCGGTGCGGATCGATTCGCGAGCCACATCGCCACGGGAAGCAGCACGAGGGCCACCTGGCCTGCTGTCGAGAGCCCGACGACCGCCCCCGTAGGGTTCTCGGTCTCGGGATAGTCAGGGCGACGGGTCTGGCTCATGGAGCTTGCCTCTATGCCATCACCCTGGCTTTCGCCAGAGGCTCTCAGTCCGTGGTACTGCTCTCCCAGGTGGCATGCGAGACGGCCGGCACCCGCTCCAGCTTCTCGACCACATGATCGAGTTCACGACGGTCGACCGCCGTGCTGATGAGCCGGGCGACGATATCCACGGCATCGTCGCTGCGTTCGATCGTGGTCACGTCGCTGACCGGATACTGCGCCGCTTCCAGCTGCTCGATGAGCGTGTCGCGCGTCGCCGCGAGCGCAGCCGCGCTGGTCGTCACCACGACCTCATAGGTCGCCTCCAGGGCGCGTTCGTTGAGCGGGATGCGGTTGATCGCATTGACCAGCGGCCGCAACAACGTGTTGCCGGCGATCACGAAGACCGTCACCAAAGTCGCCTCCGCGATCATGTCGGCGCCAGTGCAGGCCCCGACCGCGGCCGAGCACCACAGCGTCGCCGCCGTGTTGAGTCCGCGGACATTCATGCCTTCCTTCATGATGACGCCGGCGCCGAGAAAGCCGATGCCCGACACCACATAGGCGATCACACGGATGGCGCCGTCCGCGCCGGCAAGCCGCATCGCAAGATCGACGAAGGCGGCGGCGCCGACCGCCACCAGAACCGTCGTCCGCAATCCCGCAGTGCGCTGGCGGTATTGGCGCTCGGCTCCGATGAGCGCGCCCAGCACGAAGGCTGCGAGCAAGCTGATGCAGGTGTCGAGAAATGGAACGAGCTCGAAGGTCTGGACGAAACGCATCTGAATCTCCGGCGCGACGCGCGCGATGTCAGCCATGACCGTGACAGTTTCATCTCACCGTCACGCAGGCTCCCCGAAAGCCACGCGGGCAAGCGGATGTCAAAACTTGGGAGGCGCGATCTCCAGCAGGTCGGAAGGTATGGCGATCTCCCGCAGGCGGCGCGTGACTTCTGCCTCGGAGGGCGCTGCGACGGCAGCAGGCGCTTGCTGCCCCCAGTGCACCAGCGCCGGCCAGCCTATGACCGCCGCGGTCACGACGAGCTGCACGAGGATGAAGGGGATCAGCGACTTCATCACCGCCCGCAGCGTCGCACGCCGCGTCGCGGCCGCGCGGGTCATCGTCAGCGCATAGCCCAGCGGCGGCAGCAGGAAGCTCGTCTGAAGGACGAGCAGCGTCAGGACGGCGACCCATTGCGCATCCTCGACCCGCATCAGGATCGGCGGCAGCAGGATCGGCACCAGCACGAAGATGATCTCGAAGGCGTCGAGCACGAAAGCGGCGAGGAAGATCAGGCCGAGCCCCGCACCCAGAATCCCGAGAGGCCCGCCGGGCACCGCCTCCATCCAGCCGGCGACGAGCCGGTCGCTCCCGAGCACGCGAAAGACAAGGGTGAAGGTCGTCGCCGCCACCAGCAGCGCCATCAGCGCACCGGTCATCGACAGGGTGTCGTCGAGCGCGGCCTTCAGGCGCGGCAGGTCGAGCTGCCGGCTCAGCGACCCCGCGGTCACCAAGCCCACGGCTCCCATCGCTGCCGCCTCGACCGCGTAGAAATAGCCAAGCGCGACACCGACGAGCAGGCCGCCGATGAAGCCGACGGTGAGCAGCGCGAGCGCCGCTTCGCCCAGCGTCGGAGCCGGAAGGCGCCGGCCCGGCTCCCGGCGCAGGAACGCCAGGATCAGGCAGGCCGCCAGGAAGAGCCCTGCCGGCAGCAGGGCGCCACGGAAGACATCCTGCGTGTTGATGATGCGATCGACGCGGCCGGTCGCGTTCAGCGCGATGGTGTGGGCAGCCATCATCGCATCGCCCAGCAGGATCAGGACAAGCGATGGCGGCACGAGCACGCCCAGCGTGCTGGCAACGGTCAGCAAGGCGACGCTTTCGGCCGGCCCGACCTCATGCTCGGCCAGAGCCGGCTCGATCGCACGCGTCAGCGCGATCGCATTGGCGCTGACGGACCCGTTCATCGGCCCCAGGATAGCGCCCAGCGCCAACGTCGCACCGCGCGCGCCACCGAAAGGACGCAGCGCCGCGCGGAACAGGATCCGGGCGAGTGGCAACCGGTTCAGCAGGGCGCCCATGAAGACGAAAAGCGGCAGTGCCTGCAGCAGGTCTGATTCCAGCAGCCCCACGAGCCGGCTCGGCAGCGCTGCCAGGACCGCCCCCGTGGAAGGATCGAGCACGACTGATGCCGCTGCGCCCATGGTGGCGAGGCTGACCAGGACGCCCCAGACGGGCAGTCCCGTCGCCATCGCGCCCAGCGCGACGCCGGCAAGCATGGCAAGGCCGATCCACTGGCTCATGCGCGCCTCCGCAGCAGGGCGAGCAGGCCGGAGACGAAGACGAGCGCCGCCAGGATGAAACCCGAGGCGCGGATCAGGAAATAGCCGGGATTGCCGGTATCCGGGAAGGATTCAAGGACGCGCAGGCTCCCCAACAATGCCGGCCAGCCAACGATCAGCAGGAACAGGGACCAGGGCAGCAGCCCGAACACGATCAGCCCCGCATCCAATGCCCGCCGCAATCGCGGTCCGTGGCGATGCGCCAGGGCGTCGCTCGCCAGATGCGCGCCGGAGCGTGTCGCCGCCGTCAGCGACACCGCGACATAGAGGGCGAAGACGCATTGGCCGAGATCGTTCGCCTCCCGCGACCAGCCCTTGACCAGATCGCGCAACGGCCATTGCAGGAACAGCAACAGCACCAGCGGCAAGGCGAGCCACCGGGCCGCCAGGCAAAGCCGCTCCAGCCCCCTGTCGAGCGTATCGACGATAAGGTGCATGAAATGCTCCAGGGAGCTAGGAGAGCCAGCCGGTCGCGACTGCCCAAAGCAGAAAGATGCCCATGCCGGCGCGATAGATCACGAAGACCCAGCTCGACATCCGCTCAAGGTAGCGCATCAGCGCCGAGATCGCGACGAAGGACGCGAGCGAGCCGGCGATCAGGCCGACGACCAGAAGCGCCATCGCATGACCGTCGATTCCGGCTCGCGCGATCTCCCACGCCTCCTTCAGTCCCGCCAGCGCGATGGCCGGCAGGCCGAGCAGGAACGAGAGCCGCGCCGCCTCGGCACGCTTGAAGCCGAGCCCCATCGCAGCCGTCAGGGTCGAACCGGAGCGCGACACCCCAGGGATCAGGGCACCGACCTGGGCCAGGCCGACCAGCAGGAAATCCCGGAAGCCCGCCTGCTCGACCGTACGCCGATGGCTCGCGAACCATTCCGTCGCCGCAAGCAGCAGCGCCATGACCAGCGACGCCGCGCCGATCACGCCGAGCGAGCGCAAAGGCGATCCGCAGCGATTGAGCAGGGGCGCCAGCGCCACGCCGGCCACGACGATCGGAACCGTCGCGATGATGACGCCGAGCGCCAGCCGGCTCGGCCCCACGGTGAACTGGCGCGTCCTGAGCCCGTCCAGAGCGCCTCCGGCCATGCTGCCGATATCGCGCCTGAAATAGCTGACCACGGCCGCCAGTGCAGCGAGCTGCATCAGTGCCGAAAAGGCCGATCCCGGATCAGGCCAGCCGAGCAAGGCCGGCACCACCCGCATATGCGCCGTCGAGGAGATCGGCAGCAACTCGGTGACGCCCTGGACCAACCCGAGCACGATGATCTGTCCGAAATCGAGCGTTGCGAACCCCGTATCGAGTCCGGCGGAGCAGGCTGCAGCCATGGCGATGATTCTCGTAAGGAAACTGCCGCGCCCCAAGCACAAAGCGTTCCAGCCCGAGGCATCAGGCCCGTAACGTAGGCAATCGTGCCAAACGCAGCGATTTACGCTGCCCGACGTGCGCTTCCCTCGCGGCTCCCAGCCGAACGACCCACCTGCCGGACCTCGTTCCCACTCCAAATTTTGCAGCTTCCGCCAATTCGTGAAACAGGCTGCAAGGCGCAGGAAAGTTCCCCGCGCCCGGCAGCCGCAACCTCACGGAATCGGGACGCAAGCGCCGAGCCGGACCATCATGCCGGGCGGGCAGGCCTTCGCGCCGCTCGGTTGCTGGATCGGCCGCACGGACTCGCAGCAGGCGCCCCGCACGACATAGCCGCTCGGGCAACCGCCAGACATCTCCATCCGGTCCTTGCCGTCTCGCGTCGGACGGCATGAATTGGCAGCGAGCGCGCTTCCGGCAGCGCCGAGAACAGCAACCGCGGCCAGCGCGGCGATGGCGACATGCCTTCCCATGGTCGATGGTCTCCGTTGTGAGGGCCAGTCCAGAATCGGGATAGCCGATCTGACTCTCGCAACACGGTGTCAGGCCTGTCATCCGGCACCGTCAAGGGTGGAAAGCCACAGGCAAACCACTTCCGGCAAGGCCCATCCGTTATCATGAAGGGGCGGACGGCTTGCAAAGCCAGCATTCCGGTGGCCGAAACGCACAATGGCATGCCGGGCGCCGACCCCCGCCATGCCAGATTTCAGCTTGTACAGGCAGAATTGGTTCTATATTGGTCTATATAACGATATACATCAGGCGCGACAGGTGAGGAGCATCCTGAACGGTGCAGAGCGAGGAGTTCGTTTCAGTGGCGATCGAGTGCCCCGCATCGGCAGCTCGCGCGGCCGGACCGGTCTGGCGCGTGATCTCGCAGGCCAGCGAGAAGGGGAGCGCCGCCTATAACGAGGATATCGCCGGCGCCGCCGGTGCATGCGCCTGGATCGTCGACGGCTCCGCTTTCTTCACCGGCGCCGCCCGGACCACCGCGGAATCGGAGGGCGCCTGGCTCGTGCGCCGGATCGATGAAATCCTGCGGGCCAACCCGCCCGACGACATCGCCTTCCCCGACTGGGCGGCAGCGCTCGAACAGCAACTGCGGCTGGACTACGCCACGCTCGGACAGGGCCACCCGGAGCGCGAGGCCGGCGAAGGACCATCCGCCGTGCTCGGCCTCGCCCGGCTCGTCGGTGACGGGCAGGCCTGTCGCCTCGAAGCCACCGTGATCGGCGATGTCTCCATCCTGATCCAGGACGGCGACCGGATCGAGCGCTGGACCGATCCCTCCAGCAACCCTTTCGAGGCCCGGACCATCGCGGCGGCGACCGAAGACGGCCATCTGCCCGGCGAGGTGATCTCGCCGAAGGCGCTGGCGCAGATCCTGCGCAACCGGCGCTCGCTCAATCGCCCCGGCGGCTATTGGGCGATCAATCCCGGCCTGAGCTGGACGCAGGGCCTGCGCCTGTTTTCGGGAAGCATTTCGCCGACCGCGACCGTCCTGCTCGCATCCGACGGTTTCATGCGGCTCGTCGACGTCATCGCGCATCACGACGACCGCGCATTGATGGACGCGGTCAAGCACATGGGGACGGATGGCGTCATCGCCGAACTCCGCCAATTAGAAAGCGCGGACCCGCAAGCGGAGCGCTACAGGCGCGTCAAGATCCATGACGATGCGACCGCGCTCGTCGTGTCGCCGGAGTTGTACGGCAACGCTATCGAAAAGTCGTCATAAGGCGACCAGGACAACGAGGGAGAGTGACAATGTTGGCCGGAATCCAGACCAAATCGATCGTCAGGCGGACGCTTGGCAAGCTGGCGCTGACGCTGTTCGCCGCCGCCACCGCCTTCGCCGCTCCGGCAAAGGCGGAAGACCTGACGCTGTGGAGCTGGCGCCAGGAGGACAAGGCAGCCTACGCCAAGTTCATAGCGGCCTTCCGCAAGCAGCACCCCGACATCAACGTGAAGTTCGAGGCCTTCGAGGCCGCGAACTACAACACGGTGCTGTCGACCGCGCTCGCCGGCGGCACGGGGCCGGACATCGTCCAGGTCCGCGCCTATGGCACGCTCGGCGTCGGCAAGCCGGATTATCTCGTGCCCCTCGACAAGGCGATGATCCCGGAATTCGCCAACTTCCCGGATTCGGCGATCGCCGCCGAGACGATGCGCGCCGACGGCAAGCTCTATGCCGTGCCCTTCGCCTCGCAGACCATGCTGATCATCTACAACAAGGAATTGTTCGAGAAGGCCGGCGTCACGCCGCCGAACACGTGGGACGAACTCGTCAGCGTCTCGAAGACGCTGAAGGAAAAGGGCATCAACCCCTTCGGCAACGGCACCGCGACGGCCTGGCAGAACGAGACCATCGTCGGCGCGCTTCTGTCCTCGCAGATCGGCAAGCAGTTCGAGCAGGACGTGCTCGCCGGCAAGGCCGATTTCACCGATGCCCGCTTCGTCGGCGCGCTGACCAAGCTCAACGAGATCAAGGATTATTTCGCGCCGAACTTCTCGGGCGTCGACTACGCCGCCTCGCAGCAGCTCTTCGCTGCCGGCCGTGCCGCGATGTTTGCCGGGGGCTCCTTCGAAATCGCCAATTTCCTGCGCCAGAACCCCAAGCTGAAGCTCGGTCTCTTCGCCTCGCCGGTCGCCAAGGCCGGCGATCCGCGGCTGGTCGCGCTCTACTATGATGGCGGCTACGCCATCAACGCGGCATCGAAGAACAAGGACGCTGCGCTGAAATTCCTGCGCTTCCTCGGCACGCCTGAATTCGGCACGGCCTTCTCGAACGATCTGCAGAACATCTCGCCGATCAAGGGCGTGGCCTTCGAGAACCCGCTGCTGAAGGAGGTCGCGGCGCTGAACCAGAGCGCGATGTCCTACATCATGCTGGTCAATTTCCGCTATCAGGAGCCGACCGGCTCGGTGCTGCTGCAGTCGGGCGTGCAGAAGATGCTCGCCGGCAAGGCGACGCCGGCCGAGGTCGGCGCCGAGATCACCAAGGGCATCGCGACCTACTACGCGCCCTTCAAGAAGTAAGCGCGACAGCGACGGCGCCCGCCTGACGCTCACGGCCTCTCGGCCGTGAGCGCTGGTCCCGTGCAGCCGCCGCTCGCCTCCCCGGCGCATCCCGAGGACCGGAGCCGATGCAGACGGACTACAGAAACCGCGAAAGACGCAGGCGCGCGGCCTGGATCGCCTTCCTGATCCTGCCGCCGCTCGCGATCATGCTGACCTTCGTGGTCTGGCCGCTGCTCTCGGCCCTGAGCGCCGCCTTCTATCGCTGGGACGGCATGGCGCAGGGCGAGTTCATCGGCCTCAAGAACTTCGCAGACGTGCTGTTCGGCGAGCATTTCGCGGTGCTGACCTGGCGCGCCTTTCGCCATAACCTCTTCGTCTTCTTCGCGCTGTTCGTGGTGCAGAACAGCGTCGGCTTCCTGCTTGCTTGGTTCATCTATCGCGAGCCCTTCGGCTTCCGCTTCCACCGCGTCGCCATCTTCATGCCGGTCATCCTGTCGACCGTGCTGGTCGGCTTCCTCTGGAAGCTGTTCCTCGATCCGAATTTCGGGCTGATAAACCAGTTCCTGGACATGGCCGGCCTCGGCAACCTGCGCCAGCCCTGGCTTGGCCAGGAGACAACCGCCCTGCCCGCGCTCGTCCTCGCCAATGCCTGGCACTGGGTCGGCTTTCCGGCGCTGGTCTACCTCGCCGGCATTCAGCGCATTCCCCGTGAGATCCTCGAGGCCGCCAAGCTCGACGGCTGCAACGGCTGGCAGATGCTGACTCGCGTCGTCTGGCCGCTGGTGACGCCTTCGACCACGATCACGCTGACCCTGCTCTTCATCGGCGCGTTCAACTGGTTCGAGCTGCCCTACATCATGGCGGGGCTGGACGGCTCGCCCTATGGCTCGACCGACGTGCTTGGCCTGTATTTCTACCGCACCGCCTTCGGGAACCAGAGTGCGGGCCTGCAGGATTTCGGCCACGGCAACGCGCTGGCCGTGCTGATGTTCATGTTCATCGCGGCGGTCGCGACCGTCATCACCCAGTATTTGCGCAAGCGGGAGATCGCGCTGTGACGTCTCACGCCGCAACCAACGACCCGCTCTTCCCGCGCAGCAGCGCCGGCAGCCTGATCGCTGCCGCGCTCCTGATCGGCAACACCGTGCTGATGCTCTATCCGATCGTCATCATGGTCTTCTCGGCCTTCAAGACGACGGCGGAAATCTTCGACGCACCGTTCTCCCTGCCGGACTTCACCTATGTCGAGAATTTCACGCGGATCTGGGGCGAGACCAGCCTGCCCGGCTATTTCGTCAACTCCGTCGTCATCACCGGCACCTCGATCCTGCTGACGCTGGTTCTCGGCACGATGGGCGCCTATGGCCTGGCGCGCTACAGCTTCCCTGGTAACTCCGCGATCTTCATGTTCTTCCTCGCCGGGCTGATGCTGCCGCTCAAGCTCGCGGTCATCCCGCTCTTCCTGCAGATGCGGGATTTCGGGCTGCTCGACACCCGGCTCGGCCTGATCCTGATCTATACGGCGATGGGCCTGCCCTCGACGATCTTCATCATGACCGGCTTCCTGCGCACGCTGCCGGTGGAGCTGGAGGAAGCCGCCCGCATCGACGGCGCCTCCGAGCCGCGCATCATGTTCTCGATCATGCTGCCGCTCTCGATCCCGCCGATGATGATCGCCGCGATCCAGAACGCCGTGCCGACCTGGAACGACTTCTTCTTCCCACTGGTCTTCATCCAGACCGATGCCCGAAAAACCCTGCCGCAAGGCCTCTCGGTCTTCATGGGCGAATACACCACCGACTGGGGCATGCTTTTCGCAGGCCTCACCATCGCGGCCCTGCCGCTGACCCTCGTCTACATCCTGATGTCGCGCCAGTTCATCCGCGGCATGACCGCCGGAGCGGTGAAGTGACAGCAGAGCCCCTGATCCCGCATCGCAGCCTCGCCGTCTCCTGTCAGGCGCGGGCCGACAATCCCCTGCACGGCCCCGCTTTCATGGCGGCGATGGCTGAGGCGGCCGAACAGGGCGGCGCGCTCGCCTTGCGCGCCAACGGCCCGGCCGACATCGCCGCGATCCGCGCCGCAAGCCGCCTGCCGATCATCGGCATCCTCAAGCGCTGGGACGACCGCTTTCCGGTCTATATCACGCCGGATTTCGCCAGCGCCGCTGCGATCGCCGCGGCCGGTGCCGATATCATCGCCGTCGACGCCACCGACAGGCCACGCGACGGCGAGCCACTGGACCGGCTGATCGCGCGCATCCGCGACGAACTGGACAAGCCGGTCTTCGCGGATTGCGCGACGCTGGAGGATGGCGTGCGAGCCGCCTCGCTCGGAGCGAGCTATATTGCGACGACGCTCTCCGGCTATACGCCCGAGACGGAAGCGCGGAAGGCGCTCGGCCCCGACATCGCCCTGATCGAGGCGCTCGCCAAGGCCGTTTCCGTGCCGATCGTCGCCGAAGGGCGCTTCGAACAGCCGGAGCAATTGGAGTTGGCCTTCACCGCCGGCGCGCATGCGGTCGTGGTCGGCACCGCGATCACCAATCCCCGCGAGATCACCCGCCGCTTCGCCCGCCATGCCGGCGCCTGACAACGGGCTCGGCCTTGGCATCGAGACGGGCGGCACCGGCTCGCGCTGGTGCCTGTCCACCTCCTCGGGCGCGATCCTGGCGCGCGGCGAAATGGAGCCGATGACCGGCCATGTCTTCACGCAGGCCGAGCGCGACAGGGTCTCAGGTATCTTCGTGCGATTGGCAACCGAGCTTGCTGGCATCGGCAAGCCGGCGGCCATCGTCGCGGGTGTCACCGGCCTCGGGCCGGAAAGCGCCGTCCGAGCGGTCTTCTCCGAAATCCTGGCAACGGCCTTCGGCTGCCGGGAGGACAAAATCCTCGTCGTCGACGACATGTGGCTGGGCTATCGCGCCCGCTTCCAGCCCGGCGAAGGCATCATCGTCTATTCCGGCACGGGCTCGATCGGCTACCACCTCGCCGCCGACGGCGAGATCATCCGTGCCGGTGGGCGCGGCGTGCTGATCGACGACGCCGGTTCCGCCGCCTGGATCGCGGCAGAAGCCTTGCGCCGTTTGCTGCGCCGTGAGGACGAGGCCCCCGGCTCCGGTTGGGAGAGCGCTCTCGGTCATGCGCTGGCGCAGGCGTTGGGCGGAGCTTCCTGGGATGCCGTGCGCACTCATGTCTATGGCGGCGACCGCGGGAGCCTCGGCCTACTGGCACGGGCCGTCGCCACGGCTGGAAACGCCGGTGATACGATGGCGGCAGACATCTTCACACAAGCGGGCGGGGAACTGGCCCGGCTCGCGCTGGCCTTGAGAGCGCGTGTGGGAGCCAAGCCGGTAGCCCTCTGCGGTCGCGCGGCGACATTGTCGCCCCTGATCGCGCAGCGTTTCCAGGCGTTGGTGGCGCCGCCAATCGCAATGGACAAAACACAGGTCGATGTGCCCGGCTGTGCGGCCGGTCTGGCCTGCGAGCTTGTTTATGCAAATGAGAAGTGATCCTAAGAGCTCCATGCCGACCGTCTATTTCGTTACCCATCCGGAAGTGGTCGTCGACCCGCAGATCCCGGTGCCAGACTGGGGGCTGTCGACCACCGGCTGGAAGCGCATCGAAGCCTTCTGCCAGCGACCGGAGCTGGCTGGTGTCACCGACGTCTTCACCAGCGACGAGCGCAAGGCGATGGATTGCGCTGAGGCCTTCCAGCGCGCGTGGGGGTTGCCCTTCAACGCACGCGAGGACCTGCGCGAGAACGACCGCTCGGCGACCGGCTATGTCGCGCCGCCGCGCTTCTGGGAGATCGTCGACCAGTTCTTCGGGGAGCCGGATACCAGCGTCCTCGGCTGGGAGACGGCGCGGGCTGCGCAGGCGCGGATCAGGACTGGCATCGCCGCTTGCATAGCGGCCCGACGCGGCACCGGCGACCTCGCGATCTTCGCGCATGGCGGCGTCGGCACATTGCTGCTCAGCAATCTCCGTGGCGAGCCGATCTCGCGCAAACATGGTCAGCCCATCGCCGGAGGTGGCTGCTATTTCGCCTTCGACATGACCAGCCGGGCGTTGCAGCATGGCTGGCACGACATCGTCCCCGAAGAGGCCGACGCCGGATCTTAGGCCCTCGGCCGCACCAGCGAGAGCGCCCCGGCGATGGCATCGCTCTTCACATGGCTTAGCCGCCGCCGGACATCCGGCGCGAGCCAGGCTTCCATCGCCGAGGACAGGCCGCCGATCAGCGCGACCCGCGGCACGGCACGATCGAACAGCGTGCGCACCATCGCGTCGATCATCGCGGCGGCGTTCTGCATGATCATGCGGGCATGGGAATCGCCGAGATCGGCATGGCGCAGCACCAGCGGCGCCAGCGTCGCGTAGTCGGTGGCATGGGCCTTGTCCATCCAGGCGACGACCTCGAAGGGGTCGGCCTCGAAGCGCGCCAGCACATCCCTCGTGAAGCGCGTTTCCGGCTCGCGTCCGTCATGGGCACGCAGCGAGACGCGGATGGCGGCGAGGCCGAGATCGGCACCGCTGCCCTCGTCGCCGATCGGAAAGCCGTAGCCTCCGATCCGCAACTCCTCACCATTGACGCGGGCAAGCCCGATCGAGCCCGTGCCGATGATGACGATGCCGCCATCCTCGCCGTCATGCGCACCGAGACAGGCAGCAAGCCCGTCGCTTTCGAACACGGTTTGCGCAAAAGGCGAGTTCCAGGCGGCGAGCTGCTCGCGGATGCCCTTGCGTCCGATGCCGGCAAGGCAGATGCCGGCGCGGATGCGCTCGAAATCGGCCTCGGTCAAACCGGCCTCCGAGATAGCGCCGCGTGCCGCATGCATCACGGACGCGAGCGAGGTTTCGAGCCCGAGCCGGAGCGAAGCCGGGCCGGCGATGCCGGAGCCCAGCACCTCCCCGGCCGCGGTTTCAAGGCGGCAGCGGCAACCGGTACCGCCGCCATCGACGCCGAGATAGAGATCGGCCGGCGCGCTCATGCCGGGACCCGCTCGATATCGGCACCGCAGCGCTTGAGCTTGCGGTCGAGCGCCTCATAACCACGGTCGAGATGGTAGATGCGGCTGACCACGGTCTCACCCTCGGCGACGAGGCCGGCGAGCACTAGGCTGACCGAAGCGCGCAGGTCCGTCGCCATCACGGGTGCCGCCTTCAGGCTGGCGACGCCACGCACGGTCGCGCTGGTGCCTTTCAGCGTGATGTCGGCGCCGAGCCGAACCAGCTCCGGCACATGCATGAAGCGGTTCTCGAAAACCGTCTCGCGGATCAGCGAGGTGCCGTCCGCCACGCTCATCAGCGCCATGAACTGCGCCTGCAGATCGGTCGAGAAGCCGGGATAGGCCTGGGTCATGATGTCGATGCCGGTGAGCCGGCCCGGGCGCGTCACCATCAAGCCGCGATCGCTCGGCCAGAGCCGGACACCGGCCGCTTCCAGCGCCTCGCCGACCGCCGCGAGATGCTCGAGCCGCGCGCCGACCAGCTCGAGCTCGCCGCCGGTGATCGCGGCGGCGACCGCATAGGTGCCGGCCTCGATCCGGTCGGCGACGATCTCGTGGGTCGCGGGCGACAGGCTCTTCGCGCCCTGGACCAGCAGGCGATGGCTGCCGATGCCCTCGATCCTCACGCCCATCGCGGTGAGGCAGCGGGCGAGGTCGAGCACCTCCGGCTCCTTGGCGGCGTTGACGATCTCGGTCTCGCCCTTGGCGAGGCTCGCCGCCAGCAGCGCCGTTTCGGTCGCGCCGACCGAGGAGAACGGGAAGACGATCCGCGCACCGCTCAGGCCGCGTGGCGCCTTGGCCTCGATATAGCCGCCCGCCACGTTGATCTCGGCGCCCAGCGCTTCGAGCGCCTTGATATGCAGGTCGACCGGCCGCGCTCCGATGGCACAGCCCCCCGGCAGCGAAACGCGCGCCTCGCCGAACCGCGCCACCAGCGGTCCGAGCACCAGGATGGTCGCCCGCATCTTGCGGACGATGTCGTAGCTCGTCTCGCGTGGCCCGGCCTTGGCCGCGTCGAGCGTCAGCGCATCGGCGCCGCGGCCGGAAAAGCTGACGCCATAGCCTTCGAGCAAGGCCTGCATCGTCTTGACGTCGACGACATCGGGCAGGTTGCGCAGCGTCAATGCCTTGTCGGAGAGCAGCGCCGCGGCAAAGGCCGGCAGCGCCGCATTCTTCGCGCCGCGGATCTCGACCGTGCCGGACAGCCTCTGGCCGCCGCGGATCAGGAGTTTGTCCATCAGCCCTGTCTCCTTTGACTGACGCGAGCCCTCATCCTGAGGAGCGATCGCAGATCGCGTCTCGAAGGATGTTCCAGCGTGCACTGGAACATCCTTCGAGACGGCCCTGCGGGCCTCCTCAGGATGAGGGTTGGTGTTCTGGTGGGGCGTCATCGACTTTTCATAGCGCAGGAAGCGGTGCAGCGCGCCGGCGAATTCCCGCTCGTAGTCGTCTGCGGCCTGCCAGCCGGCGCGCTCGTAGAAGCGCCGCGCGCCTTCGTTGTTGGCGAAGACTTCGAGCGACCGGGCGCCATTCGCCTCGGCATGAGCGAGCAGCGCGGCGCCATGGCCCTGTCCGGTCTCGGCAGCGAAGAGCATGGCGATATGCCAATCCTTGACCAGCAGCACGCCGCGCACGCCGTCTTCGTCGAGGATGGTCAGCTCCGCCAGCTCACGAGCGAAGCGCGCCGCGAAATGCGCCTGATCGAAGCCGAGCGCGGCATCGCCGATGATCGGGCGGAAATGCGTGGCATAGGCCTGCGCCATCAGCGCGGCGGCCGGCGCGATATCGGCCGCGACCGCCCGGCGGATGATCACGACTGGCCCCGGAGCCGCGGATCGAGCTCGTCGCGCAGCGCGTCGCCGAGCAGGTTGAAGCCGAGCGAGAGCAGGAGGATGCCGAGCCCGGCGAAGATCGCGTTCCACGGCGAGAGCAGCACGAAATTGCGCCCCTCCGCCAGCATCAGGCCGAGCGAGGGCGTCGGCGGCTGAGTGCCGAGCCCGAGGAAGGAGAGCGAGGCCTCGACCAGGATCGCCGCCGAAAGCAGGAGCGAGCTCTGCACCAGGATGACCGAGGCGAGGTTGGGCAGGATATGGCGCAGCATGATCCGCAGATCGGTCGCGCCGATCGAGCGGATGCCGGCGACGAAATCGCTCTCGACCAGCACCATGGCCGGCCCGCGGATCAGCCGCGCGAAGATCGGCACATAGACCACGGCGATGGCGATGGCGGCGCTCTCCGTGCGCGGTCCGAGCATGGCGATGATGCCGATCGCCAGCAGCATCACCGGGAAGGCGAAGAGGATGTCCATCGCCCGCATGATGATCCGGTCCCACCAGCCGCGATAGAAGGCGGCGAGCAGGCCGAGGCTGCCGCCGATGATCAGCGCGAGCCCGACCGCGATGCCGCAGGCGATCAGCGCCGTGCGGTAGCCGTAGAGAATGCGCGAGAGGATATCGCGGCCGAGATGGTCGGTCCCGAGCCAATGCGCGACGCTCGGCCCCCGCATCCGGGCGACGATGTCCTGCGCCAGCGGGTCGTAGGGCGCGACCCAGGGCGCGGCGAGCGCCAGCACGATCTGCAGGGTGACGAAGATGCCCGCGACGAGGGCGATGCGGCGGCTCTGGCTCATGACGCGGTCCTGAGCCGGGGATCGATCAGCGCATAGGCGAAATCGACGAGCGCGTTGACCAGCACGAAGCCGACGGTGACGACCAGGATCGTTGCCTGGACCAGCGGATAGTTGCGTTCGGCGATGGCGCCGAGGATCAGGCGGCCGAGGCCGGGAATCGAGAACACCTGCTCAACCACGATCGCGCCGCCGAGCAGATAGCCGGTCATGATGCCGACGCTGGTGACGAAGGGGATCAGCGCGTTGCGCAGGGCATGCCGGTAGAGCACGGCCCGTTCGCCCAGCCCCTTGGCGCGGGCGGTGCGGATATAGTCCTGGCCGAGCGCATCGAGCATCGCGGTGCGCACCAGCCGCGAGAGATTGGCCAGAATCGGCAGCGCCAGCGCGATCGCCGGCAGCAGCAGCCGCTGGAGATTGCCGAGCGGGTCTTCGCTGAACGGCACATAGCCGAGCGAGGCGAAGCTCGGCGCCAGCGTCGCCACCGCGATCAGCATGACGATGCCGAGCCAGAATGAGGGGATGGTGAGCCCGGCGATGGCACCGACGCGCAGCACCAGATCGGCCCGCCCTCCCCGCCAATGCGCCATCAGGCAGCCGAGCGGGAGCGCGAGCCCCGCGCCGAGCACGAGCGAGAACAGGGTGAGCTGTAGCGTCGGCCAGATCTGGGCGGCGATCTCCTGCATCACCGGCCGCCCGGTCCAGATCGAGGTGCCGAAGTCACCGCGCAGGGCATGGCTGAGCCAGACCCAGTATTGCTCCAGCAGGGGCCGGTCGAGCCCGAGCGCGCCGCGCATCGCGGCGACGCGCTCCGGCGTTACCTCGGTATTGGCGCCGAGCATGATCGCCACCGCGTCGCCCGGGATCAGCCGGATCATCAGGAAGACGATCACGGAGATCCCGAACAGCACGATCACGAGGTCGAGGCTGCGCTGCAGCAGATGACGGAGCATGCCTCGACCTAGAGGCTGCTATGGGCTGTGGAAGCGATTTGACGCTGGCGATTTTGCGCTAATGCAAGGAGTTCGAGGACGCAAGCCTTCCGGCTTGCTACGAAGAACGACACGGCAGTCGCGCAAAAGCGCCGCGCCCTGCGGGTGAGGTGAAAACGCTGGAGCTGCAGCGTCGCACCGCTTGCCGATACCGACGTATCGGCGGTGCGATGCTCCTCCCATCTCCAGCGTTTTGACCTCATCAAATCGCTTCCACAGCCCATAGCAGCCTCTTTGCTCCAATCAGCGCAGGCTGGCGCGGCCGAGCGAGACCAGCGAGCGGTTGGCGTAGATGTCGTAGCCCTGCAGGTTGCTGCGCACCGCGCTGAACAGCGTGGGATAGGCGATATGCGCCGCCGGTCCCGTGCAGCCTAGGATCTTCTGCGCGTCCCGATAAGCGGCCTGTCGTGTCGGCTTGTCGAGCGTCGCGCGGCCCTTGTCGAGCAGCGCGTCGAGCTCGGGATTGCTGTACTTGAAGACGTTTGTCGAGCCGCCGGTGCGGAAGGCGCGGTAGAAATAATCGTCGGGCTCGATGCTGCCGGCATTGGTCGAGGCGAAGAGGTCGAAATTCGAGTTGCGCCAGTCCTGCACGAACTGGCCGAGTTCGGGGTTCTTCAGCTCCACCTTGAAGCCGGCCTTGCCGAGCTGCTGCTGCACCACCTGCGCGATGTCGCGGATGTCCTGGCGCGGCAGCACCGTCATGCTCACCGTAATCGGCGTCGCGACGCCGGCCTCCTTGAGCAGCGCCTGCGCTTTGGCCGGGTCATAGGCGTAGCAGGGCAGGTCCTTCACATCGACCGCCCAGTCCTTCAGCACGGCCGGCAGCGGAGCCGCCGGCGCGCCCGCGCCGAACAGCGCGGCGTCGATGATCTCCTTGCGGTTCAGCGCGTAGTTCAGCGCCTCGCGCACCTTCGCATTGTCGAAGGGCGGCTTCGACGTGTTCATGCCGATCAGCGTGTAGGCGAGCTCCGTCGTCTCCTGCATCGCGATATTCGGCTTGCCCTTGAGCTGGAGCGCGGTCGCCGCATCGATATGCGGCAGCAGCGCGAACTGGCCGTTGCCGATGCCGACCTGGCGGGTCGCAGCCTCCGGCACAAAGTTGAACTTCACGCCCGCGAGCTTGACCTCGGCGGCGTTCCAGTAGCCGGCATGTTTGGCGAGGCGGATGAAGCCGTTCGGCTGCCATTCCTCGAACTTGAACGGGCCGGTGCCGACAGGTGCGCGCTGCAGCGCGTCCTTGTTGGTCTCCAGCCCGCGCGGCACGATGGCGATGCCGGTGAGCGAGGCGAGCAGCGGCGCGGAGGGCTCCTTGAGCTTCAGCTCCAGCGTCGTCGCATCGATGGCGGTCGCGCTCTCCATCGCGGAGAGGCGGCTGGCGAGCGGCGAGCCGACATCCTTCGACAGCACGCGGCGCAGCGACGAGGCGACATCCTCAGCCTCCATCGGCTTGCCGTCATGGAAGGTGACGCCGGGACGCAGCTTGAAGGTCACGGTCTTGCCGTCGGCCGAGGCGGTCCAGGACTGCGCGAGGCCCGGGATGATGTTGAGGTCCTTGTCGAGCGCGGTGAGCCCCTCGTAGATCGGGCCGAGCACGATCTGGGACGAGGCGAAGGCGGTCACGATATGCGGATCGAGCCCGGCGGGTGAAGCCTCGACGGCAACCTCCAGCACCTGGGCCGAAGCGGTGCCCGCGAGCAGCGCGAAGGCGGCCGCCGCGACGCTGCAACGCAAGGCGCGACGCAGCCCGGAATCCTGTTTCACGACACGAAGCATGACACCCCTCCTGTTTGATTGACGGCGCCTGTTCCGACGCTCGTATGAACCCGATCGCATATGGACCACTTACGGACCAATCTGGACAAGGCTTAGCCGATCGCCTAGAGCCGGTGCAAGCCTCGAAGCAGCGACTTCGAGGGTTTGCAGGGGCGAAATGACGATGCGTGACCTCGACAAGCCCATATTGACCGCGATCGGCGTGATCAGCGGCACCTCGATGGACGCGATCGACGTCTCGATCGTCGAGAGCGACGGGCGCGAGACGCTCCGCTTCGGCGCCGGCGCCGGCTACCCCTACCCGCCCGAGACCCGCCGCCAGTTGCAGGCCCTGGTCGCCAAGGCCGAGCGCGCGGTGACGGAGCCGCTGGCCGAGCTCGAAGCGGCCGTGACCACGGCCCATCTCGATGCGGTCAGGCGCTTCATGGCCGAACAGGGCATCAAGCCGGAGAGTGTCGATCTCGTCGGTCTGCACGGCCAGACCGTCTATCACCGCCCCGAAATCCGCTTCACTCGGCAATTGATCGACGGCCCTGCCGTGGCGCAGGCGCTCGGCATCCCGACGGTGGATCGCTTCCGCCATGCCGATATCGAGGCCGGCGGCGAGGGCGCGCCCTTCGCGCCGCTCTATCATCGCGCGCTCGCCCAGGGGCTGGAGCAGCCGGTGATGGTGCTGAACCTCGGCGGCGTCGGCAACGTCACTTATATCGACGGCGACGAGGTGATCGCCTTCGACACCGGTCCCGCCAGCGCCATCCTCGACGATTTCGTCCTGCGCCGCCTCGGCAAGACCTACGACGCCAACGGCACGCTGGCAGCGAGCGGCAAGGTCCGCGAGGACTTCGTCGCCGAGTTCATGGTCAATCCCTATTTCGACCGGCCGGCACCCAAATCGCTGGACCGCAACGATTTCCACCGCCGTGCCCAGGTGGTCGAAGCGCTCTCCGACGCCGATGGCGCGGCGACGCTCGCGGCCTTCACGGTCGAGAGCGTGGTCGATGCGCTCAGGCATGTGCCGAAGGCGCCGCGGCGCTGGCTCGTCACCGGCGGCGGGCGCCTCAACGGCCATTTCATGCGCCGCCTGCACGAGCGTCTCGGCGTGCCCGTCGAGCCGGTCGAAGCGGCTGGCTGGGCCGGCGACGTCATCGAGGCGCAGACCTTCGGCTATCTCGCGATCCGCTCGGTGAAGGGGCTGCCGCTCAGCCTTCCGGGCACCACTGGCGTGCCCTACCCCTTGACCGGCGGGCGGCTGAATCTACCGGGCTAACGTCTGAGCAGCCAGCAGGCGCCGATGATCAGGGCGGCGCCGATCATGGCCTGCGGCGTCGGCATCTCCGAGAAGAAGACGAGGCCGATTAGGATCGCCCAGATCAGCCCGGTATATTCGACCGCGATTAGGCGGCTCGCCTCACCTCGTGCGAAGGCCAGCGCCAGCGCGACATGACCGGCAAGGCCCAGCGCACCGATCAGGATGAAGGCCGGCCAATCGGCGGAGGCGACCGGCGCCCAGAACAAAGCTGCCGGCAAGGCGAGGATCACAGCCGGGATCGCCGACTGGAACAGCGCGATCGTCAATGGCGGATCGCCGCGCTTGGCCCGCTGGCGCAGCAGCACCACCGAGAGCGCATAGGCCACCGCGCAGCCGAGCACCGCCGCGATCCCAAGCGCCCGCTCCGGCGCGATCGCCTTGAGGCTGAATCCGCCGGCCGTGACCATGACGCCGACGAAGCCGAGCGCCAGCGCGAGATAGACCATCGGCTTCGGCCGCTCACCCAGCAGCGGGATGGCGATCAGCGCGACCAGCAGCGGCGCGATGAAAGAGATGATGAAGACCTCCGCCAGCGGCAGCACGGAAAGCCCGTAGAAGAAGCCGAGCGTCGACAGCGCGACCATGACGCCGCGCAGCAGGTTGCCGGTGATGACGCCGCGATCCGGCAGCGGCGCCCGCAGCACGAGGAACAGCAAGGCGCCCATCGCAGCCGTCACCGCGAAACGCAAGAAAGTCAGGTGCAGGGCGCTGTAGCGCGGTGAAAGCTCCTTCACCACGCCGTCCATCGCCGTCAGCAGGGCGATGCCAACAAGCCCGAGCAGGAAGGGCGGAATGGCGGCTGTCAGGCGGGCGGGACCGGAAATCTGCGGTTCTGGCTGCGACATGGCTTCCCTGTCCGCTTCCGGCTTGCTACTGGGCTAAAGTGGACTTAATTTGGTCTGGTCACAAGAGGCAGTTCATGGCGACGGAAGATGTCAGCGCACGCTTTCAGGATCTCGATGCCTGGGGCGATCTCGATATCCTGAAGGCGCTCTACGAGGGCCAGCTCGCGGCGGTCGCCGCGATCGCGACCTCACTGCCGGCGATCGCGGAAGCGGTCGCCGCCGCTGTGCCAAAGCTCGAAGCCGGGGGGCGCCTGATCTATGCGGGCGCCGGCACCTCCGGGCGCATAGGCGTCCAGGACGGCGCGGAGTTGACCCCGACCTTCGACTGGCCGGCGGAGCGTCTCGGCTTCGCCATCGCCGGGGGCGACGAAGCAATCCTGCACGCGGTCGAGAATGCCGAGGATTCGGTCGATGACGGCACCGAGGCGATGCGCCGCGCCGAGATCGGTCCGAACGACGTCGTCATCGGCCTCGCCGCCAGCGGCCGCACGCCCTATACGCTCGCCGCGATCGGCGAGGCCAAGGCCCGCGGCGCTCTCACGGTCGGCGTCGCCAATAATCGCGGCTCGGCGCTGCTGCGCACCGCCGATCTCGCCATCCTCATCGAGACCGGCGAGGAGGTCGTTGCCGGCTCGACCAGGATGAAGGCAGGTACCGCACAGAAGATCGTGCTCAACCTGTTCTCGACCCTGCTGATGATCCGGCTCGGCCGCGTCTATCGCGGGCTGATGGTCCATATGCGGGTCACCAATGCCAAGCTCCGGCATCGTGCGGCCGAGATGGTCGACACGATCACCGGCTCCGGCCTGGAGGCGGCGGCCCGGCATCTCGACCGCGTCCATGGCGACGTCAAGCGTGCCACGCTGCTGGCCAGCGGCGCCGATGTCGCCCTTGCCGAGATCCTGCTCGCTCGCCATCGCGGCAATCTGCGCCTCGCCCTGGTCGATCTCGGTGCCGGGGCGACGGACAAGGCCCCGGCCGCATCCAGGGCGGCGCCGTGAGCGAGAGCTCTCCCGGACGTGGCTCGCGGCGTCAGCGCGAAGCCGCCTCGGGAACCGCGCTCGAAGCGATGCCGATGAAGCAGCAGGCGATCCTGCAGGCGCTGGCCGGCGACGACCCGACGCCGCGCTATCTCAGGCTCGCCGGCGCGCTGGCGCGGTTGATCGAGAGCGACGTCTTCCAGCCGGGCGACGCCGTGCCCTCGGAGCGCGATCTGGCGCAGCTCACCGGCTATGCCCGCGTCACCGTGCGCAACGCCATCGACGAGCTGATCCGTAGCGGCACGCTCTCGCGCCGGCATGGCTCGGGAACCTTCGTCGCCTCGCGCATCGAGCAGCCGCTTTCGGTGCTGGCGAGCTTCTCGACCGATATCGAGAATCGCGGCGGCCGCCCCGGCTCGGTCTGGCTGTCGAAGGAGGTTGCCCGGCCGAAGCCACAGGAATCGATGGCGCTCGGCCTCGGTCCCGGAGACAGCGTTACGCGCCTCACCCGCGTCAGGACGGCCGATGGCGAGCCGCTGGCGATCGAATGCGCGGTGGTGCCAGCGAGCATCCTGCCCTCGCCGGACCTGATCGAGTTGTCGCTTTACGCAGCGCTGGCGCAGCGCGGCGCGGTACCAGCCCATGGCGTGCAACGCATCCATGCCGGCCTCGCCACCGCCGAGGAGGCCAGGCATCTCGGCGTGCCCCCCGGCAGCGCCCTGCTTCGAATCGAGCGGCGTGCCTTCCTCGCCAACGGCAAGCCGGTCGAGTTCACGGTCTCCGCCTATCGCGGCGATCGCTACGATTTCGTCGCGACCCTCAAGGGTGAAGCCATGGGGCCGCAATCATGAGCCAATCCGACCGGACGCTCTCGCGCATGTCGCGCGAGGTCGCCGAAATCCCGCAAGCCGCCGCCCGCCTGCTGGACGAGCAGCGGAAGGCGATCGCGCAGGTCGCGGCGGCGCTCGACATGGGTCGCATCAGCCATGCCGTGGTCAGCGGCCGCGGCAGCTCCGGCCATGCCGGCACGCATCTGCGCTATCTGATCGAAACCCGTCTCGGCCTCAGCGCCGCACCCGCCGCTCCCTCGGTGGTGACGCGCTATGGTGCCAATCCCCGCCTCGGCGAAGCACTTTACATCCTGATCTCGCAATCCGGCCGCAGTCCCGATCTGGTTGCCGCCGCCGAGCAGGCGACGGCCGCCGGCGCGCAGACCATCGCCATCGTCAACGACGCGAACTCGCCCGCCGCGCTGGCCTGCCGCCATGTCATCCCGATCGCCGCCGGGCCGGAACTCGCTGTCGCCGCGACCAAGACGGTGGTGAACACCATGCTGGCCGGCCTGCTGCTGGTCGCTGCTCTTGCCGAGGACGAGGCGCTCGCCACCGCGACGCAGACCGCCCCGCAGCGGCTGGCACAAGCGCTCGCGCTCGACTGGTCGCCCTGGGCACAGCGCCTCTCCCCTGCCCCAGCCGGTTTCGTGATCGGGCGCGGTCTCAGCCTCGGACCGGCCCGCGAGGCGGCCCTCAAGGCTGCAGAGGTGCTGGGCGTGCCGGTGCTCGCCTATAGTGCGGCCGAGGTCCTGCACGGGCCGAAGGCGGCGATCCGCAGCGCGCACCCGATCCTCGGGCTCAATGCCGGCGGCGAGGTTTCCGACAGCATCGAGGACGCGCTGGCAACGCTCGGCCGGCAGGGCAGCCCGGTCTTCTCGGGCACCGGAGCGCAGCCGAGCCTGCTCGGCCTCGGCCCGGGCGAAACGGCGCTCGATGCCATCGCGCAACTGGTACCGGTCTATCGCGCGCTCGAGGCGGAAGCCACCCGGCTCGGCCGCAATGTCGACAGCCCGCCCGGACTGCTCAAGGTCACGGAGACACTCTGATGGCGGCAACCCGGCAGGCCTGGCGCGCCAGGCGCCTGTTCGACGGCACGCAGATCCTGGACGACCGGACCGTCGTCGCCGAGGACGGTATCATCAGCGCGATCCTCGCGAGCAACGCCAGCCCCGGTTGCGCCGTCGAGGACCTGCCCGAGAATGTGGTGCTAGCGCCCGGTTTTATCGACATCCAGGTCAATGGCGGCGGCGGCGTCATGCTGAACGACAGCCTGACCGTCGAGGGCATCGCCACGATCGCCGCCGGCCATGCCCGCTTCGGTACGCGCTTCCTGCTGCCGACGCTGATCAGCGCCAGCCGTGCCGAGATTGCCCGCGCCATCGCCGCGACGCGGGAAGCCATCGCTCTGGGTGTGCCGGGTGTTCTCGGCGTGCATCTCGAAGGCCCCTTCATCAATCCCGCGCGCAACGGCGCCCATCCGCTTGCCAATCTGCTGCGGCCGGAACCATCCGATATCGATTTGCTGGCATCGCTGGGCTCTGCCGGCGTGACGCTGGTAACGCTGGCGCCCGAATGCGTGCCGGAGGGCTTCATTCGCGCGCTGGTCGATCGCGGCGTCAGGGTCTGCGCCGGCCATACCAATGCCACCGCGGCGGAGATGGCGCGAGCGCATGCCGAGCGGCTTTCCGGTGTCACCCATTTGTTCAACGCGATGTCGCAGCTCGGCTCGCGCGAGCCGGGTGTCGTCGGTGCAGCGATGTCGGATCTCGGGCTCGCTGCCGGCATCATCGCCGACGGCCATCATGTCGCCTGGCCCTCCTTCCAGGCGGCTTTCCGCGCCATCGGGCCTCAACGGATGATGCTGGTCACCGACGCGATGGCGACGATCGGCTCGCCGCGTGATGCCTTCGAGCTGTTCGGCGAGACGATCCGCGTCAGTGAAGGCCGGTTGGTCAATGCCGAGGGACGGCTGGCCGGCGCCCATCTCGACATGAACACCGCGATCCTCAACGCACATCGCCATGGCGGCGCTACCCTGGCCGAAGCCCTGGCGATGGCCAGCACGACGCCGGCGGCCTATCTCGGCCTCGCCCACAGCCACGGCCGGATCGCGCCCGGGCGCAGCGCCACCTTCTCCGTACTGCGGACGGCAGCCTGACCCACGGGCGGGCTTGCACCCGCCCGGCTATGCCCCTGCCGTGCCGAGAGCCAGCGTGCCGTCGGCATCCAGCCGGACGCGCCCCCTGCCGACACGGATGAGGCGAAGCGGGGCCTGCTTTTCCTCGAGCCGGCGACGCAGCAGCAGGAGCCGTGTTTCGAGATTGTCCTTGATATCGGGCATCCCGGTTCCGGCCGCCAAGCGCATTTCCCGGTTCGTGAATTCGTTCCGTCCTTCGCCGAGATGCCATTCCACCATCAGGCGCAGCAGCGCGCCGGCGACGCCCTTCACGATATAGGTGCCGTCGACGAACACGCTGTCGTCGAACCGATGGTGAACGATGCTGATCCGTCGTCCCGCAGCGACCGGAGCAGCCGATAGAGCGGCCTTTACCGACTCGGCTGCCGCGGCCTCCCGCTCGCTATTGGCGAGAGCGCTGGCCGCCTGCCCCGCCAGGATTTCGAGAGCCGCCTCGTCGTCCTCGCGGAAAGCCAGCCGCTGCGTGCTTTCAATGAAGAGCACGCCCCGCACCCCATTGCGGGCGATCATAGGCACCGCGATCTGGCCCATGGCCTCCGGCAATTGCGGAAAGGCGACGGTGCGCGTCAGGTTTTCGGCAGCGTCGGCCTCCTGCGCGATCGCCTCGCCGAAACGCCGCACGCGGCTCATGTCGCTGACCTTGATCGTCTTGGCCGTCGCCGCGGCCGTGCCGATCAACCCCTCGCTGCCGGCGATTTCCGAGCCCAGGCCCGAGCGCGCGTAGCCGATGCTTCCGGCAGTGATCATGCAGCCGCGGTGGCTGTCATGAATGAGGACGAGCGCATTTGCATATCCGAGCACCTGTCGGATGGCTGAGAGCAGGCCGTCGATGATGCTGTCGGCCTCGGCCGCCCGCTCGACGGCCTTGATCGCTTCCGACAGGGCGGGAAGCCTGACAGGCGCGCGGCTGACGGCAGCCGGGGCGGTCTCGGCATCGGAGGGAACCTCCTCGATCGCATGCACCCGGAAGATATCCGCGCTCCGCAGCCGCATCACCTCGGACATGCCGACCTGCGCGCTGCTCGCCTTGAGCTGAAGCGCGATCCTGTCGAAGAGCGGGCCTGTGTCGACCGATCGCACGAAGCCGATATCGAGCAGGAACTGGGCGCCGGTGAAGCCGTTGACAAGGATCAGCGTGACCTTGGGATTGGCGCGGATATTCGCCGCCGTCTTGGCGAAGAACTGGTTGGAGAGCGCCACATGCTCATCGTCGACCCGCACCACGTGGGAGAGATAGGAGATGTTCGGCATGCCGTCGGCCGAAGCGGTGGCGATGATCGAGGGGATGACGCCTTCGAAGCACGAAGCGAGATCGGACAGGTGCAGGCTCATGGCCCCCCGCGCCGGCCAGCATGCCGGCCAGCGGACCGGGCGTCTGGACATAGATCTCGCTTGGCGGTTTTTCTGCGGCCTCTGCGATGATAAGAACCCACCTCCGTCCAATCAGCATGGACCGGCTCCGCATTTCGGCCCGCCCGTAAATGTGGATTGGCCGGCGGCGCGGGAGTCCAACATGTTTGCGATCGTCGGCGCCGCCGGAAAGGTCGGCTATTCAACATCGCGGGCCCTGCGCGGAGCCGGCCTGCCGGTCAGGGCGATCCTGCGGGATCCGGCGAAGGCGGCCCGGCTGGACGAGATCGGATGCGAGGTCGTCCAGGCCGACCTGCAGGATACGACGACCCTGGCGCAGGCAATCAAGGGCGCCGATGCCGTGCAGATCATTCTGCCCGTGGCGCCCCAGGCGAAGGACACGATCGCGGACATGCTGCGATCGATCGAGAGCCTTGCTGCGGCGCTCGAGCGGGCCCGTTCGCAGCAGGTGCTCGCGATCTCCGACTATGGCGCACATGTCACCGCCGATATCGGAATGCCCAGCATGTTCCGCGCCTTCGAGGAGCGCCTCTGCCGGGTCGGCGGCCGAAAGCTGTTCCTGCGATCGGCCGAGCATATGGAGGGCTGGGCGCGCACCATCCCTCAGGCGATCGCATCCGGGACGCTGCGCAGCTTCCACGACCCGGTCGACAAGGTTCTTCCGATGATCTCCGCGGCCGATCTCGGCCGGATCGCCGCCGATCTCCTGTCTCGCACCGCCGAGCGGAAAGAGCGGGAGATCGTCCATGCCGAAGGCCCATGCCGGTACAGCCCCGCGGATGTGGCGGCCGCGCTGAGCGAATTGCTGGGCCGGACTATCGAGGCTCAGGCCGTGCCGCGATCACAGCGGCAGAGCAGTCTCGAACGGCTCATGAGCGCCAGCGCGTCCGAATTGCTGTTCAAGCTTTACGACGCGCATCGGAAAGGCGGCCTGATCGAAATCGACGCCTCCGGCGGCACAGTTCACCATGGCACGACGAGACTTGTGGACGCCCTGAAACCATTCGTTCCGCAGCACTGAAGGCTAGCACGGATCGCTCGCCGTGATCTGCGAAACCTGTCTCACGAAAAAGGCGAGGCAGCTCTGGTCCAAGCCGCCACCTCGCCGGATGAATGATCAACGCCCGTAATAGCCGCGCTCGAGACTATTGAGCGGTGGCCGTTGGGGGTGGAAATCGTAATAGCCGTACGCGCCACCATAGCCATAGGGTCCAACCGGATCGCCATAACCCGGGTGGCTGTAATAGCCGGAACCGCCGTAATAGCCTTGGCGAGCCATGTTTTCCTGAATGATCATCAGGCGCTCGCGCTTCGCCTCCGACATGGAGAACGCAACGGGGGCCTTGTCGAGACGCTGCGCGATGCCCAGCGGGAGCTCCTCTCCGGCGTGCGCCACGGCCGCGGATACAACAAGGCCCGCGCCCAGCAGAGCAGAGACAACATACCGGTGCATGAAACCCTCCTTTTGCTCGCTCGATTGGAGCATTCGAAGGAAGAACGCGACCTGAACGGATTTGTTCTCTCGCGTTCATCTTGCTGAGCCCAGGCGCTTGAGAGAACGGCCCGGGTGCGACACGCGCGTCCGCATTGGGCGGTTCCCACTGGCCGGCTTGCCAAGAAGCCGGGCGTGCTCCCCGATACTGACCCCAGCACCATGCGGGAGCTTTCGGTACGCGAGCGTGGAGGCGTCATCGCCTGGGATGCTGGTCTTCGCCCTCGACCGGCACCCCTCCAATCCCGGCCGGAGAAGGACGCTGACAGACCTGCCAGCCCCTGGCCATAAACTCGCCCTTAACCTTGATCGGTCATTTCGTCGAACTCGTTAAGTGGCTTCGCGCGGGCGCTGTACCTGCTGCGGCGCGAGGGTGGCAAACCATGCGGCTGATCGTCGGCACAATCATCGTCTTCGTCTGCGTCTTCGGCAGCTACGCGGCGATGGGTGGCCATCTCGAGGTGCTTTGGCAGCCGTTCGAGTTCGTCATCATCCTCGGTGCAGCGATCGGTGCTTTCGTCATCGGCAACCCCGGGCCGGTGCTCAAGGCCGTGCCCAGCATGCTCGGCACGCTCATGAAGGGCCCCAAATACAAGCGCGAATCCTATGTCGAACTGCTGGGGATGCAGTATTCACTGTACAAATTCGTGAAGCAGAAGGGCATGCTCGCGGTCGAGGAGCACATCGAAAACCCCCACGATTCGTCGATATTCAACGCCTTCCCGACTTTTGCCGCGAACCATCACGCGGTCGAATTCGTCTGCGACTACATGCGCATGTTGACGATGGGCGCCAACAACGTCCACGAGATCGACGCTCTCATGGACGAGGAACTGGAGACGCACCACCAGGAGCAGGAGCGTATCGTCGCCGCCATGCAGTCGCTCGCCGACGGAACGCCGGCGCTCGGCATCGTCGCGGCCGTGCTCGGCGTGATCAAGACGATGGGGGCGATCACCGAGCCGCCGGAGGTGCTGGGACATCTGATCGGCGGCGCGCTCGTCGGCACCTTCTTCGGCGTCTTCGTCGCCTATGGCTTCTTCGGACCCATGGCGCAGTCGCTCAAGGGCACCTTCGAGGCGGAATCGAAATACTACCTGTCGCTCAAGGCGGGCCTCCTGGCCCATATCAGCGGCCAGCCGCCGGTGATGGCGGTGGAATTCGCCCGCAAGGCCCTGATGAGCGACGTCCGCCCGACCTTCAGCGAAGTGGAAGCGGCAACCGCCGACCTGCCCACCTAGATCTGACCCAATCTCCAGTGGGGACCCGATGGCCAAGCCCATCCAGCCGATCATCATCAAGAAGGTCAAGAAGGCCGCCCATGCGCACCATGGCGGGGCCTGGAAGATCGCCTATGCGGACTTCGTGACCGCCATGATGGCGTTCTTCCTGCTGATGTGGCTGATCAGCATGACGACGCAGGAGCAGAAGATCGGCCTGGCGGAGTACTTCGCGCCGGCGGCTCTCAGTCCTTCGAACAGTGGCGCTGGCGGCGTCCTGATGGGAAGTGCCCTCGACAAGTCGGGCAACAGGACGTCCGTGCCCCGCGACATTGCGAGGGGCACGACCGGGCAGGACGACAAGGCTCGCCCGACCAACGCGGGCCGCGCCAGCGACCGTGAGATCAGCCGGCCGGCTGCCAGCGTACAGGCCAACTACAGCGCCATAGCCAGCCTTCGGCAGGCGCTCCAGAAGATGCCGGAAATTGCCGAACTGTCGCGCAACATCGTGATCGAGCCGACCAAGGAGGGGTTGAACGTTTCCCTCGTGGACGAGAACGGCCGCTCCATGTTCCCCGAGGGATCGGTCCAGCCCTACGACCGCACCCGCCTGGTGCTGGAGGCACTCGCCCCCACCCTGCGCCGGATGCCCAACCAATTGTCTATCGCCGGGCACACGGCCGCCGCGAGCCCGGGCTCGGCGCCGGCCGTCGATTCCTGGAGCCTCACCGCCGGGCGCGCGCTCGCCGTGCGCGAGATTCTGTCGGGCGCCGGGCTCCCCAACGACCGCTTCACCTCGGTGGTGGGACGCGCCGATACCGAGCCGCTCTTCGTCGACAATCCCTATATCCCGCCGAACCGACGGGTGACGATCACGCTGCTCAATGCGGAGCCGCCGCTGCCCCCGGGCGCCCTCCCCTGACGAAACGGCGCCACTGCCCGTCCGACCCGTTTGAGCTTGGGAGCAGTGGCGGACACGACGCAAGAGCTCGGCCGTCGCGCCGGATGGCGGCCTTGAGGCGTCGACGCGCTGTGACGCGCCCTGCGTTTGGCAGGCCCTCAGTGCATGGACAGGGGTCGCGTCCGGATGCTCCCCAGCACGCACACAATGCCGTGAGGATCATTGCCGATCTGAGCCTGATACTGCTCGCAGGCGATCCGATGGGTGGCTTCAGCCGCGTCCTTCGATGAACAGCTGATATTGGCGGCCGGGGCCTTGGCCGGCTCCCATCCCACGACCGGCAGCACTGCGGCGGCGATGTCGCCCGAGCCGCTCAATTGGATGTATTGGAGCTGGGCAGCAGTGTGAACGGGGAAGCTTGGCCCACTGCGGACGCTCGGAAGACCCGCTAGCCGACGTTGCAGCTTCAAGGGAGGCATCCCGACCGAGCTCGGCTGTTTTCTGATATTCTCAACGTCCGATTTTGGGTGATGCAGCTTGGCCCGGTCGCCAGCCTGCCGCGAGAGCCTTGCGGGCCGGAAAAGAGTCTCTCGGCATAGACTAAAGGATGACGGAGAATGCGGTTCTGGCGAGCCCGCAGATAATCCATCATCGCCGTAATCGGGCGTTCAGATCCGATCTAATCCATTAAATCGGGAGGATAGCGATGAATCTCACTCGTCGCGGATTTACGACGGCGCTTGCCGGCGGCATTGCCGCACCTGCCGTCATCCGCACCGCTTTCGCACAGGGCGCGACCGTCAAGATCGGCATGGTCGTGCCTATGACGGGCGCCGCCGCCGAATCCGGCTCCTTCGCCCAGACCGGCGCCAAGATCGCGCTGGAAGCCGTCAACAAAGCCGGCGGCGTGCTCGGCAAGCCGCTCGAGCTGATCTTCGAGGACGACCAGACCACCAATCCCGGCGCGGTGCTGGCCTTCTCCAAGCTCGCGAGCCAGCCGGATATCGTCGCCTTCCTCGGCTCCATCCGCTCGACGCAGATGCATGCGATGGCGCCCGACATGCTCAAGGTCGGCAAGCCCGTCGGTTTCGGCGGCACGGACCCCAACCTCACGAAGCTCGGCAATCCCTGGCTTTTCCGCTTCCGCCCGAACGATTCCTATTCGGGCAAGGTGATCGCGCAGTTCGGCGCCAAGGAGCTAGGCAAGAAGAAATGGGCCATCGTCCATTCGACCGACGCCTTCGGCACGGCCGGCGGCAAGGCGCTGGCCGACGCCCTGCCCGATAACGGCGCAACGCTCGCCCTCGATCAGGGCTATGCCAACCAGAGCCAGGACTTCACGCCCGTCGTGCTGGCGGTGCGCCAGTCCGGCGCCGATATCCTCGGCACCTATTTCACCTTCGAGACTGATCTCGGCATCTTCGCCCGGCAGTTGCGCCAGCTCGGCGTCAACATCCCCTGGGTCGGGTCGCCCTCGATCGTCAACATCTCGGCGCTGAAGCTTGCGGGGCCCGCGCTCTACAACACCTATGGCGTCGCCGATTACGCCGAGGATTCGAGCGAGGCCTCGAAGGCCTTCGGCAAGGCCTATCGCGACGTCCGCAAGGTCGCGCCGGACAACCAGTCGTCCTGGACCTTCGACGCCGTGACCTGCCTCGCCATGGCCATGAACAAGGCAGGCTCCACCGAGCCGGAGAAGGTGCGCCAGGCCATGCTCGCCATCCGCGGCCACAAGGGCGCCGAGGGCGAATACAATTTCGACAAGAACGGCGACGGCCTGCACGGCTACAACATCGTCAAGAACGACAAGGGCGACATCAAGTTCGACAAGCGGATCGACTTCACGCCGAATCTCGGCTGACCCGTCGGCCCCGGCTCCGGTTCTCTGAAGCCGGGGCCGGGGCCCGCCGAAGCGCCCTGCGCATCCCGTACCACGCCTTCCGCAGCAAGCGGCCTTGGCCGTTCGCTGCGGAGGACCGATCGGCCCCACCAAGCGCGGTAGATAGATGGATCTCGTCCTTCAGCTTCTTTTCACGGGAATCGGCATCGGCTCGGTCTATGCGCTGGTCGCGCTGGGCTTCGTCCTGATCTTCCGCGCCACCAATGTCGTGAACTTCGCCCAGGGCGAGTTCTCGATGGTGGCGGCCTTCCTAATGGTGGTCTTCTCCCTCAAGATCGGCCTGCCCTACTGGATGGCCTTCGTCCTGGCCCTGGTCTGCATGGCCTGCCTGGGCGCGGTCTTCAATCTGGCGGTCTACTACCCGCTGCGGCATCGCACCTATTTGCCGGTCATCATCTCGACGATCGGCGCCTCGATCTTCATGGCCAACACCACGCTGGCGATCCACGGGCCGGAGCCCGAGGTGCTCTCCGGCTGGTTCGACACGCCCGGCTTCATGCTCGGCCCGGTCTATCTCGACAACCAATACGTCCTGATCATCGTGGTCACGGCGCTGCTGGTCGTGCTGCAATACTGGTTCTTCGAGCACACCCTGCTCGGCAAGAAGCTGCAGGCGACCTCGCAGGACAAGGAGATGGCCTCGCTGCTCGGCATCCCCGTCGCGGTGATGATCATGATCACCTTCATCTATTCGGCGGTGATCGGCGGCATCGCGGGCATTCTCGTCGCGCCGGTGCTCTTCGTCTCGATCGGCATGGGCGCCACCATCGCCCTGAAGGCCTTCGCCGCAACGATCATCGGCGGCTTCGGCGACGTCACGGGCGCGATCATCGGCGGGCTCGCCCTTGGCGTCATCGAGACCTTCGGTGCGGCCTATATCTCGGTGCCCTACAAGGACGGTTTCGCCTTCCTGGTGCTGATCGCCTTCCTGATCTTCCGGCCGCAGGGCATCTTCGGCGAGCGCGTGGCGGAAAAAGCATGAGCACGACCGAAACCTCCGCCGCTGCCGGGGATGTCAGGCCGCGCCTGCGCTGGGGCGTCCCGGCCTTCGTCCTGCTCGTGCTGGCCGCGATGGTGCTCGCCATCGCCGTGCCGAAGACTGGCTACATCCTCAACATCTCGTTGCAGGCGACGACCTATGCCATCGCCGTCCTCGGCCTGACGATCGTTCTCGGCCTGTGCGGCCAGATCAATCTCGCGCAGGCCGCCTTCTTCGGGCTCGGAGCCTATGCGGTCGGCATCGGCCAGACCGAATACGGCCTGAACTTCTGGGTCTGCCTGCTGATCGGCACCGGCATGGCGGCGGGATTCGGCGCGCTGCTCGGCGCCTCGACGCTCCGGCTCGGCGGGCATTATCTCGCCATGGTCACGATCTCCTTCCAGCAGATCGTCACGCTCGTACTGATCAACTGGATCCCGGTCACCAAGGGGCCGGACGGCGTGCGCGCCATTCCCCGCCCAGGCTTCCTCGCCGACGGGTCCAGCTATCTCGCCTTCTGCATCGCCATGCTCGCCGGCCTCGGCTTTCTGGTCTGGCGGCTTCGCGACACCCGGCTCGGCCGCGCGATGCGGGCCGTGCGGGACAACGAACTGGCCGCCGGTGTCGCCGGCATCGACGTCTACCGGACCAAGGTCACCGCCTTCGCGCTCTCCGCCATCCTCGGCGGCATCGGCGGCGGCCTCTTCGCCGGCGGCTTCGCCTATGTCAGCCCGGATCAGTTCTCCTTCGCGGAATCGGTGGTCTTCCTGACCATGGTGCTTCTCGGCGGCGTCGCCTCGCCGATCGGCGCCGTCATCGGCACGGGGCTGCTGATCCTGATCCCGGAATGGCTGCGCTTCCTGAAGAGCATCCCCGGCCTCTATCTCGCCATCTACGGCGCGGCGGTGATCTTGATCGTGCTGTTCATGCCGGACGGGATCTGGGGCTATCTGCGCGGGCAGTTGGATCGCTTCAAGCGCGCCGTGATGCCCAGTCGCACGGCTGCGACGCTCGCCTTGTCCGGCGGCGGCGAGGGCACCGAGACCGTGATGGAGGTGCGCGGCCTGTCGAAGCATTTCGGCGGGCTGAAGGCGGTCGACGAGGTCGATCTCACCATCAAACGCGGCGGCGTGCATGCGCTGATCGGCCCGAACGGCTCCGGCAAGACCACGACGCTCAACGTCCTCTCCGGCCTCTACCGGGCGACCGCCGGCAGCATCAAGCTCAACGGGCAGGACGTGACCGACCTGCCGCCGCATGCCCGCACCAAGGCCGGGCTCGGCCGCACCTTCCAGAACATCCGGCTCTGGCGCTCGATGACGGCGCTGGAGAACGTCATGGTCGGTGCCGAGCGACCGGGCAGCGCGGTCGACAACGACCCCGCCGCACTGCTGGCGCGGGCGCGGGCGGCGCTCGCCTTCGTCGATCTGGAGGATCGGGCCGACGAGGTCGTGGCCAACTTCTCCTATGGCCACCAGCGGGCGGTCGAGATTGCGCGCGCGCTCGCGGGAGACCCGGCGCTGCTCCTGCTCGACGAACCCGGAGCGGGCCTGAACTCCTCGGAGAAGGTCGAGCTGCGCAACCTGCTCAAGCGCATCTCGGCGCGCGGCCTGACCATCCTGATCATCGACCATGACATGACGCTGGTCAGCGAGGTCGCCCAGCACATCACCGTGCTGAATTTCGGCC
>NZ_CAMFKW010000035.1 GCF_945957345.1 uncultured Allobosea sp. | reverse complement strand
AAGGGGTCAAAATTGGACGCCGATCGGGGGGCAACTTTGCAGGCCGTTTGACAGGTCGTCGCGCGCGTCTCGTCGGTCGCCGGAAAGAGCGGATCGACGACGACATGGCCCGAAAAATTCGCGGGCGCCCCGATAGCCGAGGGTGTCGAGCCGTTCGGCGTGATCCGGATGCTCTGGGCATGGGCGGATACGCCGCTCAGGAGCACAAGAGATGCGATGGCCGCGGCGATGCTGTCCTTCATCGTGTTTCCTTTCAAAATCACGGAAAGCGTGAAGCGTCTCTTCTTTGCCGGCAGCGAATGAATTACTGTCGGCCCAACTCAATTAAAATAAATTCAACAAGTTGGAAATTATCGAAGGTAAATAACTATATTCTTTCTGGAATAGATCTATTTACCCCAAGCGTGACACTAATTTTCGAATCTCCGGAGAATATTTATGAAACAACTATCATCGAGAACTCCGTGAGATTAGATAGGGAATCCCGCATGAACCTATGAGGTCTTTTCATCAATGCAGTCCGCGACAGAGGTGACGTTCCGCTCGGCCGCGGGCCATCTCGACCTGACGGCCATCGTGAAGGACTTGCCGGATCGCTGGCGGCATGTCGCCTCTCACGAGGCCGGGACAGCCTGAGCAGCCTGTCCTTCGACGGTCCTTGCCCCCGCGGCGAGCGGTTGGTGGTGATCACATAGAGGTCGCCGTCAACGGGAAGCACGTGGCGGTAGCGCTCTCCGGTGTCGAAGACTGGCGACAGCCGTCTGCCCGCACGATCGAGCACATAGAGCCCGCGACCTTGAAGAGCCGTCAGCAGCAGTTCCCCGCCAGCAAAGGCGATGCCGGCGGGCGCCCATGTGGCGCTGCCGGAATGCAGGAAGGGCGGCTCCATGCCCTCGCGGGTCTCGTCTCCGGAAATCGCCGGCCAGCCGTAATTGCCGCCGGCGCGAACGATGTTGATCTCGTCGAGGCCCGATTGGCCGTGCTCGGCGACGAAGAGTTCTCCGGCTTCGTTCCAGGCGAGCCCTTGCGGATTGCGATGGCCATAGGAGTAGACGAGCGAGCTGCCGAAGGGATTGTCGGCAGGGGCCGTTCCGTCGAGGGCGAGCCGCAGAACCTTGCCCGCGAGGCTGGACAGATCCTGCGGCCGCGCGCGGTTCTCCGTCCAGCCCGTCGTCACATAAAGGTACCCATCCGGTCCGATCGCGATACGCCCGCCGTTGTAGAGACGATGACCGGGGATGGCGTCGACGAGCACGCCGGTTTCGCGCCAAGCATTGCCATCGAAGTGCGCCGCGATGACCCGGTTTAGGGGCGCCGTGCCGTTCGCATAGGAATAGTAGAGGAAGGCGCGGCCCGTTCCGGCAAAATCCGGAGCGAGCGCAATGCCGAGAAGCCCGGCGCCGCCATCGTTGCGCAGCGCCACGGAGGTATCGAGCCTGAAACGCCTCGGCCCGCCGGCTCCCAGCATGACGATCGAGCCCGCCTTTTCGGTCAGGATCAGCTGGTCCCCGTCGCGCACAATGTCCCACGGATAGTCCAGCTCGTCGGCCACGACGCTGTGCGTCCAGCCCCGCTGGCCGCGATCGCGGATCGGCGTGGCGTCCTGAGCCCATAGGGGCGCGGGAGCGGAGCCGCCGATCGTCAGAAGCGACACGGCCGCCGCCAGAAGCCGAGTCTTCATACGCGATCTCTCCTACGAAGATATCCGTGCCGACGCCGCCTGCGATGGGCAAGCCGCACAGGCTATTCCGCGCCGAAACGAGCGCTGCTCAGTAGAGCTGGCTGGTGGGGCGGAAGAGGATTTCGTTGATATCCACGTCGTCGGGCTGGCTGATGGCGAAGGCCACGACACGGGCGAAGGAACTCGCCGGGATCGCCTCCTCATAGACCTGCTTCATGCCGGCTGCGACATCCTGGTCGGTGATCGTCTCCGTCAGCTCCGTCGCGACCGCGCCGGGGGAGACGATCGTGGTGCGGATGTTCCAGGGCTTGACCTCCTGGCGCAGTCCCTCCGAGATCGCCCGCACCGCCCATTTCGTGCCGGCGTAGACCGAGCCGCCCGGGCCGACCTTGTGGCCGGCCACCGACGAGACGTTGATGATCTGGCCGGACTTCTGCTTCTGCATGTGGGGCAGAACCGCGGCAATGCCGTAGAGCACGCCTTTGATGTTGACGTCGACCATCTGGTCCCATTCGTCAATCTTAAGCTTGTCAAGCATCGAGCTCGGCATCAGGCCGGCATTGTTGAGGATCACGTCGATGCGGCCATGCAGCTCGATGGCGCGATCGACGAGCGCCTTGACCTGATCGCGATCCGTAACGTCGGTCTTGAGAACCGCCTTCGCGTCGAGGCCCAATTCGCTGGCGAGTCCCTTGAGCCGGTCGAGGCGACGCGCGCCGAGCACGACCTTCGCTCCACCTTTCTTCAGATGGCGGGCGGTCTCGGCTCCCAGCCCGCTGCTGGCGCCGGTGATGACGACGATCTTGTTTTCGATACCCTGTGCCATGTTCAGTCCTTTTCAATGTCCCCGCGCGGCATGATCCTTATGGTGGCCGCGCGGGCGCGCTCCGAGACCATCGAACCGAGATACGAGCTGCCGGCATATTTGGCCCTGTAGGCGTCGTCGATGCGCCCGCCGATCGGTCCGTCGACGGGCTCGAAGGCGACATCCCTGGTCATGCCGGCGGCGGCGATCCGGCCGGCCCTTTGCTTCACCGCCGCCTTGTACCAGCGCGAATTCCGGCCATTATAGGCGCGCACATAGAGCCCGCCGTCCACCACGACCGACCAGATCCAGGTCGGCGTGCCATGGGTCCTGCCATCCTCGCGGAACGGCGCGATGTGCAGGTCATCCGTCGTGGCGATCTTCTCGATGTCGTCCTTCACCCATGTCATCAGCGGCCTCTCCGCGGTGCGACGACCTCGATCGTCGTCTGGAGAGAGCCGGACTGGTGCAGCGCCTCGATTCCGCTATCGATGGTTCCGAGCCTGATCAGGCTGGGCGAATAGCCGAAATCGCGATAGAAGATCGCAAGGTTTCCCCATGGCGCGTAGTAGGTGATGTCGCCGGCCGCAGGATCGTGGCCGGCCGGCGCATCCTCTTGCGACAGGCGTCGTGGGAGGCTGCTGACCTTCTCGGTCGAGGCATAATCGGTCAGGGTGAGGGACAGCGGTAGCAAGGACGCGAAGTCGCGGGCGGCGGGCGTGTCGTCCAGCGTCGCGGTCGCGACCTTTCCGTTGACGGTCATCCGTATTTTCATCGCCGTCATCCATTTGCCTCCCACCTGAGCGACCGTCCGCGTAGCGGATATCGGGCTGCGGGTTTCTGCCACAGCGGAGTTCAACGTCAGGCAGGCGGCGACGATCAAGGCCGTGGATTGCAGGCCATTGCCGCCGCGATACGAACGGCCGCCGCCGTCCCTTCCCTCAAGCGCCATATTCGGCGTCCGTCACCTTCTCCAGCCAGTCGACCATCTTCCCGTCGAGTTGCTCCTCGATGGCGATATGCGTCATGGCGACGGTCGGCGACGCCCCGTGCCAGTGTTTTTCTCCAGGCGGGAACCAGACGACGTCGCCCGGGCGGATCTCCTCGATCGGACCGCCCTCGCGCTGCACGCGGCCAAGCCCCGCCGTCACGATGAGGGTCTGTCCGAGCGGATGGGTGTGCCATGCCGTGCGCGCTCCCGGCTCGAACGTCACGCTCGCCCCGGCCGCACGCGCAGGGCTGTTCACCTGGAACAGGGGATCGACGCGCACGATCCCCGTGAACCAGGCATCCGGACCCTTGCCGGACGGCTGGGAGCCAACTCTCTTGATATCCATGATCACCACTCCCGGCACGAGCGCTCGCGCGTTCCCGCCACCTTCGTCATTGAGCTGATCACAATATAACGAGGAGCCGGAGCACCATTAGGCGGGGCAATTCGCAAAGGCCCATGAGGAGTTCTCATAAATCCATCCACCGACCATGCTTCAGGTGTCGCCCCGCTCGTCTTCTGCACGGCCAGGATTGCGCGCGGCAATCAGCGTGACGATGGTCGCCAGGACGGCGAGGACGCCGTAGCCGCCGGCGATCTCCAGCAGGCTGGCCACGCACGAAAACTGACCGGCAAGGAAGGATGGGATCGCCGCTCCGCTGTAGGAGGTCGCGAAGATGACGGCGAAGGCTCCCGCTCGTTCGCCCGGCTTTGCCTCAGCAAGCAGGGCGCGGATGCTGCCGGTCAGCGTCGCGCCCTGTGCCCCGCCGGCGAGAGCGCTCGCCGCGAGGAAGGGAACGACGGCTGCTGCGCGCAGCGAGAGCAGCACGCCGACGATCGCCATGGTGAAAGCGACCATGCCTGCCCGTTGCGCGCCGGCGGGCGTCAGCCGTCCGGCCAGCGGCCCGCCGATCGCGCTCGGAGCCATCAGGGACGAGAAGACGGCCGCCGAGATCAACGCTTCGTCGAGCCGAGCTGGTCGCTTGCGATCGACGGGCCGAACGCCTGATAGAAGCCTCCGAATGCCCAAGTGGCGACGAAGGTGCAGCTTGCGACCGGGAACAGCCGACGGCTTGCGCGCGGAAGTCCGATGGTCGGCCGCAGGGATGCCAGGACGCCGGGACGGAGCGAGCCCGTCTCGGGGCTTGCGACGACCAGGCAGGCGCTGGCGAGCAGAGCGGCGATGACGAACAGGTAAGGGAGCGTCCGCGGTGCCGTGCCGAATTCAGCCAGAGCGCCCGAGCCGAGTGCGCCCAACGTCAGCCCGACCATCGGCGCGCTGCTCGACACCGCGGCCGCGAGCCAGGGCGGATTTGCGGGCGCATTGTCGACGACGAAGGCTGCCGTGGCGCTGGATGCGAGACCACAAGCAAGGCCCAGCAGCACCCTTCCGACGACCAATGGGGTTGCGATGGAGACATCGAGAAGGATCAGGGATGCGACCGCCGCGAAGCCGAGCGAGAGAAGGACGACGGGACGACGACCGAGATGGTTCGACAGCCGTCCGAAGACGAGAAGTGCCATCACCGCGCCGGCAAAGTACGCGACCGCTGTCAGCGACAGATCGCCATAGGTGAGCCCCGCCGATGCGCGATAGAGGCCGTAGAGCGGGATCGGAGCGGCCGATGCCGCGAAGGCCGCCACGAGCGAAGTTGCCGCCGCGACGAAGCCAAGCCGGCGTGGCCATTCGACACCGTCCGCCATCAGCGCGCCGCCTGCATCCGATCGTAGGTGAATACGAAGTCCTTGCTCGCCTGTGGACGATGGCAGCTCATGCAGCGCGAGCCGTCCTCGTCGCGGTTCGGCGTCCGGTCGGGCCGGAACTCGCGAAACTCCCAGTCGCCAGCCCGGACATTGGCCGGATAGGCCTCGCCCCAGCCGGCGCGCTTCTCCATGACGACATAGCGGTAGAGCTTGCCGCCGCGATAGTCCTCCATGGCGATGACGGTGCCGTCGGGCAGAGGCATGCCGTTCCTGGCGGCCTCGATCGCCTCCCGGCTCGTGAATATTTCCTCGCGCACACTGCCCCGGTTGACGGTCGTGTAATGGACACCGGCCGCATAATCTTGCGGGAAGGCCACGCGCTCGTTTGCGGCAAGGGCGCTGAGGGCCCCGACGATCGCCAGGGCGCTGAACGAAACGGCCGCACTGCTTATGGCCAGAGCTCCATGTTTGACGGCGTCCATCAGGAATGTCTCACTTTCGGGCGGGGCGAGATGCTCGCGAAGAGCTCCGTCTCCCGGACACTCCACGCGTTACAGGCATTCTGGGCGCAGGTTTTCCGGTGAACTACCCGGTCAGCCGTGCAAGGGCCTATGAAAGGTTCTCATCAATCGCGGTCCGTTACATGATCGCTTCAGCGAAGCGTGAATGGCTCGCACCTTGCCAGTCTGCACTTAATCATGCCTCCTCATATGAGGAGGACTCATGATTTGTCGCGTATCAACGTCAATGATTTCCTTGCCTTCCTGGCGGTCGCGCGAGAACGCAGTTTCACCAGAGCCGCGGCCAAGGTCGGCGTCTCCCAATCGGCGCTCAGCCATACGATCCGGCATCTGGAAGCCAGGCTCGGCATTCGTCTGCTGACCCGCACGACGCGCAGCGTCTCGCCGACGGAAGCCGGGGAGCGGCTCCTTCAAACCCTGGGGCCGCGCTTCGAAGAGATCGAAGCGGAGATCGAGGCGCTGAGCGAACTACGCGAGAAACCGACCGGTACGATCCGGATCACGGCCACCGATTATGCGATCGAGACGATCCTTTGGCCGAAGCTGAAGACGTTCCTGCTCGATTACCCCGACATCAAGGTGGAACTCGTCATCGACTATGGCCTGACCGACATCGTCGCCGAACGTTTCGATGCAGGCGTCCGGCTCGGCGAACAGGTGGCCAAGGACATGATCTCGGTGCGGATTGGCCCCGATGTCCGTTTCGCGGTCGTCGCGGCGCCTTCCTATTTCGAGCGCTACCCTAGGCCGAAGGTTCCCCAGGACCTCACCCAGCATTCCTGCATCGCCCTGCGCCTGCCGACGCATGGCGGGATCTATGCTTGGGAATTCGAGAAGAACGGGCGGGAATTGCGGGTTCGCGTCGAGGGTCGGGTGATCTTCAACAGCATCTTTCAGGTTCTGAGGGCATGCGTGGACGGCCTCGGCATCGCCCATATGCCGGAAGACATCGCCGAGTCCCATATCGCAAGCGGCCAGCTCGTGCGTGTCCTCGAGGACTGGTGTCCTGCCTGGGACGGATATCAGATCTACTATCCAAGTCGGCGCCAGTCCTCGCCGGCCTTCTCGTTGTTGGTCGACGCCTTGCGCACCCGACGCGGCTAGGAGCCAATCGCAGAATACCACGACGCCGCTCGCACGGGCGGTCGCCCGGGCATGTCTGGATCGCGCTGCCGGCTCAGCCCGGGCGGCCCTTGAAGACCTCGGCCACGACCGGAACCGCCGAGAAAGCATTCGGCCAGCCGGCATAGAAGGCGACATGCGCGATGACTTCGCCTACCTGTTCGCGAGTCAATCCGTTGTCCATGGCTTTGTTGAGGTGGAACGAGATCTGGCCGACATGCCCGTTGGAGATGAGGCTTGCCACCGTGATCAGGCTGCGGTCTCGCGGTGCGAGATCGGGGCGCAGCCAGAGATTCTTGAAGAGGAGGTCGCCGGTGAACTGCACGAGGCCAGGCGACACGGGACCGACATTTCGCTCGACGCCCGCGGCACGTTGCGCTTCGGCCGCCTGGTCGATCGGCAGGAGTTGCGGCGATGCCGCCGGAAGCTGCTCAGCGCCGATGCCGCGCTCCGTGAAGGCCTCCTTCGCCAGAAGGATGACGGAAGTGGCGTTTCCGAGGCCGGAATAGAAGGCGAGATGCGTGATGATCTCGGAGATCTCGCGGGGCTTCACGCCATTGTCTAAGGCCCGGCGAAGATGGAACGGCAACTCGACGGTTTGGTTGCGGGAGATCAGAACCGCCAGTGTCACGACGCTGCGGTCTCGCGGCGACAGCTGCGGCCGCTGCCACAGATCGCCGAGGATCGCTTCTCGAATATAGCGGTCGAGCGCCGGCGACACGGCCTCGAAATTGCTGTCGGTCAGGAGAGGCGTCCTCGATGGCGCATTCTGGCTTCCGTCTGCATTCTGCGCGAATGAAGGGACGGCCGTTGCGGCGAGAAAAAGTGTTGCGGCGATTATCTTCATACGACCTTCTCCTGGCGAAGCCCACTGCGAGTTTTCGATCGATGCCGTCACCGATCAATTCGTGGCTGATCGGTACAGGGAAGCAATGGGGAAGTTCGGCGTCGTCTTACGGCTTCGCTCGCGACATCACATGCTATCGTGGAATTCAGCCGTGATTAGATTGTCTGATTAGATAAGGTCTATGAGGTTTGCTCATCAATCACGGCGCGACGGCGCGGCTTGGGAGCGGATGCCGTAATGCGGGTCCGCCGCTGTCGCATCTCAGGAAGCGCTCGGCAAAAATGACGCCAGTGTTAAATTTGCGAGGAAATGCCGGAGCCGTCGACGTGAAGCTCCCTTGCGGCTCGGAAATCCCCAGCACATCGCGAAGCGCCGAAGTCGGACGCGTCTGACCGTCGTCGCGCTAAGTCTTGAGCCGGCGATACTGGTTTCCCTCGGCGTCTGTCTCTCTCTACCCGCGAACGCTTCCCGGAAAACACGGCTGGCATTTGCCGCGATTTTGCACGAAACGGGATCGATTGATCGCACCGCAAAGAGAACGGAACCTTCGATTTGAGCCCGCGCTATCTGTTGCTGGCCACCACGCTCCTGGATCAGATTGCCAAGGGCGAATATCCCGTCGGCGACCTGTTGCCGCCGGAGCCCGAACTGGCCGAGCTGCACAAGGTCAGCCGGTCCACTGTGCGGGCGGCGCTGCTGCAATTACAGCAGCTCGGCATCATCAGCCGGCGCAGGGGGGCAGGGACGCGGGTGGAGGCTCGACGCCCGCCTTCCGCCGGCGCCGGCTACAATCAGTCTCTCGGCACCTTCGACGACCTCTTGCAGTACGCTGATGCGACCGAGCGACGGGTCCTGGAGATCAACGACATCGTCGCGGACGATCAACTGGCCGGACGGCTGCAATCGCGCCCCGGAGGGCGCTGGCTCCACATCTCGACCATCCGCGTCAGCACCGACGACGAGACGGCGGCTCCGATCTGCTGGACGGACGTCTACATCGACAATGAATATGCCGCTCTCATCCGCGAGGAACTGCCCGGCTATCGCCACGCGCTTGCCGCTTTGATCGAGGAGCGGCGCGGGCGGCGGGTCAGCGAGATCAGGCAGACCATCCGTGCCGCCGGTTTGACCGAAGTGGCCGCAGCCGCTCTGGTGGCCGCCGTCGGCGATCACGCCCTCGAAATCACGCGGCGCTACGTCGACGCCAATGGCGTCGCCTTCATCACGACGTTCAGCCTCCATCCCGGCGACCGCTTCAGCTACGAAATGCGGCTGCGTCGGCGCGATGCCGAGGGCGGCTGACCCCCAAGCCAACTTCTACGATCCCGAGTGGTCCCGGAACCAGGCGCAGCCTATTGACAGCGCAGATTTGTCCGTACATGTATAAATGTACGGACAAATAAGCTCGGGAAAGCTCGTGACCAGCACCGTTTTCGACTCGCGGCTGTTCCGCGACATGTTCGGCACGGCCGAGATGCGGGCCGTCTTCGCGGACGACGCCCTGGTCGCCCGCTATATCGAAGCCGAGCGCGCGCTCGCCCGCGCCCAGGCCCGTTGCGGTGCCATTCCCGCCCGTGCCGCCACCGCGATCGACGAAGCCGGGCGCAATCTCGTCGTGGATTTCGACCGGCTGCGGCGCGAAACCGAGATCGTCGGCTATCCGATCCTGCCGCTGGTGCACCAGCTTTCCGAGGCAGCCGGCGAGGCCGGGGGCTTCGTCCATTGGGGCGCGACCACCCAGGACATCATGGATACGGCGAACGTGCTGCAGCTGCGCGCAGCCCTCGATCTCGTCGAGCGCGATCTGGCCACGCTCGCGACGAATCTGGCCGGTCTCGCGGCCAAGTACCGCGACACTCCGATGGCGGGGCGCACGCATCTGCAGCAGGCCCTGCCGATCACCTTCGGCTACAAGGCGGCGATCTGGCTCTCCGGCATCGAGCGGCACCAGGAGCGCCTTCGGCAGCTCAGGCCGCGCGTACTGGTCGGCGAATTCTCGGGCGCGGCCGGGACGCTTGCCTCGGTCGGTGCGGGTGGGCTCGAGATGCAGCGCCTGTTCTGCGAGGAGCTCGGGCTCGGCCAGCCCGCGATCACCTGGCATGTCGCGCGTGACGGCCTCGCCGAGGCGGTCTCGCTGCTCGGCCTGATCACCGGCTCGCTCGCCAAGATCGCCACCGACGTCATGCTGATGATGGCAACGGAGTTCGGCGAGGTCTCCGAGCCCTTCGTGCCGGGGCGCGGCGCCTCCTCGACCATGCCGCAGAAGCGCAATCCGATCTCCAGCGAACTCATCCTCGCGGCAGCCAAGGCCGTGCGCCAGCACGTCGCGACCATGCTTGACGGCATGATCCATGATTTCGAGCGAGCGACCGGGCCCTGGCACCTGGAATGGATCGCCCTGCCGGAAAGCTTCCTGCTGACGGCTTCCGCGCTCGCCAATGCGAACTTCATGCTCGGCGGGCTCGTCGTCCACGAGCAGCGCATGCGCGCCAATCTCGACCTCACCGGCGGGCTGATCGTGGCCGAAGCGGTGATGATGGCGGCGGCGCCCAGGCTCGGCCGCCAGCATGCGCATGACGTCGTCTACGGCGCCTGCCGGCAGGCGATCGAGCATGGCGGGCGCCTCGCCGACATCCTCGCCGGCATACCGGAAGTGGTGGAGGCGCTCGGCAGCCGCGAAGAGATCGAGCGCTGCTGCGACCCGGCGAACTATCTCGGCCTCGCCGGGGAGATGATCGACCGGGTGCTCGGGAAATCATCCGCCGCCGCACGGTCCGCGGCCTGAGTTCTTCGAACCGACCGCATCGCAAGGCGCCGCAAGAGCGTCCCGCCAATCGACATCTCACAGGGAAGAACGACCATGAAAGCTGCAATCCTCAGTCTGGCCGCCGGCCTTGTCCTCGCCGCCTCGCCGCCCCTCTTGGCGCAGGATTTCCCGAGCAAGCCGATCTCGATGGTGATGCCCTACGCCGCGGGCGGGCCCGGCGACACGCTGACGCGCATCCTGGCGCAGGCGATGAGCGGCCCCCTCAAGCAGCAAGTCGTCGTGGAGAACATCGCCGGCGCGGGCGGCACGATCGGCAGCGCGCGGGTCGCTTCGGCGCCTCCGGACGGGCATATGCTGCTGCTGATCCATGTCAGCCAGGCGACCAATCCGTTCCTCTACCCGAACCTGAAATACGACGTGATGAAGGATTTCGAGCCGATCGGCCTCGTCGCCGAGCTGCCCTCGGTCTTCGTCGCGCGGAAGCAACTCGCTCCCCAGAGCTTCGCCGAGCTCATCGCCTATGTGAAGCAGAACGCCGACAAGACGACCTACGCGCATGCCGGCGTCGGCTCGGCCTCGCATCTGTGCGGCCTGCTCTTCGCCGATGCGGCAGGCGTCAAGCTGACGCAGGTGGCCTATCGCGGCAGCGGGCCGGCGATGAACGATCTGATCGGCGAGCAGGTCGACTTCATCTGCGACCAGATCGTCAACGTCGTCCCCAATGTCGAGGCCGGCACGATCAAGGCCTATGCCGTCACCGGCAAGGAGCCGGCCAAGGCGCTGCCGAAGCTGCCGACCGCCGACAAGGCGGGGCTGCCCGGCTTCGACCTCTCGATCTGGTACGGGCTGTTCGCGCCGAAGGGCACGCCGAGACCCGTGATCGACAAGCTGGTCGCTACGCTGGACGCCGCCCTGAAGGACAAGAGCGTCCGCGACAGCTTCGGCAAGCTCGGTGCGGAAGCCGTCTCGGCGGAGCGTGCGACGCCGGACGCGCTGCGCAGGCATCTCCAGGCCGAGCTCGACAAGTGGGGACCGGTCATCAAGAAGGCCGGTGTCACCGGGCAGTGAGGCCGAGAGGCACCGCAGGACGCATCGGCTGAAGCAGCAGCATGCGCATCACCGCCATCCGCGACATCGCCGTGCGCCTGCAAGGCGATGCCGCCAACGCCGTGGTCAGCTTCGCGGAGCACGACGTCTCGCTCGTCGCCGTCGTCTCGGACGTGGTCCGCAACGGGCGGCCGGTCGCCGGCTTCGCCTTCAACTCGATCGGCCGCTTCTCGCAGGGTGGAATCCTGCGCGAGCGCATCGTGCCACGATTGATGGCGGCGGAGCCCGCTATGCTGATCGAGGAGACGGGCGGCCGTTTCGATCCCGCCGAGGTCGTCAAGGTCGCGATGCGCAACGAGAAGCCCGGCGGCCATGGCGACCGGGCCGGCGCGGTCGCGGCGGTCGAGCTGGCCATCTGGGATCTCAACGCCAAGCTCGCCGACGAGCCGGCCTGCGTCGCGATCGCGCGGGCCTTCGGGCGGGCAGGACCGGCTGCGAGCACGAGCGCCTATGCCGCCGGTGGCTATTACTACCCCGGCGATAGCGCAGGCCGGCTGCGCGACGAACTGTCGGGCTATCGCGATCTCGGATTCACGGCGTTCAAGATGAAGATCGGCGGGGCTTCCCTCGCGGAGGACGTCGCCCGCATCGAGGCCGCCCTGACGGTGGCGGGCGAGGGCGGGGCGCTCGCGGTCGATGCCAACGGCCGTTTCGACCTCGATGCCGCGCTCGCCTATGCGCAGGCGATCAGCTCCTACGGATTGCGTTGGTACGAGGAAATCGGCGATCCGCTCGACTTCGACCTGAACCGCCGCATCGCCGAGCGCTATGACGGGGCGATCGCGACCGGCGAGAACCTGTTCTCGGCCGCCGATGCGAAGAACCTGCTGCTCTTCGGCGGAATGCGCCCCGGCCGGGATCTATTCCAGATGGATGCGGGGTTGAGCTACGGTCTCGGCGAATATGCCCGCATGATCGCACTGATGGAACGACATGGCTTCCGCCGAAGCCAAGCGGTGCCCCATGGCGGGCATCTCATCAACCTGCATATCGTGCTCGGCCTCGGGCTCGGCGGCTGCGAGTGCTATCCGGGCGTCTTCCAGCCTTTCGGGGGATATCCTTCCGCCTGTATGCTTGGCGGAGGCGAGGTTCGCGCGACCGATGCTCCGGGATTTGGCCTCGAGCAAAAGCCAGAGTTGCGCTCGTTGCTGGCCGGGCTGTGCCCGGAAGCGTTCTGACGTCGCCGACGCCGCCCCAGGGCAGCTGGCGGCCAGGAGCATCCTTCCAGCTCTGCGAAAAGACTGCACCATCAAATACCGGGATCAAACACTTAGCCGACGAGGGCCTTTAAGCTCCCTGCAGGCAACCAAATCTGTACACGCCGTCACATCCTGCGGGAAGGAGACATGCCGCCTTCGTCCCTGAACAATCCCATCGATCTCGCTGAGGCCGATGTTGCGTCGGACGCGATATGGCGGAGGTCGGAGAGGATAGGCCGGGCGTCAATCCATCGCTCGCAGCAAGCAAAAAAAAATTCTTGAAGCTTTCAGGCACCGGATGTGAACAGCACCGGGTAACTTCGAGGTGGTTGAAATGGCGCGCTCCGACCAGGCTCCGGCGATCGGCTTTCTCGGACTGGGGTCGTTAGGCGCGCCCATCGCGAGGAGGCTGGCAGCGGTGGGGCCAGTCCTGGCTTTCGATCCAGATCCCGCGCGGTTCGACGGCTTGCCGTCCGATATCCGGCCGGCGCCGTCGCCGAGGGCGGTGGGTGACGGTGCCGACATCGTCTTCGCATGCCTGGCCGCCGAGCGTCACCATCGGGATGCGCTGCTGGGGCCGGCGGGGCTGGCGCACGGCAGACGGCGGAAGATCTATGTCCATCTCGGGACGAGCGGATCGCTCATCGTCGCGGGGCTGGCCGCGGAGATGGGCCGCCACGGCGTCGAGACGGTCGATGCGCCGGTGACGGGAGGTCCCCCGAAGGCGCGGTCGGGCGAGTTGACCTCGATCGTCTCGGGCGAGCCGGAATGTCTCTCGCAGGTCCGCGATGCGATCGCGCTCTACAGCCGCAAGGTCGTCGCGGTCGATGGTGCGCCGGGGCGCGCCCAGACGCTGAAGCTCGTCAACAACGCGATCGCGCTCGTCAACCTCGTGGCGGCCTGCGAGGCCATGGTCGTCGGCGCCAGGGCGGGATTGCCCGCCGACGCGATGCTGGATGTGATCAACAACGGAAGCGGCCAGAACAGCGCGACCCTGGGCAAGCTCCCGGCGCATGTCCTGTCCGGCTCCTTCGATTTCGGAGCGAGCCTGGACGTCGTGATCAAGGACCTGGAGCTGTTCCTGGCCGAGCCGGCTGCGGCTGGCGGCGCGCTTGTGGACACCTGCCGCAGCGCGCTGAAAGCATACCGGCGCGCCAGATCCGAGGGTGTGGAGATCGACGATCTGACCGCGGTCGTCCGGCCGATGGAGCGCCGCGCGAAAACCGAGCTCCGATGGTCCTAGGCCAACATCAACACCTCGCCCATCCCCCATGCGCCGGCATTTTCCCGGTAAATGGAGAGGAAGGTCGAGACCAGGAGCGCGTCTACGGTAGGGTCGATATCGTGGCCGCGGATCGCATACAGGGTCCTCTGGAGCGATGCGTCCATGATGCGTGAGGCCGTCAGCCTCCCTGAGGCGACGTCGTCGTAGACGCTTCCCAGCGGGAGGATGGCCGAGGCCAGGCCACGCGAAACCAGCTGCTTTATGGCGGTGAGCGAATGCACCTCGTAAGCGACCTCCAGGGTCAGCCCTTCGGCGGAGGCGCTGTCCTCGACCATGCGGCGGACGACGTCCTCGCGATCCGGCATCGCGAAGCGGTCGCTCAGCGCTTCGCGTAGCGATACGGTCCTTTCCGAGCGCCCGTCGTCGGACGGGGCGCGCACCAGGAACAAGGAATCGCTCAATAGCGGCGAGCATCGATAGGACCCGCCCGTCTCGGGCTTGAAGGCGAACGCCAGGTCGATCTTGCCCGCGGGGAGACTCGCCACCATCACGTGGCTGAGGCCCTCGGTGAGCCGGAGGCTCACGTTCAACGGCGATCGCGCGACCGCTTGAACCAGGTCCGCGCCCATGAGCAGGGTAAGGCTCGGCGTGAGGCCGACCGTCACGGTCCTGGGAGCCGTGTCGTCGCGAAACGCGGCGAGCGCGCCCTTTATGTCCCGGCGTCCGTCGAGCGTCCGCCGCACCCAGTCCAGGAAGACCCTGCCGGCATCCGTGGGAAGGACGCCGCGGCTCGTCCGGGTCAGAAGGGGGACCCCCATCTCGTCCTCCAATTGCCGGATCTGGAGCCCCAGCGCGGTCTGAGCGACGTTGAGACAGGCTGCTGCCCGGGTGATGCTCCCGAACTCGCACACGCGTTCGAAGCATTCGAGTTGGCGGAACCGCACGATCGGTGCCCTTCCTTTGAGAGGTTGCGCCGGGACTGGTGGAGCATGCGGCGCCCGGGAAGCGATGCCACATGACCTGCGGCCCTGGCGAGCTGTTTTTTCGCTGGCTGCCAGGTGGAAACAGCCTTTGTGCCTCCTCTCGCGAGGGAGCAAATTGGGCCGACAAGAACGATCACGGCCGATCTGTGCCCCGCCCAGGCGCTGCCCGGCCATGCGGAGCCGCCATCGGCTTCGGGGAGGAGAAAGTTGCAGATGAGCGTAGCGCTCGCTTCTGACGCTGGCGCGGACGAGCCGTGCCGCGACGGGGACGTGGAAAACGTCCTGGACGATCTGGTCGCGGCCAACCGGATTCTCGCGCGCGAAGGCGTCCTGGACGGATTCGGGCATGTGAGCGCCCGCCACCCGCTTGACCCAGAACGCTATTTCATCTCCCGCTCGCGCAGCCCGGCTCTGGTGGAGAGGGCGGATCTGGTCGAGCTCGATCTCGAGGGACGCCCGGTGCGCAATACCGGCGCGAAACTATACGCCGAGCGGGTGATCCACAGCGCCATCTACAAGGCGCGCCCGGATGTCATGTCCGTCTGTCACAATCACGCGCCCGCGGTCGTCGCCTTTTGCATCGCCGGCGTCGAGATCGTCCCGGTCTGCCATCTCGGCGCGGTGATCGGGCAGCGGGTGCCCATCTGGGACAGCCGCGACGAATTCGGCGATACGGACCTGCTGGTGCGCACGCCGGACCAGGCCACCTCCCTCGCCGCGGCGCTGGCGGACAACTGGGTGGTCGCGATGCGCCGGCACGGGGCCACCGTGGCCGGGCGTTCGGTCCGCGAGCTGACTTTCCGCGCCGTGCACCTGCGGCTCAACGCGGAGCTGCAGCTCCAGGCGGCAAGCATCGCGCCCCTGTCGCCGCTGACGAGCGGCGAGATCGAGCTTTCCAGCCGGAGCAACCTGACAGAAGCCGTCATCGCCCGCATCTGGGAGTACTGGTCGGACCAGATCTGACGCCGGCCGGCAAGCCTTCAAACAAGAAACTCTGGGAGGAAAAGATGCATTTCATGAGCAGACTACGCAGGCGATGCCTGTCCCTGGCCCTGGCCGCATGCGCCCTCGGCGCGGTCTCGGCGCGCGCCGAGGAGATCGTCGTCAGCAACTACGGCGTCTCCGCCAGCGGCATGCCCTTCGCCGTGGCGATGGAGAAGGGCTTCTTCGAAGGCAAGGTCACGGGAATCCTGTCCTCGCAGGGCGGGGGCACGACCGTGCGCAACCTTCTGGCCGGGGACATCGCCTATGCCGAGGTGAGCCCCATCGCCGTCGCGACGGCGATCCGGCAGGGCGCGGCCTTGAAGATCATCAGCAACAATGTCCAGACCGTCTCCGAATTCGGTTGGATGGTGAAGACCGATTCCCCCATCAAGACGATCGCGGACATCAAGGGCCGCAAGCTCGGCTATTCCAGCCCGCGATCCGTCAGCCAGGCTCTCGCGATGCTGGTCGTGGAGAAGGCGGGCCTGAAGCCGTCCGATGTCGAGCTGGTCATGACCGGCGGGCTCGGCGAGGCCCTCGTCGCGCTCGACCTCGGCGCCATCGACGTGGCCCCGGCGACGGAGCCGCTGCTCTCCAAGTATCGCGAAAAATACCGGGTCATCGCGACGGCCAGCGAGCTCTTCCCCCCGATGAGCAACGTCGTCGGCGTCACGACCCAGGCCGCGGCCGGCAAGCGCGGCGATTTCCTCCGTGCGATCATCGCGGGCCGCGCGAAGGCCGTCGCCTTCATGAAGGAGCGGCCGGAGGAGGCGGCGGCGATCGTGGCGAAGGTCTACAAGCTGGAGCAGCCGGTCGCGCTTCAGGCGGTCAGGAACCTGAACGACGCGAAGGGGGCGCTGCCCTACTGGAGCACGGGCAAGTTCGATCTCGTCGGGCTGAAGGAGATGTGGCGGACCCAGATCCTCGTCGGAGCTGCGGATGGCGACATCGACTGGAGCCGGATGATCGACGAGAGCTTCCTTCCCGAAGGCGAGCGCGTCCTGAAATGAACGTCGCGGCGACCGACGCCGCCGTCCATATCGGATTGCGCGGAGTGACCCGGATCTTCGGAACCGATCCCAGGACCCGGGTCAATGCCCTGGGACCCATCGACCTCGACCTGCGCAGGGGAGAGTTCTTCGCCGTCGTCGGCCCGTCGGGCTGCGGCAAGTCGACATTGTTCGACATCGTGGCCGGGCTCTCGCCCGCCACGGACGGCACCGCCACCTTCGAGGGGCGGCCGCTCGACGGCCGGACCGTCCCCGAGGGAGTGGGCGTCGTTTTCCAGGAGGACGCCTCCTTCGCCTGGCTGACCGTCGCGGACAACGTCGCCTTCGGCATCCGGCGGGCCGGGCTCGGCGCGGCCGAGGTCAAGCGCCGGGTCGACGACACCCTGGCCTTCATGGGGCTGCGCGACTTCGCCGCCGCCTATCCCGCCCAGCTCTCCGGCGGCATGCGCCAGAGGGTCTGCATCGCCCGGACCCTCGTCCAGCGCCCGCGCCTGATCCTGCTCGACGAGCCTTTCGGGGCGCTCGACCAGCAGACGCGCCTGATCATGGGCGAGGAACTCCTCAAGCTCTGGCGGGAAACCGGGGCGACGGTGCTGCTCATCACCCATGCCTTGGACGAGGCTGCGATGCTCGCCGACCGTGTGGGCGTCATGTCGGCCCGTCCGGGCAGGATCATCGACCTCGTCGAAACGCCCTGGGGCAAGGATCGCGACAGCCGCGTCGTCGCGGATCCGCGCTTCGGCGAGATCACCGCGAGGCTCTGGACCCGCCTGCGCGACGAGTCGATGTCGGCGCTCTCGCAGAAGGCCGGCTGACATGAAGCGGGCGACAGCCATAAGGCTCGCACTGATTGCAGCGATCGTCCTGGCGCTGGAACTCCTCACCCGCACCGGCGTCATCGCGCGTTTCGTGGCGCCGCCTCCGAGCGAGATGGTCGCCGGGCTCTGGCGCCTGCTGCTTTCCGGTCGCGTCCAGCCCGCGATCGCCCAGACATTGGGCAAGATCGCGATCGCCTGCGCCTCGGCGATCGTCGTCGGCAGCGCGGTAGGGGTCGCGGTCCAGCGCTCGCGCGCCGTGGCCGACGCGATGGCGCCGTTCTTCACGGCCTATTACGCCGTGCCGGTCTATGCGTTCTATCCGCTGATGATCGCCATCTTCGGCGTGGGGGAGGCGCCCCAGGTCGTCATCGGCTTCATGCTCGCGGTCGTCGCGGTCGTGGTGAACACGATCAACGCGCTGGACCGCATCCCGCGCGTGCTGCACAAGACGGCGGCGGTCTACGGCATGAGCCCGCTGGAAGCCGCCAGGCGCATCTACCTGCCCCATGCGGGGCCCTATCTCGCGACGGGCGTCAAGCTCGCGGTCTCCTACTCCTTCATCGGGGTGATCGGAGCCGAGTTCATCATGTCCCGCGTCGGCATCGGGCACGAGATCGTCTTCGCCTACAACAACTTCGAGAACGAGATCATGTATCCGCTGATCCTGTTCGTCCTGCTCGTGGCCGGAACCGTCAACGGTCTCTTCTACGCCTGGGAAAAGCGCCTCTTGAGCCGCAGGAGCCGGTCGTGATGACGAGCGCCAGGAACAACCTCCTCGTCATCCTCGCACTGATCGCGCTCTGGCAGCTGGCCTATTGGGCGATCGGGGACCTGGCCCTGCGGCCTCCGCTCGACACGCTGTGCAAGGCGGCCGCCCTGATCGCCTCGGAGGGCTTCACGGCCCATCTGGCCGAGACGATGCGGGCCTTCGCCCTCGCGCTCGGCATCGCCGTGGTCGTCGGGGTCGGCCTCGGATTCTGCCTCGGCATGAGCCGGCTCGCCGGGGAGGTGGGAGAGCCCTTGCTGGTATCCTTCTACTCCCTGCCGAAGATCACCCTCTACCCCATCGTCCTGCTGATCTTCGGCATCGGGATGCCTTCCAAGATCGCGTTCGGCGCGATCCACGGGATCATGCCGATCGCGATCTTCACCCTCGGCGCCTTGCGCAACCTTCCCCCGGTGCTCGGCCGGACGTCCCGCGCATTGCGCCTGAACCGCTGGCAAAGCGCGTGGACGGTGCTCCTGCCCGCGGCCCGGCCGGAGATCTTCACCGGGCTACGGCTGGGTTTCTCCCTGACGCTGATCGGCACCTTGCTCGGCGAGATGTTCGCGTCCCAGCGCGGCATCGGGTTTCTTCTCATGCAAGCCATCGGGCTGCACGACACGGACGTGATCATGGCCCTGACGCTCCTGATCGTGGCCTTCGCGATCACGGCGAGCATGGCGCTGCTGGCTGTCGACAAACGCCTTCGCCATGGCGCGGCTTGAGACGCGGACCCGTCACGAAACGCTCTTTCCCCGACGCTTCATTCTTCGACCGCCGGGCGGGGCCGTTCTGCAGCGCCCCAGCGGAAGAATTGCTTCAGCCATAAGTTTTCCTGCTATTTAAAATTTCCGGTCGTCGACCCATTTCTTTACATAATCGAAGAAATTGCGCAGGCTGTTGCCGTAGGCATTGGGAGTGCTCGCGCAGGTTACGCATGGGGTGAAGCCATGCGTAGCGCCTTCGATAAAGATAAGGTCCTTATCGACGCTCGCGGCATTCTCGTATTCCTCTTCGGAATCACGAATGAAGAGGTACCCTCCCATGCCGGCGATCAGCAATGGCACACGGATCGATCGAACGGCACAGACAGTGGAATTGTTGCTGCTGCAGTGATCGATGCCATCCAGGGAATTGCTGGAACGGACAGCTTGCGTGCCCAGGAAGGACTGCAAGGACAGTATCTTCGTGCCGGTATTGAAGCGCATCGTCGAGTCCTTGGTTTCAAGCTCGGGAGGACTCACCGAGGTGACGATCTCTCTCACGATCGAACCGTCATTGCGCAGCAGCTTCTGCGGCTCGCGGGTTTTCCGTAAAGCGATCGATGTGTCGAGGCTGTGGAGCTGGGATGCGCCACCAGGGCCCGCACCGGGATTGCCGCCATGCGGAATCGCAAAAAGGTCGTTGTCCGGATAAGGACCGCGCGCCTCCCGGATGGCCTTGAGCCGCGATCGTGCCGACTCGATGAGCGCATTCATGCGCGCCGATTGCGCCGCGAAATAGCGCTTCTGAAAGTCTTCCGAATAAGAGGATGATCCGGCAGGGCTATAGCCGTTGGCGGGATTATACGGATCGAGCGCAGGGTCGAATCGGCCGGGCGTTTCGTCTATCACGGAGCCGTTCAGGCTGCGCAGGAGGATGACCGGCACGCCTGGATGCGCGTCTGCGAGAACAAGCGCATCGGCTTTCGGCAGACCGGCGAGGTCGTCGCGACATGGTAGGATCTTCTTGGGATCTTGACAGAAGGCGAGTCCGTTTTCCGCGACCGCCTGGAAGAAACTCGTGGTCGGCCCGCCGCCGCTGTGGCCGAAGAGGATGACTTTCTCGATCCCGGCCTGTTTCCTCAGGAACTCGACTCCTGCTTTCACGTCGAGGGCGACGCGGTCCCAATCCACCTGGAATTCATTGTTCGTGAAGCGGGTGCTCATGCACAGCGCCGCGAAGCCGCGCTTCGGCAACTCCTGGCACGCGATATGGGTGGTGAAATCGGCCGTTCGATGGATGACGAGAAAGGCAATCCTGGCCGAACTTGCAGGAGTGGCGTAGACCGCACGCGCCGGTCCGAGTGCAAAGTATGTCCTATTCTCCTGAGAAGTGACGCCTGTCGCAGTCAGGCCAAGCCATAGAACTGATCCGATAGCGGCGGATATTAATTTTTTCATGCGCTCCTCCCGATCAATTCTTGTTTCAATTACAATCGTTCAACGAGGCGCGTATTCAGCGCTGTGTGAAAGCCAGGGGCTGGGCCGATTGGCGGCGCAGGACCTATCCATCCTACATTTCGCGCCGAGGGCCAATAACTTAGCTATACTAGCTAAGTTATTGGCGAATGGAGCATTGTCAACCATGCTGCTCCAGCGTTTTGGCACGAGGCCGCCGTTTCGGTTTCAGATGAGGAGACCTCGGCGCCGGGCTTCAATAAAGCTGAATGTTCCGAATAGCTTGGTAGATACGCGAACCGGATTCGGCGGCGGCGAGAGGACGACAGATGATGAAGAAGAACGGGGCCGGGCTTTGGGTAAGTCCCGGCAGGGAGCGCCGGACGAGGCTGGATGACGAGGGCAGATACTCGTTCTATTCCGGAGCTTGGAACGTCGGCTTCTCGTTCAGACCATCAATCGGCGCGCCTGGGACCAGATCAAGGAGCTGCTCGCGGAGCAAGGCGCATTATAGGAATGTGGCCCTATCTATGGGCGCTGTATCTTCAGGGCGGCATTTCGCAGATCGTGCTTGGTCGCTGGTCAAGGCGGTCGGCCCATCCGTCGTGAGTGCGGTGAACCAGTTGGAAAGAGCCGGCCTTTCCCGCCCCGTAGAAAGCGAGAGTGATTTGCGTGTCGCTATGTATAGCTCAGAGAAAAGGCGCGGACCTCAAGATCGACGATTGAACAATGTGTGAACGAATTTAACGAGCGAGCACCGCGACTCTTAAAACAAAATGAAAAAATAGATCAGATTATTTCAGTGTTAAATACTGTATCTTAGAACTGACGGAAACATATGTAAAGAACTGTTCTCAATAAAGCTATTTTGCCTGACGTCAATGTGATTCATCCGAAGAATCGGAGCAGGCAAGGCATCTGGCCGGCTAGGTCCTGCCACTGCGCGCTCCGCCCGTGCCCCCGGAACTGGAAAAAAGTTCGACCGCTTCTTCAAGATTCAGCCGACGGCAGGCCATAAGGTGTCAGCCTCGGTATTCGATTCGATGATTTGGATCACTGTATCCTGCGCACGAGAGAGATAATGAATGTACCGTTCCTGTGCGGCAACAGTATCGCGCCGGCCGATGGCATCAATTACACCTTCGAGAATCTTAATAGTCTCAATCTTCTGCTCGGCGGTCGTTGAAAAACTTAGAATGATCCGGATGTAGGAAATCCGGTCAAAAATTGAGCTCAGGAGGTTCTTTGCAGTATCATTGTTGTAGCCGCTCCAGAGAATTTTAATGACATCTCCGATCACTGCAACGTATTCCATTGGCAGCTTTATGCACGATTCAGCTCGCCGCAGCGCAGTGTTCATGGTTTGAACGAACAGCGGGTCGATGTTGCCGATCATCTTTTCCATCATCTTCGGCTCGAGGATCTTGCGCACCTCGTAAATCTCGGCCGCCTCCGTCGGCGTGATGCTCGATACAAAGATGCCTTTGTTGTGCTCGCGCCTTACGAGACCCTCCGCCTCAAGATGCCGCATCGATTCGCGAATGCAGGTTCTGCTGACCCCCGTCTCGACGCAGAGCTGCCGCTCGACGATGCGCTGACCGGGCTTGAACCGCATCGTCAGGATAGCATTGCGTAGGACTGCCGTGGTCCGATCGCGCAGGCTGAGGGTATCCTGCACGACCTTGAGCGAAGACGGTTGCGGCATGTCGGCTCCAGCCTCGGGCGCGCGGTGATGCAATGCCATCTCAATCATGTGCGGCAGCTTTTTCCAGCTGGAGCAGTTCCGCAATCATCCGAATTTCGGAATTGCACTAGCTTGTTGTTCAAGCATATTGTCTTCGAGCGAACCGGATTCCACTTCGCTCGAAGACGATCTAGTCTCAAAGCCGACCTGAGGCAATCGTCAGTCTGTCTGCGATCACAGCGAAGACCATCAGGCCTCCGCGCGTGCAGCGGGGCTGAGACCGATGTCCCAGAACACCCCGGCCATGATGCCAAGACCGTCCCGGAAAAGCGGAATCAGGCCATGCTCGTCGGGCCCGTGCTGGCCGCAGCCGCCATAGGAATGCGGGATCCACAGGACGGGGACGCCCAGCGTCTTCCGGAAGAATTCGGACGGGCCGGAGGCGCCGATGTTCGGGATAATGTTCGGGGCATGCCCGACCGTCTCCGTCATGGAATCCGCGATCCGGCGTACCCAGACGTCTTCCGGGTCGGTTCTCGAGGGCGGGAACATGTCGCGCTCGACCACCGGGACGACCTCGACCTCCGTAAAGCCCAGCTTGTCCAGGTGTCGCCGCAACGCAGGCGCCACATCCTCGGCGGCGACGTCGACGGTGTGCCGCAACTGTATGCGCGCTTTGGCGAAGCCGGGAACGGCGGGAACGGGAGCCTCAGGCTGTCCGCTGATGGAAGCCAGCACGATCGCGCTGCTCCATGCATAGATCTTCTCCGGACGGGTCAGGCCGGGCTCGCCCCATCCCTCGTCCGGCTTCAGCGCACCCGGCGCGTCGTCGATCACGACCGCCCGGCTGGCCTGAGTCACCGAAGCGGGCACCGAGGCAGGCGTCCAGCCGGGCACCAGAATGCGGCCGTCCCGCGAGATGATGGCCGAGATCGCATGGGCCAGGATGACGGTCGGATCCTTGAGCAGTCCGCCCCAGTGTCCCGAATGGTGCGAGCCCTCCCGCAGGTTGACGACGAGGTCCAGCGCCAGCCCGCCGCGCGTTCCGAGCGTGATATCCGGCACCGACATGCTTTGACGGGGACCGTCGAGCCCGATGAAAACGTCGGCCGCGCAGCGCTCCCGGTGAAGTTCCAGGAAGCGCTTCAACCCCGGGGAGCCCGCTTCCTCGCCGGTCTCGACGAATATCTTCACATTGAAGCCGAGCGATCCCCGTTCCTCCAGAACAGCGCGCAGCGCCTCGATCGCCAGAAGGTGCTGCCCCTTGTTGTCCACGACGCCGCGGCCGTAGACGCGATCGCCCTCGACCTTGAGGATCCACGGATCCAGATCCGATCTCCAGCGCTCGGGCATCGCTCTCACGACGTCGCCGTGCCCGTAGATCAGCAGCGTCGGCAGACCGGCGCCCTCGTGACGAGAGGCGATCAGGACAGGCCCATGCTCGTCGAGAGGGTTCGGCAGGATTTCGGTTTCGAAGCCGAGCGTTGAGACGATCGGCCCGAGGCCCTCGGCGCAGTAGTGCTCCAATTCCTTCTTGCGGCCGGGGGGGTAGCTTTCCGTCTGATAGGCCACCAGCCGCGTCAGGCGCTGCAGGAAGCTGCCGTCGTCGATATAGCCTCGCGCGCGTTCGAGCGCGCTTTGTCTGTTGCTCATCAGGTCCTCGATCGCGTGCCGGCTTCATCGGCCGGATGGTATGGTCTGCGTGCCGCGAAACGCTGCGGATCAGGCCGCAAGCGTGGCGCCGGATACGGTGAAGGCCCACTAACGGACTGATATGTCGGTCAGCCACGGCTCGCCGGTCGCGTCGGCCGGCCAATCGACATTGGTGCGCACGCCGTTCACCAGGCGGTGTGTCCAGAGGAAGACGACGGGCGAGTCCTGCGAGAGCTTGTCGCTCAGCGTCCGCTGGAGCGCGCACTGCTTCTCGACGTCGAAGGCCGAGCGGACGTCCTTGAACAGGCGGTCCGCCTCCGGGTCGGAATAGTTGGTTCGCCGCGAGCCGCCCGTCTCGAAGTACTGCGCCAGCGCCTCGATCTGGTCGTTGCTCGCAGCCCGGCCGGTATAGTAGAGCGGCAGCTTGCCCTGCCGGATATCATTGGTGAAGTTGGCGTAATCCGGGGTGTTCAGCTTGGCCCTGATGCCGACCTGACGCAGCATCTGCGCAAGCGCTTCGCCGATCTGACGATCGGAGACGTAACGCCCGTTTGCCGTCGAGAATTCGACGTCGAAACCGTTCGGGAAGCCCGCCTCCGCCAGCAGCGCCTTGGCCCGGCCCGGATCGTAGGCCGGGCGGTTCGCGCTGGGGCCGAAACAGTCCTGGAAATTGCCGATGGCGCCCTGCATGCGGTCGGCGAGGCCGAACAGGAGCCGCTTGATGATCAGGTCGGCGTCGATCGCATGGGCGACGGCCCGCCGCACGCGCGGGTCGTCGAAAGGCTTTATGGCGGTGTTCACCCCGAGGAACATCCACTCCAGCGAGCCGGTCTCGATTTGCCTGACGCCGCTATTGGACTTCAAGCGATCGACCAGTTGCGGGGGGATCAGCCGGGCGATCTGGACCTCGTTGTTGAGCAGCGCCGTCACACGCTGCTCGGGCTCGAGGATCAGCCGGTAAACCACCGTCTCGGGCGCTGCCGCGGGCATGTTCGGCCAGAAGGGATTGCGGGCCACGATGACGCTGCGGTCGATGTCGAAGCGCTCCAGCTTGTAGGGTCCCCAGCCGAAGGCCGCGATCTTGTCGGCATCGCCACCATGTTTCTCGTAGAGGTCCGCGCTCGTCACGACGAAGCGGTCGAAAAGGAACGAGAGAAGCTGCGCAACCGGCCGCTTCGTCACGATATCCACCGTGCGATCGTCCACCGCCTCGAATTTCTCGACTTCGGTCAGATAGAACGCCTGCTGGCTGGCAGCGTCGCTGAGGATGCGCCGCCACGAATGCACGACGTCCCGTGCCGTCGGGCCGGGGCCGCCATCATGGCGTTTGAGATCGCTGCGCAGCCTGAACCGCCAGCGCGTCGGCTCCACGACCTCCCAGCTCTCGGCGAGCACGCCCTCATAGGCCTTGCGGCCGTAATTGTAGCGACCCAGGCTGCCGTAGACCTGGCTCCAGATGTAATAGAGATGAATGCTGGAATGCGCGTACGGATTCGCATTGTTCAGGATGCCGGTCGTCGTGATCGTCAACGCCCTGGTCTGCGCCGCGCCGGGCCTGGGCAGGGCCGACGAGGCCAGCAGAGAGGTGGCGGCCACCTGCAATACGGTCCGCCGTGACGGCTTCCGGATGAGATCCTCGTTCATGAGCTCACAATCCTTGTAGTGCAATTGGAACGTATCGGGGCGTCTCATAGGCCGACATCCGGCAGCCAGAGTTCTCCCGAAGCGTCGGGCACGAAGCGGACGCTCTTGCGGACGCCGCTGACGTATTGGTGATTCCACAGGAAGATGGCTGGCGCCTCGGTGTCGATGAGCTGGCTGATGTCCCGGATGATCTTGCAGCGCTCTTCGAAGGCGAAGGTCTTCCTCTCTCTGTCGAACAGGGCGTCGAGCTGCGGATTGGAGTAGCTGATGCGCGGCGTGACGCCCGTTTCGAAATACTGGGACAGCCACTCCGACGGCTCGAGCGCCAGCCCGCGGCCCATATAGTACATCGGCGCTTTCCCGGTTCGCACATTCGCCCACAGGCTTGCGAACTCCGGAGTGTGCAGCGTGACCTTGAAACCAGCCTGGTTCAACATCTGGGTGATCGCCTCGCCGACCTGCCGGTCGGAAATGTAGCGTCCAGCCGCGGTGTAGAAGTCGACCGCCGGGCCGCCATTGGCGTAGCCGGCCTCCGCCAGCAGCTTGCGTGCGCCCTGCACGTCGTAGGGCGTCTTGTTCGCAATCGGGGCGGTGTAGCAGACCTGCTCGGTCCCGACCGGGCCGTCGAGCCGACTGGCCATGCCGAACAGAATGCGCTGGATGATGATGTCCTTGTTGATCGCCATCGCGGCGGCTCGGCGCACGCGGGGATCGTCCCACGGCTTAATCTTTGCATTGAAACCGATGAACATCGGCTCGTTGGAAGGCGCGCGCCGCACCTCCACGGCCGGAACGTTGTCGAGCCGGCCGACGAGCTGCGGGGGAATGAGCCGGGCGATGTGGACTTCGCCGTTGAGCAGGGCGGTGACGCGCTGGTCCGGCTCCTGGATACGGCGGAAGACGACCGTGCGCGGCGCGGTCTCGACCTTTGCCGGATAAGCCTCGTTGCGGTCCAGCGTGATGCGCTCGCTGATCGCGAAATTGCGGAGCTTGTAGGGGCCCCAGCCGATCGGTGCGGTGTTGTAGCTGGCGACGCCGCCCTCTTTCTTGAAGATCTCCTCGCTCGTGATCGTGAACTTGTCGAAGAGCTGGCCGAGCAGAGACGAGGCGGGTTCTTTCGTGATGACATCGAAGGCGTGGTCGTCGACCCGCCTGATTTCCTTGACGCTGGACAGATAGAAGCGTCCCTGGCTTTGCGGATCGGTCATGACCTGATTGTAGGAATGCAGGACGTCCGCGGTCGTCGGGCCGGGGCCGCCATCATGCCGGATGAGATCGCGCCGGAGGTGAAAGCGCCAGGTCAGGTCGTCGAGCTGCTCCCAGCGCTCGGCAAGCAAGCCCTCGAATTTGCGCGCGGCATAGTTGTAGCGACCAAGGCAGCCGTAGACTTGGCACCATACAGAATACATTTGCGCGCTGCTTTCGGCATAGGGATGCCGCGTGACCAACGTGTCCGTGGTCGTGACAACGAGCGTGTCATTGTCCGTCTGAGCGGATGCCGAAAAGGCCGATGCGAGTGCGGCGGCGAGAACGGCCATTCGAAGCGAAGGCTTTCGGCAGTCAATCATCTTCGGTCCTCCGACATGGGTCAATGTGTTGGCGATGTGTTACGCAATTCAATCCTGGATTCTGGGCACGGCCTCGATGAGCTTCTTCGTGTAGGCATGAGAAGGTTCTGAGATTACCGCGCCAGCAGCACCGGATTCGACTATCTTGCCTTGCGCGAGAACAATGACCTTGTCGCAAAGATATTCGATGACCCCGATGTCATGGCTGATGAACAGCACGGCAATCCGGAGTCGATCCCGGATATCGAGCAGCAGGTTCAGGATCTGCATCTGAACCGAGACGTCGAGCGCGGAAACTGCTTCGTCCGCGATCAGGATGCGCGGCTCGGTGATCAGCGCGCGGGCGATGCCGATCCGCTGCCGCTGGCCGCCGCTGAACTGGAACGGATAGCGAGAGGCTGCCTCGGCCGGCAGCCCGACGAGCCGCAGCATCTCGGCCACGCGGTCGGCCAGAAGTCCTCGATTCGTCTCGCCGGCGATCCTCAGTCCCTCGCTGACGACATCGCCCACCTTCATCCTCGGGTTGAGCGACGAATACGGGTCCTGGAACACCATCTGGATGCGCCGCGCCGCCGGCGGAACGAAGACGCCCTCGGCCACGTCGACGAGCGTGGCGTCGCCTGTGACGAGGCGGCCGACGCTCGCCTGTTCCAGCCCGACGATGATGCGCGCCAGGGTCGATTTCCCGCAGCCCGATTCCCCGACGATGCCGAGGATCTCTCCCGGTCGCACTTCGAAGGAGACGTCGGTGAGAGCCGTGACGCCGGTCCCCTGGGCGAACAGCCTGCTGCGCCCCTGGTAGGTCTTGCCGATATGCTCGGCGCGCAGGACGGGGGCCGAAGGGACTGTCATAGCGGATACAGGCATCGCGCGGTCTGGGCGGGCCGGGTGGATGTCATCTCGATCCGGCCGTGCCGGCAATCCTCGCCCACGCGCGGGCAGCGCGGGGCAAAACGGCAGCCGTCGAACCAGTCGGCGACGCCCGGCACCAGACCTTCGATGCCGGCCTGCCGTCTGCCGGCTTCGCGCCGGCGCGGGATGCAGCCGATCAATGCGCGCGAATAGGGATGCGTCGGGTGATCGATCAGCCCATGCGCCGGGCCCGTTTCCATGAGCACCCCGCCATAGAGGACGCCGATGCGATCGGCGAAGCGGCGCACCAGCGAAAGATCGTGCGAGATGAACAGGATCGACAGCCCGTGCTGATCGCGCAGCCGCAGCAGCAACTGCAGGATCTCCTGCTGGATCGTCACGTCGAGGGCGGTCGTCGGTTCGTCGGCGATCAGCAGGGAGGGATTGTTGGCGAGCGCCATCGCGATCATCGCGCGCTGCCGCATGCCGCCGCTGAGCTCGTGGGGATACATGCCCCTCACGCTTTCGGGATTCGCGAACTGGACGTCCGCCAGCAGCTCGACGACCCGCTCGCGACGTTCGCGCCTGCCCAGTCCGCCTGCGACGGCGATCGCCTCGTCGATCTGCCGCTCCACCGTCATCAACGGGTTGAGCGACGTCATCGGCTCCTGGAAGATCATGCTGACGCTGCGGCCCCGCATCTGCTGCACGCGGTTCGCAGGCGCCGTAGTCAGGTCGACGCCGTCCAGAACGAGACGACCTTCCATGCGCAGCGTGTTCGGCGGGAAGAGCCGCATCAGCGAGCGGGCAATCACGGTCTTGCCCGAGCCGCTTTCGCCCACGAGCGCGTAGAATTCGCCCCGTGCGATCGAAAAGCTGACGCCGTCGACGATCTTCAGCTGGGCGCCGTGTCCCGCCCGCAGGAACAGCGAGAGCTCCTCCGCTTCGAGAACCGCACCGGCCGTCCGGGATGTATCATGCATGCCGCGTTCCTCAGGACAGATTCAGCGCCGCCTTGGGGTCGAGCTGGTCGCGCAGCCAGTCGCCGAGCAGGTTGAGGCCGAGCACGGTCAGGAAGATGCCCAGCCCCGGCAGGACCGCGAGCCACCAGGCGCGCGTGATGTAGGAGCGTCCCTCCGCCAGCATGCCGCCCCAGGTCGGGACGCTGGGCGGAACGCCCAGCCCCAGAAAGCTCAGGCTCGATTCCGCCAGGATCGCGGTCGCCATCGTGAAGGTGCCGATGATGATGGCCGAGGCGAGCAGGTTCGGCAGGACATGATGACGCAGCACCCAGATCGTGCCGCCTCCCATGATCTTGGCGGCGGAGATGTATTCCCGCGAGCGCAGCATCAGCGCCTGGGCCCGCGCGATCCGGCAGTAAGGGATCCAGCGCTGGATCGTCAGCGCAATGATGACATTGGTCAAGCTGGGTCCAAAGAAGGCGAGGATCGCGATCGCGAGCAGGATCGGAGGAAACGCCCAGAACGTCTCGACGACTTTCTGGATGAGGATGTCGCGTGTTCCCGAGAGGTAGCCCGAAAGAGCTCCGACCAGCACGCCCACCACGCCGGAGAGCACGACGACCGAACCGGCGATGGCCAGCGATACCCGCGCTCCCGACGTCATGCGCGATAAGAGGTCGCGCCCGAGATGGTCCGTGCCGAGAAGGTAACCGCCTTCCGTGCCAAAAGGCGGTTCGAGCGCAAACAGCAGGTTCTGCTCATTGGGGTCGTGCCCGGCAATGAGGCCGCCGAAAAGCGCCAGCACGACGATGCTGCCGAGACAGACCACGCCGACGATGAATTTGAGTTCGAGGAAGCGCCAGGCCTGCATGGTCAGGTCCTCCCGACCCTGAGGCGGGGGTCGATCAGGACATAGACCAGATCGACGAGAACGTTCAGGAAGATGAAGATGAACGTGTAGGAGACGACGATCCCGGTGGTCAGCGGGATGTCGCGCGAGGTGACGGCCGAGTAGAGCAGCGAGCCGAGTCCGGGCCAGGAGAAGACGACCTCGACCACGATGCTGCCGCTGATAAGGGTCCCGAGCTCGAGGCCGATGATGGTGATGATCGGCACCGTGGCATTCGGCAGCAGATGGCTGCGGACGACCTCCCGCCGCTTCAGCCCCTTGGCGACGGCGGTGACGACGAATTCTTCCTGTCCGACGTCGATCACCGCCGAGCGCGAGATGCGCGCGATGATGCCGATCATGCCGAAGGCTAGCGTCGTGGCCGGCAGCAGGATGTATTGGAGCCCTTGGCGGAAGAGGCCGACCTGGCCCTGCAGAAGGCTGTCGATCAGCACGAAGCCCGTCACCTCGCGCAGCGGGACGTCCAGTGGAATGCGTCCGCTCGAAGGCAGCAGGTTCAGGTAGCCCGAGACGAACAGGACCAGCAGAATGCCGACCCAGAAGGACGGCGCGCTCACGCCGAGCACCGCGACGAGCGAACCGAGACCGTCGAGCCAGCTGCCCTTGCGCAGCGCCGTGGCGACGCCGAGCGGGACGGCGATCGCGGCGGCGATGAGCAGCGCGATCACCGCGAGTTCGATGGTGGCAGGCAAGCGCTGACCGATGAGTTCGGTCACGGGCGCGTGGTAGCGATAGGAGGTGCCGAAATCGAGTCGCGCCAGATTCGACAGGAAATAGAAGAACTGGACCAGCAGGGGTTGGTCCAGCCCCCATTGCGCCCGCATGCGGGCGAGATCGGCCTCGGTCGCATCCTCGGCCGCCAGCGTGCTCGCCGCGTCGCCGGGAGCGAGCCTGACGAGGGCGAAGATCCCCAATGCGACGAGGAGGACGACCGGAACGGCTCCCAGAACTCGTCCTGCGATATGTCGAAGCATCCTGGCTCCCCCCGCTCGGCACGGGACCGGCTCCGCTGCCGGTCGTCAGTGCCGCTCACATCAGCCGGCCGCGACGACGGGCTGCATGCGGTCGTTCACCTGTACCGTCCGCACATAGCTCAGGTCGGGCAGCGGCCTCGCCAGCGCGGGCGACGGCGCGAGAACCTTCTCGATCGCCTCGGCGACACGCACCAGATGCAGGTCCGCGTTCCTGCGACCGATGATCTGGAGGCCGAAGGGCAGGCCCCGATCATCGCGCCCGCACGGAATCGAGATGCAGGGGTGATTGATCAGCGTGATCGCGTAGGTCAGCCCGACCCAGTCGAAATAGTTGGCAATCGGCTCGCCCCCGATCTCGGCGGGATACATGTCGTGCTTGGGCCAGGGATAGGCTCCGACGGTCGGCGTGATCAGCAGGTCGAACTCGCGGAAGAAAGCCTGCACGCGCTGGTAGATGCGGTTCTGCTCGATGAAGGCCAGCGAAGCGTCCTCCAGGGAGAAGCGCGCGGCATGGTCCAGGTTCTGCTGAACGAGCGGTCCCCATTGCCTGGGCTTGTCCTTCTGGCGGTCTGCGAACATGCCGATATAGTTCACGGCGCGCAGGATCTCGTAGACGCGCCGGACCTCGCCGAAATCGGGATGCGCGACCGCCGTCTCGCGGAAGATGGATGCGAAGGCGGCCGTCCGTTCGTCGAAGGTGCGGCGCAGCCCTTCCTCGCAGGGGGCGAAACCCAGATCCTGCGAGAAGGCCACTTTCAACCTCGAGACGTCGACGGGCGCGTCGTCCTTCTCGTCGAGCGGCGTGGCCAGCGCGTCGATGCTCGCCGACGTCGCCATCGCACGCAGCAGCAGGCGCACATCCTCGCTCGTGCGGGCCATCGGCCCTTGCACCGGCAGGTGCGACAGGCCGATCAGCCGCTTCTCGGACGCGACGATGCCCGCCGTCGGGCGAAAGCCCACCACGCCGCAATAGGCGGCGGGGATGCGCAGGCTCCCGGCATTGTCGGAGCCCTGGGCGAGCGGCATCATGCCGAGCGACAGCGCGATCGCGGAGCCGCCGGAGGAGCCGCCGCAGGTCAGGCTCACATCGAACGGGTTGCCGCTGACGCCATAGACGGGATTGAAGGTGTTGCCGCCGGCGCCCCATTCGGGAGTGTTGGTCTTCGCAAAGACGATGGCGCCCTTGCGGCGCAGATTGGCGACCAGATGCTCGTCCTCGGCGGGCATATGCTGCTCATAGAGCCGCGAGCCGTAGGTCGTGCGCAAGCCGGCCGTATCGTTGAGATCTTTGATGCCGATCGGCAGGCCATGCAGCGGGCCCAACTCCTCGCCGGCCAGGACTGCCTTTTCAGCCCTTTCGGCGGCGGCCCGCGCCCCTTCCTCGTCGATGGCGACGACACCGTTCACGGCTTCGTTGGCGTCCTCGATCCGGGCGAGGCAAGACGTGAGCAGTTCGACCGGGGAGAGCTGTTTGGCGCCGATCAGGAAGCGGGCTTCGGAAGCCGTGAGGTCGCAGGGTTGGACCATTTCTTGCGTATTCCCCTCGTTATCATCCCGACCGTTCATTGCGGCCAAATGGTATACCGTCATAACGAATACCATTCGCCCCTCGGCCGGCTTGTCAAGGTCATTTCCTTAGCTATCGAAGCTTTCGGGCCTTCCTGAAACTGCGCTTCAGATCCAGCAAGCGGGACGAGAACCCGAGCGGTCTCGTCGTGAGGTGCGGGCGTTATCGCCTCCCAGCCACCTCGCGCTTCCCGTTGCCGTGATCCGTGATTTCAGGCGCGTTTCCCCGCCATCCGCTCCGAAAGAAGGGGTTTTTCTCAAGAGTCGGCGATCGTGCGCCGGTTGGGACGCTTGCGAGATCGAACTGGAAAAATGACCGGAAGCGAGCGCGGCGATGACGCTTCACTTCCGTGCAGAAGCGGTGACTCCGGGCGAGAAAATATCTGTCAAACTGAATTGTTTGGTCTGAAAGATGTCGTTTGTCTCGATTGGGTGGCTCGTCCCTGTCCCGGCCGCTCGATCGTCCTACCAATCGCGATGTTGCGCGACAGAAAAAGTAATGAGCTCAACGGCGTAAGCAGGTTCGCCGTCGCGCCGCCGGCATCCTGGCAGCCGGCTGCGTTCGGCGTTCTGAGCCTTTGGGCGCGGCTGTGGAGGAGGTCGCTTGTGGGAAGGCGCCCATCGGCGGCACAGAGAAAATTTAGGTTTCTAAGCAACGATCCTCGCCTCTGAACGGGGCGGACAAAATGCACAAAATCCGACTTGGCAATCTGCTTCATTGCCTGACGCTCGTGCCTCTCCTGGCACTGGTGTGCTTTGGCGCGATCCTCGCCTACCAGAGTTTCCGCACCTATCAGGAGGTCCGGAGAGCCTCGCATCTGCAGGCGCTCGTGGACGCGACCACGATCTTCTCGGCGACCGCGATCCCGAACGAAGGCAGGGCCGCCTATCCCTATCTCGCTCAGGGTACGGCCGAGGCGCGCGCCAAGATGGAAACGCAATGGCCCCTGACGGACGAGGCCTTCCAGCGCATCGAGCTCGCTGCCGGGGCCGCGCAGATCCCCAATCCCGAAACGGCCGGGTTGTTGCGGACGATACTCGAGCAGCGCCAGCTCCTCGGCGAGATCCGGCAGAAGGCCATGCGCCGCGAGACGGATCGCTCGCAGATGGGCGCATTCCTGCAGAACAGCAGCAATCTCGCCAATGAGCTCGTGGGACGTATCGCCGGCGCCGTCGACAACAGCGAGATCGCCCGGCCGATCCTGGCCCTGCATGCGGCCCTCGAGATCAGCACCGGCAGTCTTAACGAAGGCGGCCGCGGCGAGATCGCATTCCAGACGGGCAAGCTGAGCCAGTCGCTGTTTCGCGTCATGCACCGGGGCGTGGAGCTCCAGCAGATCTTCGGGCGGCAGTTCGAGGCGTTCGCGCGGCCGGAGCACATCGCCCAATACAAGGATTTCCTCGGATCCGCCGACTATCAGCTGATCAACCGCGTGCGGCCGCTGCTGCTCGATGCCGGCTACGACAAGCTCGATCCCAAGGATGCACCCGGCTGGACGAAGGCCGACCAGGCGCGCCGGGCCTTCTGGCTGAAACAGATCGAGGAGATGCGCAACAGCTTATCGGTGCAGACCGCGGAACTGCTCGACTCGAGCTATCGCAGCTTCCTGCTTTACGGGGCGGCATCGGTCGTCGTCATCCTGCTTGCGGTGGGGCTGGCTTTGCGGGTGAGCCGCGTGATCCGCTCGCTGTTCGGCCGCCTTGCGGCTTCGATGACGGAGATTGCGGACGGCTCCCTCGACACAGCCGTCCCGTTTGCCGACCGTTCCGACGAGATCGGCCGCATGGCGGCCGCGCTCGACGTCTTCCGGGCCAATGCGTCGAAGGTCCGCGATCTGGAGACGGAGGAGCGAAAGGCGCTGAATGCACGCGCGGAGCGCGCTCAGGCGATGTCCGAGGTCGTCGCGTCGGTCGGCGAGGTCGTCCATCGCGCTGCGGAGGGGGATTTCACCGGGCGCGTCCAGGTCGTCGCGGATGATCCTTCGCTGCGCGCTCTCGCCGATGGCATCAACCGGATCAATGCCGTCGTCGACGAAGCCACCGGCGATTTCGAGCGGGTGCTGAAAGCCATCGCGGAAGGTGATCTCGTCCAGGATGTGAACCGTGATTACCGCGGGCGGCTCGATCAGTTGAAGACGGCCATCAACCGCACCGCGAACAGGCTGAGCACCGCGGTGGCGACGATTCAGAGGACGGCGCAGGAGGTGCAGGTCTCCTCGACCGAGATCAAGACTGGCGCCGATGATCTGGCGCAGCGCACGGAGCAGCAGGCCGCTTCCCTGGAGGAGACAGCAGCAACGACGGAGCAGCTGGCCGCTTCCGTGAAATCGACGGCCCGCTCCTCCAAACTCGTGGTCGCCGATGCAGAAGCGGCGCGCTCGGTCGCGGCGGAGGGAGGCACGATCATCGGCCAGGCCGTCACCGCCATGTCACAGATCGAAACGACCGCTGGCCGCGTGGCGGCAATCACCAATGTCATCGAGGAAATCGCGTTCCAGACGAACCTGCTTGCCCTCAACGCTGCGGTCGAGGCCGCCCGCGCCGGCGATGCCGGCCGCGGTTTCGCGGTGGTTGCAACCGAAGTGCGGACGCTGGCGCAGCGCGCTGCGGACGCCGCCAAGGACATCGGCACGCTGATTTCCTCGTCGACGCGCGAGGTCGAGCAGGGCGTGGCGCTCGTGCGTCAGGCCGGCGACACGCTCGCGCGGATCGTCGAGGCGTCCGATCGGGTCGTCGGAAACGTGTCCCAGATCTCGGTCGCCTGCGACGAGCAGGCGAGCGGAATCGACGAGGTGAGCCAGGTCGTGGCGCATATGGATGAGATGACCCAGCAGAACGCCGCGCTCGCCGAGCAGAGCTCGGCATCGGCAGTGGCTCTCGCCGTCCAGATCGACCGGCTTCACGGATTGGTCGCGCAATTCCGGACGGCCGCGGCGGAGGAGGCGCATCTGCGGCGCGTCGCCTGACCCGGAGTCCGCCCGGGTCAGTATCGCCGCTCGAACGACGCGATCACGCGGGCCTGCTCTTCCGAAAACGATTTGATGCGGGCGCGCAGCTCGCCCACAAATTCCCGCGTCAGGAACGAGGTCGGCTTGTTGTAGGCAAATACCATGCTCAGCACCGCGGTCATTTCCGGATCGACAAGCGGGGCAAGGAAGGTCCGGGTATCGCCGACCTGGTTGAGCATCGCGCCAAGCGGAAGCAGCGTGAAGCCGTGGCCGGCCATTGCGTTCCGTACCTCCGTCAAAGCGCCCCAAGCATCTTATTCGTCGTTTTTACGCGGAGGCGTTCCGCTCTGCTCGAAAATGCGCCGATAAGGTTTGTAATTGATCTGTATGCTGATATTCAGTGCTCTCATATTCTTCAGCCTCCGCTGAGGCCGTTACGGAGAGACAAGGCGGAACAGCTTCCAAGGGAGGACGGGCCATGTGTCGCAACGAGTCTGAAAGCCAGGCCGCGGTTGCGGTTCCTGACGTCGGTGATGCGTCGAGCGACGTTTCGCCTGCCTTGCTCGACGAGCTGGTGGCCGCCAATCACATCCTGTTCGACCAGGGTGTCGTCGATGCCTTCGGCCATGTCAGCGTCCGGCACGACAAGCGGCCGGACCGTTTCTTCCTCGCCCGCAACATGGCGCCGGGAAGGGTCACTCGCGACGATCTGGTGGAGTTCACGCTCGATGGCGAGGCGGTGAACGCGAAGGGGCGCAAGGTCTATCTCGAACGCTTCATCCATTCCGAGATCTTCAAGGCACGGCCGGACGTCCAGGCGGTGGTCCATAGCCACTCGCATTCGATCGTGCCGCTCAGCGTCGTCAAGGGCGCGCATCTGCGTCCGCTGTTCCATATGGCGGGCTTCATCGGGCCCGGCGCACCGGTCTTCGAGATCCGGGAGGTGGCCGGCGAGGCGACGGATCTGCTGATCAGCAATGGCGACATCGGCGCGGCGCTGGCCCAGCATTTCTCTTCAAGCGATATCGTGCTGATGCGGGGGCACGGTTCGACCGTCGTCGGCGATTCGATCAAGCGTGCCGTCTATCGCGCGGTCTATGCGGAGCTGAACGCACGCTACCAGTTGCAGGCGATGCAGCTCGGCGAGGTCACCTTCCTGACCGAGGGCGAGTGCCGCGCCTGCGTCGACAAGGTCGAGGGTCAGATGCAGCGGCCCTGGGATCTCTGGCTCGAGAGAGCGCGCATTCGCTGCGAGGCCGTGCCCGGCTGAACCGCAAACTGTTCCGAGATTCTGGAAGCGCCCGTGCAATTTCATCTCGATGGTTTCAGGCCGGGGGATCCGGCGGTGCGGACGATCCCGGCGTCCGGAGGCGACCGGAGCCTGCCGCGGGAGGTCGATGTCCTGATCGTCGGCTGCGGCCCGGCGGGGCTGGTCCTGGCGGCCCAGCTCGCCGCCTTTCCCGATCTCAGCGTCTGCATCGTCGAGCAGAAGTCCGGACCGCTCCAGATCGGGCAGGCGGACGGCATCGCCTGCCGCACGATGGAGATGTTCGAGGCCTTCGGCTTTGCCGAACGTGTCGTGAAGGAGGCCTACTGGGTTAACGAAACGACCTTCTGGAAGCCCGATGAGGCGGATGCCGGCAAGATCATGCGTCACGGCCGCATCCAGGATACCGAGGACGGCCTGTCCGAGTTTCCGCATGTCATCCTCAATCAGGCGCGCGTGCATGATTTTCTCCTCGAGACCATGCGCCATGCGCCGCTCGGCCTCGAGCCGCATTATGGGTTGCGCTTTGTCGATCTCGAGATCGCGGGCGGGGATGGCGACGGCCGCCGGTCCCATCCGGTCGCGGTGAGGCTGGAGCGGGTGGGCTCCGAAGGCCGGGGAACGGTGGAGGTCGTCAAGGCCCGCTACGTGGTCGGTTGCGACGGTGCGCGCAGCGCCGTGCGAAAGGCGCTCGCCCGCAGCCTGACCGGCGACTCGGCCAATCAGGCCTGGGGCGTGATGGATGTCCTCGCGGTCACCGATTTTCCGGATATCCGCCTGAAGAGCGCCATCCACTCCGCCGAGGAAGGCAGCATGCTGATCATCCCGCGCGAGGGCGGCTATCTCGTGCGCTTCTATATCGAGCTCGACAAGCTCGCCGAAAACGAGCGGGTCTCGGCCCGCGCGATCACCGCGGACCGGCTCGTTGCGGCAGCCCGGCGCATCATCCGTCCTTATTCCCTCGATGTGAAGGAGATCGCCTGGTGGTCGGTCTACGAGATCGGCCAGCGGTTATGCGACAAGTTCGACGACGTCCCGGCCGGGGAGGATCGCCGGCCGCGCGTCTTTATCGCCGGGGATGCCTGTCACACCCACAGCCCCAAGGCGGGGCAGGGCATGAACGTCTCGATGGGCGATGCCTTCAATCTCGGCTGGAAGCTGGCGGCCGTCATCCGGGGACAGGCCTCGCCGCGGCTGCTCGACACATATTCGATCGAGCGCCATGCCGTCGCAAAGGAGCTGATCGATTTCGACCGCGAGTTCGCCCGGATGTTCAGCGCCCGTCCCAAAACGGGGGCCGGCAACCAGGATGATGCCGTCGATCCTGCCGAGTTCCAGCGCTATTTCGTCAAGCAGGGGCGGTTCACAGCCGGCACGGCCGTCCGCTACAAGCCCTCGCTGATCTGCGGCGATGGCCGGCACCAGGGTCTGGCAAGCGGCTTTCCGCTCGGCATGCGGCTGCATTCGGCCCCGGTCGTACGGCTGGCGGACGCAAAGCCGGTGGAACTGGGCCATTGTGCGAAGGCGGACGGACGCTGGCGCCTGGTCGCCTTCGCCGATGCGGGCGACCCTTTCGAGGCCGGATCGGAGCTGATGAAGCTCTGCCGTTTCCTCGATGCCGACGGATCGTCGCCCGTCCGGCGCCATACGCCGCCGGGACAGGATGTCGACGCCGTGATCGACGTGCTGGCGGTGCTGCAGCAGAACCATCGCGAGGTCGATATGGCCCGCGTCCCGGCCCTTCTGCGGCCGACGAAGGGACGCTACGGTCTATGGGACTATGAAAAGCTGTTCTGCGCCGATACGCGCTCGGGGCAGGACATCTTCGATCTGCGCGGCGTCCGCCGCGAGGCCGGCTGCGTCGTCGTCGTCAGGCCAGACCAGTATGTCGCGGAGATCCTGCCGCTCGCAGACGGGGCAGCGCTCTCGGCCTTCTTCGCGTCCTTCATGCTGGTCCCGGAGGAGATCGGACCGGCGAGGTGAAAGAGGAAGACCGGCTCTGTTTGCCGCGGGATGTCGCTCCTGGCATGGGTTGCCGCCGTTGCGGGATGAAGGCGAGGCGAAGATCATAGAATGGCGAGCCAGAATCTCTATTCGATGCCCGGTCATCTGATCAGGCGCGCCCAGCAGATCGCAGTCTCGATCTTCCTCGACGAATGCGCGTCCCTGGACATGACGCCGGTGCAATATGCCGCGCTCGTCACCATCCGCGACAATCCGGGGATCGACGCGACGCGGTTGTCCGCGCTGGTCGCTTTCGATCGCTCCACGCTCGCCAACGTGCTGGAGCGTCTCGAGACGAAACGGCTCATCCTGCGTTCGGGCAATCACAACGACAGGCGCGTCAAGGTTCTGCGGCTCACGCCCGAGGGTGAGGCGGTTCTCGTGCAGGCCGAGCCCTTGGTCGAGCGAGCCCAGATGCGAATCCTGGCCCCGCTGCCGCCCGATGACCGGCAGGCCTTCCTGAGCATATTGGCCAGGCTCGTCGAATCCAACAACGAGGCCTCGCGCGCGCCATTGCGGTTGGTGTCGGCCAGCTAGAGCATGGCCCGAGAAGCGTAACGCGGTTTTCGGGAGAGCCGGTGCAAAATCAAAGGCCTGGAGCATCTGCGAGCGGGTTCGACACCGGTTTGCTCCGCTACGATCGAAAGCCTGATGGCCGCGACGGCCGAAAGCGACCATGAGCATGAAGCTTGGCTGACAAAGCGCTTTTGTCTTGGACCACCGGCCTGCGAATATCCTAAAATACCAGAGGAGACTTTCGCGCTCATGAGAATAGGGAGGATTTGACATGCCGACGATCCGTATTGAACCAGTCGAGGATCGTGCCTCCGGCCGCTTCGCCATCGAGATCTACCTGCCGGCCGACGCCGAAAAGCCGCTGGTGACCACGGCACCGCGCTACAAGAGCGCCGCGGCCGCCGAGCAGGATACCATTGCGATCCTGTCGGCCGCCGCGAACAATCCCCCGCCGGAAGAACCGCCTAACAGGCGGTAAGCATCGATTGGATATGCGGTTAATCGTGCAGCTGGCGTCAGGCGACGACCAGCAGCACCCCTGCAGTTGCGACCAATGCTGCGGCGATGGTGATAAGATTCGGAGCGCGTTCGGTTCGTAGGAGGAACGCGGCTATCAGCATCGAAACGAAAACTTCGAGCGACTGGATCGCACCGACGGTCGAGATCGCGGTGTACTGTATCGCATAAAAGTTGGCGATCTGTCCCGCTGCGAAGCATACCGCCGCGACTAAGCCCCAGACATTGCGCGCGATCAGCGCCGTGACGATCGTCCTGCGACTATGTCGGCTGACGAGCGCCGCCAGCATATAGTAACTCATGGCTGCCATGGCTCCGACGAAGGTACCCAACGCTCCGTCCGGAATGAGGTTGAGGCCGAATTTACGCGCGACGTAGGCCGAGGCGTAACAGAGACCCGAAGCCGTTCCCCAGACATAGCCCAGCGGTTCGATCTTGTCCGTGGCCGGCGCCGCAAACTTTCCGCTGCCCGCGAGATCGACCGCCACCAGGGCGGCGACGCTGATCGCGATCAGCAGGAGGCCGCCTAGCTTGGCCGAGGTCAGGATCTCGCCGAGAAAGACGACGCCGAACAGCACGGAGAAAAAGGGAATGGCACGCTTGACCGCGGCACCGCGGATCGCGCCGAGATCCCGTACCGACAGGAAATAGAGGCTGCGGGCAAGGGCCGTCGCGAGAAGTCCCGAAAGCGCGAACCATGCGAGACCTGCGAGCGCGCCAGGTCTTCCGACCAGGTTCTCAGAACCCCGCGCCATGCTCAGCCAGAGGACTGCAGAAAGCAGCGCGGTGAAACCCACCGAGAGAGTGGCCCCTCCGTCGCCCGGCCCGCTTTTGCGTGCCTTGGCGATCGCGACCCCGCCGAAGGCGAAGGCCAGGACGGACAGAATCGAAAACAGCTCGCCGAGCCGCGCCGCCAGCAATGTCATGGGAGAGGCGACCTTTCCACGCGGTTCGCCATCAGGCGAGCGGGATGAGGAGGGAAACGGGCGGGCGTGGCAAAGAGGGGAAGAGGCATCGATCGTGGCGCTCAGCACGCCGCGAGTTCGGACCGGGCGGATATCTTCCTGGACGCCGGATGCGGGAAGAGGATGTCCCTCGCGCGAAGCTCCGCGAGGGTGCGCACGCCTGTCAACGCCATGGTCCGATCGACTTCGTCTCGCAGTATCGCCAGCGCACGCTCGACCCCGGCCCGCCCCGCTGCCGCAACGCCGTACAGAGTCGCGCGCCCAAGCAGGACGGCATCGGCGCCGAGCGCCACAGCCTTGACGATGTCGGAGCCGCGCCGGATGCCCCCGTCCATGAGCACGACCATCCGACCATCCGTCGCTTGCACCACCTCGGGCAGGGCGTCGATGGAGGCCGGTGCGCCGTCGAGCTGGCGACCGCCGTGGTTGGAGACGATGACGCCGTCGGCGCCGTGCTCGCGGGCGCGCAGGGCATCGGCGCCGGAGAGGATTCCCTTGACGAGCAGCGGCCCGTTCCAGCGCTCCTTCAGCCGTGCGATATCGTCCCAGCAGAACGCGGGATTGCGCTTCGAGCGCGTGAAGTCGGCAAGCTCGGCAGCCGTGGCGCCGGGCGTCAGGAACTCGGCGAGGTTCTCGAAGCGCGGCATCCCTTTGTTCAGCCAGACATTGGCCAGCCAGCCGGGGTGAAGGAGACCGTCGAGCACGACCCGGGGCGTCAGGCGCAACTCATGCGAGAAATTGTTGCGCAGGTCGCGCTCGCGCTTGCCGGCCGTCAGCGTATCGACGGTGACGATCACGGCCTGATACCCGGCGTTGCGCGCGCGTTCGAGCAGCCGGCTTGCGAAGCTGACGTCGCCCCAGGGGTAGAGCTGGAACCAGCGCGTGCCTGCGCCGATCGCGGCCACCTGTTCGAGCGCGTTGTTCGATGCCGTCGACAATGCGAAACCCACGCCCGCATCGGCCGCGGCTCGGGCGAGTTCGAGGTCCGCATCCGGCCAGAACAGGCCGTTGAGCCCGGTCGGCCCGATCATGAACGGCCCGAGGAACCGGCTGCCGAACAGCTCGACCGACTGATCGCGCTGCTTGTTGCCGGTCAGCACGCTTGGCGTCAGCCGCCACCGTTCGAAGGCGGCACGATTGTCGCGCAGCGTCGCTTCGTCCTCCGCTCCGCCGTCGAGATAGTCCCAGACCACACGCGGCAGGCGCCGTCGCGCGCGGGCAGCAAGGTCCGCGATATTGATCGCGTTGTCGAGAGGCATGGTCCCTTCCAATCGGATAAGGCGGAAGTCTGCGCAAGGCGGGCCGTCATGAAAAACGATCGTTCACACCGCACCGTAGCGGCGCCCGAACGTCCGCAGCGCTGCATTGACGACCAGTGCGAGGGTAAACACGGAGATGAGCAGGGCGTACATCTCCGCCGTCCGGAAAGCATTGTAGTCCTGGATGATCAGATACCCCAGGCCGCGATTGGACATCTTCACCTCGGCCAGCAGCGCCCCGATCAGAGCCACGCCGGTGGCGAGCCGCAAGCTGCCGAGCACGGGCACCACGATCGAGGGCAGATAGACCAGCCGGACAAGCTGCGGCAGAGAGGCGTCGAAGCTGCGCACGACCCGGATCAAGATCGGACTGACGCTGCGCATGCCGCCGAAGGTCGCCACGACCACCGGGAAGAAAGCCGAGATCGCCGCCATCGCGATCTTCGGGCCGGTATCGATTCCGAAGAGCACCATTAGGATGGGCAGGAAAACGATCTTGGGTGCGGGGGCGAGCGCACGCACCCACGGATCGAGCACCGCGGCCAGCAGTCGCGAGACGCCCAGGGCGATCCCGCAGAGCAGGCCGACGCTCCCGCCTATCAGGATGCCCGTGCCTGCTTCATAGGCGGTGACGCCGAGATGCGCGTAGAAGCCGGCATCCGCGAGCTGCCGCAGCAGCGCCGAGCCGATGGCCCAAAGGCTCGGCATGGCGCCGGTGAAAACGAGCCCCGATGACGAGATCGCCTGATATGCGGCCAGCAGGCCGGCGAGCGTCAGCATCCGGATCATGGTCACCGTCACGCCGCCGGATCGGGACGGGGCGAACGCAGTCAGACCGGCCGTAGCCATCGCTCCCCCCGCTCGATCAGCAAGAAAAACAGGCTGCTCAGCACAATGACGAAGACGACGGCCGAATACATCGAGGGAATATCGTAGCGGTCGTACATGTCGGCGACGACAAAGCCGAGACCGCCGATGCCGACGAGGAACTCGACCGCGACGATGTTGATCATCGCGTAGATCAATCCCAGCCGCAAACCGACGAAGATCGTCGGAAGCGCCGCCGGCAGCACGATCTTGGCGAGGCTTTGCAGCGGCGTCATGTGGAGCGACAGCGCGAGATTGTGAAGAACCGGCCTCACCGCGGTGATTCCTTCCCGCGTCTTGATGATGACCGGGATCACCGCCACGACGAACCCCATCACCGCCACGGTCACCAGGCTTCGCCCGAAGAAGATCAGGAAGAGCGGATAGAGCAGGATGATCGGGGCGGCGAAAGCCGCCTCGAGCCACGGCTCATAGGCCTGCCCCAGCAGCCGCCGGCGCGCCAGCACGGCGCCGGCGGGAACCCCGACCAGCAGCGCCGCCGCCGTGGCCGCGAAGGTGGTCTGAAAGGTCAGCCAGGTCGCGTAGCCGAGGCCCTCGTGCAGCACGAGGACGGGGATCGCGGCGAGGATGTCCGATGGCGGCGGCATCACGAACGCCGAGACCCGGCCGCTGCGCGACAGGGCCTCCAGCCCGGCGGCGACCGCGACGAGCAATCCGACGCTGCCGAGGCTGCCGCCGCGCCTCATGCCAGGAACCGGCCGACATTGGCTGTGAAGGCCCTGGTCTGCTCGGGCGTCAGCGGAGCGGACAGCCGCTTGTCCTTGACGGCTTGCGCGATGCTGAGATCGAGATTGCCGATCGGGGCCAGCGCCAGCGCCGCCTTCGGATAATTGACGTCCCGCGCCTGCCGGCCGGTGGCGAGATCGATGCGGTTGAGATCGGCATACATCTGCACCGCTTCGTCTCCGGAATAGGCCCATTCGATCGTCTGCTGGATTCCCTTGAGAAGGCGCCGGAGCGAATCCGCCCGCTCGGTCAGGAACCGGGTGTTGGTCATGCCGACGCGGACCGTCTGCGTGGCGAGGCCGGGGGCATCGTTGCCGCGGGCGATGACACGCAGTTGCCCGGCACGTTCTTCGGCCAGGCCGACCGTGGGTGCCGACCAGCCGACATCGAGCTGGCCCGACATGACCTGGGTGAGGGTGGCGCCGGGTCCGCCGGCGCCGACCAGCTTGGCCTTGACGCCGGCATGGTCGAGTAGGGTGGCGGCAATGAGCTCGCTCGAGGCGCCCGGGCGCGAGAATGCCACTGTCTTGCCGGCGCAGTCGGCGAGGCTGCGGATCGGGCTGTCCGCGCGCACATACCAGAACAGGTCGCTCGAGCCCGTCATCGCGGCGTTGGTGACGGCGACAGGGGCGCCTTTGACGAAGGCGCTGAGCGCCCCCAGGATGCCGGGCGCCACACCGAAATCGGTGGACCCGGCGATGATGGATTGCTGGATGTCGGCGCCGCCATCCGTCCAGATGATGTCGAATTCGAGCCCGTTATCGGCGAAGATGCCCTTCTGCTGGCCGAACAGGATGAGCGTCGTATCCCAGAAGCCCTTTTGGCTGCTGACGATGCGCATCCTGTCGGCTGCCCTGGCCGGCCGCGACGCGATGAGCGCGGCGCCCGCCCCCTGGAGCACGCTGCGACGCGACGGCGTGAACGATCGTATCGGCAGTCCTGACATACGTTTCTCTCCTCTCGATTCAGCCGGCTCTTCGGCCGCTTCCCCGTAACGCCTCGGCTTCCTTCATGCCGCGGCTCGCCTCCGCGCGGAGGTCGCCCCAGATCTCGGCGACGTAGCGCCCGAAACGCTCGTCGGTGACGCTGTCGGAGCTGCGCGGCCGCGGCAGGTCGATGTCGACGATCCGCAGCACACGCCCCGGCCGATAGGACATCACCACCACCCGATCGCTGAGCTGGACCGCCTCGGTGATGTTGTGGGTGATCAGCAAGGTCGTCTGTTTCAGCTCCTTGTGGATGGCGAGCACCCGGTCGCCGAGCAGCAGCCGCGTCTGCTCGTCAAGCGCGCCGAAGGGCTCGTCCATCAGCAGCACCTTTGGCTGGAAGGCCAGGGTGCGCGCGATCGCCGTCCGCTGCCGCATGCCGCCGGACAGTTCGACAGGGCGGCTGTTCTCGAAGCCGGTCAGGCCGACGAGCTCGATATAATGGCGCGCGCGCTCCTCGCGCTCCGCTCGCGGGACCCCCTGGATCTCCAAGGGCAGCGCGACATTGGCCAGCACGGTCCGCCAAGGCAGGGTGGATTCTTCCTGAAAGACGATGCCGATGTCCTTGTGCGTCCCGACATGACGCCGCCCTCCGACGCGCACCTCGCCTTCGTAGTCGGGAAGGAGCCCACCGATGATGCCGAACAGGGTCGACTTGCCGCAGCCGCTCGGCCCGATGATCGAGACGAATTCGCCCGTCCGCACATTCAGGCTGATGTCGCTGACCGCCAGCAACCCGCCGGGCGGATCGCCATAGCGCTTCGAAACGCCGCGTATCTCGAGATCATTGGCCAAACGAGTCCTCCCACCTGAAGTTGCGCAGAGCCGCCGGCACCGGCCGGCGGGGATCGGCGCAGTCTCTCTCAAGGCGGCGGCAGAACGGCTTCACGGTTGCGATCCGTCATCTGGCCAGGGCTGTGCGCGACAGCCCGCGAACCGGTGCGTGGGCAACCATCTCCCTGCCGGAGGAACTCCGGGATCGCGCCGGCTCGTTCATCGGCGGCTTTCCTGCAGAAACCGCGCATCGGAAACGCGTTCGAGGCCGAACGGCTCGTCCCGGACGAGCCCGGCCGCGATCAATGCCTGATGGACCCGCCTCGTGCCTGCGGCGGAGATCTCCATCTTCGGCGTCAATATCCCCAGCTTGGCAGTATCCCGGATGGCGCGCTCGGCGAGCTTCTCGTCGGTTTGGAGCTCGCGCGCCGCGACCTTGACCGCGGCCGCGGGATCCCCGGCGATCGCATCGAGCCCTCGCTGCAGGGCGCGCAGGGCGCCGACGAGTTCCGCCCGATGCCGCTCCGCCCAGCGCAGGTCGACATTGACGCTCGTGAACTGCCAGTCGGGCACGAAATTCGCCAAGGGGCCGAGATTGCTGAAGCCGGCAGCCTCAGCCTCGTAGCTCAGCGGGAACGGCTGAAGGCCGGCGTCGATCTCGCCCGAACGCAATAGCCGCCAGCGCGTCGGCGCGCCGCCCACAGCCTTCACCGTGTAGTCGGAGGACCGGAGGCCCGCGCTGCGTGTCACTTCAGGCACGAGATGCGTGGTGCCTTCCTCGTTCGACAGCACGCCGATCGTCTTGCCGCGCAGATCCGCGATGGAACGGATCTCCGGGCGCGCGATCACATAGTGCGGCAGCCGACCGGCGTTCCCGGCGACCATTCGCAAACTGCCGCCCTTGAGCGCGTCGACGATGATGCTCTCGGGCGTCGAGACGGCGATTTGGACGGCGTTCTCACGCAGGGCGCCGTTGATTTTCTCGGCATTGTCGAAGACGTCGATGCGAACGTCGAGCCCCTCGTCCTTGAAGTAGCCTTTCTCCACTGCCAGCCAGACAGGGAGATAAAATATCGTTCGCGAGACGATCGCGACATGAAGCTGTTTGGTTCCTTCGGCGGCCACCGATGTCGCCGCGACGATTCCCAGCCCGACGAGTAGGCTCAGCAAGATTCTCAATGCTCTCCTCCTGCTCGCCAGCGCCGTTTCCATCTTTTATTAGTTAGAAAACTAAGCGACATTCCGGAGAATGGCAATCGCCTCGCGGCCAAGCTCCCGGTCGAAGCGTCGGTGCCCCTCAGCACGGACGGGCAGGCGGGCGCCCATGCTGCGGCTTCGCGCTCAATCCCGGCTTCCTGCGGATCGAGCGGCGTATTCTTCACTGGAACCGCCGCAGATGCGGCCTAGCTCCCGGACGGACGGATCATGACAGGCATTTCGACCAACAGGCCGCGGCTCGTCTTCTTCGACAGCTGGGTCGACTCCATAGCCGAGACCATGCTGCGCGACCGCGACGACCTCGAGCTGGTCAAGCTCGACTACGCCACGCCGGAAGCCCGCAACTGGCAGATCATGGCCGGCGCCCATGGCTATCAGGTCCAGGCACGCACCGAGCTGCGCGAACCCTGGTTCGGCGATGCGGCGCTGATCGCGCGCTGTCCGAATCTGCTGGCGATGAGCTCGACCGGCGCGGGCTACGACTATATCGACGTCGATGCCTGCACGGCGGCCGGCGTTCTGGTCTGCAACCAGGGCGGAACCAATACCGAGGCGGTGGCCGAGCACGCGCTGGGGCTGATGCTCGCCCTGTCCAAGCGCATCGGGCTCGCCGACAAGCTGCTGCGCCGGCCGGGCGCTGCAATCGACCGCTATGCCCTGCAAGGCAACGACATCCACGGCAAGACGGTCGGCATCATCGGCATCGGCACGATCGGCCGCCGCTTCGCCGAACTCTGCCACGGGCTGTTCGGCATGACGGTGCTGGCCTGCGATCCCCATCTCGATGCCGATGAGATCGCGCGCCGCCATGGACGCAAGGTCGATCTCGGCGAGCTCCTGCGCAGCAGCGACTACGTCTCCGTTCACTGCCCGCGCTCGAAGCAAACGCTCAACATGCTGGGCGCGTCGGAGTTCGCGCTCATGAAGCAGACCGCCTATTTCATCAACACCGCTCGCGGCGGAATCCATGACGAAGAGGCGCTCGCCGCGGCCTTGCGCGAGCGGCGCATCGCGGGAGCCGGCATCGACGTGTTCCAGAAGGAGCCGCCGCCGCTGGACCACCCGCTGCTGGCTTTCGACAATGTCCTCGCGACGCCGCATACGGCCGGCATCACCGAGGAGGCACTGCGCCAGATGGCGGTTTCGGCGGCACAGCAGTGGATCGAACTGTTGAACGGCCGGGCGCCGCCGCGCATCGTCAATCCGGCAGCCTGGCCGGATTTCAGCCGGCGCTTCACCGCCATCATGGGCTTCGCGCCGGAGCGGCCCGCCTGCGCCTGAGCCGGCGTCTGCGCCGTCGGGAGAACGGCTCAGACGCCCGCAGGTGAGCCGCCGAGGTCGATCTCCCGGCCGGAGGCCGCCGAATCGAGGATGGCGAGGCAGGCTTCCAGCGTCGCCATGCCCCACTCGCCGGAGTGGAGCGGCGGCACCCCATTGCGCACGGCCGCGTAGAGCTCGTCCACGACCTCCGATCGCGGCACCACCGGGACCGGCAACCGGTCGAGCCAGTTGCGTTCGTCGGCGTAGATGTGGACCCCTTCGGCCGTCGGCCGCAGATCGGCCTTGTCGCACGAGACCACGACGTGTCCGAAATGGTTGTGACCTGCCGGGACGGGAAAGGGACCGGCTTCGCCTGTCGAGATGCCGTAGGCGCGCTTGTTCTTGAGCGCGGCTTCTTCCTCCGGCGTCGCGATCTTGGCGAGCGCTCGGCGCGCCGAGCCATATTGCGACGGGTCCCTCTTCTGGCCGATCTCGCCGAGCCAGCCCAGCTGCTCGTCGGTGTCGTAGCGGCCGTAGCCGCTGTAGGTCAGCATGGCGCTCGCGCCATCGGAGAAAGTCAGGAACGCCTGGTAGGCGCCCTCGGTCGGGCGCGCCGGATCGAGCCGTGCCGTCACGGCGCGGACGGTGCTGATCCTGCTTCCCGCCAGCAGCCTGACGACGTCCACCTGGTGCGCGGCCTGGCTGAACACCACGCCGCCGCCCTGGCTGGTGTCGAGCTCCTCCGGCCTTCGGGGCCTGTAGAGGAAATCCGTGAAATTCGCGGCCAGGATCATGCGCGGCCGGCCGTATTCACCGGAGCGGATCAGCTCGGCGGCGCGAAGATAGGGAGCGTCGAAGGAGTGGCTGTGACCCACCAGGAGATGGACGCCGTTTTCGCGGGCGGCCAGGATCATGGCCCGGCAATCGGCCAGGGCAAGGGCCATCGGCTTCTCGACGAGAATATGCTTCCCGGCGCGCGCGGCCAGCCGCACATGCTCGACATGGAACTGGTGGGGCGAGGCGATATAGACCACTTCCACGCCGGGATCGGCGCACAGCGCTTCGGGCGTCTCGTAGGAGCGCGCGGCCGAGGCGGGCGTTGAAAAATCGGCTTCGAACTGCCGCCTCGCTTCCTCGCGCGGATCGCTCGCCGCGGTCAGGCGCACCAGCGGATGCTGGGCGAAGGTGGGCAGCATCAGCATGAAAGCGCGGCCGAGACCGACCACGCCAAGGCGCAACGGATCGCTCATCGCCGTTCCTCAGAGATCGAGCACAAGTTCGTCGGATTTCGCGCGCGAGACGCAGATCATGATGTTGCGCGCGCGTTCCTGCTCGGAAAGGGCCAGATCACGGTGATCGGGTTCGCCGCCGACGAGCCGCGTCTTGCAGGTGCCGCAGGTGCCGCTCTCGCAGGAGCTCGGCAATGTCTTGCCCGCGGCGCGGAGCACCTCGAGGATCGTCTTGTCGACCGGGATCTCGTAGCGCTCGCCGCTCTTGGCCAGAACGACGGTAAAGGGCGTGTTGTCCTCCGGGCGAGCCCTGGCGGCGCCGAAATCCTCGAAATGCACCGCAGCCGACGACCAGTGGCCGGTCATGTCGCGCACGGCCTCCATCAGGCCGCGCGGGCCACAGCAGTAGAGATGGGCGCCCTTCGGCTCCTCCAACACGGGCCAGAGGTCATAGGCCTGTTCCGGGTCGCCGTTGTCGTGGTGGATGACGACCTTGCCGCGGAATTCCGGGCCGGCAAATTCCTCGCGAAACGCCATCATCGCCGGCGTCCGTGTGAAGTAATAGAGCTTGAACGGCCTGCCCCGCGTCGCCATCAGATGGCGGATCATCGACCGGATCGGCGTGATCCCGATGCCCCCGGCGATGAAGATGTAGCTCGACGGACCCTCCTTCAGGGAGAAGTCGTTGCGCGGGGGCGTGATCGGAAGTTCGTCGCCGATCTCGGTGCCCTCGATCAAGCTGATCGACCCGCCGCGCCCGCCATGCTCCTTCTTCACCGCGATGACGTAGCGGTCGAGTTCGTCAGGCCCGTTGCAGAGCGAATATTTGCGGAGCTCGCCATTGGGCACCTGCACGCCCAAATGCGCGCCCGGCGTGAAAGGCGGCAGCGGGCTGCCGTCGACGGTCTGCAGTTCGAACATCACAATGTCGTCCGCGATCGCCCGCTTCTCGACGATTTTGACATTAAAGGTCTGATTTTCCTCGGCCATTTTCACCCTCAGCCTGCCCCCGCTCGACAGGAGCTTGCATCCAGACTAATGTGAGGATTAGATATCTAAGTATTATCCGGCTGGCTAGCCCCGGCCGATGGATGGAGGGAAGCCAATGCTGACGCACGAAGAAAACCAATTGCTATGCCGTGTCGAGGGCGATGCGCCCATGGGCCAGTTGATGCGGCGCCACTGGGTGCCGGCCCTGCTCTCGGAACAACTCGTCGAGAGCGACGGTGCCCCGGTTCGCGTCCGGCTCTTCGGCGAGGATCTCGTCGCCTTCCGCGACACGGACGGGCGCATCGGCGTGCTCGGCGAATACTGCCCGCACCGCAAGGCCTCGCTCTTCTTCGGGCGCAACGAGGAATGCGGCCTGCGCTGCCTCTACCACGGCTGGAAGTTCGACGTGGACGGCAAGGTGCTGGAGATGGTCTCCGAGCCGGCCGAGAGCGGTTTCGCCGAAAAGGTGCAGCACAAGGCGTATCCGACCCATGAGGCCGGCGGCTTCATCTGGGTCTATATGGGGCCGAAGGACGAGATGCCGGAGTTCGAGCCGCCGCCCTGGGCGCCGACGCCCGAGGCCAAGGTCTCGATCGTGAAGATCGACCTGCCTTGCAACTGGGCCCAGATCATGGAGGGGCAGATCGACTCCGCTCACTCCTCGAGCCTCCACTCCTCCGACATGAAGCCGGCGCGCGTGACCACGGCCGGGGCGACCGACACGCACTGGACGCGGCCTTCCACCGACAAGAACCCGCGAATCCAGGTCCAGCTCACCAATTACGGCTTCCGCTACGCCGCCCTGCGCCGGCCGATCACGAATGCCCAGACGCATGACTACGTCCGTCTGACCGTCTATGTGGCGCCGTTCACCGCGCTGATTCCACCGAACTCGTCCTACAACGTCGCGAGCGTGATCGTGCCCAAGGATGACGTCTCGAGTTATTTCCACTTCATCGCCTGGGGCAATGACGACTGCATCGACCAGGAGAGCTGGCGCAAGTTCTGCGTGGCTCAGGTGGGGATCGATCTCGACAAGAACTACAAGCCGGTCCTGCGCACCCGCGCCAATAACTACATGCAGGATCGTCAGTGGATGAAGCTCGGCAATTTCACGGGCGTCCCGGGCATCCCCAACCAGGACATCATGATGTGGGAGTCCATGGGGCCGATTGCCGACCGCACGAGCGAACGTCTCGGCGCCAGCGACATCGCCATCGTGCAGTTCCGCCGCGTCATGATCGATGCCGCCCGCAAATATGCCGCGGGCGGTCCGCCCATCGGCCTGATCGAACCGCATATCCCGCAGGCCAAGCTGCGCTCCTATCAGGGGATCGTCCCCAAGGGCGAGGATTGGCGCCGGCTCGGCGCGTCGAACGAGGAGATCGCGCTGATCGAGGGAATGGAGCAGGATGAGACGGAAGCCGAGATGGCGGCTGCGGCGCACTCCTGATCCTGAAGCAGTTTGGGAAGGGCGGCCCTCGTGGCCGCCCTTCGACGTGGCGGTGGCTTGTGAGGACTGAAGGATGTTGAAATCTCAACCGGCACCGAGCGGCCGTAGTCTCTATTTCGACGGAGAGTGGCGCCATCCCAGCTCGGGACGCTACAATCCGACCTTCAATCCCGGGCTCGATGAAGCGATCGGCGCTGTTGCGGAGGCGAACGGCGCCGATGTCGACGCAGCGGTCGCCGCCGCCCGCGAGGCTTTCCGTGTCTGGCGCGATGTCGCGCCGCTGGAGCGCGGGCGCCTTCTCAAGGAGGTCGCGGCCGTGGTGCGCGCCAATGCGCGCGAACTCGCCGCCCTCGATGCGGCGAACTGCGGCAATCCCGTGCGCGAGATGATCGGCGACGCCGCGATCGCCGCGGCCCAGCTCGATTTCTTCGCAGGTCTCGTCACCGAGATGAAGGGCGACACCATTCCGATGGGGCCGGATGTGCTGAACCTCACGGTTCGGCAGCCGCTCGGCGTGGTGGCGCGGATCCTCGCCTTCAATCATCCGTTCATGTTCTGTGCCGGCAAGATCGCAGCCCCGCTCGCGGCCGGCAACGCCGTCATCGTGAAGCCGCCGGAACAGGCGCCGCTGTCATCGCTGCGGCTGGCGGAGCTCGTCCACGGCATCCTGCCGAAGGGCGTGTTCAGCGTCCTGCCGGGCGGACGCGAGGCGGGTGCCGCACTTGCCGGTCATCCCGGCATCGACAAGGTCGCGATCATCGGCAGCGTGGGGGCGGGGCGCGCGGTGATGCGCGCCGCGAGCGACACGATCAAGCCGGTTCTGCTCGAGCTCGGCGGCAAGAACGCGCTGATCGCCTTTCCGGACGCCGATCCGGAGCGGGTCGCGCAGGCCATCGTCGCAGGCATGAACTTCACCTGGTGCGGGCAGTCCTGCGGCTCGACCAGCCGTGCTTTCGTGCACCGCGCCATCTACGAAGATGTGCTGGCCCGCCTTCCGGCCAAGGCGAGCCACTATGTGCCGGGCCTGCCGACGGACGAAGCGACGACGATGGGCGCCATCATCAGCCGCACGCAGTACGAGCGCGTGCTCGGCTACATCGCATCGGCCAGGGAGGAGGGCGCGCGCCTGGTGACCGGCGGCGGCACGCCGGACGGCCCGGCCCTGAAGAAGGGCTTCTACATCGAACCGACCATCTTCGCCGATGTCGAGCCAGGGATGCGTATCGCCCGCGAGGAGATCTTCGGTCCCGTCCTGGCGATCGCGCCCTGGGACGACGAAGCTGCGATGGTGTCGCAGGTCAACGGCGTCGAATACGGGCTGACCTGCTCGATCTGGACCAACGACCTGCTCAAGGCGCACCGCACCGCGATGGCGGTCGAGGCCGGCTTCGTCTGGATCAACGAGGTCTCGAAGCATTTCCTCGGCGCGCCCTTCGGCGGCTGGAAGCAATCGGGGCTGGGGCGCGAGGAGTGCCTGGGCGAGCTCCTGGCGTTCACGCAGGAGAAGAATGTTCACGTCAGCCTGAAACAGGGCCGCGCCTGAACGGCCCGCGGGATCCCGCCTTTGTGACGACGAGCCGCCGGTCGAGCGTCATGCGCTCGATCGGCTCCTGCCCAAAGCACCGGAGCTTGCTGCCAGACAATCATCAACCGTTCTGGCCGCCGACATCCTGTGCGAGAAGTGCGGATGGCGGCGGCGCCTGAGCAATGAGAAGAACAACCGAGGAAAACCTGATGAGCATTCCGTTGGACGGCATCGACGTGCCGGTGGCATCCCATGATAACGGGATCTGGGGCAGTGACGCCGTCGCCGCCATGCTTCGCAAGCTCGACATACCGTATCTCGCCCTGAATCCGGGTTCGAGCTTCCGCGGGTTGCATGACAGCCTCGTCAACCATCTCGGCAACGAGCAGCCGCAGATGCTGCTGTGCCTGCACGAGGAGCATGCCGTCGCCGTAGCCCATGGCTATGCGAAAGTGGCCGGCCATCCGATGGGCGTGATCCTTCACAGCAATGTCGGGCTCATGCATGGAGCGATGGCGATCTACAATGCGTGGTGCGATCGCGTTCCCATGCTCATCCTCGGCGCGACGGGGCCTTTCGACGCCGCCGAGCGGCGCCCCTGGATCGACTGGCTGCACACCGCCAAGGACCAGGCGGCGCTGATCAGGCCTTACATCAAATGGGACGACCAGCCCGTTTCGGTGCCGGCGACGCTCGAATCGCTGCTGCGCGCCGTCAACCTGACGCGCGCGACCCCCATGGCGCCGACCTATGTCTGCCTCGACGTCTCCATGCAGGAGCGACGCCTGGAGGCCATGCCCGAATTTCCCGATCCGGCGCGCTACAGGGCGCCGTCTACGAGCGTTCCGGCGAGCGATGACATCGCCGCCGCCGCCGCGCTGCTTGCCGGCGCCCGAAACCCGCTCATCCTGCTCGGCCGGCTGTCGCGCGACCCGCGCGACTGGGCGCGCCGTGTCGCGCTCGCGGAGCGGCTCAAGGCGCGGGTGCTCACCGATATCAAGGTGGGCGCGGTCTTCCCGACCGACCATGAGCTCCACGCCGCCAAGCCCGGCCATTTCCTCGACGAGACGGGAGCCCGGCATATTCGCGAGGCGGACGTGATCGCAGCCTTCGACTGGGTCGATCTCGCCGGAACGCTGAAGCAGGGCGGCGGCGCGGCCGGTGCGAAGGTGATCAACGTTGCGCTCGATCACCATCTCCACAATGGCTGGAGCATGGATCATCAGGCGCTGCCGCCCGCCGACCTGTATTTGAGCGGCGACCCGGACCTCACCCTGCATCTCATCGCGGACGAGCTCGGCGTGGGCGCAGGCCCGGAGCCGGACACGCTTCCGGCCCTGCCTGCGCTGAGGCTCGGGAGCGAGGCCGGCGAACTCGACGTGGTCTCGCTTGCCGCGGCGATCGGTGAGGTCCTGCGCGACGAGATCGTCTCCCTGGTGCGGCTGCCGCTGGGCTGGGCCGGCGATTCCTGGCATTTTCGCCACCCGCTCGATTATCTCGGTTCCGACGGCGGCGCCGGTATCGGTTCCGGCCCCGGCATGCTCATTGGCGCAGCGCTTGCGCTCAGGGGCTCCGGGCGGCTTCCGGTCGCCGTCCTCGGCGACGGGGACACGATGATGGGGGTCTCGGCGCTGTGGACCGCCGCTCGCTACAAGCTGCCCTTCCTAGCGATCGTTTCGAACAACCGGTCGTTCTACAATGACGAAATCCATCAGGAGCGTGTCGCGCGCACGCGCGACCGGCCTGTCGAAAACAAGTGGATCGGGCAGCGGATCGGAGACCCCGATATCGACATCGCGGCCATTGCTCGGGCGCAAGGGCTGGTCGGAATCGGTCCGGTATCGAGTACGGACGAACTCGTGACAGCCGTCCGTGAGGGGGCCGCAGCCGCAAAGGCAGGCGCATCGGTTTTGATAGATGCGCGGGTGAAGCCAGGCTATAATCCGACCATGGCGGCGGGAATGACCCGCGAAGCCTCTAAAGCGACTGGAGACTAGAGCAATTCCGCAATTCTCCGAATCACGGGATTGCTCCAGATCTTTGTTTTATCGCATTTTCTTCACGCGAACCGGTGTCCACTTCGCTCGAAAATGCTCTAGTCGACCTCTTCAGCCGTTGCGCAGTTGCCCCCAAAATTGCGCTGAACCGCGGCGAGATAGCCCAGGAATCTCGCCTTGTCCTTTGGAGCGAAGCCGATCGTCGCGCGATCGATAACGTGTTCCGCGCAGGGGATCAGATTTTTCTTCAACGCATGTCCCTTCGGCGTGAGCCTCACGTTCAGCTTGCGCCTATCCGTACCGTCACGCTCACGGGTCACCAGCCCGGAGCGCTCCATCGCCGCCAAGGCAGAGAGCGTTGTCGGCTCCATCGTGCCGATTCGTTGGGACAGCTCGCGCTGTGTGAGGCCGTCTTCTTGCCAAAGAGCGCGCAAGAAGTACCACATGCCGAGTGTCACGCCGTGCGGTTCGATCTGCGACTGAAGATAACGCTGCATCGCGCGATTAGCCATGCGCAACTGATAGCCGACGCTCGATTGCAAGGGTAGATCGTTAAACTCGACCGCCGGCTCATCGACCCGCGCGTGCTTTCTGCTTGCCATGATTTCCGGATCTCGACTCCGACCTGATCCTCTACTCATGTGTGCGACACCGACTTTCGCGCACCCACGCGGAGCGTCGAGGGTACCGCACAAATGTTTGAGAGGCCAAGCGAGATAATCTTGGACCTGGCTGCCCGACGCTCATACCGTCGATTGCAAGCGGAGCATCTCCATAACGACGACCGCGATAAAGGGAAGGGCCGGCATGCTCGGATTTATCGCAACAGAAAGCAATGCCTCCGTTCCGCGCGCCGCACCATTGTGCGTTTCGAAGCGCGGATCGGGTTTATGAGCGGCAGCCATTCAGAGGACGAAACGGATATGCGGGCATCCGGTGCGAAGCTGCGTCTGGCGGCCGACACGACCGATGAAATCGATTTGGTCATCCAGGACGTCTCCATGCGTTTCAATACGCGTGAAGGCACGGTGACCGCCGTTGACGGAGTGTCCTTCGAGATCAAGCGAGGAGAGTTCGTATCCATCATCGGCCCGTCGGGTTGCGGCAAGTCGACCGTGTTCAACATCCTCGGCGGGCTCGTGCGCGGTTACGACGGCTCTGTCGTTGTCGGAGGCGAACGGATCTCGGGGCCTCATGCGTCGATTGGCATGGTTTTCCAGGAGGAATCGACGTTCCCCTGGCGCACCGTGATCGATAACGTCGCCTTTCCGCTGGAAGTCAAAGGCGTTCCCAAAGCGGAGCGTTATGTGATTGCACGCAAGTTCATCGACATGGTTGGCTTGACCGGGTTCGAACAGCGCTATCCGTCCGAGCTCTCCGGCGGCATGCGGCAGCGCGTGGCCATTGCCCGCACGCTGGTATTCGAGCCCAAGATCCTGCTGATGGACGAGCCTTTCGCGGCCCTGGACGAGCAGACCCGCGTGCTGCTCGGAGACAAGGTTCTCAAGATCCAGCAGGATTTGCGCCAGACGACGCTGCTGATAACTCATAACATCACGGAAGCCGTGCAGCTTTCCGACCGGGTCCTCATCATGACGTTCCGGCCCGGCAAGGTGAAAAGGATCGTAGATATTAATCTGCCGCGCCCGCGCCAGGGTGATGTGGTCGGCAGTGACGCTTTCGGCCGCTATGTGGCGGAGATCTGGAACGATCTGCGTGAGGAGGCATCGCGTGGTATGGCGGAAGCCGAGGATAGTGCGCGGCTGAGGGGAGCCTAAACCGTGCAAATTGTCAGGATACCGCCCATTGCATTCGGGCTGGGCTGCGTCGCGCTCTCCTTCTGCGCCGTCGAGGTCATGCTCGCTGTCGGGGTGCTGAACCAGTTCGTCATCCCCTTCCCCTCTGCCGTTATCAGCTCCTTCGGTCGACTGTTCGCCGAGGAGCAGCTTCTGCACAGGCTGCTGGTTACCGGTGCGGAGGCACTTGCCGCGAGCCTGCTTGTCATCGGCTTCGGCATCGGTGGCGGCATATTGCTTCACAGGCACCGCATCCTGAGGCTGGCCACAGAATCATGGATCGCAGCCGCCGCTGCTGCACCGATCGTACTCGCTTATCCGCTCTTTCTCGTCATATTTGGTCGCAGCTCGGCAACGATTGTCGCGATGGGATTCGTTGCTGGGCTCGCTCCGGCCTTGTTGAAGACGCTTGAAGGGTTCCAGGGTGTCAGGAAAACGCTGCTGAATGTGGGCCACAGCTACAATCTGAGCCCGACGCAGATGTTTTGGAAAATTCAGTTTCCTGCGGCGATTCCTACGATCTTTACCGGTATTCGCCTCGGCTTGATTTTCACACTGATAAACCTCATTGGCGTTGAATTCCTGATCAACTTTGGCGGCCTCGGTCAGCTCATCAATGATCTTGCTGAACGGTATGATCTTCCTGGCGTTTTTGCCACTATCATCTTTGTGATCCTGGTGAGCGTCGTCCTTTTCTCGGCGTTGGAGCGGATCGAACGCTGGCTTCGTCCTGCACGGTAACGTGCCTCGTGATCATGGACATGATGTATTAGCTTCTTCTCGACAAGGCTCGCCAGCGACATAATTGGCGTCTTGCATTGCCAGAGGAGGCGAAGATCAATCTCCGACAGCTTCAATATTTCGTGCGGATCGCAGAGGTCGGAAACATCACGCGCGCTGCCGAGCAACTCAATGTCGCCCAGCCTGCCCTTGGCCTGCAAATTCGACAGCTGGAGCAAGAACTTCACGCCGATTTGCTGCTGCGCCATTCTCGTGGCGTGGAACTCACCGAGGCCGGCAAGCTCCTGTTGGAGCGCGCTCGCCGACTGCTTCAGGACGTAGAAGAGATCAAGCGAGAGTTTCGCGGCCTGTCGGGTCATGAGCAGGAGATGCTCATATTGGGGCTGACCCCCAGCATCATGCTACAGATCGGCCCGGACATGTTGCTCGATGCCAAGCAGACCATGCCGAACGTGTCGCTCAGCCTCGTGGAAGAGCTCAGCTACGGCCTTGCGATGTCCCTCGAACGCGGCGAGCTCAATTATGCATTCGCCTATGGAACTGACGAGCCGCGTCCAGGCGTTGAGCGCAAGGCCATTCTGATTGAGGAATTGCTTTTCGTACGTCCGGCAGTTGACACGCCTCTACCGGAGTCGCTGACGCTGGCCGAAGCGCTGACGCATGATCTGGTCCAAGCTGGTGAACGTGACATGGTCCAGCGCCTTTTGAAAAGTGCCGCCGAGAAATATACGCTAAATCTGCGGATCGTCTATGAGGCGCAGTCCATTCCTGCGATGCGCACCTTGGTGGTACGGGGAGCTGCTTCGAGCTTCATGCCCTACGGAACTGCGGTGGAGGAAATTCGCGCCGGTAAAATTGCGGTTCAACGCATTTCAGATACCCCTTTGACCCGTACCCTTTATCTGCTGAAACCGTCCCACGCGCCGGTGTCCCGCCACCAGGATGCGATCGACAGCTTTCTCGACACGATCGTCAAACGTCTGCTCGAGTCGCTCGGTCCGCTCGCGCAGCGTGTCGGGGCCTCAGCGCCAAACAGGTAATATCTCACTGGCATCTCGGATAAGTCTTTGTCGTGGGCGTCCGCAGGCAGCATGATCCTTCAAAATGAGCGCGACCGGTCGTGTCGCTCGGGAGGCATCATTGTCGAAACTTCGTCTTTCAATCGCTGTTGGTGACTACGACCGCAACAGGCCGTTGCTAGACGGCGAGGTCCAAATCGATGGTGTCGATCCGGTCTTCATGAAGCTCGTGCCGGAGGAGATATTTTTTCGGGCTTTCAGGCATGCTGAATTCGATGTGTGCGAAGCGTCGCTCTCAAGTTTCACAATCAAAACAGCGCAAGGCACGAACCCCTATATCGGCGTACCGGCCTTTGTGTCGCGAGCCTTTCGGCATACCGGCATCTTCATCCGGAACGACCGCGGCATCGAGCGCCCGGAGGATCTCAAGGGCAAGCGCATCGGCTGCGGAGAGTATCAGCTTACCGCAAATGTCTGGATCCGCTCGCTGCTGGAGGACGATTACGGTATCGGATTGTCCGACATCACCTGGGTCCGTGGGGGCGTGGAGCAGACCGGACGAACAGAGAAGATCAGTCTCGACCTGCCTTCCGAGATCAAGGTAGTGCCGGCACCACCGGACAAGACCGTCAATCAGATGCTCGTCGATGGTGATATCGATGGCTTCATCGGTCCTCGCTCTCCTTCTTCCTTCGACGCAAGGCATCCGAACGTCGTGCGGCTCTTCTCGGATCCCACCTCAGCGGCGGCGGACTATTACCGGCGCACGAAGGTGTTTCCGATCATGCACATGATCGGTGCGCGTCGCACGATCGTGGACCAGCATCCGTGGCTGCCGGCCGCGCTGCTCAAAGCGTTCGAGCAATCAAAGCGGGTGGCGCTTGGCCGGCTGAACGACACGTCAGCGACCAAGATCACGCTACCCTTCGTGGAGGAACAGCTCCAGGCGGCCAGAAGCCTGATGGGCGAGGACTTCTGGTCCTACGGCGTGGGCCCTAACCGGCATGTGCTCGATATGTTTCTGAAGACGCATCATTCCCAAGGCCTGTCGTCCCATCGGCTATCGGTCGATGACCTGTTTCATTCTACGACGCTGGAGGCCTTCAAGATCTGACGTCTGTCCGAACTGGCGCTCTTCAACCGCTAGCAGCGGAAAATCCAAAAACAGAGGAGGGAGGAACAAATGACTCTATTGCAGCGAATTTTGATGGCTGCCGGCTTGGTCGCGCTGGCGGCTTCGAACGCGGGCTCGGCCCAAGCACAGGAACAGCTGAAGCTGGCCGTCGGCCAACGCGGCAACTGGGACACGTCGGTATCGGAGATCGGCAGCCGGCTCGGCATCTTCAAGAAGCACAATCTGGAGCTGCAGCTTCTCTATACGCAGGGCGGCGGCGAAACGCAGCAGGCGGTCCTTTCGAACAGCGTCGACATCGGGATTGCAGGCGGCATCATGGGTGCGCTGTCGGCCTTCTCAAAGGGAGCTCCGGTCCGCATCATCGGCGCCGAAACCACTGGCGGCCAGGATCTGTACTGGTATGTGAAGGCGGATTCGCCGATCAAGACCCTCAAGGATTTCGACGGTAAGACCGTGGCTTATTCGACCAACGGCTCGTCGACCCACGGCGTCGTCAACGCATTCGTTCAGGAAAACGGCCTCAAGCCTCGGTTGACGGCAACGGGAGGTCCCGCCCCGACACTCACGCAGGTGATGTCGGGTCAGATCGATGTGGGCTGGTCGGCTCCCCCCTTTGGTCTCGAACAACTCAACAAGGGTGAGATTCGTGTCATTGCTACAGGCAACGATACCAAAGCGTTCAAGAGCCAGACGGTTCGTCTCCTGATTACGAACACCGCGGTTCTACAGAACAAGAAAGATCAGATTGACCGCTTCATGAAAGCCTACCGCGAGACAGTCGAGGCGATGTATTCCGGCGATGAGGCGCTCAAAGTTTATGCTGAATTCGTCGGCGTGCCACTGGAAATCGCAAAACGCACGCGCGACGAATTCTTCCCGAAGGAAGCGCTGAATCCTGACCGCATCGTTGGATTGGAAACCATTGTAAACGATGCGGTCACCCTGAAGTATACTGCGCAGCCTTTGACTCAGGCTCAGCTCGACACGCTCATTCAGATTCCGCCGCGTCGGTGATCCCGACGCCAGCCCGGAGAGTTAAATCATGCAGCGGCTCGCAGCACTGGGAGCGACACAGCTGACTCGGGTCGGCGGATCGGACGAGGCCCGGTCCGTTCTCCTGACACGCCTGACGATCCTGACGGCGGTCCTGGTCGCCTGGGAGCTTCTCGCCCGCTCAGGGCTGCTCTATCGGGACGTCGTGCCGCCCTTGCCATTGATCGTGAGGGAATTCGTCCTGCTTTTCGTCGACCCCTCCTTTTACTGGAATCTTGGCGTCACCGTTGGCGAGGTTCTGCTGGCGGTGGCGGTGGGCGGGGGAGCCGGCATTGCTGTGGGCGTCGTGCTCGGGCGCAACCGCTATCTCGGCAGCGCCTTCGAGCCGCTGCTCCATTATCTCGGTCCGACGCCGAAGATCATCTTCTTTCCGATCATGATCATGTGGTTCGGCGTCGGTCCTGGCTCCAAGATCGCGATGGGCGCGCTTTCCTGCTTTTTCCCCGTCTCGGTTAGCGTCGCGAGTTCCATGCGCGAAGTTGATCAGGTGCTGATCCGGGTCGGGCTCAGCTTCCGGCTGAGCGCGTCCCAGATGTTCACCAAGATCTATCTTCCTGCGATGCGGATTCCGGTCATCAACGGCATCCGCATCGGCCTAGGCGTCGCGGTTGTCGGCACTTTGCTGGCAGAGACCAAGCTCGCCAACCAAGGCCTGGGCTATGCCGTCATCCAAACCTACGCGACCTTCAACATGCCGCGCATGTACGCACTGCTGCTGATCGTTTTTCTTCTGGCCATTGCGGTGAACACCGCCCTTGGACGCTACACGGAGGTCCGGATGGCAAAGAAGGCATCCGATGGCTGAGACTGTTCGGGCCGAGCGGACGCGCCAAGCGTCCGTCCCCGCCTTGGCGGCCTATTTGGTCGCGGTGCTTCCACCCCTGTTCTGGTCGGGAAATTTTCTGGTCGCGCGGCTGATGCGCGGCGAGATCCCGCCAATCCAGATGTCGTTCTGGCGCTGGCTGCTGGCGCTTGCAATCCTGCTGCCGTTCATCGTGGCGCCGGTGCGGCGGGACTGGTCGCGCATCCGTTCCCAGCTCGCCTTCTTGGCGTTGCTGGGAGCGATCGGTGTGACGGCCTTCAATTGTTTCGTCTATGTTGCGCTCCATTACACCACGGTGGTCAATGCTGCGCTCGTCAATTCGTTGCTGCCGGTCGTAACCATTGCAATCGCGCGAGTACTGCTCGGCCAGCTCGTCACCTCTCGGCGCGCGCTCGGCATCCTGATGTCGCTGGCAGGTGCCGCCCTGGTGATCGCCAGGGGCGACCCATCTGCGCTCGCTCGGCTGACGATCGGTCGCGGCGAAGTCCTGGTCTTCGCCGGCATGAGCTTCTGGGCGCTGTATACCGTGCTCATCAGGTGGCGGCCGCCCGGCCTCAAACCGTTGTCTCTTCTAGGAAGCACGACGGCCTTCGGAGTCCTTTTCCATCTTCCTTTCATGCTCTTCGAGGTAAACACGGTCGGCGCGTTCGTGCCGACATCGAGCACCCTGCCCGCTCTAATCTACTTCGCCATTTTCCCCTCTATCTTGGCCTATATTTTCTGGAACCGCTCGGTGGCCGTGCTCGGCCCAGCAACGACGGGAATGTTCATGCATTTCCTTCCGCTCTTCAGCGCAGGGCTCGCGTCGGTTTTCCTTGGGGAAACGTTGGCTTGGTATCATCCGTTGGCTTTCGTTGTCATCGTCGCGGGTGTCACCCTGGTCACGACGCAGGCATCCCCCAGGTCGGGGGAACGGCAACGAGCGGAGATCGGAAGTAGGTCATGAGCACGAAGATTTATAGCAGCCCTTCGGCGGCGCTGGAGGGTTTGCTGTTCGACGGGATGACGATCATGTCGGGCGGCTTCGGCCTGTCGGGCAATCCGGAGAGCCTGATCCCGCAGATCCGCGATTCCGGCGTGAAGAACATCACCGTGATCT
>NZ_CAMFKW010000034.1 GCF_945957345.1 uncultured Allobosea sp. | reverse complement strand
CGCTTGAATGGCATTCAAGAGGTCGGCGGTTCGATTCCGCCTGGCTCCACCAAATCTTCTCCGTAGGCAGCTGGATCGAATGGCTTTGCGGAGCGGCGCTTGAGCGCTATCCAGTTTTATCCTGACGGCTTGCCCAATTCGGATCGGAACGAGCCGAGTTGGAATGACAATCTGCCGCACCCTCCAGTGATTCGCATCGACGGCGCGGAACTATCGCTGGCCATCGGCAGCATGCCCCGGCTGAGCGATCTGGGGAGATAGGAAACCGCGATGGCCAAGCGTACGAAGTCCAAGGCTCTGGATGCCGAGTTCACGATGTTCGATGTCGTCTATGAGGACGGCTCACGCACATCCAATCGGCGTGTTCCGACTGAGCTGCTCGGTGGTCTCGACGGAGACGATCCAGCCCGCGACGCCATAGCCGAACAGGATCGAATCATCTCCGAAAAATCGGGTAAGCCGCCGCTGGCGATTGCAACCATCAGCCGCTCGACCAAGGCGGCTGCGGAGCCGGCGAAGGATGATCGAAAGAAGCGGGGCTCCAAGTAAGGACGCCTTCGATCGGCTGCCTCCGGGACTTGAATTTTCCTGCGCGACAGGCAGGCATGGACTTCATGATCGCGCCGCCCCGCGCCAACCGGGTGCGATCGGGAGGATGGCTGATCCCATGCCGGATTTGAAAAGCATCTTGCGCGAGCCGCGCTATGATCTCGTCAAGGTGCCGACGCCGTTGCAGCGGCTCTCGGGTTTCGAGCGGAAGCTCGGGCGCTCCGGTCTCTTCATGAAGCGCGACGATCTGATGGAGATCGGGCTCGGCGGCAACAAGCTGCGCAGCCTCGAATTCTGGCTCGGCGCGGCCTTGCAGCAGCGCGCCGATATCGTTCTCGTCGCAGGCGGGGCGACCTCCAATCTCTGCCGCCTTACGGCCGCTGCAGCCTCGATGGCGGGGCTGGATTGCCTGATCGTCCACAATGCCGAGGAGAGCCCCGCGAATCGCGAGCGCTCCTTTCTCAACCGCTTGTTCGGCGCGGAAACCCGCTTCATCGGTGCGGTCGGCGAAGAGGAGCGCGGAGCTGCGACGAAGGCCGCCGCCGCGGAGCTGACGCGGCAGGGGCGGACGCCCTATATCGTCGGCGACGCCGTTCTCGGCGCCCTCGGCTACGTTCTGGCGGCGTTCGAACTGCACGAGCAGTCCCAGCGCGAAGCGGCGCCGCTGCGCCATGTTGTCCTGGCGGGCTCGATGGGCCCGACCGAGGCCGGCTTCATCTTCGGCAATGCCATGCTCGGCTATCCCTTCCAGGTCCATCTCGTCAGCGTGGAATACGAGCAGGCCGAGCTGGAGGCGCGTCTGTGCCGGATCTACGACGGCATAGCCGAGCGGACGGGGTTTTCAGTCGGCGGTCTGGAGCAGGCACCGCTGCATTATCATATGGCCCATCTTGGCGGCGGCTGGGGCGTGCCCACCCCGGAATCGGAAGCCGCGATCGTCGCCTTCGCCCGCACCGAGGGTATCCTGGTCGAGCATGTCTACACGGCGAAGACCTGTGCCGGTTTCCTTGACCTGGTCGCGAACGGGGGCATTCCGGCCGATGAGCCGGCCTGCATCATCCATACCGGCGGCACGGCTTCGCTGTTCGCGCAGCGCGAGCAATTCCAGACGGTGAGCTGACGACACCACGTTCCACCGGCCGTTGGGCCGATGGAACAGCCCATCCTGGGCAAGAGTGAAAGGCCGGCTGCCGCTAAAGCGCCGCTCAGGCGGCGCCGATCGCGTTCGACGGCGTCTGCCGGTCGGTGATCTGCTGGCCGAACAGGCTGCCGGCGAGCTCGACCGCGAGACGGGCCGTCTGGCCGCGATCGTCGAGGAAGGGGTTGAGCTCGACGATATCCATCGAGCGCACCAGCCCGGAATCGTGCAGCAGCTCCATCACCAGATGCGCCTCGCGATAGGTCGCGCCGCCCGGCACCGTGGTGCCGACGCCCGGCGCTAGCGGCGGGTCGATGAAATCGACGTCGAAGGAGACGTGCAGCACGCCATTGGCGGCGCGCACCTTCTCGATGACCTGGCGGATCAGCACGCCGACGCCGTGTTCGTCGATGGCGCGCATGTCGGCTACGTCGACGCCGCGCGCCTTCACAGCCGCCTTCTCCAGCGGATCGACCGAGCGGATGCCGAACAGGCTGAGCTGCGCCGGCGAGATCGAGGCGCGCGGCTCGCTGCCCAGAAGGTCGTCGAGCCCGGCCTCGCCACAGAGAAAGGCCGACGACATGCCGTGCATGTTCCCGGAAGGCGAGATCGCCGGCATGTTGAAATCAGCGTGCGCGTCGAGCCAGAGCACGAAGAGCTTGCGCCCCTGCTCCTGCCAGTAGCGGGCGACGCCGTTGACCGAGCCCATCGACAGGCTGTGGTCGCCGCCGAGGAAGATCGGCGTGTCGCCGGAGCGGGCGATCTCATACGCGCGGGCGCTGAGCGCGCGCATCCAGGCGGCGATCTCGTTGTAGAACCGGGCATTGGCCGGGGCCGGGCCGTCGACGGGGATCAGGTCGCGCGGCAGGATGTCGCCGTGGTCGCTGACCGTATAGCCGAGGTTTTCCAGCACGCTGACGAGGCCGGCCGTGCGCAGGCCGGCCGGGCCCATCAGCGCGCCGCGGCGCGAAGCGCCGACCTCGATCGGGCAACCCAGCAGGGCGATGCGGCCCTGGGAAGCGGGAGCGTTCGTGCTGGAGGCGGTCATGCTGGCGATCCGTTCATGGGATTTCGATGGGCGTCATGCGCCGATGCGCCGTCCATGGCGCATCGGCTCCCCCCTGTCGAGTGGCGCGCTCGCGTAACCGGTTGATGTCAGCCGAGGCCGAGCACGCCGCGCAGCTTGGAAAGGTCTTCCGCCAGCGTCGTGATCATCGCGGCAAGCGCCTTGCGGTCGGCTTCGCTCAGCTTGTCATAGGTCTCGAAGCCGCCGTCTTTGAGCTTGTACTTGGCCAGCGTCTTGTCGACGGTTTCGAAATTGGCGTCGATCTTGCCGTCCAGCGCCTTGTCTTCCTTGACGACGAGCGGGCGCAGCAGGTCGACGATCTTCTTGGCGCCGTCGACATTGGCCTGGAAGTCCCAGAGATCGGTATGGCTGTAGCGGTCTTCCTCGCCGGAGATCTTGGTCGCCGCGACCTCCTCGATCAGCGCCGCAGCGCCGCCGACCATCTTGTCCGGCGGAACCGTCAGGCCCTTGATGCGGCCCTGCAATTCGGTGACGTCGGCGAGCAGCCCATCGGCGAAGGAGGTAAGCCCCTCGGTGCTGTTCTTCGCGAAGAGCCCGTATTCGATGCGGTGGAAGCCGGTGAATTCCGGGTCGGCCTCCTTCTTCTCATGGTCGTCGGCGCGCGAGTCGATCTTGCCGTCGAGATCGCTGAACAGCTCGGCGACCGGCTCGATCTTCTCGTAGGAGACGCGGGTCGGCGCGTAGAGCGCCTTCGCCTTGGCGAGGTCGCCGGCTTTGACCGCGTCGGTGAAGGCCTTGGTGTCTTTCACCAGCTGGTCGACGCCTGCGGAAACGTAGAGCTTGTAGTCGGCGACCGGCGCCACGAGGTCGAGCGGCGAGGCGGCCCATGCCGATCCGGCGGTCATCACGGCGATCAGGCTGGCACCAGCCAGCCCTGCGAAACGCAAGCGCATATCAGTCTCCTGTCTTGCGGGGGGAAGTCGGGTTTGCGGCGGGAGCGATACCGCGCGCCGCCCGGATCAGGCCGGCGCCGAGATGGCTGCCGGGATCGGGCACGCCGGGCAGGGCGAAGAAATAGCCGCCGCCGACGGGCTTGATGTATTCCTCCAGCGGCTCGCCATCGAGGCGCTTCTGCACGGCGATGAAACTGCGTTCGAGGTCCTGCTGGAAGCAGATGAAGAGCAGGCCCATGTCGAGCTGCCCGGCGCGGGTGACGCCGTTGGAGTAGTTGAACGGGCGGCGCAGCATCCGGCTGGCTTCCGTCTCTGGCCGGCGCGGATTGGCGAGCCGGATATGGGCGTCGAGCCTGGTGCGCTTGCCTTCGGGATCGTCGGCATAGGCGGGCTCGTCATATTCGCGCCTGCCGCCGAAGGGCGCGCCGCTCGCCTTCTCGCGGCCCATGATCGCCTCCTGCTCACTGAGGGGCGTGCGGTCCCAGCGCTCGACGAAGTTCCGGATGATGCGGACCACCTGATAGCTGCCATGCGCGGCCCAGTCCGGTTCGCCGGAACCCGATTGCACCCAGAGGAGATGGTCCATCAGCGCGGTGTCGGCGGCATCGGGATTGGCGGTGCCGTCGCGGAAGCCGAGCAGGTTGCGGGCGCTCTCCTCCGGCTCGCCCTGCCTGGGCTTGAGCACGGGCACCGTGCCCTCCTGCTTCCAGCGCAGCACGAGCAGATCGGGCGCGTTCTTCAGGATGTCGCGCAGTGCGTGGATATTGGTGTCGGCGGTATTGGCGCAGAACTGCAGCAGCAGGTCGCCATGGCAGAGCGCGCCGTCGAGCGCGTCGTTGCGGAAGCGCTTCATCCGCTGGAGGTGTTTCGGCTTGAGCGGCCCGAGCCCGAAACGCTCGTCGAAGAGCGAGGCGCCGAGCGCGACGGTGACGGTGAGATTGTCCGGCGCGATGACGGGGCCGAGGATGCCGCTGTCCGGCGGCGGGAAGCCGGGATCGGCGGTGGGTGCCGGCCCGCCCTGCATCAGGAAGGCGATGCGCTCGCTGAGCAGGCGGAAGAGCCGTTCGAGCTCGTCGAGCGAGGTCGCGGCGACGTCGAAGGCGGCGACCATTCCCGTGGCCGGGCGCGGCGTGACGATGCCGGGTTGATGGAGGCCGTGGAAAGGCTGGTGCTGGGCGGTGGCGTCGCTTTCGGGCGCCGCGGCCGGGTTCCGGATCGGCTCGCTCGCCGCCTGCGCCAGCGAGGCTCCGCCGAGGGCTGCCGCACCGCCGGTCAGGAGCGAACGCCGTGAAGGGGAGAAGCGTTTGTCCGGTCCGGTCATGATCTACGCTCCGCTTCGGGCAAAGCGAGCGCCTTGCGCATGGCCGAGAGGTCCTCGGCCAGCGCGCGTCGCGCGCCGCCGGGCTTGGCATCGCCGGGCAGGGCCACGAGATCTGCCCGGACGCGCCCCGCCAGCGCGGGATCAACGCGCATCGTCAACGGCAGCAGCAGCTTTGCGATGTCGCGCACGGCGGCGAGCGCCTCGGGCGAAGCGCCCTCGTTGTCAGGAGGCGACAGGAGGCTGATCGCACCGGCCAGCATCGTGTCGGGGAGGATGGTCCGTTGGCTGAGCCCGGCGCGGAAGGCCTCGGTTACCGGCTTGAGATCAGACCCGGCGCTCGTATCAGCGGCGAGGGCCATTCGTAGCTTGCCGAACAGGGCTTCGAGTTCAACATCGCCGGCCGTGGCGGCGCGTAGGCTGGAAAGGAGGGCAACGACGTCGCGACGCGCCTTCTCTGGAGCCTGCGCGTCGCCCACACCCTGCGCCTGTTCGAGGGCATCGATAGCTCGCCCGAGCGCGGCCGCGCGTTCACTGAGGATGGCACGATACTCGGCGGCCGGGCCGACCATGTCCATCAGCGTCAGGGCCGGGCGCGGCTGCGTGGTCGAGGCCTGCACGATCAGACGGCCGCGCGGGGCGCTGAGCAGGCCGCAGGTGATGGCATATTCGCCGGGATGGAGCCGCGTCGTCAGCCGCCGCGACTGGCCGGGCGCGATGTTCTCGCGCTCATCCAGCACCATGACGCCGTCGAGGATTTCCCATTCCAGCACGCGCTCGCCGCGATTGGTCACGACGAAGCTGGCCTTGCCGGCGGGGATCGTCAGCACCGCCGGCTGGCAGGTCCGGTCGGTGATCGCGATGGCGATATCGCTGGTTGCAGCCTCGGCCGTTCGCCGACCACCGGTGCCGGCCGCATAGACGAAGGCGCCGATGCCGCCGCAGACCAGCAGCAGCGTCGCGATGCCGGCGAGCTTCAGGCGTGGCGAGTGCCGCGTTTCGAGGCGAGGCGCCGCTACGGCCTGTCCCTCGCGGCCGCCAAGGAGGAACAGCGCGAGCATCGGGACGAGGAAGGCGAGATAGGCGATGACCTCGCCCAGCACCGCCCGCTCCTGATAGCCGAAGAAACCGGAGAGGACCGCGCCGAGTGCGCCATCGGCCGGCAGCACCGTCCCAAGATCGTAGACGCCCTGCTGGAGATGGTTCCAGAGCCCGGCTTCATGGAGCGAGCGCACCGCATTCGCAACGAGCCCGGCCGCGACGAACAGGATCAGGATGCCGGTCCAGCGGAAGAAGCTGCGCAGGTTGAGTTTCACGCCGAGCGCGTAGATGGCGTAGCCGATGACGGCCGCCAATCCGATGCCAAGCCCCGCTCCGATGGCCGGAGCCCAGCCGCTGCTCTGCTGGACGATCGCGAGCAGGAAGAAGACGGATTCCAGTCCTTCGCGGACCACGGCCAGGAAGGCAAGCCCGACCAGCGCGAGTCCCTGATGCGACCCCGCCAGCGCCGCGTCGACACCGGCCTGCAATTCGCCCTTGATCGAGCGCGCCGCCTTGCGCATCCAGAACACCATCGAGGTCAGCATCGCCGCCGCGATCAGGCCGATGACCGCCTCGAACAGTTCCTGACCGCGCTGGGGCAACTCGCCGATGAGGATGTCGAGTAGGGCGCCCGCCGCGAGGCTGACGGCACAGGCGAGGCCGACCCCGATCCAGAGCGCTGGCAGCCATTCGCGCCGCCCGCTCCTCACCAGATAGCTCGCGACGATGCCGACGATCAGCGCGGCCTCGATCCCCTCGCGGAGCATGATGAGAAACGGTACGATCACGGCGAACCCGGCGCGGTTGCGCGTCGCGATCAGGCTATTCGCGGCGCAGATAGTCCGTGCCTAGGCAGTCGAAGAGCAGGGGTCAATCAGAACGTGATAGTTTAGAATGATCGTAAACTATTGATTTCGTGGCGGATACTTGCGTAAAGCTCGGTTGCCGGGGTCATTTGCTTGCAAGCTGTCACAATCGATAGACCGGCGAAGGAGCGCGGCGAAGCGTCACGGCTCCGCCGCACGCGCCTTCAGCGGCGCTTGAGCAGGATCATCTTCTCCTGCGTCATGTCATGCATCGTGTAGGGGATGCCCCCGGTGCCGTAGCCCGAGACGCGCCGGCCGGCGAAGGGCATCCAGTCGGTGCGGAAGGTCGTGGGGTCGTTGACCATCACGGCGGAGGCATCGAGTCGGTTCGCTGCCCGCATCGCGACATCGATATCCTGCGCGAAAATGCTGGCCTGGAAGGCGACGGGGAGTGAATTCGCCCGTGCGATAGCGTCGTCGAGCTTGCTGTAGCGGTAGATCGCGACGACCGGGCCGAACACTTCCTCGCTGGAGATGCGGGCTTCCGGATCGGGATCGATCAGCACGGTCGGTTCCAGCGTCGTCTCGGACAGGCGCCTGCCGCCGGTCGCGAGTTTTGCGCCGCCCTTCACCGCCTCGTCGATCCAGGAGGCGACGCGGTCGGCCTCCTTGGGAACGATCAGGGGGCCGACCTCGGTGTCCTTCAGCGTGGGGTCGCCGGTGCGCAATTTCTTCACCCGGGGAACGAGCCGCTCGGTGAAGTCGTTGATGATCGCGTCATGGACATAGATCCGCTGCGTCGACACGCAGACCTGGCCGGCATGGTAGTAGCCGCCCTTCACGATCGGCTCGATGATTGCGTCGAGATCGGCGCTCCTGTCCACGATCGCGGGTGCGACGCCGCCATGCTCCAGCGCCGAGCGGGCGCCATGGGCGAGCTTGGAGTGCAGGTACCAGCCGACCTTGGCCGAGCCGATGAAGCTGAGGAAGGCGATGCGCGGGTCGGTGGCGAATTTCTCCGCCAGCGCCGTCTCCAGCGGAACGAAGGTCTGGCACCAGGCTTCCGGCAACCCGGCCTCGTGCACCAGTTTGACGAAGTCGATGCAGGAGAGCGGCGTCGTGCCGGCAGGCTTGACGATGACCGGGCAGCCGACCGCGATCGCCGGCGCGACCTGATGCACGATCAGGTTGAGCGGATGGTTGAAGGCCGAGATCGCCGCGACGATGCCGATCGGCTCCTTGGTGGTGAAGGCCCAGCGATCGGCGGCCGCGGCCGAAAGCCCCATGGGGATCTCACGCCCGGCGAAGTTCCTGAGCTCCTCGGCCGCGTTGTAGACGCCGTCGACCGCCCGGTTCGCCTCGACGATCGCGTCGGGCAACGGCTTGCCGCCCTCGCGCGCGATCTGCATGGCGAAATGGTCGCGCCTGGCTTCGAGAAGGCCGGCAAGCTTGCGCAGGATCGCGATGCGCTGATGCGGCTTCAGCCAGTTGTCGCGATCCTTGAAGGCGGCCTGCGCCGCCTGGAGCTTGCGTTCGAGCGCGGCCGCGTCATCGGTCTCGATCTCGGCGATGGGCGCGCGGTCATAGGCTTGAACAACCGTGAGCATGGTCGTCTCCTTGAATTCGCTGGCGTGCCGGGGATCAGGCGAGATCGACGTCCGGCACCTTGTTCCGGAGTTCCTCGACGAGGACGCGGGTGTTCTCGGAATAGTCGATCGGGCAATCGACGAGATGGACGCCGCCGCCCTTGAACGCCGCTTCCAGCGTCGGCACCAGCGCCTCGGCCGAGGTCACGCGCGAGCCCTTGGCGCCATAGGCCTTGGCATAGGCGACGAAATCGGGATTGCCGAAGGTCATGCCGTAATCCGGGAACTGGTCGACGGCCTGCTTCCAGCGGATCATGCCATAGGCGCCGTCGTTGAGGACGAGCACGACGAGATTGAGCCCGAGCCGGACCGCCGTCTCCATCTCCTGCGAGTTCATCATGAAGCCGCCATCGCCGCAGACGGCCATGACGCGCCGCTTCGGATGCAGAATCGCCGCCATCATCGCGGAAGGGAGCCCCGCGCCCATCGTCGCCAGCGCATTGTCGAGCAGCAGCGTATTGGCGACATGGGTGCGGTAGTTCCGCGCGAACCAGATCTTGTACATGCCGTTGTCCAGGCAGACCATGCCGTCTTCCGGCATCACCGCGCGCACGTCATGGACGAGCCGCTGCGGTGTCACCGGGAAGCGGTCCTCCTCGGCGCGGGCATTGATCTTCGCCAGGATCTTCTGGCGCAGCTCCAGCATCTGCTTCTGCTCGGGCAGCTTGCCTTCCAGCCGGTCCGCGAGCCCCGTCATGGCGAAGCCGATATCGCCGATCACCTCGGCGTCGGGGTGATAGACCTGCTCGACATTGGCCGATTGGAAGCCGAGATGGATCACCTTCGGCCCGCCGGCATTGCGCATCAGGAAGGGCGGCTTCTCGATCGTGTCGTGGCCGACCGCGATGATCAGGTCGGCGGCGGCGACGGCTTCATGGACATAGTCGCCCTCGGAGAGCGCAGCCGTGCCGAGATAGAGGTTTGAGCCGCCGGTGACGGCGCCCTTGCCCATCTGCGTGTTGAAGAATGGCAGGCCGATGCGGCGCACGGCGGCCGAGAGCGGCTCGACCAGGCGCGGCCGGTTGCCGGCGGCGCCGATCATCACCAGCGGCCGCTTGGCGGCGAGGATCATCGCGGCTGCCCGGTCGAGCGAGGCTGCAGGCGCGATCGGCCGGTCGAGCGGATGGACCGGGATCAGCGGGATGTCCTCGATTTCTTCCGCCGCGATATCCTCGGGCAGTTCGAGATGAACCGGGCCCGGCCGCTCCTCCATCGCGACGCGGAAGGCATCGCGCACCACGGAGGGGATGCTGCCGGGGCTGACGATCTGGCGCGTCATCTTGGTCAGCGGGCGCATCGAGGCGACGACGTCGACGATCTGGAAACGCGCCTGCTTGGCGGTCATGATCGCCTTCTGCCCGGTCAGCAGGATCATCGGCATCGCGCCGAGATGGGCATAGGCCGCGCCGGTCGAGAAATTCAGCGCGCCCGGCCCGAGCGTCGCGATGCAGACGCCGGGGCGACCGGTGAGGCGCCCATGCGTCGCGGCCATGAAGGCGGCGGCCTGCTCGTGCCGCGTCAGCACCAGCTCGATCTTGGATTTGCGCAGGGATTCGACGACGTCGAGATTTTCCTCGCCGGGAACGCCGAAGACGCGATCGACGCCCTCGTTCTCCAGCGCCTCGACCAGAAGATCGGAACCCTTCTTCATCGCCCATGCCTTTCCCGGAGAGAGCCTCGTTTGACGGCAAGGCTAGGCCTTCGAGTTAGGAAGGCAACCGGGGACATGTCAGGGCGCGCGGCGCATGGCTGTCCTGCCCCGCTGCGACTTGAAGCGAACGTACTGAGGCCGGCTCAGGCAGCCTGTTTCAGCGCGATCTCGAAAGGCGAGAAGGTGACCGCGCCGCCCTGCACCGTGACCAGCGTGTTGCAGGGCAGAGCCTGCCAGCATTCGCGCGCGGCATCGACCGGCTCGGAGGCGACGACGACGCTGTCCGGCCGCTCGCAGACATAGAGGCTCGGCGGCTTGGCATCCGAGGACCAGCGGATCGCGTGGATGCTGTCGCCGTCGGCCAGCGCCGCGGCACAACGCAAGGGCTCGCGCACGCCGGCCTGCTCCATCAGGGAAAATGCATCGCGGAGCGCGGCTGCCAGCGCCTCGCCCGGTGCCATGCCTTCCACGAGGTGTGAGAGGGCGAGCAGGAACAGGGCTTCGGAATCGGTCGTGCCGGCACGGGCGCCGTAAAGCGAATCCGGGATCAGCGCCTCCAGTCGCCGGCGGATCGTGCCGTAACCGCCGATCTGGCCGTTATGCATGAAGAGATAGCGGCCATGGACGAAGGGATGGCAGTTGGCCCGCGTCGTCGCGGTGCCGGTCGCCGCGCGCACATGGGCGAAGAACAGATGCGAGCGCACCTGTCTTGCGATCGAGAGCAGGTTCTCGTCGGACCAGGCGGGCCTGACCTCGCGATACTGGCCGGGTTCGGGCCGCTCGCCATACCAGCCGACGCCGAAGCCGTCGCCATTCGTGCCCGTCTTGGCTTCCTCGGCATGCAGCGACTGATGGATCAGCGAGTGGCAGGGCGAGGCGACGAAGTCCTCGAGGAAGACGGGAACGCCGGAATAGGCGAGGAAGCGGCACATCGGCGCCTCGAATCGACGGATGGAAACAGGTCGGAGAATATTGTTCTCCGAAGATGAACGCGAACATAACGTTTCTTCGGCGCGCCGGCGAGCCAATGCGGACGGTCGCAATTTTCTGCCGCAAAAACAGGCAGTCGCACCCTTCGCCTTTGGTCCAATGGATAAGACCCGCACCGTCTTGCGTGGCGCGCATCGCTCCTATACCGATCCAGCCCATAAACCGCGCATAAACACCGACCGGGCTGACATATCCGGCACATGGCGCGCTTGGACGGGAGCGTAAACGTGAAGGGTCTCCTCGCCATCAGCCGCGTCATCGACGCGGTCAACGGCCAGATCGGCAAGAAGATCGCTTGGCTGATTCTCGCGGCGGTGATCGTGGCGGCTGGCAATGCGATCATCCGCAAGGTCTTCAACTGGTCGTCCAATTCGCTGCTCGAGCTGCAGTGGATGCTGTTCGGCGCGGTCTTCCTGATGTGCGCGTCCTGGACGATGCAGGTGAAGGAGCACATCCGCATCGACATCGTGAACGCGATGCTGCCGAAGCGCGTCCGCCAGTGGATCGAACTGCTCGGCCATGTTCTGTTCCTGATGCCGTTCTGCCTGCTGATCACCTACCATTCCTGGCCGTTCTTCACGCGCTCCTACGCCATCAACGAGCAGTCGCTTTCGGCCGGCGGTCTGCCGCAATGGCCGGCCAAGGGCCTCGTCGTGATCGGCTTCGTGATGCTGACCTTCCAGGGCATCTCCGAGATCATCAAGACGATTGCGATCATGCGCGGCGATCTCGAGGACGACGAGGCGGCGCTCGGCCATGCCGCGGCGGCGGAGGCCGAAGCCCAGCGCCTGCTCGATCAAGCCAAGGAACAGGGCCTCGCTTCGTGAGCGGCCCGCAAGAAGTCCGGAACCGTCCTATGCATGCTCATCGCCTCCCGCGCGTCGCCGGCCTGCTGCTCGCGCTGACCCTCTTCGCCTTCTTCGGCCTCCATACCGGCGACGCCTTTGCGGCGGGCGGCGGTGTCGGCGATTTCCTGCGCGTCAACATGGCGCCGGTGATGTTCGCGGCGCTGGTCGTCTTCCTGCTGCTTGGCTATCCCGTCGCCTTCGCGCTCGCCGCCAACGGCTTGCTCTTCGCGCTGATCGGCATCGAGCTCGGCCTGTTCCAGGAGAACTTCCTGCAGGCCCTGCCTGAGCGCATCTACGGCACGATGAACAACGACGTGCTGCTGGCCGTGCCGTTCTTCACCTTCATGGGCCTGATCCTCGAACGCTCCGGCATGGCGGAGGACCTGCTCGACACCATCGGCCAGCTCTTCGGGCCGGTCCGCGGCGGCCTTGCCTATGCGGTGATCTTCGTCGGCGCGCTGCTCGCCGCGACCACCGGCGTCGTTGCAGCCTCGGTGATCTCGATGGGCCTGATCTCGCTGCCGATCATGCTGCGCTACGGCTACGACCGGCGCCTCGCTTCCGGCGTCATCGCAGCCTCCGGCACGCTCGCCCAGATCATCCCGCCCTCGCTGGTTCTGATCGTGCTCGCCGATCAGCTCGGCCGCTCGGTCGGCGACATGTACGAGGGCGCCTTCATTCCGGGTCTCGTGCTCGCGGCGATGTATGCCGGGTATGTCTTCATCATCACGATCATTTCGCCGAGCCGCGCGCCCGGCCTGCCGCCGGAGGCGCAGACCCTGCGCGATGCCGACGGCAAGACGCGGCGCTTCTCGCTGCTGGTCGTCGCGCTGATCTCGCTCGCCCTTGCCTATAGCTACATGAAGCTCTTCACCAAGCTGACCGCAGGCGCCGATTTCGTCATTCTGACGATGTCGCTGATGGTGGCGATTTCCTTCGTCATCGCGCTGGTCAACAAGTTCCTAAAGCTCAACCTGCTCTCGCGCATGACCGAGCAGGTTATCTTCGTGATGGTGCCGCCGCTGGCGCTGATCTTCCTGGTGCTCGGCACGATCTTCATCGGCGTCGCCACCCCGACCGAAGGCGGCGCGATGGGCGCGGCCGGCGCGATCCTGCTCGCCTACGGCAAGAAGCGCATGACCTTCGAACTGCTCCGGCAGGCGACGGAATCGACGGCCAAGCTCTCGGCCTTCGTGCTCTTCATCCTGGTCGGCGCGCGCGTGTTCTCGCTGACCTTCTACGGCGTCAACGGCCATCTCTGGGTCGAGCATCTGCTGGTCGGCCTGCCGGGCGGCGCGACGGGCTTCCTGATCGTCGTCAACGTGATGGTCTTCCTGCTCGCCTTCTTCCTCGACTTCTTCGAGCTGGCCTTCATCGTCGTGCCGCTGCTCGGACCGGCCGCGGAGAAGCTCGGCATCGACCTGATCTGGTTCGGCGTCATCCTCGGCGTGAACATGCAGACCTCGTTCATGCACCCACCCTTCGGCTTCGCGCTGTTCTTCCTGCGCTCGGTCGCGCCGAAGAACGCCTACAGGGATCGCGTCACCGGCCGGATGATGGAGCCGGTCACCACCGGCCAGATCTACTGGGGCGCCGTGCCCTTCGTGGTGATCCAGTGCATCATGGTCGCGCTCGTGGTGCTCTTCCCGAGTATGGTGATGCACTACAAGGCCTCGGCCGTGCAGCTCGACCAGAAGGCGATCGACAAGCAGTTCGACTCGATCCAGATCCCCGGCCTCGGCGGTACGGGCCTGCCGGGCGGATTTGACCTGAATGCGCCGCCGGTCATCACGCCGCCCAAGCCGTAAGGTCGCGCCGTGACGGGGGGGGCAGGCAGGCTGATCGCGTTGGCATCGCTCGCGCTTGTGGCGATGCCAGGGTCCGCCCTGGCGGCGGGCGATATCGGCGGTGCCGGCATGGGCGCCGGCTGGGCCCTGCCTTTCGCCGGGATGCTGCTCTCGATCGCGCTGGGGCCGGTGCTGTTCCCGCATCTCTGGGAGCACCATTACGGCAAGTTCGCCGCCTTCTGGGCCGCGCTGACGCTGGTGCCGCTCGTCCTGCTGCGCGGCGCCGATCCGGCGCTCGGCGCATTGCTGCATACGGCGCTGCTCGACTATATCCCCTTCATCATCCTGCTCTTCGCGCTCTTCACGATCGCCGGGGGCATCCTGATCTCGGGCAATTTGCACGGCACGCCGGCGACCAACACGGTCCTGCTGGCGATCGGCACGGTGCTGGCGAGCTTCGTCGGTACGACCGGCGCCTCGATCATCATGATCCGGCCGGTGCTGCGCGCCAATGACGACCGGCGCTTCAACGTCCATGTCGTCGTCTTCTTCATCTTCCTGGTCTCGAATATCGGGGGCTCGCTGACCCCGCTCGGCGACCCCCCGCTCTTTCTCGGCTTCCTGCGCGGCGTCGATTTCTTCTGGACCACGACGCATCTGCTGCCGGAAACGAGCTTCGCCGTTGCTGTGTTGCTGGCGCTGTTCTACGCGCTCGACAGCTGGTTCTTCCGCAAGGAGGAGGGCGCGCCGAAGCTGAAGGACCCGACGCCGGACCGGGCCATCAAGCTCTGGGGCAAGGTCAATATCCTCCTGCTCGCCGGTGTCATCGCCGCGATCCTGATGTCGGCGAACTGGAAGCCGGGCGTCGCCTTCACCATCCATGGCGTGCCCGTTGAAGGCCAGAATCTGCTACGCGACGTGATCCTGCTCGTTCTTGCGGGTGTCTCGCTCAAGCTCACACCCGGCCCTGTTCGCGCCGGCAACGAATTCTCCTGGGGCCCGATCAAGGAGGTCGCCAAGCTCTTCGCCGGCATCTTCGTCTGCATCATCCCGGTGCTGGCGATGTTGCAGGCTGGCAAGGCGGGCGCGTTCGCCTCGCTGGTCGCGCTCGTTACCAATGCCGATGGCAGCGCCAATACGGTGGCTTATTTCTGGCTCACCGGCGCGCTCTCCTCCTTCCTCGACAACGCGCCGACCTATCTCGTCTTCTTCGAGCTGGCGGGTGGCGATCCCAAGGTGCTGATGACGACGGGCGCCCTCACGCTGACGGCGATCTCGGCTGGCGCGGTCTTCATGGGGGCGAACAGCTATATCGGCAACGCGCCCAATTTCATGGTCTACGCCATCGCCAAGGACCGGAAGGTGAAGATGCCGAGCTTCTTCGGCTATATGCTCTGGTCCGGCGCGATCCTGATCCCGCTCTTCGTGGTGCAGACGCTGCTGTTCTTCCGGTAGGGACGTGTGTCATCCCGTGCGCGCTGCGGCGCGCAGTGCCGCTGCGCAGACACGGGACCGTCTGACGGAAGGGGCGCCTTTTTCGGCGCGCCTCCAGTGAGCCACCTTATCCTGCGCGCGATCCCGCATCTGCGCAGCAGCATTCGTATGCTGCAGCGCGTGCGGGATGACACCCTTCAGCGGCGGTCACGGCCGCCCGGTCGGGACGCCCTCGCGGATCTTCTCCGAGAAATGCGGGTCGTCGGGCGAGATGCCGCGCGCGCGTTCGCTGATGCTGCCGAGGCGGGTGAGCTCGGCCAGCGGGATGTCCTGCCGGATCGCGCCCATATCCCGGAGATAGCCCGGCAGATAGCCGGATAGGAGCACGCGCGGATCGAGCGGAAACGGCAGCCGCCAGCCGGGCATGACGGTGCCCGCCAGATGATAGACCACCGTCGTGCAATTGGTCGTCAACGTGTTGTACCAGCGCGGCTTCGCGGCGAGGTCGTTGATATCCCCGATATAGGCGAGAAGCAGGTCACGCGCCTGGGCTCCCGAAGCGCTGAGCCGGAACAGCCGGACGTCCTCCCCCCGCGCGTGGGTCCGCAACGCCACGATGTCACGTTCGTCGGAAGCGACATAGGCCATCTCGTAGCTGCGGAAGAAACCGGCCAGCGCCGACCAGGCCTCGCCCTTCTCGCGACGGACCTCGATCGAAAAGGTCAGCGGCACGGCATCCGTGAAGGTGAAGCTCACCAGGAGATGCGCGATCGCCTCTCCCGACCAGTAGCTCAGGAAGATGTCGGCGCCGCTGAGCTTCGTCAGGTCGTAGCGCCGGGTCTCCCAGCGCTGGTCGTAATCCTCCTCGGTCCGCCAGCGGAAGTCGCGGAGATTGGAGACGGTGATCGCCTCGCCGTCGCGCGCGATGGTCGGCAGCTTAGCGAGCTCGGGAATCCAGTCGCGGTCATGCGAGGGCTGGAAACTGCTCCACCATCCGAGCAGGCCGACGAAGACGAAGGCGAAGCCAAGCGGCAGACGCAGATCGCCGGTCCAGATGCCGACGAGCCCGGCCAGCGCCGCGATGCCGAAGCCGATCGCGGCGACGATTCCCGTCGCGCCAGGCAGGCGGAACAGCAGGAACCCCGCGCTCCAGAGCGCGACGCCGAGAACGATGAGGGTGAGGAGAAGCTTCAGCACAATGAAAAAGAGGCGGCTCATGGCCGCCTCTCGTAACCCAGTTTGCAGCTTATCCCAACCGGGATCCATGCCGGAACGGTGCAGGCATTGTCCCGGATCGGTGCCTCTTCCGTCTGGCGGTCCCGTGCCTGCGCAGCAGCATTCACATGCTGCAGCGCGTACGGGATGACAGGCGGATATCAGGCCGCGATCGAGGTCGTCGGCGCCGCTGCCTTCACGGCGTCGTCGACATGGTCCTCGAACTTGGCGAAGTTCTTGGCGAACATGCCGATGAGGTCCTTCGCAGTCTCGGCGAAGGCGGCTTTGTCGGCCCAGGTCTTCACGGGATAGAGGATATGCGGCTCGACGCCGGGCACCGAGCTCGGCACCGCGAAGCCGAAATAGGGATCGCGGCGGAAATCGGCGCGGTTGAGCGAGCCGTCGAGCGCCGAGGAGAGCAGGCGGCGGGTCACGCGGATCGGCATGCGCCGGCCGGTGCCGTACTTGCCGCCGGTCCAGCCGGTATTCACCAGCCAGCAATCGACATGGTGCTTGTCGATGAAGTCGCGCAGCAGGTTGGCGTATTCCGACGGGTGACGCGGCAGGAAGGGCGAGCCGAAGCAGGTCGAGAACTCGGGTTCGACGCCGACGAGGCCGCGCTCCGTGCCGGCGACCTTGGCGGTGTAGCCGGAGAGGAAATGGTACATCGCCTCGGCAGGCGTCAGCTTCGCGATCGGCGGCATCACGCCGAAGGCGTCGGCGGTCAGCATCACGATGTTCTTCGGGATGCCGGCGCGGCCGGTGCGCGAGGCATTGGGGATGAAGTCGAGCGGATAGGCCGAGCGGGTGTTCTCGGTCTTCGACTGGTTGTCGAAATCGACCTCGCGCGTCAGGGGGTCCATGACGATGTTCTCGAGCACCGTGCCGAAGCGCAGCGAGGCCGCATGGATCATCGGCTCGGCCTCGGCCGAGAGGCGGATCGTCTTGGCGTAGCAGCCACCCTCGAAATTGAAGATGCCGTCCTTCGACCAGCCATGCTCGTCATCGCCGATCAGCGTGCGCTCGGGATCGGCCGAGAGCGTGGTCTTGCCGGTGCCGGAGAGGCCGAAGAAGATCGCGGAATCGTCCTTGGAGCCGACATTGGCCGAGCAGTGCATCGGCACGACGCCCTTGGTCGGCAGGACGTAGTTCAGATAGGTGAAGACCGACTTCTTCATCTCGCCGGCATAGGCCGAGCCACCGATGAGTACGATCTTGCGGGTGAAGTCGATGGCGACGACGGTCTCGCTGCGGCAGCCATGGCGCTTCGGATCGGCCTTGAAGCTCGGCAGATCGACGATCGTCATCTCCGGCACATAGGTGTCGATCTCTTCGCGCGGCGGGCGGATCAGCAGGTTGCGGATGAACAGCGAATGCCAGGCCATCTCGGTGAAGACGCGGGCCTTGACGCGATGGACGGGGTCGGCGCCACCGTAGAGGTCCTGCGCGAACAGCTCCTTGCCCTCGGCATGGGCCAGGAAGTCGTCCAGAAGCGTCTCGAAATGCTCCGGCGACATCGCCTGGTTGTTCTCCCACCAGACCGTGTTCTCGGTCAGCGCGTCGCGCACCGTGAACTTGTCCTTGGGCGAGCGGCCGGTATGGGTGCCGGTATCGGCGCAGAGCGCGCCGCCGCGGGCGAGCTGGGATTCGCCCCGCTCCAGCGACGCCTCGTAGAGCTGTGGCGCTTCCAGGTTCCAGCGCACGGCCTTCAGCTTGCGGAAGCCGAAGCCCTCGGCGCCTTGGGCGGCGTTGAACTGACCGATATTGTCCACTGAATTCCTCCGGAGGCCGCCATGCTGTCGGCGGCCCGTTGTCTTCACGAATGCGCCGGGGCCGGTGGCGAGGCCCGGGCGTCGAAGGCGTGGCCTCAAGAGGCTGCTAGGGACCTAACAGCCTTTTGAGGCCACGAAGGTCTTTAAGGCGATGCGGCCTTTCGCTCAAGTCGTTGAAAACGCCCGGCCTCCCGCCGAGGTTTTCTAAATCGATTGAATTTCAACCTGTGGTAAACGGCCGCGCGCTTTTGCGGCTGCCGTGTTTGCAGGCGGTTTCGATGACGTCACACGGCCTGGGCGCGGGCCTTGGCGGCAAGCTCCGCGAGGACGCGCCGTAGGCTGCCGGGCCCGTCCACGGGGGCCGGGAAGGGCAGGCGCAGCACCGCGCTGCCGAGCGCCATGTCGAGCCCGTCCGGATCGAGCCCGATGGCGCGCCAGTCCCCGGCCTTCGCTCCGAGCAACCGCGATGCATAGAGGCCGATCGCCTCGGCATGATCCTCGTTCATGTGGGCGACGGCGCCCGCCTCGATCTCGGCCAGGGCCACGGCATGGGCCGGGTCACTCATCAGGTCCGCCGGCGTCGGCGCGAAGGCGCGGGCGAAGCCGCCATTGAGGCTGGCGCCTTCGATATCGAGGGCGAAGAACGAGAAATCCGGGAAATCGGCATAGAGCGCCGCTTTCGGCTGGCGCGCGAGGTAGCGCCGGCGGACGCGCGCGCCCTCCTCGCTCTCGCGCTCGACCTTGCGGGCGCGGACCTTCAGGGTGATCCGTGCATGGGCGAGCGGGTCGCCCTTGCCGCCGGGCGAGATCAGGAGCGAGGCGCGCGGATCGGCCGCGAGGTTGCCGGTATGAGCGGCCAGCCCCGAGATCAGGATGACAGGCGTGCCGTCGATATCGGTGGCGATCCCCACGAGGCTTGCGCAGGGGTGGCCGTCGGACCCGAGCGTGGCGAGCGCGGCGGAGCGGGCCTCGCGCAGCAGGGCCTTGGCCTCCAGGCGCACGGCCTCGTCCATCGGCTGGATCACGTCTTTGGCGGCCTTGGCCATGGAACCTCACCCCGATTTCCGGCTTGTGATACGGGGTCATAGGCAAATCGCCACGCCCCGGCTAGATTGCCGCCATGCTTTGGCCCCTCTCGCGCGGGAGGGGAGCCCTCTATTGCAACGAGAACAAGAGACGAAAGCCTTATGCCAACGATTGCGCTGGTCGATGACGACCGCAACATCCTGACGTCGGTTTCGATCGCCCTCGAGGCCGAGGGCTATCGCATCATGACCTATACGGACGGCGCCTCGGCCCTCGACGGGCTGAAGCAGAACCCGCCGGACCTCGCGATCTTCGATATCAAGATGCCGCGCATGGACGGCATGGAGCTGCTGCGCCGGCTGCGCCAGAAATCCGATCTCCCGGTCATCTTCCTGACCTCGAAGGACGAGGAGATCGACGAGCTCTTCGGCCTGAAGATGGGCGCCGACGACTTCATCCGGAAGCCGTTCTCGCAGCGCCTGCTGGTCGAGCGCGTCAAGGCGATCCTGCGCCGGGCCGGCGCCAAGGACGTCACTGCCGCCCCCCGCGCCGAAGATGCCAAGGCGCTGGAGCGCGGCCTGCTGCGCATGGATCCCGAGCGCCATACCTGCACCTGGCGCGGCGAGCCGGTGACGCTCACCGTCACCGAGTTCCTGATCCTGCAGTCGCTGGCGCAGCGCCCGGGCGTGGTGAAGAGCCGCAATGCCCTGATGGACGCCGCCTATGACGACGAGGTCTATGTCGACGACCGCACCATCGACAGCCACATCAAGCGCCTGCGCAAGAAGTTCAATCAGGTCGATGCCGAGTTCGACATGATCGAGACGCTCTACGGCGTGGGCTATCGCTTCAAGGAAACCTGAGGCAAGGAAGGCGAGGGCGCGCCGGATTCGCCGCCGCCGTCATCCCAAGCGGAAAGCAAGCCGCAGCCATGGCAACCGTCGACAACAAAGCATCAGCGCCGCCGTCAGGCTGGCGCGCCGTGCTGCGTCGCCGCGTCGGCATCGCGTGGAAGCGCATGGTGCGCGCGATCTCGCTGCGTGCCGCCTCGAGCCTGACGCGGCGCATCCTCGTCCTCAATCTCGGTGGCCTCGTCGCGCTGCTGATCGGCTTCCTCTATCTCAACCAGTTCCGGGAGGGCCTGATCGAGGCGCGCGTCCAGAGCTTGCTGACCCAGGGCGAGATCATTGCCGGTGCGATCGCTTCCTCCGCCACGGTCGAGATCGACACGATCACCATCGATCCCGACAAGCTGCTGCAGCTCCAGGCCGGCGAGAGCGCGGGCATCGCCGAAGACCCGCTCGATTTCTCGATCAATCCCGAGAAGGTTGCCCCGTTGCTGCGCCGCCTGGTGACGCCGACCAAGACGCGGGCCCGGGTCTACGACAAGGACGGCATGCTCACCATCGACTCGCGCAGCCTCTATTCGCGCGGCGACGTGCTGCGGCTCGACCTGCCGCGCGTCGGCGAGCCCGACGAGCCGCCGCTGCTGGAGCGCACCTGGAACATGCTGCGCAACCGGCTCGGCAAAGCCGATGTCCCGACCTATGACGATTTCGAGAATGCCAACGGCAAGTCCTATCCCGAGGTCGCCCGCGCCCTGAACGGCGCCCCGGCAAGCGTGGTGCGCGTCAACACCCGCGGCCAGACCATCGTCTCGGTCGCCGTGCCCGTGCAGCGCTTCCGCACGGTGAGGGGTGCGCTGCTGCTCTCCACGCAGGGCGGCGATATCGACGCGGTGATCGCCTCCGAGCGCTTCGCGATCTTCCAGGTCTTCGCGGTCGCCGCTGGTGTGATGATCGTGCTCTCGATCCTGCTCGCCGGCACCATCGCCGAGCCGATCCGCAAGCTCGCCGAGGCCGCCCAGCGCGTGCGGCGTGGCGTCAAGTCGCGCGAGCAGATCCCGGATTTCAGCAGCCGCCACGACGAGATCGGCCACCTCTCCGGCACGCTGCGTGACATGACCAAGGCGCTCTACAGCCGCATCGAGGCGATCGAGAGCTTCGCGGCCGACGTCGCCCATGAGCTGAAGAACCCACTGACCTCGCTGCGCAGCGCGGTCGAGACCCTGCCGCGCGCCAGGAACGAGGATTCGCGTGAGCGCCTGCTCGCCGTGATCCAGCACGATGTCCGCCGGCTCGACCGCCTGATCTCGGACATCTCCGACGCCTCGCGGCTCGATGCGGAGCTCGCCCGCAACGATTCCGCCCCGGTCGACGTGGCGCAGGTGCTCGGCGCCGTGGTGACGATCCAGAACGAGACGCGGCGCGAGGGGCAGGCCAAGATCGAGCTGAGCAGCGACAGGCGCAGCCAACGCCTGGGCGATGACGCCTTCCTCGTGCTCGGTCACGATTCCCGGATCGGCCAGGTCCTGGTCAACCTGATCGACAATGCCCGCTCCTTCTCGCCGGCCGACAAGCCGGTGAAGGTCGTGCTCTCGCGCGTCGCCAACGACGTGCTGGTCACGGTCGAGGACGAGGGGCCGGGCATCGAACCCCACGCCCTGGAGCGCGTTTTCGAGCGCTTCTACACCGACCGCCCGAACGAGGGTTTTGGCCAGAACTCGGGCCTCGGCCTCTCGATCTCGCGCCAGATCGTCGAGGCGCATCGCGGCTCGATCCGGGCCGAGAACCGGCTTGGTCCCGCCGGCCCCGACGGCGAGGCGCAACGCCTAGGCGCGCGCTTTATCGTCTGCCTGCCGGCGGCCTATGCCCATGCCGCGTGACGCGGGGATGGCTGCCATACCAGCGCCAGAGCGAACCCGTATCCACGCGACCGTCATTGCGGTGGGCGAGGCGGGTATCCTGATCCGCGGCGCGTCCGGCACCGGCAAGTCGACGCTCGCGCTCGCCCTGATTGCGCTCGCATCGCAGGCCGGCCGCTTCGCCCGGCTCGTCGCCGATGATCGCACCGAAATCGTGGCCGGTGGCGATCGGCTGGTGGCACGGCCGGTCGCGCCGCTGGAGGGCATCGTCGAGCGGCGCGGGCTTGGCCTGACACCGGAACCCTATACCGGCGCCGTCGTCGTCAGGTTGATCGTCGATCTCTCGGCCGAGGAGCCGGCGCGGATGCCCGAGCCCGAAGACCTTGTCGACAGCCTCGCCGGGATCGACCTGCCACGCCTGCGCATGACGGGTCGCGCCGGCGACGAGAGGCTTGCGTTGAACGCCTTGGACTTATTCACAGAGGCCGAGCGATAACCACGATTTTGACAAGTTCGACGGCTGACGGCTTGCGTAGACCGCGCTCCTGACGCATAAACCGCGACCTTGTCCGGGCGCTGACGGCGCTCTCCGGTGCTGGATTGAATGATCGGACTGGTCCTCGTGACGCATGGGCATTTGGCGACGGAGTTCCGCGCTGCGCTCGAACACGTCGTCGGCCCCCAAAAGAACCTCGCCACCATCGCCATCGCTCCCGATGACGACATGGAGAGCCGTCGCCGCGACATCATCACGGCTGTCGAGCAGGTTGAGACCGACCGCGGCGTCATCATCCTGACCGACATGTTCGGCGGCACGCCCTCCAATCTCGCGATCTCGGTGATGGAGCCCGGCCGCATCGACGTCGTCGCCGGCGTCAACCTGCCGATGCTGATCAAGCTCGCCAGCGTCCGCGAGGAGAAGACCCTCGACGAAGCCGTCACCAGCGCGCAGGATGCGGGGCGGAAATACATCACGGTCGCCAGCCGCGTGCTGGCCGGCAAGTAACCGCGCCGCGAGAGGGGCAGGATGGACGAAGACTGCGACTGCCCCGAGGTCGAAATTCCCAACGGTGCGCTCTACGGCGAGTTCGAGATCGTCAACAAGAAGGGTTTGCACGCCCGCGCCACGGCGAAATTCGTGCAATGTGCCGCCCGCTACGAAGCCGACATCACGGTGAGCCGCTGCGGCGAGACGGTCGGCGCCACCTCGATCATGGGCGTGCTGACACTCGGTGCCGGCATCGGCTCGACGATCACCATCGTCGCCAAGGGCGTAGAGGCGAAACCGGCGCTCGATGCGCTCGCCGCCCTGATCGCCGACAAGTTCGGCGAGGGCGAGTAAATCCTGACGGGATTGACCGACAGACCCCTGTTTCAAAATTCGAAGCCTCAACCTTTGCTGTGCAGGATGCGAGCTAAGGCGGTTCGAATGAGGGGGTATTGATGGCCGAGCGGGTGGCGCGATTTGTTTATTCCGGCCACGCTATAGAGATGCTGCACGAACGCAGCATCGAGAGCGAATGGGTTGAACGGGCGATTCTCGCTCCGGATGCGATCGAAGGCGATCCAAAGCATGCTGACCGGGTCAGGGCATGCAAGGCCTTGCCGGAACGCGACGGGAGGGTGCTGCGCTTGGTATATGTGGAGATGGGGCAAGCGTATCGCGTGATCACGCTCTTCCTCGACCGGAGCCGCAGACGATGAAGACCCATTACGACACTGAGATAGACGCCCTCTATCTTCGGTTCGCCGATGCGCCGGTGAGCGACAGCGAGGAAGTGCGTCCCGGGATCATCTTCGACTACGATGCCGATGGCAGGATCGTCGCGGTCGAAATTCTGGATGCAACCGAGCATCTCGCGAGCGGTGCGGATCTGTCTAAGTTGGTTGCTGCCTGATCGGCTCGCGGGTTCAGGTTCAACCCGCATATAAAGACATCTTTATATCTTTGATTGCCATTCGCCCCGCGCGCTGCTAGAGAGCGCGCCATCATTCAGGCTGAGCGATTGGAGCCACCCGTGTCGGATTACATCGTCAAGGACATCTCGCTTGCGGATTACGGCCGCAAGGAAATCAACATGGCCCAGGACGAGATGCCGGGCCTGATGGCGGTGCGCGCCGAGAACAAGGGCAAGGCCCCGCTCAAGGGCGCCCGCATCGCCGGCTGCCTGCACATGACCATTCAGACCGCCGTGCTGATCGAGACGCTGAAGGAACTCGGCGCCGACGTCCGCTGGTCGTCCTGCAACATCTTCTCGACCCAGGATCACGCCGCCGCCGCGATCGCCGCGACCGGCACCCCCGTCTTCGCCATCAAGGGCGAGACGCTGGAGGAGTACTGGGAGTACGTGCTGAAGACCGCGACCTGGGGCGACGGCGGCACGCCGAACATGATCCTGGACGATGGTGGCGACCTGACCATGCTGATCATCCTCGGCGCCGAGGCCGAGGCCGGCAACGCCGCCTTCCTCGACAAGCCGGGCAATGAGGAAGAGACGATCTTCTTCGCGCTGATCAAGCGCCAGCTCAAGGCCAATCCGGGCTGGTTCACCAAGACCCGCGCCGCGATCAAGGGCGTCTCCGAGGAGACCACCACCGGCGTGCACCGCCTCTACGAGCTGGCCAAGGCGAACCGCCTGCCCTTCCCGGCGATCAACGTCAACGACAGCGTCACCAAGTCGAAGTTCGACAACCTCTATGGCTGCCGCGAGTCGCTGGTCGACGCCATCCGCCGCGGCACCGACGTCATGATGTCGGGCAAGGTCGCGGTCGTCGCCGGCTATGGCGACGTCGGCAAGGGCTCGGCCGCCTCGCTGCGCCAGGCCGGCTGCCGCGTGCTCGTGACCGAGATCGACCCGATCTGCGCTTTGCAGGCGGCGATGGAAGGCTACGAGGTCGTGACCATGGAAGACGCTGCCCCGCGCGGCGACATCTTCTGCACGGCGACGGGCAATCTCGACGTCATCACCGTCGACCACATGCGCGCGATGAAGCACCGCGCCATCGTCTGCAATATCGGCCATTTCGACTCGGAGATTCAGGTCGCTGGCCTGAAGAACTTCAAGTGGGACAACGTCAAGCCGCAGGTCGACGAGATCGAGTTCCCCGACGGCAAGCGCATCATCCTGCTCTCGGAAGGCCGCCTCGTGAATCTCGGCAACGCCACGGGCCATCCGTCCTTCGTGATGTCCTGCTCGTTCTCGAACCAGACGCTGGCCCAGATCGAGCTCTGGAACCACCACGCGAACTACCAGAACAACGTCTACACCCTGCCGAAGCATCTCGACGAGAAGGTCGCGGCGCTCCACCTCGCCAAGGTCGGCGCCAAGCTCACCAAGCTCAACGACGCCCAGGCGAAGTATATCGGCGTGCCGCAGGCCGGCCCGTTCAAGCCCGAGCACTACCGCTACTGACACCGCGTCAAGGCGCTCACGATCCCGAGGCCCGGCATCCGCCGGGCCTTTTTTCATGGCTGTGCCTTCCGGGAATCACATGTGAGGCCACTACAGATTGTGTCGCGTCGCTTTGCTGCCTCTATTGGTTGATGATCTGCTGCGGCGCCTGAGTTCGTCCGGAAAATCGAACGATTTACCTGCCATTAAGCACTTCCTGACGGAGTCCAGCGATGATTAGAGTGGGAGTGATTCGGTCGCTGCGATGCGCGGGCCGGAACACAGCTCTGATGTGATTGGCGTGGTGGCGAGCGTGGATCGGCCCCTCCGGAGATGGCAGCCCTGTCAGCTCCCCCGGCCGATTCCGATGAGCCCGATGGACAGGCGGCCTGAAGGCCGCCGGAGAGACGACGGACGTAAGGATGGCACGGGCGAGGCGAAAGGGGCGAGATGGCGGCTGGTATCCGCGCGCATTGCTGCCTGGGCTGGCAGCCGCCTCGATCTCCGTTCCGGCCGTGGCGCGCAGCGAGTGGCTGACGCCGCTATCTTCCGATGCCATGAGCTCAGGCGGGCTGTCGCTGATCCTCGCGGGCCTGACCGTCTTCGCCACGACGACATCCCTGATCTATGTGCGCGAGCGGACGCGCTGGCAGAAGCGTGAAGCCAGGTTCGCAGCGGATCTCGAAGCGGCGCGCAGCCATCAGGAGCGGCTCTCCATCCTGCTCGCCGCGGACCCGCAGGTGGTGGTGAGCTGGAAGGGCCGAGACGCCGAGCCCGTCTTCGAGGGCGATAGCGGCTTCCTCGGCGCTCCCGGGGCGACGCTCGCCCTGGCCTATGGCAGCTGGGCGCCGCCAGCCGATGCCAAGCGCCTGGAGCTGGCGACCGATGCGCTCAAGGAGCGTGGCGAGGCGTTCAACGTCACGCTGCGCAGCAAGGCCGGCCCCTTCATCGACGTCGAAGGCCGCCCCGTTGCCGGGCGCGCGGTGATCCGCTTCCGCGAGGTGACGGGCGAGCGGGCGCAGGTCATGACCCTGCGCGGCGAGCTCGAACGCGTGACCGCGGGCCATGCGGCGCTGTCCAGCCTCCTCGCCGGGCTGCCGCACCCGGCCTGGATGCGTAACGCGGACGGCCGCCTGACCTGGGTCAATGCCGCCTATGCCCGCGCCGTCGAGGCCGCCGATGCGGGCGCCGTCGCGAAGGGCGGGCTCGAATTGCTGGACCGCACCGAGCGCGACGCCGCCGCGCGAGCTCGCCGCGAGGGCGGGACCTTCGCCGTGCGGGCACCGGCCGTCGTCTCCGGGCAGCGGCGTACGCTCGACATCATGGAGTTGCCGACCGCGACCGGTTATGCCGGCTTCGCCATCGACATGAGCGAGCTCGAAGCGATCCGGGCCGATCTGCAGCGCCAGATGGACGCCCATGTCGGCACGCTCGACCGGCTGAAGACGGCGGTCGCGGTCTTCGACGGCGCCCAGCGGCTCGTCTATCGCAATTCCGGCTTCGAAACGCTCTGGTCGTTGGAATCCGGTTTCCTCGACGGCCAGCCCACCGACGGGGAGATTCTCGACCGGCTGCGCGCCGAGCGCCGCCTGCCCGAGCTTGGAGACTACCGCAGCTGGAAGGCGGCCGCGCAGGCGGCCTATACCGCGACGCGTGCCAGCGAGGACTGGTGGTACCTGCCGGACGGACGCACCGTCCATGTCGTCGCCAGCCCCAACCCGCAGGGGGGCGTCACCTATCTCTATGACGACGTCACCGAGCGCTTCACGCTGGAATCGCGCTTCAACGCCCTGTCCCGCACCCAGCGCGAAACGCTGGATTCGCTGCGCGAAGGCGTCGCCGTGTTCGGCTCGGACGGGCGGCTCAAGCTCTCCAACCCGGCCTTCGCCCAGTCCTGGCGCATCCAGGGCGGCGATCTCGCGGCGAGCGCCCCCCATATCGACGAGGTCATCCGTCTGTGCCGGCCGCTCTTCCCGCAGGACGAGGTCTGGAGCGAATTGCACAGCGTCGTCACCGGCGTGCGCGATGCGCGCGAGGACTACAGCAGCCGCATCGAGCGGCGCGACGGCACGGTGCTCGACATGGCCGCCGCCCCGCTGCCGGACGGCGCGACGCTGATCTCCTTCGCCGACGTCACCGCCAGCGTGAATGTCGAGCGGGCGCTGACCGAGAAGAACGAGGCGCTGGAGACGATCTCGCGGCTGCGCGAGGATTTCGTCCACCACGTCTCCTATGAGCTGCGCTCGCCGCTCACCAACATCATCGGCTTCGCGCAGCTCCTCGGCACCGAGACGGTCGGCGCGCTTAACGAGAAGCAGCGCGACTATACCTCCCATATCGTCCGCTCGTCGGGCGCGCTGCTCGCCATCATCAATGACATTCTCGATCTCGCCACCATCGACAACGGTGCGCTGACCCTGGAGATTCAGGATGTCGACGTTGCCGATGCCATCGCGCAGGCGGCCTCCGGGCTTGAGGATCGGCTCACCGACAGCAAGCTCGAGCTCAAGGTCGAGATCGACGCCCGCACCGGGCCGCTGCGTGCCGACGGCAAGCGCCTGCGGCAGGTGCTGTTCAACCTGCTCTCCAATGCGATCGGCTTCTCCTCTCCCGGCCAGACCGTCACGGTCAGTGCGACGCGCACGGGCGGGGATATCCGCATCACCGTCGCCGATCAGGGCCGGGGCATCCCCGCTGAGGTGATGGAGAAGGTGTTCGAGCGCTTCGAGAGCCATTCGCTCGGCTCCAGCCATCGCGGCGTCGGCCTCGGCCTCTCCATCGTCCGCTCGATCGTCGAACTCCATGGCGGCCATGTCGAGCTCGATTCCGCGCCGGGCCGCGGCACGCGGGTGACAGCCGTCTTTCCGGCACAGGGCGTGCCGCTCTCGGATGCCGCCGAATGACGGAAGAAGCCCGCAAGGCCGGCACGCACCGGCTTCTGCTGGCGGACGAGGCGGCGACGCTGCGCCTCGCCGCCGATATCGCCGCCATCCTCAAGCCCGGCGACATCGTCGCGCTCTCCGGCCATCTCGGTTCCGGCAAGTCGCTGCTGGCCCGTGCCATCCTGCGCGAACTCGCCAATGATCCGCTGCTGGAGGCGCCGAGCCCGACCTTCACGCTGGTTCAGAGCTACGAGATCGGGCAGGGCACCGTCCTGCATGCCGATCTCTATCGCGTACGCTCGCCCGACGAACTCGACGATATCGGGCTGGTCGAGGATATCGACCGCCTGATCCTGCTGGTCGAATGGCCGGATCGGGCTGGCTCGCGCCTGCCGGCCGCCCGACGTCTCGACATCGTGCTTGATGTCGATCCCGACAATCCCGAAACCGGCCGCATCGCCGATCTCTCCGGCGGCGTGCTCTGGAAGCAGCGGCTCGCCATTGCGGTCGCGTCGCGCCGGCTTGTCGACGCTGCCGGCTGGAGCGATGCCCGCCGCGACTTCATGTTGGGCGATGCCTCGACGCGCGCCTATGAGCGCCTGACCCGGCCGAATGGCGAGACCTCGATCCTCATGATTTCGCCGCCGCGCCCGGACGGCCCGCCGATCCGCCTCGGCAAGCCCTATAGCGCGCTCGCCCATCTCGCCGAGAATGTCGAATCCTTCGTTGCGATGGATCGCGGCCTGCGTTCGCTCGGCTATTCGGCTCCGGATATCCTCGCCGCGGACCTGACGACCGGCCTGCTCGTCCTTGAGGATCTCGGCAACGAGGGCGTGATCGACGCCGAGCGCCAGCCTATCGCGGAGCGCTACGAGGCAGCCGCCCGGCTGCTCGCCGATCTCCACCGCCATACCCTGCCGGCGATCCTCCCGGTGGCCGAGGGGATTGACCACACCATCCCCGAATATGACCGCCAGGCCATGGCGATCGAGACCGAGCTGATCCTGGAATGGTATGCGCCGCATATTGCCGGGGTGACCCTGCCGGCCGTGACGCAGGCCGAGTTCGCGCGGATCTGGAACAAGCTCTTCGACGAAATCCTCGCCCAGCCGTCGACCTGGACCTTGCGCGATTACCACTCGCCCAACCTGATCTGGCTGGAAGGACGTGAGGGCCATGCCAAGCTCGGCCTGATCGACTTCCAGGACGCGGTGCTCGGCCACCCCGCCTATGATCTCGCCTCGCTCGGACAGGACGCGCGCGTCGACGTGCCGGCTTCGCTGGAACTCAGGCTGCTCGCGGCCTATGGCGCCGCCCGCCGGGCCGATACACCGGATTTCGACCTCGCCGGTTTCGCCCGCGCCTATGCCATCCTCGGCGCCCAGCGCAACACCAAGATCGCCGGCATCTTCGCCCGCCTCGACAAGCGCGACGGCAAGCCGGACTATCTGAAGCACTTGCCGCGCATCGAGGGCTATCTGCGCCGCAATCTCGACCACCCCGCCCTCGAAGAGCTGAAGGCCTGGTACCAGGCGCATATGCCGAAGCTGTTCGAGGCGCCGTGAGGAGCCTCCGTCATGCTCGCACGTGTGGCGAGCATCCACGTCTTGAACACCGCACTGCCGCCACGAAGACGTGGATGGTCGGGACAAGCCCGACCATGACGCGCTATGGAAGGCTATTCGCCTGTTTCGGGAGATTCGCGTGACCACAACCGCTTCGCCGCCGATCCGCCGGGCGATCGTGCTGGCGGCCGGCCTCGGGCAGCGCATGCGCCCGATCACCGACACGTTGCCCAAGCCGCTGGTCAAGATCGGCGGCAAGGCGATGCTAGATCACGCGCTCGACCGGCTGGCCGATGCCGGCGTCGAGGACGCCGTCGTCAACGTTCATCACCTCGCCGGGCAGGTCGAGGCGCATCTCGCCGGCCGGACGCGCCCGCGCATCACGATCTCGGACGAACGCGGCGAATTGCTCGAAACCGGCGGCGGCGCCAAGAAAGCCTTGCCGCTGCTCGGCGACGACCCCTTCTTCAGCGTCAACTCGGATTCACTCTGGAGCGAGCAGGGCGTCTCCAATTTCGGCGCGATGGCTTCGGCCTGGGACGGCGAGACGATGGACATGCTGCTGCTGCTGGCCGAGCGCGAGAGCAGCGTCGGCTTCAACGGTCCCGGCGATTTCTTCCGTGACGAGGCCGGCCGCCTGACGCGCCGCGGCGCCGCGGCGAACGCGCCTTATGTCTATGCCGGCATCGCGATCGTCACGCCGGGCTTCTTCGTGGATACCCCGGCCTCGTTTTCGTTCAACCTGCTCTTCGACCGCGCTATTGCGCGGGGCCGCCTCTCCGGCCATGTCCTCGAAGGCCGCTGGCTCCATGTCGACCGGCCGGAGGCGATCGCGCCGGCCGAGGCCGCCTTCGCAGCCGCTCAGCCGGTCGATGCCTGAGCTCAACCTGTTCAGCATCCCGGTCGGTGCGCCCTTTCTGGAGGTGCTGGCGCAGGCGATGCTGGATGGCCGGCTCGGGCCGGTCCATGACCCCGCCGATCCCGCCGCGATGGCGCGAACGACGCTCTATCTGCCGACGCGCCGCGCCGCCCGCGCCTTCGCCGCGATCCTCGCCGGAAAACTCGGCGGTAAGCCGCTGCTCCTGCCGCGCATCGTCCCGCTCGGCGATGTCGACGAGGCCGAGACGGCCTTGATCGGCGCCGGTGCCTGGGCAGAGGAGCGCGTCGTCCCGATCGCGCCGCTCGAACGCCGCATGCTGCTGACGCGTCTCGTCGATGCCTGGGGCCGCACGGCCAACCGCAAACATCTCCGGCTCGATCCGTCCGAGCCCGCCCTCGTGCCGGCGACGCTGGCCGAGGCCTATGGGCTCGCCGGCGATCTTGCCGCTCTGCTCGACCAGATGCAGACCGAGGGCGTCCCGGTCGAACGGCTGGCCTCGCTCGACGCGGCCCGCTTCGACCAAGTCTGGCAGCTCAATGCCGGCTTCCTCGCCATTCTCGGCGAAGCCTGGCCCGAAATCCTGGCCGAGCGTGGAGCCTGCGATCCGGCCACCTTCCGCAATCGCATGCTCGCGGCCGAGCGGGACAGGCTCATCGGCGGTGGCGCGACAGCGCCGATCATCGCCGCCGGCTCGACCGGTACTGTGCCCGCGACCGCGCGCCTGCTCGCGGCCATCGCCCGCTTGCCGAACGGAGCCGTGGTCCTGCCCGGCATCGATCTCGGGCTGGAGCAGCGCGCCTGGGATGCGATCGCAAGGGAGCCCGCCCCCTCCCATCCGCAAGCGGCCCTGCACCACCTGATGGAGACGCTCGAAGCCGTCCGCGACGATGTGCGCGAGCTCTCGCAGCCCGACCCGGCGCTTGGGGCGAGGGCGGCGCTGTTGCGCGAGGCGATGCTGCCGGCATCGGTCACCGAGCTCTGGTCCGATCTCGGCGCGCGCATCCCGGACGCGGTGGCGGCCGAGGGATTCGAAGGCCTGCGCGTCGTCGAAGCCGCCGACGAGCGCGAGGAGGCGTTGATCGTCGCCATCGCCTTGCGCGCGACATTGGAGCGCTCCGGCGCCCACGCGGCGTTGGTGACGCCGGATCGCGGTCTTGCCGAACGCGTTGCCGTCGAACTCAAGCGCTGGGGCGTTGAGGTCGACGATTCCGCCGGCCTGCCGCTTGGACGCTGGCCCGCCGGTTCGCTGCTGCGGCTGATCCTCGAAGCGGTGCTGGCCGAGATGGCGCCGGTCGCGCTGGTGCCGCTGCTGGCCCATCCGCTCTGCCGGCTCGGGCTCGGTCGGGATGTGCTGGCGCAGGGCGCGGCTGCGCTCGAGATCGGGACATGGCGTGGTCAGGCCGTGGGCCGTGGGATGGCGGGCCTGGAGGCTGCTCTCGGCAACTGGGAGGCCATCCGCGACGGCGGGCATGTCCCGCAGCCGCGTAAGCGATTGGCTGCTGAGGATCAGGCTGCCGCCGCAAAGGTGTTGCATGCGCTTGGCGCAGCCAGCACCGCCTTGCGCGAGGCATTCGCTACCGAGACTCCGACACTCGCATCGGTCGTCGCGACAGCGCGTGCGGCGGTCACCGCTTTTAGCTTGAGCGAGGCCGGCACGCCGCTCGCCTTTGTCGGCCCGGATGGCGAGGCGCTCTCCGGCCTCTTCGACGAGTTGGCCGGTGCGGAAGCCGTCATGCCCCCGAACGGCACGGCACGGGATTTCGTCGCGATCTTGGACGGTCTGCTGGCCGAGACTGTGGTCAAGCGCGCAGCGCCCGCCTATCCGCGCGTCGCGATCTGGGGCCTGCTCGAAGCGCGTTTGCTGGAAGCAGACCATGTCGTCCTCGGCGGCCTGAACGAGACCGTCTGGCCGCCGCAGACCACGACCGATTCCTTCATCAACCGGCCGATGCGCGCCGAGCTCGGCCTGTCGCCGCCGGAACGCCGCATCGGCCAGACCGCGCATGATTTCGTCATGGCCGCACTGGCGCCGCAGGTCACGCTGACGCGTCCACGCAAGGCCGGCGAGTCCGAGACCATCGCATCGCGCTTCTGGCAGCGCCTGCAGGCCGTGACGCCGCAATCGGTCTGGACGAAGGCCGTGGACGAAGGCGCAAAGCTGCGGGCGTTGGCTGGCGTGCTGAGCGCCGCCGCGGATGCCAAGCCGATCGGCCGCCCGGCGCCCCGCCCGCCGCGCGATCTCCAGCCGCTCTCGCTCAGCGTCACCGAAGTCGAGACGCTCTACCGCGACCCCTATCAGATCCACGCCCGCAAGATCCTGAAGCTCGACGCGCTCGACGATCTCGTCGCCGACCCGACCGCACAGGACCGCGGCAAGCTGCTGCACGGCATCGTCGAGGAATTCACCACGACCTATCCTCACGACTTGCCGGCCGACGCGTTGGGGCAACTGGTCGGGATCGGCACGCGGCTCTTCCGCGCCTACGACGACGTGCCGGAGGTCAGGGCCTTCTGGTGGCCGCGCTTCCTGTTGACTGCTGGCCATTTTATCCGATGGGAGGAGAGCCGGCGCGCCGATATCGGCCGCATCGGCGTCGAGCTCTTTACGGCCGCGAGCTTCCCGCTCGCCGACGGCAGCGAATTCCGTCTGAGCGGCAAGGCTGATCGGATCGAGCTGACGCGCGCGCCCTCGCTGCGCATCGTCGATTTCAAGACCGGTGCACCGCCCTCCAAGAAGCAGGTCGAGAAGGGCTTTGCCCCGCAATTGACGCTGGAAGCCGACCTGGCGGCGCGCGCCGGCTTCAAGGGGCTCTCCGGGCCGCTGCCGGTCGACGATGTGCTCTACGTCAAGCTCCACCACGACCCGAAAGGTTGGGGAGCGAGCGCGCCGCTCAAGTTCGGCGACGAGACCCTGGCCGATGTCGCCGCGCGCCATCTCGAGTACCTTCTGGAATATCTCGACCGCCTGCGCTCCGGCCGCGAGCCCTTCGTCTCGCGCCGTGCGCCGGACTACATCCGCTACGCCAGCCCCTATGACCATCTGGCCCGCGTCAAGGAATGGTCGGCCGCGCCGGGCGGGGACGAGGGGGGCGAGGCATGAAGCCCGGCTGGATCGTTCCGCCGCTGACCAATCAGCGCCAGGCTCAGGCCGCCGATCCAGGCCTCTCCGCCTGGGTCTCGGCCAATGCCGGCTCGGGTAAGACCCATGTGCTGGTCAATCGCGTGCTCAGGCTGCTGCTCGACGATGTCGCGCCCAGCCGGATGCTCTGCATCACCTATACCAAGGCCGCGGCCGCCAACATGGCGAACCGCATCTTCAAGGCGCTGAGCAACTGGGCGACGCTTTCGGATGAGGCGCTGGGGCGTGAGCTGGCGAGACTGACCGGCGAGGCGTCGACCCCGACCGAGCGCGCCAAGGCGCGCCGGCTTTTCGCACAGGCCCTGGAAACGCCGGGCGGGTTGCGCATCGAGACCATCCACGCCTTCTGCACGCGCGTCCTGCAGGCGGCGCCCTTCGAGGCCAATGTGCCGCCGCGCTTCGAGGTCGCCGATGATCTCGCGCAGGCCGAGATGCTGCGCGCGGCGCGCCGTGAATTGCTCGCTCACGTCGCGGCCGAGCCGAATGGGCCGGAGGCGCGTGCGCTCGACCTGCTCGCGCGGCTCGCGGCGCAGGACAGTTTCGAGACCATGTTCCAGGAGGCGCTGCGCCAGCGCGCCCTGTTCAGCGATGAAAACGGCCGTGCCCGCGAAGCGAACGCTGTCAAGGCTGGTATCGCCGCCTTCCTCGGCATCGCGCCTGACCTGTCGGCCGATGCTATCAGGGCGAGCTTCCGCGCCGATCTGGCGTCGTTGCCGGGATTGCATGCGCTGATCGGGGCGCTTCAGGCCGGTAGCGCCACGCGCCAGAATTTCGCGACGAACTTGCGCACGCTCCTTTCCGGGCAGGATGACGGCGATCCCGTGAGCTTCTGCCGGCGCGGTTTCATCACGGCCGAGGGCACGATCAACGCCAATATCCGCGGCAAGGGCAAATCCGAGTTCGATGGCGCCCTGCTTGCTACGCTGGAGGATCTCGCCACCTGCCTGCTCTCCGCTTCCGAGCAATTGAACGCCGTCGCGATCCGCGACCGCAGTGCGGCGCTCGCTTTGCTGGTGACGCGCATGCTCGCCTCCTACCAGCGCCAGAAAAGCCTGCGCTCGCTGCTCGACTACGACGACCTGATCGCGCGCACGCGTTCGCTGCTGGAGCGGGTCGAGGCCGCCTGGGTGCTCTACAAGCTCGATGCCGGCATCGACCACATCCTGCTCGACGAGGCGCAGGATACTGGCGAGGCGCAATGGGCAATCCTGCGCAAGCTCGCCGAGGAATTCACCAGTGGCGGCGATCTCCGGGCGAAACCACGCACCATCTTCGTCGTCGGCGACGAGAAGCAGTCGATCTACGGCTTTCAAGGTGCGGCCCCCTCCGCGTTCGGCGAGGAGCGCCGCGCCCTGGGCAACCGCATCCGGGCGGCGGAGCGGGATTTCGAGGCGATCAGCCTGAACACCTCCTTCCGCTCGGCGCCGGACATCATGCAGGCGGTCGATGCCGTCTTCGCCTTGCCCGAGCATGCGCGGGGTCTGGTCTTCGACGGCGCGGAACGGCCGGAAATCCACGATACCGTCCGCCGCAACGCGCCGGGCACGGTCGATATCTGGCCGCTGGCCGCCAACGACACTGGCGAGCCGCCCGATGCCTGGACGACGCCGGTCGATGCGCCGGAGCGGCGCAGCGGCACGGTCAAGCTCGCTGAGCGCATCGCCCGCACCTTGCAGCGCTGGCATCGCGACCGCCGCGACGATCTCGGCCATCCCTTCGCGGCCGGCGACGTGATGATCCTGCTGCGCCAGCGCGGCGCGCTGTTCGAGGCGATCGTCAAGGCGCTGAAGGATGCCGATGTTCCCGTCGCCGGCCGCGACCGGCTGACGCTGGCCGAGCATCCGGCGGTGGAGGACCTCGTCGTGCTCGGCCGCGCCCTGCTCCTGCCGGATGACGACCTGACGCTTGCGACCGCGCTCAAGACGCCGCTGATCGATCTCGACGACGATGACCTGCTTCGCCTCGCGCCGAACCGCAAGGGCTCGCTGCGCGACGCCTTGCAGGAAGCCGCGGCCGGCGAGCCGCGCTATGCCGCTGCCGAAGCGAAGCTTGTGCGCTGGACGCAGCAGGCCGGGCGGCAGGGGCCGTTCCGCTTCTTCGCCGATCTGCTCGGCCCGGGTGGCGGGCGCAATCTCGCATTGGCCCGGCTCGGTGCCGAAGCCGGCGACGCGCTCGATGCCTTCCTCAACGCGGCACTCGATCACGAGCGCCGCTCCGGCCCCTCGCTCGCCGGCTTCCTCCAGCATGTCGCGGGCAGCGCCGCCGATGTGAAGCGCGATCTCTCGGCCAGCGCCGGCGAGGTCCGCGTCATGACCGTGCATGGTTCGAAGGGTCTGGAAGCGAAGATCGTCATCCTCGCCGACCTCGGCGTCGAGCCCGGAGCCCGGCGCCTACCGAAGATTCTGGCGGTGCGCGCGCCATCCGGCGGGCTCGTGCCGCTCTGGCCGCCGGCCTCCGCGGAGGACGTATCGGCGACCGAAGCGGCCAAGGCTGAGGTGGTCGGGCAGATGGTCGAGGAGCATCACCGCTTGCTCTACGTCGCGATGACCCGCGCCGAGGACCGCCTGATCGTCTGCGGAGCGCAGCCCAAGGGCGAGGCGCCGCCCGGAAGCTGGTACGCGATGATCGAGCAGGGATTGATGCAGTCGGATGCCGGCTTGCAGCAGCTTGGCGAAGGCGACGAGGCAGTTCTGCGCTTCATGGTTTCGGCGCCGTCATCGATAGAGGAAGAGACCAGCCGGTCGGAAGGCGAAGCAAAGCATCTTGCCGTGCCGGATTGGCTGGCCAGGCGGGTCATCCGCGAGGCCGAGCCCCTGCCGCCGCTGAAGCCGTCGAGCGCACTGACCGCCGCCGATGGCGAGGAGCGGCCTGGCGATGGCCCCTTCCTGGCCGAAGCGGCGGCGGCAGGCCGGCTGGCGCATCTGCTTTTGCAGGTCCTGCCAGGCGTTCCCGAGGCCCGCCGTCCCGCGACGGCGGAGGCCCTCGCGGAAGCGCGCGGCGGGGCCCTGCGGCCTGAAAGGCGGGCGACCATCGTGGCCGATGCCTTGCAATTGCTGGCGGCACCGGCATTGACCGGGCTCTTTTCCCCGGAGGCTTTGGCGGAGGTCCCCGTGGCTGGTTCGATCCGCTTGCCGGATGGCGAAACCCGCGCCGTGTCCGGACGGATCGACCGGCTGGCCGTCACCCCCGACAGCGTCATCGTCGCCGATTTCAAGACGACGGCCCGGCCGCCGCGCGAGGTCGATGCGATCCCCGTCACGACGATCGCCCAGCTCGCCGCTTATGCCGCGCTGATGCGGGAGATCTATCCGGGCCGTCAGGTGCGGGCCCTGGCGATCTATACGGCGAGCCTCTCCTGTTTCGAACTGGACGCCGCGCGCCTCGATGATGCGCTTGCGGCGCTGGCAGCCGGCGAGGGCATTGCCTCTACCGAGGGAGCATTCAGGTCATGAGATTCGTGCCGCATTCCCTGTCGCTGCGCCCGCGCCTGTTGATCGCTTTGGCTATCGGGGCGCTGCTTGCAGCCCTGCTGCCGGGCGACTGGCGCTGGGCGACGCGTCTGCTCGTTGCCTGGGATGCGGGCGCCGCCCTCTATCTCGGCCTGTTGGCGACGACGATGTTCACCGAGACGGTCGACCAGATCCGGGCGCGGGCGGAGCAGCAGGACGAGGGCGCCGTCGCTATCCTCGTCATCTCCTGCCTCGCGGCGAGCGCCAGCCTCGCCGCCATCGCTGTCCAGCTCGCGGGGATTGGCAAGGTGCCGGCGGATGAGCGCGGCATCCATCTCGCGCTCGGCGGCGTCACGATCCTGTGTTCGTGGACGCTGCTGCACGCCTTCTTCACGCTGCACTATGCCGGCATCTACTATCGCGGCGGCAAGGCTGAGCCCTGTCTCGCCTTTCCCGGCAACGGCGAGCCCGACTATGTCGATTTCCTCTATTTTTCCTACACGATCGGTTGCACCTCGCAGACCTCCGATATCGGCGTCAGCACCCGTCAGGCGCGCGGAATCGTGCTGGCGCATTCGGTTCTGACCTTCATCTTCAACACGTCGATCCTGGCGATGGCGATCAATGTCGGCGCGAGCCTGGTTTCGGGCGGGTCGTGACGCGCCGGCTTCATCTCTGCCCTGCTATGCAGGCGCCTTGACCCAAGGGGGCGGCGTTCATAGCTTTGCTGGCGAAGGGCGGCGATGCCGCCCGTGGAATCGAAAGGCGGCCAGTCATGGCAACGAGCAAGGTAACCGATCAGAGCTTCGAGGCCGACGTCCTGAAGTCGTCCGAGCCGGTCGTGGTGGATTTCTGGGCGGAGTGGTGCGGTCCCTGCCGCATGATCGGCCCGGCGCTCGAGGAAATCGCGACCGAGCTCAACGGCAAGGTCAAGATCGTCAAGATGAACGTCGACGAGAATCAGCAGATTCCGGCCCAATTCGGCATCCGCTCGATCCCGACGCTGATGCTGTTCAAGGACGGCAAGCTCGCCTCGCAGAAGGTCGGCGCCGCCCCCAAGAGCGACCTCTCGCGCTGGATCTCCGCCGCGGTCTGATTCGCGTTCCGCAATAAAAAAGCCCCGCTTCCGTGAGGAGGCGGGGCTTTCTGCTTTTCAGCGATGCCGCTGGGTGGTCAGCCGCGGCTGTCCTTGTCGATCGCGAAGGCACCGGCGCCCGCGAAGACGAGGTAGAGGAAGACGAAGCAGTAAAGGATCGCCGCATCGCCGCCATTGGCGACCGGGAAGGGGCTCTTCGGCGCGTGGGCCATCCAGTAGGCGAAGGCCATCTGGCCCGACAGGATGAAGGCGACGATCCGGGTCTGGAAGCCGACGAGGATCAGCAGGCCGCCGACGAGCTCGAGTGCGCCCGCGAACCAGTACAGCGTGAAGGCCGGCGGGAAGGCGCCGTTCGGCGGCGCGATCGGGAAGCCGAACAGCTTCTGGGAGCCGTGTGCGATGAAGATCAGCGCGGCGACGATGCGCAGGATGCCGAGGAACTGCGGCGCGTAGCGATTGAGCGACTGCATGGATTGGGCCTCTTTGACGAAGGATGGGTCGAGCAGTTCGCCTCAGGCACCGCCATGACCGTGTGGATGAAGCGCTTGTAGTCAACCCGCCGGAGTTTGCGCAATATCCAGGTTGTTGACGATTTCGTTTGCGTGTTTGCAAGTTGGATCACGTTTGCGCGACGACTGTGTCCGTCACGTCGCGCTGCAGGCTTTACGAACCCTTAAAAGCGCCATGTTTGAATCCTGTGTGACCTGACCGCATTTGCGAGGCGGCTTGGCGGCCGAAAACGGGGCAGGATGAACGACCGGATTGCACGAGGCGAGCGGCGCGAGCCCTCCTTTGGTTATGAGCGTGGCGAGCGCCACGTGGACGGTGACATGCGCCTTTCTCCAGACGACCGTCCCTCCCGCTTTCAGAAGGCCGCGGCGCAGCCCGAGCCGAGCCGGCAGCTCCGCAACCCGCCAAAACGCGACAAGCGCGGTGGCGGGGGAGGTGGCAAGCGTCGTAGTCGTCGGCGGCGCTCGCTGCTGGGTGGCCTGTTCTACTGGACGATGGTGCTCGGCCTCTGGTGCGTCATCGGCGTCGGCGGCATCGTCGCCTATCACGCCTCGCAATTGCCGCCGATCAACCAGCTCACCGTGCCGAAGCGGCCGCCGAACATCGCGATCCTCGCTGCCGATGGCTCGCTGCTCGCCAATCGCGGCGAGACCGGCGGGCGTACCGTCACCATCGGCGAGATCCCGCCTTATCTGCCGAAGGCTTTCGTCGCGATCGAGGACAGGCGCTTCTACGAGCATTTCGGCATTGACCCGGTCGGCATCAGCCGCGCCATTGTCAACAATCTGCGCGGTCGCGGCGGCGTCCAGGGCGGCTCGACGCTGACCCAGCAGCTCGCCAAGAACCTCTTCCTGACGCAGGAGCGCACCGCCGCCCGCAAGATCCAGGAGGCGATTCTGGCGCTGTGGCTGGAGCGCACCTACACCAAGGACCAGATTCTCGAGCTCTATCTCAACCGCGTCTATTTCGGCTCCGGGGCCTATGGCGTCGAGGCGGCGGCGCAGCGCTATTTCAACAAATCGGCGCGCTCGGTGACGATCGCGGAGGCGGCGATGCTGGCCGGCCTCGTCCAGGCCCCTTCGCGCCTTGCGCCGAACCGCAATCCCGATCTGGCCGAGAAGCGCGCCCAGCTCGTCATCGCCGCGATGGCCGACCAGGGCTTCATCACGCAGGCTGCGGCCAAGACCGCGCTGACCGCGCCGGCCGAGGTGCCCGAGCGCGTCGGGGCGGGCTCGGTCAACTATGCCGCCGACTACGTCATGGATGTGCTCGACGATTTCATCGGCGCGGTCGAGGGTGACGTCACCGTTCTGACCACGATCGACTCGAAGCTGCAGTCCTCGGCCGAGACGACGCTGGTCGATGCGCTCTCCGCGCAGGGCGCCAAGCTGAATGCCTCGCAAGGCGCGGTCGTCTCGCTCGCGCCCGATGGTGCGATCCGCGCCCTGATCGGTGGCCGTGACTACACCAAGAGCCAGTTCAACCGTGCTACGGCTGCCCGCCGTCAACCGGGCTCGTCCTTCAAGCCCTTCGTCTATCTCACGGCGCTCGAAAAGGGCATGACGCCGGACACGATCCGCGACGATGCTCCCGTGTCGATCAAAGGCTGGGAGCCGGAGAACTATTCGCGCACCTATCGTGGCCCGGTGACGCTGGCGACGGCGATGCAGCATTCGCTCAACACGGTCGCCGCACGATTGATCCAGGAGGTGACGCCCAAGGAGGTCGTCCGCACCGCCCAGCGCCTCGGCATCACCTCGGCCCTGCAGCCGAACCTCTCGCTGGCGCTCGGCACCTCGGAGGTGACGCCGCTGGAGATGACCGCCGCCTACGCGACCTTCGCCAATGGCGGCCAGTCGGTGCTGCCCTATGTCATCCGCGAGGTGCGCCAGACCAATGGCAAGGTCGTCTATGCCCGCAAGGCCGCCGGCCTGGGCCAGGTCATCCAGCCGCAGCAACTCGCCATGATCGATACGATGTTCAACGGCGTGATGAATGGCGGCACCGGCAGCAAGTTCAACATCCCGGGCTGGCAGGTCGGCGGCAAGTCCGGCACGACGCAGGATTACGGCGACGCCTGGTTCGTCGGCTTCACCGCCAAGCTCGTCACTGCCGTCTGGGTCGGCAACGACGACAATTCGAAGATGAAGCGCGTCACCGGCAGCGGCCTGCCCGGCGAGATCTGGGGAAAGTACATGAAGGCCGCCCATGCCGGCTCGCAGCCGATCCCGCTGCCGGGAGGCCTCTGGCAGGGCGCGCCGAAGACGATTGGCGAAGGGGCGCCGGTTGCCGACGCGCGGGTTCCGACGGCACCCGTGCAGACCGGGAACGCCAGAACCTGGACGCCTCCGCCGCCGCAGGAGAAGAACTTCTTCGAGCGGCTCTTCGGCGGCTGAATCTAGCTCTTCGCGGCCCGGATGCCTCGCGTTGCGCGGAACAGCACCAGCGCCGTCACGCCGAGCGCCGACATCACCAGAGGCAGTGGCAACGCGGCGTTTTTCAGCAGGTGCCCGACGACGAGCCCGACGCAGGCCGAGAGCAGCATCTGGCAGAGCCCGTTGAAGGATGATGCCGCGCCGGCCCGGTCCGGGAAGGGCATCATCGCCGAGGCCTGGGCCTGCGGCATGGTGAGCCCGACGCCACAGGCATAGAGCGCCATCGGCACGACGACCCCGGCCGCGCCGCCCAGCCCGGTCAGGACGCAGACCAGCATGGCCAGCCCGCCACCGGCGAGACAGGAGACCCCGAAGGAAATCACGCCGTCCATGCCGCGCCGCCCGACCAGGCGCTGGGCGATGATCGTGCCCAGGATGAAGCCGAGCACGCCGAAGCCGAAAGAGAACCCGTATTCGATCGGGCTCAACCCATAAATGCCGATCAGTACGAAGGACGAGCCCGAGATGAAGGCGAAAAGCCCGGCATAGGCCAGTGCCGTCAGTGCGACATAGACGCGGAAGGCGCGGTTGTGCAGCAGTGTCCCGAAGCCCCGGAAAATGCCGACGAGGGAGAGCGGCTGCGGCGAGCGCGCCCGTAGCGTCTCCGGCATCACCGTGACGATGACGCTGGCGAGCGCGAGCCCGAACACCAGCGAAGCGAGAAAGGTCGAGCGCCAGCCGAAAGCGACCTGCAGCACGCCGCCGATCACCGGCGCGATGGCCGGAACCAGCCCCATGATCATGCCCATGCGGGCGAGTTCGCGGCCGGCGCGGGGGCCGTCATAGAGATCGCGCACCATGGCACGGCCGAGAACGATCGGGCCGGACGCACCGAGTGCCTGAAAAGCCCGCGCCAACGTCAGTGCGCCGATCGAGGGCGCGAAGGCACAGGCCAGCGTCGCCAGCCCGAACAGGCCGAGCCCCGCGAGCAGCACAGGCCGGCGCCCCAGCCTATCGGAAAGCGGCCCCCAGAAGATCTGCCCGGCGGCGAAGCCGAACAGGAAGGAGGAGAGCGTCGCCTGCGCGCCGGCGACATCGGTCTGCATCACCCGCGCGATCTCCGGCAGGGAGGGCAGGTAGAAATCCGTGGAGAGCGGCCCGAGAGCCGTCAGCATGGCGAGGACGGCGGTCATCGCCAGCGTATCGGGACGAAGCTTCATGCGCGGCCTCCGGCGCGGCTGGGGCAGTGGCCGCGCTGCCGGGCTCTGCTACGACGTCACCCGGTCATCCGGCAATGGCCTTAAGCTGCCGGCCGGTCCTGCGTTTCACCGTGATAGGCCGTCGCCCGCATCGAGGCGCGTTCCGAGAACGTCTCGTACCAGCGCGTCAGCCGCGGCCGCCCGCTGCGGAAATCCGGCAGGTCGCGGAATTCCAGCCAGGCGAGCGCGGTGGCCAGCCCGATATGGCCGATCTGGACGGGCTCATCGAAACTCTCGCTACGCTCCAGCACGTCGAAGGATTCGACGAGCTTTGCCGTCTGACCCTTCTGGAGTGGCGGATAGCGCAGAGGTTCCGGTCGTCGCAGCGTCTCCCAGCGCAAGGCGATACCGGCATCGCAGAGCCCTTGCGCAATGGCGTGCAGGCGCAGCGCCTGCCAGCGAGCTTTGCCCTCGACCGGGATCAATCGACGTCCGCCATGAAGCCCGTCGAGATAATCGCAGATCACGAGCGAATCGAAGATCGCGCCAGCTTCCGGCGTAATCAGCACCGGCACCTTGCCGAGCGGATTGACGGCGAAGACATCGGGGTTGCGGTTGGTCGGACTCGTCTCCTGATCGACAATCGCGAGCCGGTCGACGATGCCCGCCTCATGCGCGAAGACGATGGTCTTGCGCGCATAGGGCGAATGGCTCTGCGAATGAAGTGTCAGCCGCTCGGAGGCTTGCGTGGTCACTCGACCTCCTCCGGCTTGAGGCCGACGAGCTCGGCATAGCGCGCCGGATCGGTCGCGCCCTCGGTATTGACCAGGAAGACGCGCGATTGGCCATCGAGCTTCAGCGCTGCGCGGGCCTGCGGGTCGCGCAGGGCCGCGAGCAGGCCGGCGAGCCCGGCCGCTCCGCTCTCGCCGGCGACGATGGCCGGGTCGCCCCCTGCCGGCCGGGCAAGCCGGTTCATCGCTTCGACGGCGTCCGAATCTTCGGCGGTCATGAAGGCATCCGCCGCGCGATAGAGCACGCGCAAGGCGAGCGGCGAAGTATCGTAGCATTCGAGCATCGCCATCACGGTCGGCGCGCCATGCGGAATCTTGCCGGGCTTGCCGCGCTTGGCCGCCTCGAAGACGCAGGCTGCGCGTGACGGCTCGACCACGGTGAAGAACGGCCGCTCGCCGCCAAAGCTCGTTTCCATTTGCGCCGCGAGTGCGGCGGCGATGCCGCCGACACCGGCCTGCACGAAGACATGCGTCGGCCGCTCCGGCATCTGCGCCAGCCCCTCGCGGGCGATGGCGGTATAGCCCTGCATCACCAGCCCGGGGATGCGCTCATAGCCGTCCCAGGACGTGTCGGAGACGATGGTCCAGCCGCGCTTCGTCGCGACACGGGCGGCCTCGACCACGGAATCGTCATAGGTGCCGGAGACACGCACCATCTCGGCGCCGAAGCGGGCGATGGCCGCGACGCGCTCGTCGCTGACGCCGCCATGCACGAAGATCACGGCCCGGGCTCCGAGCAACTGCGCGCCCTGTGCGACGGAGCGGCCATGATTGCCATCAGTCGCGCAAGCGAAAGTCATGCCGGCCGCTGCCGCGCGCACGGCGGGGTCGTTCATGTCGGCATCGCTGAGTTGCCTGCCGAGTTTTTCGGAAGCCGTTTCGAGCGCAAGCCGGATCACCGCATAGGCGCCGCCGAGCGCCTTGAAGCTGCCGAGACCGAGGCGCTGGCCCTCGTCCTTGATGAAGAGCGCGCCGATGCCGAGCGCGGCGGCCAGCGCCGGGAGGCTGTGCAAAGGGGTCGGCACATGGTTCGGCCGCTGCGTCAGATGCGCCGCGATCGCATCCGCCCCGGCGGGCCCGAGCGTCTCGACATCCTCCGGATGGAGGGCGGAGCGATAATCCGGATGATGGTTCAGCAGGAACATGGCGGCCTCGTCTGGCTGGGCTGCCTGAATGGATATTGCATCCCAAGCGAAAAAGGCGCTGGATTTGGCCCACGACCTTGCAAGTTTCTTTCTCAGGATGAGGCATGGCCGAGCCGACCGCTCATGATCTCGACGCTTTCGACCGGGCGATCCTCGCGATCCTCCAGCAGGACAACACCACGCCGCAGCGGGTGATCGGTGAGCGCGTCAATCTGTCCGCGCCGGCCGTGCAGCGTCGTATCCGCCGGATGGAAGCGAACGGCGTCATCCGGGCCAATGTCGCTGTGGTCGATCCCGCCGCGCTTGGCCATCCGATCACGCTCTTCGTCGAGGTCGAGCTGGTCAGCGAGACGGCCGGCGATATCGACGCTGCCAAGAACGCCTTCCGGGCCGCGCCCGAGGTGCAGCAATGCTATTACGTCACCGGCGAGGTCGACTTCATGCTGGTCGTGCTGGCGTCGAGCATGGCGGCTTACGAGGCGCTGACGCGGCGCCTCTTCTTCGCCAATCCCAATATCCGCAAGTTCCGCTCCTTCGTCGCGATGGACCGGGTGAAGACGGGCCTTGCCGTGCCGATTTCATAGCGCCCTGCGGCAAAAACAGGGCTGCCATCGCCGAGATGTCTTGTTACGGCCGCTTCGATATGCGACCGCGTGCGGACGTGACGAACGAGCCTGACGGGCCTTGCCGTGATCACCGTGAAAGCCACCGAAACGCCGGCCGCGACAGGCGATGCCTCGCAGGGATGGCGCGCGCTCGTCCGCTCCAGCGAGATCGGCATCGTGGTTCTCGCCTCGGTGGTCGGCGTCCTCGCCGGGCTTACCGTGCTGGCGATGTCCTTCACGACGCAACTCCTGCATGAGTTGATCTTCGGCCTGGAACATGGCGCCCGGCTCTCGATCACCACGACGATCCCGTCCTGGCGGGCCATTGCCGGGCCGGTGCTCGGCGGTCTCGCCATCGGCTGCGCCTCCTGGCTGTTCTTCCGCCGCCGCAAGCAGCCGATCGACCCGATCGAAGCCAATGCCTTGCATGGCGGGCGCATGTCCTTCCGCGACAGCGTCTTCGTCGCGCTCCAGACCATGGGCTCGAGCGGCGCCGGCGCCTCGGTCGGTCTCGAAGCCGGCTATACGCAGGCCGCGAGCGGGCTCGCCTCGCATATCGGCCGTCGCCTGCGGCTGCGCCGGGCGGATATGCGGCTGATGGTCGGCTGCGCCGCCGGGGGAGCCATCGGCGCGGCCTTCGATGCACCCTTGACCGGCGCCTTCTACGCCTTCGAGCTGATCCTCGGCAGCTATTCGATCGCCGCCTTCGTGCCGGTCATGGCCGCGACCTTCATGGCGACCGTCACCCACAGCCTGCTCGCGCCCGCGCTGTTGGCGGTCGAGGTCCCTCCGATCGGCACGATCACCATGGCCAACCTGCCGCTGGTCGTCCTGCTCGGCGCCGCCTGCGGGCTCGTCGGCATCGTCGTGATGCGCGCCGCCGCCTTCGTCGAGGCCGGCTTCCGGCGCTCGCGGATCCCGACCTGGCTGCGGCCCGCTTTCGGCGGCCTCGTCGTCGGTGCGCTGGCGATCTGGATTCCCTCGGTCTTCTCCGCCGGCCATGGCGCGATCAATCTCTATGTCAGCATGGATGCCAACTTGCTGCTCTTCGCGCTGGTGCTCGTCGCCAAGGCATTGGCCTCCTCGGTCTCGATCGGCTCCGGCTTCCGCGGCGGCCTGTTCTTCGCCTCGCTCCTGCTCGGCGTGCTGACGGGCCGCTTGTTCATCGGTCTGCTCGGCCTGGCCTTCCCCAACCTTGCCGGGCACGAGACGCTGTTCGCGCTGGTCGGTATGAGCTCGCTCGCGGTCTCGGTCGTGGGTGGCCCATTGACCATGACGCTGCTCGCGCTCGAGATGACCGGTGACCTCAAGCTGACATTGGCCGTGGTCGGCGCGGCTGGTGCGGCCTCGCTCGTCACGCGCCGGCTGTTCGGCTTCTCCTTCGCGACCTGGCGCTTCCATCTGCGCGGCGAGAGCATTCGCGGTGCCCACGATGTCGGGTGGATGCGTGACCTCACCGCCGGCAGCATGATGCGCATCGAGGTGCCGAAGATCGCAGCCGACGCCACCATCGCCGAAGCCCGGCTGAAATACCCGCCGGGATCGACCAATTACCTCGTCGCCATCGGCCCGGGTGGCGCCTATGCCGGCATGGTGCCCCCGGGGGCGCTCTACGAACCGGACGCGGCGCTGGATGAAGAGGCAGCGGCGGAGCCCGCACCGCGCACGGTCCGTCATCTCCTGCGCAATCCCGATCGGATGTTGCTCACCGACATGTCGGTGCGCGACACGCTGAAGCTGTTCGAGGCAGCCGAGAGCGAGGCGCTGCCCGTGGTCGCCGATCGCGAGAGCCGCCGTCTCGTCGGCATCCTCAGCGAGGCGCACGCGATCAAGCGCTATAGCGAGGAAGTCAGCCGCCGCAATCGCGAGCTGACCGGCGAATAGCAGAGAGGCTCAGGCCGAGCGCAGCGCGACGCTCGCGACGACGCGCCAGTCGGCGATCGGCACGTCCTGGCCGGAGGTCACGATGCCCACGCGGTCGAAACGAATGGCGCGGCCGGCGAGGCGGGCATTGATCTCGGCGATCGCCGCAGCCTTCGCTTCGGCCTCGACCTCCCCATAGAGCAGCGAAACATGCGGCATGAAGCTCGCGAAGCCCTCGGGGTCGAGCGCCTGCTTCAGCTTGGCCAGCGCAGGCGAAACCGCGAAGCGGGCATAGAACGAGCGGAAATAGGCCTCGCTCCCTTCGACGACGGAGACCGGCGCGGCGAAGGCCGCGACAGCTTCGGCTGCCGCCGTGATCGCCTGTTCGAGCAGCTCGGGCGTCGTCTCGGTGTCGCCCTGCAATGTCAGATGCGGAGCGAACAGAGGAGTGCTGAACCGGCTCGACAGGTCGCCGACGATGCCGGCCAGCATCGCCTCGTCCGCAGGTGCGGGCATCAGCCAGAGAGAATGAATCCGCACTGTCATCCGACTTTCACAAAGCTCTTGCATAGACTGCGCCCCGTGCGTAACGTTTATTTCAACTGAGCCGATTGTGGAAGAAATATTCCATTGTCAGGCGATAAGAGCAGAACCGGGGGAGTAGGCGCCTTGCAGCCGGAAACGCAAGCCAGAGCGGGTAGCGGCGCGGCCATCGGCGTGCGCGGCCTCAAGGTCGCCTATGGCGGCACGCGCGTGCTTCATGGCATCGATCTGGACTTCACCCCCGGCAGCTTCACCGCGCTCCTCGGCTCGTCCGGTTGCGGCAAGACCACGCTGCTGCGTTCGCTCTCCGGTTTCGTCCCGGTCGAGGACGGCTCGATCGTCGTCGGCGGCAAGGATGTCGCCGGTCTGCCGCCGGAAAAGCGCGGCATGGCGATGGTCTTCCAGTCTTATGCGCTCTGGCCGCATATGACCGTGCTGCAGAATATCGGCTACGGCTTGAAGCTGCGTGGCAAGTCCAAGGCCGAGATCGCCGCCAAGGTCGGCGAGATGCTGAATTTCCTCGGTCTCACGGGCTATGAGGACCGCAAGGTCACGGCGCTCTCGGGCGGTCAGCGTCAGCGTGTCGCGCTCGGCCGGGCGCTCGCCATCGATCCCGGCATCCTCCTGCTCGACGAGCCGCTCTCCAATCTCGACGCCAAGATCCGCATGGTGATGCGCCACGAGATCCGCGCCATCCAGCAACGGCTCGGCCTCACCGCCGTCCATGTCACGCATGACCGCGAGGAGGCTATGACCATGGCTGACCGGCTGGTGATCATGCAGGCCGGCCATATCGCGCAGGTCGGCACGCCCGAGGAGGTCTATGACCGCCCCGCCAGCGCCTTCGTCGCCAATTTCATGGGCGCGGAGAACGTGTTGCCGCTCAGCGTCACCTGCGGCGAGGGCCAGGCGTCAGTCACCTCCGGTGCCGCTCGCGCGACGCTTGCGGGCAACGCCGCGGCTGCCCTGCCGAACGGCGAGGCGCTCGCCTATTTCCGCGACGATGTTGCGAGCCTCGACGCGCATGATGCGATCGCGGCAGGCGGCGACCTCGTCGTCCCCGGCACCATCGCCGCGCGCGCCTACCCCGGTGGCATCTACCGCTACAAGGTCGAAGCCGCCGGCCGTCAGATCACGGTCGACGATGTCGCCCGTCACGAACTCGGAACGAAGGTTGGACTGCGCATTCCGCTGCAGCGCCTTCACATCTTCCCGGCGACCGAGGCCGGGATCGCCGCCTGACAAGGAGTCAGACACATGCGCATCCTCACGCTTGCCTGCTCGCTCGCCGCGCTGATCGTGGCATCGCCGCTATCCGCGCAGACTCTCAACGTCGCCTCCGCCGGCGACCAGAACATGGTCGACTATGTCAAGGACTATCTCGGGCCAATGTTCGAGAAGGCCCATCCGGGCGTGAAGGTCGTCTCGGTCGGCACGGGCCCGGGCGATTCCGGCTCGCAGAAGATTTACGAGAAGCTCGATGCCCAGAAGGGCGCCGCCTCGACCGATTTCGACGTGGTCGTCATCCACCAGAAGGCCGCCGGCCAGATGGTCAAGGAAGGCCTGCTTGCCAAGTACACGGCCAATGTCGACACCTCGAAGCTCGTCTCCAGCGAGACCGCCAAGAACTCGCTCGGCTCCGACGTTTCCGGTTATGTCATGCCGATGTTCCAGTCGCAGACGGCGCTGGCCTACAACGCCGACATGCTGAAGAATCCCCCGGCCAACTTCACCGAGTTGAAGGAGTGGGTGAAGAAGAACCCCAAGCAGTTCGGCTATAACGGCATCAAGGGCGGCATGTCCGGCGTCGCCTTCGTCGCCGGCTGGGTCTACGCCTTCGGCGGCGACGCCAACAAGCTGATCCAGGGCCCTTATGATGCGGCCGAGAAGGCCAAGTGGGACGCCGCCTTCGGCGAGCTCAAGGAGTTCAACAAGAACGCCGTGATCACCCCCGGTAATGCCGGCACGCTCGACATGCTCAACCGCGGCGAGATCGCGATGGGACCCGTTTGGGTCGACATGTTCTATTCCTGGCAGGCCGACGGCAAGCTGCCGCCGAGCATGAAGCTGAAGCTCGCCTCGCCCGGCATGCCCGGCCAGCCGATGTATTATTCGGTTCCGGAGAAGTCGGCGCAGAAGAAGCTGGCTGAGGAGTTCATCGCGCTCGCCACCAGCCCGCAGGTCCAGGCCGACGGCATCGTCAAGAAGTTCAACTGGTATCCGGGCATCGACGCCAAGAACCTCGAAGGCAAGCTCGACAAGGCCGCCTGGGACAAGCTCTTCACCGACATCACCCCGACCGACCTGTCGCAGAACGCCAAGCCCTTCCCGATCGCCCCCTATTTCAACGACATCCTCGAAGGCTACGAGAAGAAGGTCGCGAACTGAGCCGTTTCCTGCCTGGGTTGATGCGGAAACGCCGTCATCCCGGGCGTAGCGAAGCGAAGACCCGGGATCCATGCCGGAACCGTTCAGGCATGGATCCCGGATCGGCACCGCTCTCGCGGCTTGTCTGGAATGACCACGCGATTTCTCGAAGAAGCGCAGCGGAATGAAGCTCTCCCAACGCAATCTCGCCCTGCTGCTGATCGCGCCCGGCCTCGCCCTCGTCGCGGCGCTGTTCCTCTATCCGCTCTGCTTCTCGCTGATCTCGGCTTTCACGGGGCCGCAAGGCGGCTTCTCGCTGCAGGCCTTCGGCAAGGCCTGGGAGCTCTATTCCGGTGACGTCGTCTTCACCGTCGTCATCGTGCTTGCCTCCTGCCTGCTGACGGGCCTCGCCGCCATCGTCATCGCCGGCACGCTGACGCTCGGCGAGAACCGTTACATCGTCGGCACGCTGAAAGCGCTTTATCGCTGGCCGCTCTTCATCCCCTTCATCGTCGCGGCGCAATGCATGCGCACCTTCCTCGCCAAGAACGGGCTGATGAACAACAGCTTCGTCTCGCTCGGGCTGATGGAGCCGCTGCAGGCGGTGAGCTTCCTCGACTGGCGCGGCATCATCGCGACCTTCGTCTGGAAGCAGACGCCCTTCGTCGCCTTGCTGCTCGCCGGCGCGCTCGCCGCGCTCGACCGTGCGACGCTGGAGGCCGGCCGCAATCTCGGGGCATCGCGGATGCGCGTCCTCGTCGAACTCGCCCTGCCGCAGGTCATGCCCCAGCTCCTCGTCGCGCTCGTCCTCTCCTTCGTGACGATGCTCTCGGTGCTCTCGGTGCCGATGATGGTCGCGGGCTCGCAGCCGACCATGCTGACCGTCGACATGGCCTTCCGCATCAACGCCTATGGCGACTACGCCACGGCCAATGCGCTCGGCGTCATCACCTATCTGATCTCGGCCGGCGCGGCGATCATCTATCTCAAGCGCGGCATGGCCAAGGAGGGCACGCCATGATCCGTGCCGTCTCCGGCCTGCGCATGGTCCTTGCCGCCTTCGCGCTCGCGGCTTTCGCCTTCTTTCTGATCGGGCCGCTGGTCAATCTGGCGCTGTGGTCCGTCGCCGAGCGCTGGTACACGCCCTACAAGCTGCCGGTCGTCTACGGCACGCGTTACTGGGAGCAGGTCTTCCGCCCGACCGGCGACGCCATGGCCTCGCTCGGCACCTCGGTCTGGATCGCGGTGCTGACGGTTCTCGTCGCGCTCGCGCTCTCGATCCCCGCCGGCTATGCGCTGGCGCGGCTGAAGCTGCCGGCGCGCGCCTTCTTCATGGTGCTCTTCCTGCTGCCGCAGGCTTTCCCCTCGGTCGCGATCTACATCAACGTCGCCCGCATCTTCTACAATATCGGCATCAACGGCACGGTCTTCGCCGTCGTGCTGGTCCATGCCGCGCATGGTCTGGTCTATTCCGTCTGGATCGCGGCTGCGGCCTTCGCCGCCGTCGACAAGGACCTCGAGCTTGCCGCCCGCAATATCGGGGCATCGCCGCTGAAGACCTTCTTCTCGGTGACGCTGCCGCTGGCGGCGCCCGGCATCATCGCCAGCGGCATCTTCGTCTTCCTGGAATCGCTCGACGAGTTCACCGGCACCTTCTTCGTCGGCGTGCCGCAGGTCACGACCTTGCCGCTCCTGCTCTACAGCGCGGCGATGGGCGGCAATTATCAGGTCGCCTCGATCACGGCGCTGATCCTGCTCGTGCCCTCGGTGCTGTTCATGCTGTTCATAGAGCGCTTCCTGCGGGCCGATGTGCTCGCAAAGGTCGGGGCCTGAGGCGAGGGCAGGGCTTGCGCGCTTTCGGGCGATCCGCAAATCTGCCGCTCCCTCCTGCCTACCGGATCAGCGATGACGAACGGCGTTGAACTCTCCCCATCCGGGACGGAACCGGGTCCCGTTCCGCCGGGCCGTCCCTTCGCGGGCCTCATCCCCAGCCTGATCGGCTTCGGCGGCGCGCCGCTCGGTGATCTCTACGGGCATCTCGACGAGGTGACGGCGCAGGACACGGTTCGCGCCGCGCTCGCGGCCGGCATCAATCTCGTCGATACCTCGCCGCTCTACGGCCATGGCCTCTCCGAGCATCGCATCGGCGCCGCGCTCCGCAGTGTGCCGCGCGAGAACGTCATCGTCTCGACCAAGGTCGGCCGCTGGATGCAGGCCGGCGAGCCGAAGCGCGACGGCTCGGGCTATACCGGCGGACTGCCGCATCCGGCGGTGGTCGACTATTCCTATGACGGCGCGATGCGCTCCTTCGAGCAGTCTCTGCTCAGGCTCGGTACCGACCATATCGACATCCTGCTGATTCACGACGTCGATGTCTGGACCCATGGCGACCGGATGGAGCAGCGCTTCTCTGAGGCGATGGACGGCGCCTATCGCGCCCTTGAGCAATTGCGCGCGTCCGGCGCGGTCAAGGCGATCGGCGTCGGCGTCAACGAGGCCGAGATGTGCGTGCGCTTTGCCCGTGCCGGCGATTTCGACGTGATGATGCTGGCCGGCCGCTATTCGCTGCTGGAGCAGGGCGCTCTGCCTGAATTCCTGCCGCTGGCACTGGAGAAGAAAATCGCAGTCATGCTGGCCGGTGTCTTCAATTCCGGCATCCTCGCCACCGGTGCAAAACCCGGAGCCTTCTACAACTACAAGCCGGCGCCGCCAGAGGTGCTGACCCGCGTCACCCGCATCGAGGCGGTTTGCGCCAGGCATGGTGTCGCCCTGCCGCAGGCGGCGCTGGCTTTCTGCGCCGCCCATCCGGCGGTTGCGACGATCGTGCTCGGCGCGGTGACGCCGCAGGAGGTCGCACGCAATCTCGATCTCGTCGCGCGGCCGGTGCCGGCCGCGCTCTGGCGTGATCTCAAGGTACAGGGCCTGCTCGCCGAAGAGGCGCCTGTCCCCGGGGCCTGAGCCTTACATCGCGGTCGGCCCGGTCGAGCCGAGATAGTCGACCGCGCAGGCGACGTGCAGCTTCATCACCGCGATCGCCTCGTCGACGGTGACGTGCTCCTCGTCTGTGCCCATGCTGATCGGGGAGGGGCCGCAGATCAGGGCGGGCACCCCACGCCAGCGCCAATAGCGCGTATCGGTGCCGCCGAGGCTCGAGACCGGCGGCGCGTCATGGCCGAGCAGCTCGCGGATATTGCCGCGCAAGATATTGGCCATCTCGCTGAACGGATCGGTCAGGCTCGCGGGATAGCTGTGGTCCTCATTGACCACCATCTCGCAATCCGCCTCGCGCGCGAGGCTTTCGAGATCGGCGCGGATCGCGTCGCGGTCGGAGCCGATCGGGATGCGCATGTCGAGATGTGCAATGCAATGCGTCGGAATCTGTGTCGCCTTCTGCCCGCCCTGCAGGATGCCGACATTGACGGTGATGCGCCTTGCGACATCGCCCGCGCCCTTGCCGAGGTTGAGATCGGCCGCGGCGATCGTCTCGGGCGAGGTCAGCACCGCGTCGATCTCGGGCGGCAGCGCGGCGAGCTTGAGATGGTAGCGGTCATAGATCGCGGTCACGAGCCGGCTCACATCCGCGATCGGATTGCGCGCCCGGTGGGCATAGCCGCCATGGCCGCCGATGCTCTTGGCCGAGAGCGAGAAGCGCAAGGTGCCCTTCTCGGTGAAGCGCAGGTTGGCGAGGCCGCTCGGCTCGCCGTTCAGGCAGCAATCGGCCTCCATCTCTTCGCCGAATTCGTCGAACAAGAATTTCGTGCCGTAGCGACCGCCGGACTGCTCGTCCGAGACCACGGTCAGCGACAGCGCGCCGTTGAGTTTCTCGCGGTGGGGAAAGAGCTGGCAGAAGGCGAGGATCGAGGCCAGCGTCCCGGTCTTCATGTCGGAAGCGCCGCGGCCCATGATCTTGCCGTCGACGATCTCGGCCTCCCAGAGCTTCTCGTTGGTGACCGGGAAGATATCCATATGGCCGTTGAGCATGAGGTGTCTGCCGGGCTTTCCGGCCTCCCAGCGGCTGATGATGTTCGGCATCTCCGGCACGAAGGCCTCGGTGCGATGCGCCACGCCGGTGGCATCGAGCAGTTCGCGCACGAAGGCCGCAGCCTCGCGCGTGTCGCCCGGCGGGTTGACGCTCTTGATGCGCAGGAAGCGGCGCAACAGTTCGACGATCTCGTCGCGTCGCTGGTCGATCGCCTGAAGCAGCTCGGCTTTCAGGGCGGCGGTATTCTCGGACATGGTCGATCTTCTTGGTCGGCGTTTCGAAGGTGAGTGAAGGGGATCAGCCGCGGTCGCGAAACGACATCGCGCGCGTGAGTCCGGTCTTCTCCAGCCGGGCGGCGACGCAATAAGCGGGGTTGAAGACATTGGCGATGTCGTATCGCACCGCCTGCCCGAGCAGGTGGCTCGCCTCGATCGGATCGACGCCAAGGGCATCGCCGACCCAGCGCAGCAATTCCGTCGTGGCGAATTGCAGGGGCTGGTCGAGCGGGCGCCCGCTCGCGATCACCAGGAGGTCGGTCTCGGTCTCGCAGCGCGGCCAGCGCAGGTTCTGTTTCTTGATGAGCTTCACCGAGAATTCGACCTCGAACGAAGTCTCGACGCCGGTGCCGGCGATCTCGCCGTCGCCCTGGCAGGCATGGCCGTCACCGAGGAAGAACAGCGCGCCATCGACGAAGACCGGGAAGGCGATGGTCGCGCCGGGGCCGAACAGCCGGTAATCCATATTGCCGCCATTGGCGCCGCTGGTCGCGGTCGAGATCGCCTGGCCGCGCTCGGGCGCGACGCCGAAGCAACCCATCATCGGCGCGAGGGGGAAGCTCCACTCCTTGATCCGGGCGGAAGGCTCCAGCAGCTTCACCGTGCCGGCCTGTGCATCGATCGCCCATTCGTAGCGCTCGCGCTTCGGCAATTCGTGCAGCATGCCGGGATCGAGCACGCCGGGTGCCAGGGGCGAATAGGTCCAGCCGGTCTTCCGGTTCGGCGTCATCCGCTCGATCGTCACGAGCAGGGCGTCGCCGGGCTCGGCGCCGGTGACGAAGAAGGGGCCGGTCATCGGGTTGCCGCGCGGGGCGTGCTGCTCACCATCGCCGCCGAAGCCGGCCGCATCGAGCGTGGTGGTGACGACGCTGTCGCCGCTGGCGATCTCCAGAACCGGCGGCAGGGTGGCGAGCACGTTCGAATAGCGGGTCGGAACGAAGTTGTGGCGCGCCATGGAAGCCTTCCTGAGCCGGGTTCGCGTCGATGTCTCGCGATGACCGTAGGAGCAAGCCTGTGACTTGAGAAGCGTTCGCCAGCGAGGGGGCGCCCTGCATTGCGGGCGGCCAGGAGTCCGCCGAAACGCCGGCCACAGCCCGCGTGGGAACGTCGGTATGGTGTGCTTCGATGAGCCGCGCCGGTCGGACCGAAACGAGCGAGGCCGAGGGTGCTCCGCAGGAAACCTCGCTGGCTCTGCACCTCTCGCACCGTGCCTCGCCGTCATAGCGGTTTCGAGACTGCCTGCCGTCAGGCCGCCTTGCTCGCGGATGCTTGCCCTAGCACCGACAGCAGCCGACTGAGATCGGCCCACAGTTCGTCAGGTTCTTCGAGGCCGATGCTGATGCGTAGCAGTGGGCCTGGCGCGGTCCAGGCTGTTGCCGTCCGATCTGATGCGACGGCCTGCGGCGCAACGAGGCTGCGCGTTCCGCCCCAGGACGCGCCGATCGCGAAGACGCGCAAGGCGCTCAACGCCGCGCTCATGGCCTCGTCGTCGACGGGTTTCAGCACGAGGCTGAAGAGGCCCGAAGAGCGGCCCATGTCGCGCTCCCAGATCGCGTGGCCCGGGCAGGAGGGCAGGGCCGGATGAAGCACGCGCTCGACCATGGGGTGATCGACGAGCCGCCGGGCGAAATCCTCGGAAACCCCGCCCATATGGGCGACACGCAGGCCCATGGTCTCGATGCCGCGCAAGGCGAGCTGGCACTCGTCGGGCGAGACGCCGACACCGAAACCGCGCAGGGTCTCCTTCAATTTCTGGCGCAGCGCCATGTCCCTGACCGTCACCGAACCCAGCAGCAGGTCGGAATGGCCACCGACATATTTGGTCAGCGCCTCGCAGGCGAAATCCGCGCCGTGTTCCAGCGGCTTGAAGATCAGCGGCGTCGCCCAGGTGTTGTCGCAGCCGACGAGCGCGCCTTTCGCCTTCGCCGCCGCGACGATGGCCGGTACGTCCTGGACCTCCATCGTATTGGAGCCGGGGGATTCGACCCAGACCAGCTTGACGGTCTCGTCGATGAGATCGGCGATGCCGGCGCCGATCAGCGGATCGTAGACGCCATAGGCGATGCCGCGCGGTTCAAGGTACTCGGCGCAGAAGCTGCGCACCGGCGGATAGACATGGTCCGGGATCAGCACCTTGTCGCCGGGCATCAGCACCGACAGCATCACGATGGTCACGGCCGCCTGCCCGGACGGCACCAGAACGGAGCGCACGCCATCGTGCAAGGCCGTCAATTGCGCTTCCAGCGTGCGGGTCGTCGGGGTGCCGTGCAGCCCGTAAGTGTAGCCGTCGAAGCCGCGATATTTGCGAGCCATGAAGCTCGCGCCATCCGGATAGACGATGGTCGAGGCGCGGTGCGTGGGCACGGCAAGCGAGGCATAGCCTTCCTCGTCGACGGCCGGATGGTGAACGCAAAGTGTCAGGTCATGCATGGTCGTTTTCTCTTGTCGGGTCGATACTCAAGCTGCCGAGAGAACGGGACAATCCGCCGAGCGGTATCGGGCGATGCCGCGGCATTATGGCTTTGGAGGCTCGTCATTCAGCGCGCGCTTGGCGAGTTCGTGCATCCAGTCGATCGCGACTGGCAGGATGGTGTCGTTGAAGTCGTAGCGCGCGTTGTGGAGCTCGCCGTCGGGCCCGGCTGGGCCGTTGCCGATCCAGACATAGGCGCCAAGCTTGTCCTTGATCAGGAAGGAGAAGTCGTCGCCGGTCGTGCTGGGCCGAAGGTCGGTACGGACCCTGGCCCCGATGGCTTCCCCCGCCGCGACGGCGAGCTTCACCTCGGCTGGCGTGTTGATGATCGCCCGGCCGCTCGAGAGGATCTCGATATCGGCGTGCATGCCGTAGGCTTCGCAGGTGCCGGCGATAAGGCTCTGCATGCGCTTGATGACCGCTTCGCGCACCTCCTGCCGATAGGTCCGCAGCGTGCCCAGCAGCGTGACGCTCTCGGGGATCTGGTTGCTGACCGTGCCGCCATGGATCTGGCCGATCGACAGCACGACGGCATCGCACGGGTCGACATTGCGCGAGACGATGCTGTGCAGCCCCATGATCAGATGGGCCGCCGCCAGGATCGGATCGCGCGTCTGGTGCGGGATCGCGGCGTGGCCGGCGAGGCCGTGCAAGGTCACCTGCCAGCGCCCGCCGGCCGCCATCACCGGCCCGTCATGGACGGCAACGGTTCCGGCTTCGAGCCCCGGCCAATTGTGGAAGGCGAAGATGCGCTCCATCGGGAAGCGCTCGAACAGCCCGTCGGCGATCATCGCCTTGGCGCCGGCGCCATTCTCCTCTGCCGGCTGGAAAATGAACTGGATGGTACCTTTCCAGTCGGGATCGGAAGCCAGCATCGCCGCGGCGCCGAGCAGGGCGACCGAATGGCCGTCATGGCCGCAGGCATGCATCACGCCCGACACCTGCGAGGCATAGGGTGCGTCGCTGCGCTCGGCGATCGGCAGGGCGTCGATGTCGCCGCGCAGGCCGACCGAACGGTTCGAGCCCGGCCGCGACAGCGTCGCCACGATGCCGGTGCCGCCGACGCCCGCCTCGAAAGGGATGCCGAGCTCGCGAAGGCGGTCCTGGAGGAAGGCCGAGGTCTTCGTCTCCTGCTCGGAGAGCTCGGGATGAGCGTGGAGATGGCGGCGCCATTCGGTCAGCCGGGGGAGGAGGGTGGTATCCATGATCGGTCCGTCGGTAGGTGATCAGCGTTTCGCCGAAAGCAGCAGGCGCTCTTCCAGCCGCCTGACGAACCAGGCGAGCACGAGGGCGATGGCGAGGAAGACCGCGCCGACCACGACCATCGGCTCGGTGTAGCGGAAGGTGTCGGAGGCGATGTCGAGTGCCGCGCCGAAGGCTTCGTAGACCGCGATGGCAGCGAGATAGGGCGTCGATTTGAAGATGCCGATGAAGTAGTTGCCCAGGGGGCGGCGATATTGCGCAGCATCTGCGGCGCGATCACCAGCACGACGGTCTGCAAACGCGTGAGGCCGAGCGCGCGCGCCGCCTCGAACTGGCCGGGCTTCACGCCGTCGATGCCAGCCTTGAAGACCTCGGCCAGATAGCCGCTGTAATAGAGGCTGATCGCGATGACGCCGATGGCGAGCGCCGGCAGCTTGATGCCGTAGGACGGCAGCACGAAGTAGAGCTGCACGAGCAGCGGCGTCGAGCGGATGAAATCGATCAGGAAGCGCATCGCATAGCGCATCACCCGGTTGCTGCGCCGTGCGATCTCCAGGCCGAAGCCGAGCAGCGACGCGCCGACACAGCTCAGCAGCGCGACCAGGATCGAGGTCCAGAGCGCACCGGCTATCTTCGGCACGGTCGAAAGTGCGAAGCCGGGATCAAACAGCATGGTCGAGCTTCCGTCCGGCGCCGATCTTGCGCTCGACCCAGCGGCCGATGATCGTCGCGGGGTAGCAGAGGATGAAATAGGCGACGAGCAGCGCGAAATAGACCTTCGGCGGATCGTAGAAGAGCTGCGAGATCTCCTTGGCGCGGAAGGGCATGTCGGTCAGCGTCACCAGCGAGACCAGAGCCGTGCCCTTCACCAGCTGGATGAACTGATTGATGAAGGTCGGCACCATCGCGAGCAGCGCCTGCGGCAACTCGATCAGCATCAGGATCTGCCAGCCGCGCAGGCCGAGCGATCGCCCGGCCTCGCTCTGGCCTTTGTCGAGCGATTGCAGGGCGCCGCGCACGGCTTGGCTGCCATAGGCGCCGATATGCAGCCCCAGCACCATCGAGCCCACCGTGATGCCCGAGAGCCGCAGGCCGAAGGATGGCAGCGTGTAGTAGAAGCCGTAGAGCAGGATCACGACCGAGGTCGAGCGCCAGAACTCGATCACGGCCGTGATCGCGCCATAGGCGAGGCCGCGCCAGCTATGCTGGGCGATGCCGGCGGCGAAGGCGAAGGGCACGGCATAGAGCATGCCGAGCACGGTCACCGTCAGCGTGACGTTCAACCCCTGGAAGATGCCCGAGAGGACGTCGAGAAAGCTCATAATGCCGGCCGTTTCGCTCAGCCGTTGCCGGCGCAGATCTGCGCCGTGGTGATGGCGCCGGCATCCTCGTCAGCGGTGAAGTTATATTTCTCCATGATCGGCTTGAGGCCGCCGCTGGCGCGCAGCTTGGCGAGTTCGGCGTTATAGGCGTCGCGGAGCTTGGCGCTGCTCTTGGGGAAGACCGTGCCGGTATAGAGCTTGGCCGGCTGGCCGTTCGGCTTGATCAGCCCCTTGAACGGCACGGCGCGCTCGACGCCCGCGACCTTCTGCTCGTCGATCACGCCGATGGCGCTCGGCACCGAAAGGGTGGTGACGTCGGCTCGGTCCGCGAGGATAGCGCTGACCGCGGCCTCGTTGTTCGGGAAAAGCGCGATCTGCGCTTCCGGCACGCCGGCGGCGATGGCGTTCTTGGTGTTCTCCGAGCCGCGGCCGCCGGCGAGGCGCACCTTCGGATTCTTCGCGATGTCCTCGTAGGAATGCAGGTTCAGCGGGTTGCCGGTCTTGACCAGCAGGCTGTCGCCCACAGCCACGTCCGGCTCGCTGAACAGCACCTGCTCGCAGCGCGGCGGCGTGATCGCGACACCGGACGCGATGATGTCGAAACGGCCGGCCAGGAGGCCTGGGATCATCGCGCCGAAATCGGAAACCACGAACTCGAAATCCTTGACGCCGAGCGGAGCGAAGGCGGCGCGGATCACGTCCGGATGAATGCCGACGACCTTGTTGTCCTTGTCGCGATAGGCCCAAGGCGTGCGGTTATGGATCCCGACGACCAGCTTCTTGCCGGCCCATTCCGAGGACTGCGCCTGCGCCGGAGAGGCGCCAAGGCCGGCAAATGCGGACAAGGCAGTAAAGGCGCAGGCCATCAGAAGAGGAAGGCGGCGACGCGTGGTGATGGTCATGTCGGGCTCCGATCCGAAACGGTTGCTCTGCACGGCACAGGATCTGGGGGAAGACGAGCGTCGCGCGCTTACATCGGGAGGCTGCGTCTGAGGTCGTGCCTCATTGCTTGCAGGCTTGGCAGCCCGCGGCATGGTCGAATTCATCGGTACCCCTCGAAAGAGCGTCTCTGGCGCATTTCGAGGGAGGATAGCCGGCGAGGGAGGTCTGGCCATTCGAGCGAAGGTATAACTCGATGCCGTATTGTTATGGCTTCAGCGCGCTTCCATCAGGCAGTCGATGAAGTCGCGCACGAGCTGCGATTTCGGACGGTCCGGCGGCAGGATGAGGAAGCTGCGGCTCTGCACCGCCGGCTCGAACGGACGCAAGACGAGCTGGCTCTGGTCGTGACCCGCGATCGCATACGGGCTGATCAACCCGACGCCGACACCCTGCGCCACCAACGCGCAGACCGTCGCCGCATGGATCGTCTCGACCACGACGCGCGGCGGCGCCGCCCCCGCCTCCGACATGATCATGTCGAAGCGCTGCCGGGCGCGATCCTCCGGCACATAGGCCACGAATTCGACGCCCGACAGGTCATGCGGGCCGATCGTCTCGCGTTCGGCCAGGGGATGGCCGAGCGGCATGGCGCAGAGTGCGCGCGGCTGGACGAAGACCTGGTGGACGACGCCGGTGACATCGATCTCGTCGGCGGCGAGGCCGACATCGTAGATGCCGGACGCGACGCCGTCGCGAACGTCCCGCGATGGCAGGACCATCAGCGTGACGGTCGCGTCGGGGCGCAGGGTGCGGAAGCGCAGCACGGCGTTCGGGACGATGGACGAGCTCAGCGCCGAGAGGGTCGCAACCCGGAGCTGCCCGGCTCCGTAGTCGCGGATGCGGGCTGCGCCGGCGCGCAGCCGGTCCATGCCGCGGAAATTGGCCTCGACCTCGGCGAAGAAGATTCGTCCTTCCGGCGTCGGCACGATGCGGTTGCGCACCCGGTCGAACAGGGCGAAGCCCAGCGATCTCTCGAGCTCTGCGATCAATCGGCTCACGCCGGGCTGGGTGACCCCGAGGATTTCAGCCGCCCGCGAGACGGTTCCCGCTTTCATGACGGCGGCGAAAACCTCGATCTGACGGCTGTTCACGTTCGATCCGCCCTGCGCATCGCATTCCCGTAGACGCTAACGCAGGTGGCCGGCAAGCGGACATCCCCGATGCTTCCTTCGCAGGCTCCTGTCACCCTATTGATGGGAATGTCGGCTTCCGAGCTGCGGCGTCCCCAATGCCCAAGCGAATGCGTAGCCCAGGACCATGTCGAGTCTCGACCGACCGTGATCGACACCGCGGCTAACGGGGATAAGATCGCGAGGCATGGTCCTGTTCGAGTCGCTTCTCGCCATCATGTTCGGGGCTGTCATCCTCGCGGCGGCGTCGCGGCGGGCCGGCATCTCGCCGCATCCGGGCTCGACGTGCTTCTGATCGAGGCGACGGACAGGATCGGCGGGCGGGCGCACACCGCCTTCCACGACGGCCTGCATTTCCACCTCGGCTGTGGCTGGCTCCATTCGGCGGACCGCAACGGCTGGGCTGTGGTGGCGCCGGAGTTCGGTTTCCATATCGACCGGACAACGTCGCCATGGATCACCGGCATCGACGCGTCGGGCCATGCATTGCGATTGACCAGCGCGAGAGGCGAGATCGAGGCGGCGCGCGTCATCGTCACGGTCCCGACCGATGTGCTTGCATCCGGCGCGATCCGTCTGCCACCGCGCGCAGCGGACCATATCGACGCCGCCGGCGCGCTGCCGCTAGGCCTGGCGGACAAGATCATCTTCAAGCTGTCCGATTGCGACGGTTTCGAGCCGGGCACGCAGGTCCTGGGCAATCCGTTCGTGAAACGAACGGCGAGCTATCATCTGCGGCCCTTCGGCTGGCCGCTGATAGAAGGCTTCGTCGGCGGCGAGGCCGCCCGCGAATTCGAAGCCGACGGCGATGCCTTTGCCGCTTTCGCGCGCGACGAGCTGGCGGGACTGTTCGGCTCCGGGATCAGGCGCCGGCTGGAGCCGATCGCGCAATCGCGCTGGGCCCGCCAGCCCTTTGCGCGAGGCTCGTACAGCCACGCGCTACCCGCTCATGCCGAGGCGCGGGTGGTCCTCGCCGGAGATGTCGATGGCAGGCTCTTCTTTGCCGGCGAAGCCTGCTCGATGCAGGATTTCTCGACGGCGCATGGAGCCCTTCAGACCGGCTTGGCCATCGCGCAAAACATATTGAAAGCGCGGCGTTGATCTGAGCTGATCTGATCATTTCAACGCGCTGGAGCTGCGGATTCACCCTCTCTACGATAATCGATCGGAGGGCGACCTTCCCAGCGCAGGAACGCGCGGTTGAAATGCGACGGTGCCGAGTAACCCAGCCTCATCGCGACTTCCGTCACGCTGATGCGCTCATCCCTCAGCCAGGCTGTCGCAAGCTGATGTCGCCGGTCGTCCAGAATCTGTTCGAAAGGGGTCCCGCAATCATCCAGCCTGCGCTGAAGCGTGCGGGACGACAAACCCAGGATACGAGCAGCGGTGGACAGCGTGACGGGGCGATGGGCCAGAGATGCATCGACCATCCGGCGGACTGCAAGGTCGATGTCGCTCACGCTCGGTCGGAAAGCTTCGATCAGCTCCTGACTTGCGGAGCCAGGCAAGCGATCGCGAACCGAGCTCTTCATGCGCAGAGGAGTCGAAAGGTCTGCGCGCTTCATGTGGATACGCATTTCGCCCTGGTCACCGAAGCTGACTGGCGCCCGGAAATGGTCCTCGTAACGCGTGCGCCGTCCCTTGCAGTGATGCGGGAAGCTGATGTGGTTCGGCGCCCATCCATCGCCCAGGAGGTGGCGAAGCATGGACACGATGAAGGTTCCCGCGCCCTCGTTCAGAAGCCAGGACGACTCGTCGTCGCCAACGAGTTGATGCGTCCAGACGATCTCGTCATCGCGCTTCTGCAGCACAATGGCGGTATGCGATTGCATCGTCGGCATCAAGTTGATCTGGGCCTGAAGACAGGTCTCGGCCGTTGCGCCGACCTCCATTGCCAAGCCGATTGGGCCGAGTTGCGCAGGATCTGCGGTGGCGCCGAGCGAAAGCCCGATCTCAGCCACCCCGACATAGCGTGCAGAAAGCGCGAGAGCGTGGTGAATCTGCGATCGAGAAACCACCTTTGCCGAGGTGACATCGTCCGGGCTCATGCCGACCTGGCGAAAGACCTTGTCGGGCTTCACCCCGGCCGATGCCAGATACGCTGGCAGCATGTGAAGCAGAGCTGCTCTGGCTGCGGCGCGTGACATCTGGCCCCCCGCCCATGTCGTCGCATCTGGACCTGCCCTCGCGGGTAACGCAAGGGCAGGCTCTCATCATGATCCATACCGCTACGGATGCAACGGAATTCACACGCTCATCGTGTTATATGGCGCGGCGCCGCTCAGTCACCCGTGGCGAAGAAGGCGTCGTCGTTAGGGAAGGCCGGGGCCGGGACGTTACGGCCGAAATAGGCCTTGAACGTCGACTGGAAGAACAGCGACGGCTTCATCTCCTTGGCGAGATCGTCGATGCGTTTCTGCAGCGCGGCGACCATCGGCTGGTTCTCGGCCGCGAGGTTCTTCGTCTCACCCGGGTCCTTGGCGATGTCGTAGAGTTCGACCTGCGCCGGCAGCGTGGTGCGCCAGAACA